>DASRLA010000077.1:0-149994 GCA_035648715.1 Pseudolabrys sp.
ATGCAGGCCGTGGCCCATGTCCATCTTGCCGAAATAGGCTGCGACCGTGCCGTCGGCATTGACCGCGATGTAGGACGACAGCTGGTCGGGCGTCAGCGGCGGCTTGGCACCTTGCGCAAACGCCTCGTTCATCGACAGCAGCGTGTCGAAGGTCACGCCGGCGCCGACCGAGACGACCAACGCGCCACCGCCGAGAAGAACCGAGCGGCGCGAGAATGACGAAGTCTTTTCAAAATTTGTCATGGCGCTCTCCCTCAACCCATCATCGTGGCGGCGCGCTTGACCGCTTTGAGGATGCTGATGTGGGTGCCGCAGCGGCACTTGAGGCCTTCGAGCGCTTCCTTGATCTCGCTTTCGTTCGGTTTCTTTTTCTTCGCCAGGAAGGCGGCGGCGGTCATGATCCAGCCGTTGATGCAGTAGCCGCATTGCGGTACCTGCTCCTCGACATAGGCCGTCTGCAACGGATGCGGCTTCTCCGGCGTGCCGAGCCCGGCCAAAGTCACGACCTTGCCGCTCACTGCCGAAAGCGGCGTCACGCAGGAGCGCACCGCCTCGCCATTGATGTGCACGGTGCAGGCGCCGCATTGCGCCAGCCCGCAACCGAAATGCGGATTGTTCAAACCGAGGTCGTCGCGCAGCGCATAAAGCAGCGGCATGTCCGGGTCAGCGTCGATGGTGTGCGCCATGCCGTTGACGTCGAGCGTGAATTTTTGGCTTGCTTGGCTCATGGCGAAAACTCCCTGGGCTCCCTCGGATTTCTAAGCAGACCGGTGGTTGCAGATGCAGAGGCTATGCCCGCCCCGGCACCTTGGGAATGTCCCCGGCCATAAAAATGATGCTAAGGTCGCCGGGAATAAACGTCAGAGAAGCTGCCGCAATGCGGTACGATTCAGGGAGGAACTTCATGACCATCGCCCATCGGCGCGCCGCGCGCGCATTCTTCGGGGCCCTTGCGGCCACCGTCACCATTGCGGCGTTGGCTTTTCCGGCCACGGCCCAGGACAAGGTCTGGAAACACGGGCTGCTTAACCCGAAGTCCGATGCCGGTATTTTCATGATGGTCGGCAAGCGCGACTTTGCCGCAAAACAGGGCCTCAAGATCGAACTGGTGCCGTTCAAGGACGACCAGCTTGGCCTTAAGGCGCTGATCGCCGGCGAGGTCGACAGTTTCGAAGGCGGTCCGCAGGGCGTGTTCTCCGCCGACTCCAAGGGCGCCGACGCCAAGATCCTCGGCTGCCATTGGGTGGTGGTGCCGCACGGCATTTACGCCAAGGACGATATCAAGTCGGTCGCCGACCTCAAGGGCAAGCAGATTGCCGTGTCGGCGCCGAATTCGATGCCGGACATGCTGGCGCGCTCGGCGCTGGCGAAATACGGCGTCTCCGACAAGGACGTGAAGCTTGCCGCCGTCGGCGGCGACCGCGAGCGCTATCAGGCGCTGGTCGGCGGCGTGGTGCAGGCGGCGGTGGTGTCGAACGAATATGAGCCGATCGCACCGAAGGGCGTGCACCTCCTAGTCGCCGGCCGCGACGCGGTGCCGAATTTCCTGCGCGTTTGCATCATCTCGTCCGCCAAGGTGCTGGCCGCGCGCGGCGACGACGCGGTCAAGTTCCTGGCCGCCGAAATGAACGCGCTGAAATTCGCGCTCTCGCACAAGGCCGAGACGGCGGCGCTGACGCGCGAGATCACGCACGCCAAGCCGGACGATCCGCGCCCCGCTTTCGTGTTCGACGACGCGGTCGCGCACAAGGCAGTCGATCCGACGCTGTCGCTGCCTTCGGAAAAGTTCAACTGGATACAAGAGCAATTGGTCAAGGCCGGCAAGCTCAAGGCGCCGCTCGCGATCAAGGACGTGACCGCGCCGGACTATCGTGAGAAGGCGCTCAAGATTGTGAACGCGGGGCATTAGAGGCGCCACGGCACTTTCTCCGTAGACCGGATGAGCGTAGCGAAATCCGGGAGCCGGTTTTTAAGCTGCGTGCGGTTTCCCCGCATTGCGCTTCGCTCCATGCGGGCTACGGTCTCTCGCAGCCCGCATGCCGCCTAGGGGTTAAGTATGGGTCAAGTCACGTTCTCCGATGTCTCCAAACGCTTCACCTTGCGCGTCGATGGCGCGCTGCATCATGTGCAGGCGATGGATCGCGTCAGCTTCTCGGTCGCCGACGGCGAGATCGTCGCGCTGATCGGCCCGTCCGGTTGCGGCAAGACCACGGCGCTACGCGTGGCGATGGGGCTCGACCCCTCGACCTCCGGCCGCGTCACGGTAGATGGGCACGAGGTGAAAGGCTGCGGCCATGACCGCGGCATGGTGTTCCAGCACGCCGAATTGCTCCCGTGGCTGTCGGCGCGGCAGAACGTGATGTTCGGGCTCGAGATGAAAGGCATGCGCGGGGCCGAATTGCGCGACACGGCGGAGAAATATCTCGAACTCGTCGGCCTGAAGGATTCACAGAACCGCCGGCCGCATCAATTGTCGGGCGGCATGAAGCAGCGCGTCGGCATTGCGCGCGCGCTCGCCATCGATCCTTCCGTCTTGCTGATGGACGAGCCGTTCGGCGCGCTCGACGCGCAGACGCGGGAAAGCCTACAAGCTGAACTGCTCGACATCCACGCCCGCACCGGCAAAACGATTTTGTTCGTGACCCATGATCTCGACGAGGCCGTGCTGATCGCCGACCGCATCGTGGTGATGAAGCAGGGCCGTGTCGAAGAGATCATGAAGGTGCCGCTGCCGCGTCCGCGTGGCGACCTCGGCCTCGTGCGCGGCACGCCTGAATTCGCCGAAACGCGCTACAAAGTGTGGCAGGCGCTGCATGACGGCGCGGGACTTCACTGATGGCCGACATTGCCGATAAAAAAGCCGCCGATGATGTTGCCCCCGAGCGTCGGCCGCTGCCGCGCTGGATCATCACCACCACCTCGCTGGCCTGTCTGCTAATCCTGTGGGAAATCTTCGGCCGCGACATCAATCCGGTGTTCGGCTCTTATCCGACCGCCATTGCGGTGGCGTTCTGGGAGTTGCTCCGCAGCGGCGAACTGGCATCCGCGCTCGCCGACAGCCTGCGTTCTTTCGTCCTCGGCTATCTGCTGGCGATCGTTGTCGGCGTTCCGATCGGCCTCGTCCTCGGCCGCTTCCGCGTGGCGGAGGCCGCTTTCGGCTTCTACATCACCGCCGGTTACGCCATGCCGCTGGTCGCGCTGGTGCCACTCTTGATGCTGTGGCTCGGTCTCGGTTTCACCGTCAAAGTGTCGGTGGTGTTCCTGATGGCGCTGTTTCCAATCTGCATTAATACCTGGCTCGGCGTCACGGCGGTGCCGAAGACCCTGATCGAAGTCGGCAAATCTTTTGTCGCGCCCGACATCATCATCCTGCGCCGGATCGTGCTGCCGGCAACGCTGCCTTACATCATGGCCGGCATTCGCCTCGCCGTCGGCCGCGCGGTGGTGGGAATGGTGATCGCGGAGTTTTTTACCACCATTTCTGGCCTAGGCGCGGTCATCATCAATTCGGCGAATAATTTCGATACGGCGACCATGTTCGTCCCGATCATGATTCTGATGGTGATGGCGATCGGACTTAACAGCTTTATCGGCTGGGTCGAGCGCAAGGTCGCGCCGTGGCAGGCGGAAATCGCCGGCCGCGAGAGGGAATAGCTACACCAGCGCGCGCACGGTGGCGAACAAATCCTTCACCTGCTTCTCGCTGATATTGCGCGTGATAAACACCACGCGGCTTTGCTTGTTGCCGTCCGGCCATCGCTCCAGTTCGACCGGCGGCGGCGCCAGATGCTGCACGAACTGTACCACCACCGGCCCCTTGCAGCCTTCGACGCTGAGGAATCCCTTCACCCGCAACAGGTCGGACCCGCGCATGGTCACCAGCGTTTCCATGGCGCGCGAAAACACCGGCCACGGCATCGGCTTGTCGTTGCTCATGACGAAACTCACAATGCCGTCACTGTGCACAGTCTCGGCGACGAAAGCATTGCGCTGATCGCCGGCCAGGTCGGTGAAGCTCTCGGGCGCGAGCGCGCCGTTGGCGGCCTGCGTTATATCGGCATTGGCATTGAGTTTGCGCAGTTCCGCTGCCAAGGCCGCCGCTTGCTCGCCGGCAATATCGGTTTTCGAAATAACCAGCCGGTCGGCGAGGATCGCCTGCTTGCGCGCCTCGGATGACCATTTGAGCGTCGCAAGCCCGGTCGCGGCATCGACCACCGTCAGGACCACGTCGAGATGAAACACCTCGCCGAGCGCGCGATCGGTGGCGAAAGTTTGCAGGATCGGCGACGGATCGGCCATGCCGCTGGTCTCGATCACGATGCGCCTGAAATTCGGAATTTCGCCGCGCTCGCGCTCGATCGTCATGCGCCGCAGCGTCTCTTGTAAGTCCGTGCGAGTGATGCAGCACAGGCAGCCATTGCCGAGCAGGACGGTCTCGTCGGCGCTGCCGCGCACCAGCGCGTCGTCGATGCCGGCGGCGCCGTATTCGTTCACCACCACGGCGGTGCCGGCGCCCTCCGGCGATTCCAGAAAGCGCTTGAGCAGCGTGGTTTTCCCCGCGCCGAGAAAGCCGGTGATGACGGTCACCGGCAGCTTCGGCCCGCGCTCGCGCTTTTGCCGGCGGCCGAATTTCCCGGCGGCCGGGGAGGGGAAGACTTCGTTCATTTAGGGATTATAGCACCAATCATCCGCTCGTCCCCGCGAAGGCGGGGACCCAGTGCTTTGGCGAAGAACTGGATTCCCGCCTGCGCGGGAATGAGCGGAGTTTGACGCAGCATCCGTGACGATAGGTTCTTTAAAAATCACACTCCAGAATATACAGCCCGCCGGAAAACCGGTCGACCGTATAGACGATCTGCCGCTCGTCAACGTACACGTCGTTGAGCTGGATAGCGCCGATCTTGGAACCGTTCGGCGCCGGCGGCACGAAAACCGCGACTTCCTTCGGCTGATAGGCATTGGAAATGTCGAAGGCGCGCATGCCGCCGTTGAAGAAGGTACCGAACACCAGCTGGTCCGACTGGAACGAGGTCGGCACCGGTACGTTCTCGTGAATGTTGTGCGAGCCGAAGCGGCCGCCGCGATTCTTGTAGGCATCGACCGGCGGCATCGGCAGCGTCGAGAATGACACCGGATGGGTTTCGTCGCGCGCGTCCAGCATCCAGATCAGCTTCGGCCAGTCGAGCGCGTCGTTCTCGGTCGATTCTTCGGTCACCAGGATGAGGCCGCGATCGAACAGCGGCACGGCTGTGTGTGTGAAGCCCGTGTAAGGCGGCGAATTGGTCCAGTGCGAAACCACCTTCGGCTGCGACTTGTTGGAAATGTCCATGATGTACATGCCGCCGTCGAGATAGCAGAGATACATGCGGTCGGGCCGCTGCGGGTAGACGTTGCAGTTATGCGCGCGGAAACCCTTGTCGAGCGTGTGGCGCGGCGGCGGCGCGACGTTGTCGCCCTTGCGCGTGCCGCTCATCCACCAGCGTCCGACTTCCACGGGCTTCGACGGATTGCGCACGTCGATGCAACGGTAGAACTGATCGTCGTTCGGATCGGCGGCTTCGAAATCCGGACTGCCCGCCGCCATGTGCACATATTCACCGTCGCAGAACCACAATTGATGCACGCCGCGCGAGGTCGCGCCCGAGCAGTCGAAAAATGAAATCGATTTTGGTTTCTCTGGGACTGAGATGTCGAACAGCTCGAAGCCGGCCGGCTGCATGCCCTTCTTCTGCGTCTGATAGGCGACCGCCATGATGTCGCCCGACACTTCGAGCGAATTGGAGCGCACCTGCGCGTGCGGCAGGTCGGTCTGGATCACGACTTTCGGGTTGCGCGGATCGGAGACGTCGACACCGGTGAAATTCTTCGGCGCGCTTTCATGCGCCAGCCAGATGATGCGGCGCCCGTCCTTGGCGATCTGCACCGCCATGCCTTCGCCCATGCCGCCGAAGCCGCTGAGGTTGTTCTCCGACAGCAGCTTGAAATTCCAAAGGGTGGGCTCGGGCTTTTGGTTGAGCGGACTGGACATTGGCGTCTCCGGTGCGGAAGTTTCGCGTTATGAATGGGTGAGGTCTGATAGAGCTGAAAGGCCGGCGCGAGCGGCGCCGGCCTTTCGTATATCAAACGGCGATTGCCGTCATCAGGGCTTAGACGCTCGCTTTTTTCAAGAAGTCCTTGCGGAAGGCCTTGCTGAGGTCCGGGATAGCCTTGATCTTCTTATTCGCCAGCAGCACCTCGGCGTGATGCTTCATGTAGGGCTCGAGATCGTCGGGCCAGCCGACGCCGACTTCCACATTGGCAAGCGCCTTTTTGAAGGTCTTCTTCGACATCTTGTAACCCTTCGAGGTGTAGAAGGCGTAGATCGTTTCGGCGACCTTGTCGGGGTTTTTCTTGAAATCGCTGTCGACTTCCATCCAGGCCTTGAGATAGCCGACGACGGCGTCCGGATTCTTGTCGATGAATTCCGGCGTCGCCGCCATGAACACCGGCAGCTTGTCGAACGCGTAGAAGTCCTGGAGCGAATTGGCGAGGCCCTCGTCTTCCGCGATCGCGTTATAAGGCTCGACATTGACCATGGCGTCGACGGTTTTGGCGGCCATCGCGGCCACCATGTCGTTGACGTTCATGCGCACTTCCTGGAAGTCACCCTTGTGCAGGCCGGCCTTGGTGGCGATCTGGTCGACGAAGATGTTGCCGGTCGAGGAGCCGGTCTGGTTGGCGACCTTCTTGCCGCGCAGATCGGCGACTGTCTTCAGGCCGAGTTCCTTACGCGCCATCACGCGCGCGGTCTTGCCGACATATTCGATCTTGGCGATCGCCGACAGGTCGCCCTTCTCGTGGCCGATGATGAAAGATGGGCCGGCGTAAGTGCCCATATCGACCTGGCGTGCCACCATCTGTTGCATGGTCAGGTTGCCCGACGGCACTGCGAATTCCTCGAACTTGATGCCGTGCTTCTGCAAATAGCCGGAGCGCAGCAGATAATAAGTCGGCATGCCCCACATATTGGTCTGGTAGCCCTGCCGCACGGTAACGTCGGCCGCGAAGCCTGGCCGCATGCCCATTCCGGCCGCCAGCAGCCCCGCGCCGCCCGCCGCCACAACATGCCGCCGGGTTAATCCCTTGTTCGTTGTCATCACGCGTCCTCCCTGTTTGTTTTCCTTAATCAATGTCCACCGTCATTTGCGGCTACCTGGTGGCCGAGATGCCGCATCAGTTGCTTCTGGCATTCGACGAATTCCACGCTCAGCGGATCGCGCGGGCGCGGCAGATCGATGTTGATCACCGCTTGCACCGTGCCGGGATGCGCCGACATCACGACGACGCGGTCGGCGAGATAAACCGCCTCGCCGACATTGTGGGTGACGTAGATCACGGTCTTGCGCGTGGCGCGCCAGACATCGGCGAGCAGGCGCTGCATGTCGTCACGCGTCATGGCGTCGAGCGCGGCGAAAGGCTCGTCCATCAGCAGTACCGACGGATCGTAGGCGAGCGCGCGGGCGATGGCGACGCGTTGCTGCATGCCACCCGACAGATGATGCGGAAAGGCGTCGACGAATTTTTCCAGCTTCACCAGCCGCAACTGCTCGCGCGCTATCCTGTCGCGTTCTTCCTTGCCGATGCCCTTCATCTCCAGTCCGAACGACACGTTGCCGAGCGCGGTACGCCACGGAAACAGTTGCGCGAAATCCTGGAACACCACGCCGCGATCCATGCCGTGTCCGGTCACGGTCTTGCCGTCGATGCGGATTTCGCCCGCCGCCGGGGCCAGAAATCCGGCGATCACGTTGAGCAAGGTCGACTTGCCGCAGCCGGACGGTCCGACAATGCAGACGAATTCGGACGCGTTGATCCCGAACGACACGTCCTGCACGCCGGTGACTTTGCCGGCCGGGGTGTCGTATTCCAGCGTCACATTATTGATTTCGATCGGAACCATGGTCGCTATGCTACTTT
Source organism: Pseudolabrys sp. (assembly GCA_035648715.1). Lineage (GTDB taxonomy): Bacteria > Pseudomonadota > Alphaproteobacteria > Rhizobiales > Xanthobacteraceae > Pseudolabrys. The sequence goes on from DASRLA010000077.1 coordinate 7,957, forward strand.
CTTGTTTCTTGTTGTTAGCCCTTCGCCGCCCGCACCATGCCCCAGCGCAGAATGGTGGCGCGTTCGATGCCGCCGAACACGACGCGCTCGAACACAAATCCGATCAGCCCGATGACCACCAGCGAGGCCATCATCACGTCGGTTTGCAGAAATTCCTTGGCGTCGAAAATCACCCAGCCGAGGCCGAAATCAGAGGCCGCGATCATCTCGGCGCCGACCACCGCGATCCACGCGCGCAGAAACGCCTGCCGCATGCCGGTGATGATGAAGGGCGAGGCGCCCGGAATGATCACCTTCCAGAACAGCCGCTTCTCGTCGGCGCCCATGCAGCCGGCCGCGCGTAGCCAGATCGGATTGACCGAGCGCACGCCGGACCAGGTGTTGAACAGCATCGGAAACGTCGCGGCATAAAAGACGATCAGCACCGTGGTGGTGTTGCCGATGCCGAACCATAGCATGAACAACGGCACCAGCGCGAAAGAGGGGATCGGCATCAGCGCCGACACCAGCGGCAGAAAGAAATTCTCCACCGGCTTGAAGCGCGCCATGGCGATGCCGAGCGGCAACCCGACCACAATGGCCAGGCAGAAGCCGAACAGCACACGGTAAAGCGTCGCCGCCGCGTGCACCAAAATACTTCCATCGGCCAGCATGCCATACAGTGTGACCACGATGGTTTGGATGGTCGGCAGCAGCACGCGCGGAAAAATTCCGCTATAGCTGAGCGCTTCGTACAGCGCCGCCGCCACGATCAGCGTCACGCCGGCGCGCAGCATCGAGCGGTTGCTGAGCTGTTGGCGAGTCATCTGGCTGGTCTTGGCGGTCATTCCATCGCCTCCACCATGCCCCAGCGCACCACGGTATAATTCTCGATCTTCTGGAACACGTATTTTTCCAGCGCCAACCCGATCAGCGCGATCACGACCACGCCGGCCATCATGGCGTCGGTGTTCAAGAATTCGCGCGCGCCGAAAATCAGCCAGCCCATTCCCCACGGCACGGCGGCGAGCATTTCAACCGCGATGAGAATGCGCCAGGCCTGCGCCAGGCCGAGCCTTAAGCCGGTCAAAATGTAGGGCAGCGCGCCCGGCAGGATGACGTGGCTGAACATGCGGCGGTCGTCGGCGCCCATGGCCAACGCCGAGCGCAGCCAAATTTCCTTCACCGCCTTCACGCCGGTCCAGCTGTTATAGATGATCGGAAAGCTCGACACGAACGCCACCAGCAGCACGGCGGAGTATTCGCCGGGTCCGAACCACAATAGAAACAGCGGCGTGTAAGCGAGGCCGGGGATCGGCGCCAGGATGCTCACTAGCGGCAGGAAGATGTCTTCCGCGCGGCGCGAGCGCCCCATCAGCACGCCGATGGTCAGCCCGATGACGGCCGCCAGGAAAAATCCGGACAGCAGCCGAATGACGGTGTCGAGAGCGTGATGCGGCAAGATGCCGGAGAGCGTAAGATCGACAAAGGAGCGTGCGATGTCTTCCAGGGTCGGAAACAGTTTGCGCGGGAAGGTGCCGGAGCGCGCCACGATCTCCCAGATCGCGCCCACCACGATGAACGGAAAGGCGTTGCGCGCGACGACGCGCAATTGGTCGCCGATGCGCGATTGGGGCGCACGCGCTACCGCGATGGTGACCGCATCCTGCATGACCGTCGGCGCTCCTCCCTATTCGAATTTCTGGCCTCTTGTCGGGCCGTTGCGCCGGCCATCGGGCCAGCTTTCCGGCAGGATAATGCGCTTTAGATGCCGACTACAAGCAGCGCCGCGTTGCCTGCGCGGTTCGGGCGTCCCTCTGGCGAATTAGCCGCAGACCGGCTAAAGCGCCCGGATTGATTAAGTGTACCCGCGCTATCGCGGCATAAACGTAACGGGAGAGTTTCGGGATGTCGAAGAATGCTCAAAAAATCGGCTGGATCGGGGTGGGCCGCATGGGAACGCCGATGGCGGAGCGCCTGCTCAAGGCCGGCCATGACGTGACCATCTGGAATCGCACCCGTTCCAAGGCCGAGCCGCTGACGAAGCTCGGCGGCAAGGTCGTCGACAAGGCGGTCGAACTCGCCGATTGCGACGTGGTGTTTGCCATCGTCTCCACCGGCAAGGATGTCGAGCAAGTCGTCTTCGGCAAGGACGGCCTGTTGAGCGGCGCCAAGAAGCCGAGAATGCTGGTCGATTGCTCGTCGATTTCCGTTGAAGAATCCGCTGCCATTCGCGCCAAGCTCACCGAAAAGGGCGTCAGCTTTCTGGCCGCGCCGGTGTCCGGCAATGCCAAGGTCATCCACGCCGGCAAGCTGTCGTCGGTGGTGTCGGGTCCGGAAGCGGACGCCAAGGTGGCGATGCCTCTGATCGAAGTGTTCGCGCCGCAGGGCGTGTCTTACGTCGGAGACGGCGAGCTCGCGCGCATCTGCAAGATCGCGCACAACGTCATGCTCGGCGTCGTGATCGAGAACCTGATCGAGATCACGCTGCTCGCCAACAAGATGGGCGTGCCGCGCCACGCCTTCCTCGCCTTCATGAACAACGGCGTCATGGGATCGATGTTTACCCAGTACAAGACGCCGGCTCTGGTCAATCTCGACTGGACCACCACCTTCACGCCCGAACTGCTGCGCAAGGATCTCGATCTCGGCCTCGAATTGGGCCGCGAGTGGGACGTGCCGATGCCGGTGACGGCGGCGACGCGCGAAGTGCTGCAAACGCATTTCGGCGCGGCGACGTTGCAGAAGAACCCGGAAGAATATCTGGCTAAGGATTTCGCCGCGCTGGCCGAAACCATGGCGCTCGCCGCCGGCATGAAGCTGGAACCGGAAAACGTGAAAGTCGGCACCGGGTTGGAGTAGGTCTCCCGTGCCCCGGACGCGATGCTGCATAGTAGGACGGATTAGCGCAGCGTAATCCGCCGCGCTGAATGGCGGATTACGCCTTCGGCTAATCCTCCCTACGAGCGCACAAAAAAGGGGCCCCGCGAGGGGTATCGCTCCCGCGCTTGCGCGGGGAGCGCAAACAAAAAAGGGGCCCCGCGAGGGGCATCGCTCCCGCGCTTACGCGGGGAGCGCAAACAAAAAAAGGGGCCCCGCGAGGGGCCCCGTGTGCATAAGGTGGAGGATTCAGACCGCCGTTAAGGCCCCAAGGAAGGGTTTAGGGCGGTTGCGCACGAGCACAGTCAATCGGGTAGGCGCATCCACCACAAGTAAATAGGCCATAAATTAAAGGCCTGGATTTGCGAGCGCGTCCCGCCGCATGATCGGCGGCGGGCTCGCGGGAAATGGGAGACGGGGATGGCTTACAAGCTCTACAACGCGCCGCAATCGACGTGCAGCCAGCGCGTGCGTTTTGTATTCAACACAAAGAAGCTGCCGTTCAAGGAGGTCAAGCTCAACCTCCTGGACGGCGATCAGCTCAAGCCGGACTATCTCAAACTCAACCCGAACGGCGTCGTGCCCACGCTGGACCATGACGGCTCCATCGTCACCGACTCGACCGTCATCACCGAATATCTTGACGAGGTCGAGCCGCACGCCAGTTTCACGCCGGAGGACCCGGTGATGCGCGCCCGCATGCGCGCGCTCATGCATTTCATGGACGAGATGCCGGCGCCGGCGGTGCGGGTGCCGACCTTCAATCTCGCGTTCCTGCCCAAATTCCAGGCCATGAGCCGCGAGGCATTCATCGCGATGGCGGAGAGCAAACCGCTGCGCAAGGAATTCATGATGAAGATGGGCCAGGCCGGTTTCCCGAAAGAGGAAATGGACGCGGCGCTCGCGCGCCTGCGCCGCACCTATGAGCGCATGGATGCTGAAATCGAAAAAAGCGGCGGGCCGTGGCTCCTGGGCAAGGACATCTGCCTCGCCGACGTCGCGGTGATGCCGGCTTTGGTGCGCATGCACGACTTGAATTACGCCGACTGGCAGGACCTGCCGCGCATCGTCACCTGGTTCGACAATATCCGCGCACATCCGGCTTTCGTGCCGACCTATTATCCCGGTTCGCTGCTGACCGAACGTTTTCCGCATTTGAATAAAGCCGCCGCCCGCGCCTAGTCGAGGCCGCGCCGCCGCCTTGTGGTTTTAGGTTTAAGGCGTATCTGCATGGCAGGCGGCCGGACGGCGCCAGTGCGCCACGCCGCCGCTATCTCCCGCAACGCGGAGGCTTCGCCATGAATCAGATTACCCTACTGGTTACCGTGATATTCGCCGGCATCGGCGCCCTTCTGTTTACCGCCCATTTGCCGCTACCGGCCTTCGCATTCTTTGTGATCGCGGTGCTCATCTTCTTCTCGCTCAAGATGGCGAACAACTGGGAGCGTTTCGTGATCCTGCGGGCCGGCAAGCTGTCGAGCGTTAAAGGACCCGGTCTGTTCATCATCATCCCGATCTTCGACAGCATCACCGCCGTGATCGACGAGCGCATCCAGACCACCCAGTTCAACGCCGAATCCGCGCTCACCCGTGACACCGTGCCGGTCAATGTCGATGCCGTCATTTTCTGGCACGTGCATGATGCGCAGGCCGCGGCGCTTAACATCACCGACTATCGCCAGGCCATCGACCGCGTAGCGCAGACCTCGTTGCGCGAAATGATCGGCGCTTCGCTATTGTCGGCGCTGCTGTCGGAACGCAAGGCCGCCGACGAAGTGCTGCGCACCGAGATCGCGCGCAAGACCGCCAACTGGGGCATCTCGGTCCATTCGGTCGAAATCCGCGACGTCGCCATACCCGTTGCGTTGCAGGACGCCATGTCGCGCCAGGCGCAGGCCGAACGCGAGAAGGAAGCGCGCGTGATCCTGGGCTCGGCCGAGGCTGCCATCGCACAGAAGTTCGTCGATGCCGCCCGCACCTATGCCGGGGAGCCCGCGGCGCTGCACTTGCGCGCCATGAATATCATCTACGAAACCACCAAGGAGCGCGGCGCCACCATTCTCATCCCGACCACGATGGTGGATTCGATGTCCGTGGCGCTACCGGCGGCGATGAACGCGGCCGGTGGCTTGGGCGGAAAGACCTAAACGCTATTTGGAACCGGTCGTGCCTATCTTCGGCAGTTCGACCTTCAAGGTCGAAGAACTGCCGCTGGAGCCCGGGAATTTGCCGGTGGCGAACAAAAGACCGCCGCCGACTACGATCACGATCAGCGCGCCGATCAGAACACCAAGCACGCCAACGCCGCCACTATTGCCATTGTTAGCCATCGTCGCCTCCCTGAGTTGTCAGGGAGGTTAAGTGGCGGCGGCGATTTTAGTTCCGCGCCTAGTACTTCGCCGCGATCGGCAATTCCTCCGCCGGGAACAGCGAGATGACGCGGCAGCCTTTGTCGGTGACCACCACTTCTTCCTCGATGCGCGCGCCGGAATAGCCGTCGGTGGCCGGACAATAAGTTTCGATTGCGAACACCATGCCTTCCTTGATCTCGGTCGGGTGCTCCATCGACACCACGCGCGAGATGATCGGACGCTCGTGCAGCGCCAGCCCCAGGCCGTGCGCGAATTGCAAACCGAAGGCCGATGTCTCGTCCGGGAAGCCGAATTCTTGCGCCTTCGGGAACGCTTCGGCGATGTGGTTGGTCGCGGCACCCGGCTTGATCCGCTGCATCGCGTCGTCGAGCCAGCCGCGCGCCTTCTTGTAGGCGTCGTGCTGCGCCGGCGTCGCGCGCCCGACATTGAAGGTGCGGTAGTAGCAGGTGCGATACCCCATGAAGGCTTGCAGGATGTCGAAGAAGGCCTGGTCGCCGGGGCGGATCATGCGGTCGGTGAAGTTATGCGGATGCGGGTTGCAGCGCTCGCCGGAAATGGCGTTGACCGCCTCCACGTCGTCGGAGCCGTGCGTGTAGAGAAACTTGTTGACCTCGGCGACCACGTCGTTCTCGCGCACGCCCGGCCGCAGCATGTCGTTGATCATGTGATAGGCGCCATCGACCATGGCGGCGGCGCGGTTCAATAATGCGATCTCGTCCTGCGACTTGATCTCGCGCGCTTCCAGCATCACCTGCTGGCCATCGACGATATTGAGCCCGGCCTTCTGTAGTTCGAACATCATCGGCGGTTCGATGATATCGACGCCGATCGGCATGTCGGCGCAGCCGGCTTCCTTGATCAGCGAGGCGATTTCCTTGGAGTGCTTGGCCATCAGGCCGAATTTGGGATCGACCATGCCGCGCATGCCGATGATGCCAGCCTTGCAGTTTTCCGGCAGCAGCCACGGCGCATAGAGCTTGTGATGCACGGCGGCCGAACCGAAGTCCCACAAAATCGGTTCGCCGGTGCGGGTCAGCAGCGTCCAGCGGCAGAGCTTGTCGCGCTCCCATTCGCCGATCTTGGTCGAGGTCAAATAGCGGATGTTGTTGACGTCGAACACCAGCAGCGCGCCGAGTTCGGAGTTCTCCAGCGCCTGCTTGGCGCGGCCGAGCCGGTATTTGTGCAGCCGCTGATAATTGACGCGTTCCTCGAAATCGACCCCGGTGATGCCGAGCGAGGGCAGGGCGCGGCCCCAGTTATGGCGCGGGTTGATGTCCTCGGCGCTGATCTTGCGGACGGTCTGATCCATGGGGTGTCTCCTCACACGGCGTTTATTGGGCAGGGCTTGATTGGTCGGCCGCCACTATAGGCGCTTCCGCCGCGCATTAACACGCGCGCGGGCGCCCGTCACGGGGGCGTCGGGCGGGCCTGGCACGCGAATTTGTCGACTTGACAATGGCCCTATGATAGGCTTATATTCATATTGTCCGGCCCCGTTTCGCGAGGCGTCAAGAAGATGGAACCAAGTGCGGCGCCCGCAGGCAGAGGAAAACGCGTCCTTCGCGCTCGGGCGCGGCGCCGGGGGGTCAATCGCGCGGCAATACAAGAACCCCACCCGGCCGCTCGCTATCGCTCGCGTCCACCCTCCCCGAAGACGGGGAGGGATAAGAAGCACTACTCCGCCGCCGCCATCTTCTCCTTCGGCGCTTCAATATTGAACAGCCGCATGGCGTTGCCGCCGAGAATATTTCGCTTGGCGCGTTTGTCCAGGAACGGCAGATCGTAAATCGTCGACGGCAAATCGAAATCCCAATGCGGATAGTCCGACGAATACAAAAGCTGCGTGTCGGCCTTGAGCATGCGGAAGGTCTGCTCCAGCATTCCCATATCGGTGATTTCCATTGGCTGCGTCGAGAAAAACATGTCGCGCATGTAATCGCTCGGCAGTTTCTTCAACGCCGGCGCTTCCGAGGTGCGCATCATGTATTCGTTGTCGAAGCGCTGCATCATGAAGGGCACCCAAGCCAATCCGCTTTCGATCCACAGCACCTTCAATTTCGGAAAGCGTTCCGGCAATCCGTTGGGGATCCAGTTGGCCAGATGCACCATGTTGTAGAACACGAAGCCGAGCGCGTGCACCGAGATGAACTTGTTCATCATGCCGACGGTCTGGTCGTTCCAGTTGTAGCCAGCGTGAAACGCGAGCGGCAGGCTCATCTCTTCCAGCAGCGCATAGGTCTTCATGAACGAGTTGTGATGCACCGGCCGGTAGCGCGCCGACGTCACCATGAAGCCGGCGACGCCTTTCTTGTCGCCGAATTCCTGCACCATCTTGTACGAGGCCTCGGAATCGTTGAACGGTAGATAGAGCATCGAGCGCAGGCGCGGCTCATGCGCCAAGACGCGCTCGGTCAGCCAGCGGTTATAGGCGCGCGCGAGCGCGACCTCGACCTCGACTTGCGGATGCAGGCCCAGTTGAAGCATCGGCGTCGGAAACATCACCGCGATGTCGATACCGATGGCGTCCATCCAGCGCCGCGTCAGCGTGATGTCGCGATGCGTGCCGGGCGGCGTCTTTTCGATGCCGCGCGTGGCATAACGCATCACGCGGCCGCCCATGTCCTGATAGCCGACGCCGCCCGGCAGAACGCCGTTGCCTTTGGCATTGGCCTGGCGCGCGCTGCGCGCCAATTGCTGGATGACGGGATCGTCCATGTATTCGAGAATTTCGTCCATAGACTCGGTCTCGTAATGATGCGAGTCGACGTCGACGATGGGGAATTTGTCATAGCCGCGTTCGGCCGCCTGCTTCGCCGCATGTGCGAGCAGCTTGCTGGTGTCGAATTCGGCGACTTCCATCTTGCGGAAATCGGAGAGGGGGAGGTCCATGTGCTAGATAACTTTCGCGGATTTATTTTGTTGTCGTCCCCGCGAAAGCGGGGACCCGGCGCTTGCTTTTCTAAGAGCTGGATTCCCGCTTTCGCGGGAATGACAGGAGCGCGTGATGCTCATGTTCACGACTTACCTGACCAGCTTTGCCACATGCCGAGTTCGAACACTTGCAAATTGACGGCCTTCAACATCGCGGTGACGGTCACCATCACGTCGGTCGCGGTCACGCTCGCGTCGGCTGGAAATGCGGAGAGGCCGCCGTCGCGTTCGGCCGCGCGCTCGGCATAGGCGCGCACTGCGTTGGCCAGCGCCGCCTGAATGTCCGCGTCGTTTGCTTTCGACTCAATCGGCGACGACATAAATGTCCTCCCCGCGTTTGACTACGTTGAAGCTTTTCAGTTTCAGCTTGCGGTCGCCGGCGCATTCGCCGGTTTTCAAATCGTATTCATAGCCGTGCCAGGGACAGACGAAATGGATATCGTCCCTGGAGAATGTCTGCCCCTGCCAGGTCTTGTCGGGCGCCAGCACGTCCTCGACCTTGTGCATCATCACGCCTTCGCAGGCCGGTCCGCCTTGATGCAGGCAGAGATTTTCATAGGCAAAATATTGTCCCTGCCAGTGAAACACCCCGATTTCGGTCGTCCCGTCACTGACAATACGGCGTTCGCCGTCGGGAAATTGCGAGGCTTTGGCTACGAAAACGTCCGGCATGTGGTCTTAAAACCCGGCTTGATTGGCATTTGTCGAAAGTATGCCATCGAATGACGGGGCACGGCAACGAAGCTTAAACGGCCTTCGTAATCCGATGACCCAGCCTTGCTGCTTTGCGCATTGTGAGCCTCACCCGCGTCACGCATGGTCGCGCCATTAAAGAAAGGCTGCCGGGTGGATCATACATATGTCCTTTTCGCCGTCGCCGCGATCTTTCTGCTCGCCGGCTTCGTCAAGGGTGTCATCGGCATGGGCCTGCCGACGGTGGCGATCGGCCTGTTGAGCCTGACCCTGACGCCGGCGCAGGCGGCCGCCATTCTGGTGCTGCCCTCGCTCATCACCAACATCTGGCAGTTCGCCGCCGGCGGCGGGCTGATTGCGCTGGTGACGCGGCTATGGCCTTTGCTCGCCGGCATCGGCGTCGGCACGTTTCTCGGCGCGCTGCTGCTGCCGCATAGCGGCAGCGGACAGGCGTCGATGTGGCTCGGCATTGCGCTCGCGGCTTACGCCTGTCTCGGTCTCGTCAAGATCGAATTCACCGTGCCGCCGCGCGCCGAAACCTGGCTCGGGCTTGCCGTCGGCATCGTCAACGGCGCGATCACGGCGGCGACCGGTATTTTCGTATTGCCCGGAGTTCCCTATGTGCAGGCGCTAGGTTTGGAACGCGACAGACTGGTGCAGGCTTTCGGCCTCTCCTTCACGGTATCCACCGTCACGCTCGCGCTGGCGCTCCAGCATGCGGGCGAAATCAACACCGCGCTGTTGGCGCCGGCGTTGCTGGCGCTGGCGGTCTCGCTCGTCGGCATGTGGCTCGGCCAATTGGTGCGCGACCGCATCAAGCCGGCGACGTTCCGGCTGTGCTTCTTCATCGGCCTCCTGGCGCTCGGCCTACATCTAACCTTGCGCGGATTGTTGTAACGGCGACAGGTTTCCCCCGCTATTAACAGATGGCGCCGCCGGGGTTTTTAAAGCCGCCGCGTCGTGAACGTGAAAATCAAAAATTTTTGCAAGGGCTTACGCGGTAATTCGCGATTGGTGCGCGCATTGATGGAATTTGCGCGCGCGCTTGCCTGCGTGGTCGCGAACCGTGAAAGTCACAAACAGATAACGCTTAGTCGTGTGATGTCATGTGTCGCTACCAACGCATGTGCCCATCAAAAAATTTAATTCGCGTGAAGCAAAAGCCGTGTCCGGCGTTGTGAATTTCGGTCCATGTTGGTCTGGGGGTATTTCCGATGCGGGTAAAACTCGCGTTTCTGGCAGGCGTTGCCATTTGTTTGTCGGGCGCCGCATTGGCGCAAGTTCCGGGCGAGCGGCAAGCGCCTCCGCAGGCGGTACAAGGCTGGACGCCGACGGCACCGCAGGTGTCGGAAACCTCTGGCAAAACAGTCCCCGATCCTTGGCACCCATATGAACCGGTGACGCCCGGAATCGCCGCAGGCGCCTTTAGACTTTACCCGTCCGTCACTGCCGGCACTTTCTATGACGACAATGTCTTTGCCTCGAGCGCGAACCGGCAAGGTTCCTGGGGCGGCCTGGTGCGGCCCGAACTCGGTCTGACCACGGCCGGACCGAACTATGCGATGGAAGCGCGGGGTTATGTTGAGCGACGATGGTATTCCCGTTTCTCCGGCGAGGATCAGACCAATGGCGGCCTCGCCCTCGCGACGACCGTGATGCCGGATCCCAACACGCAACTGGTCGGCAAATTTGCCTACACCCGCGCACATGAAGCGCGCGGCGGCGGCGAATCCTTGATCACCGCCTTCGACCGGCCGGTCGGCTACGACACGATCGAAGCTTCGGGCGCGCTTAACAAGCGTTATGGCCGTTTGTGGTCTTCGCTCGGCGTCGCCGGGTCATGGACCAATTACGACACGCCGACCGTCGGCGGCGTTCCAGTCAGCCAGAGCTATCGCGACGGCAATGTCGGCGTCCTGTCCGGCCGCATCGGCTACGTCGTGGCGCCGCTGACCAGCGTGTTCGTCGAATTGGCCGGCAACCGGCGTGACTTCCAGGTCGATATCTTCGACTCGACCGGCTACCGCGTCGTCGGCGGCATGCTGTTCGAGCCGGGCCAGGGCGCGCGCATGAAGGGCGAAGCCTACGCCGGCTACATGTTCCAGAATTACACTGGCGTGAACTTCAACACCGTTTCGACCTTCACCTATGGCGGCTCGCTCGCTTTCCTGTTGGCGCCGCGCTGGACCGGCGTGGTCGAAGGGCGGCGCAATGCGCTCGAATCGAATTTGAATGGCGGCGTCAGCCTGATCGAATCGCTGGTGGCGGGCCGGCTTGACTACGCGCTGCTGCCAAATTTCATCGTCGGCGCCGGCGCGAGCTATCTGGTCGACGAATTCCAGGGCGCCGGCCGCACCGATCATTCGCTGAGCCCATTGGTCTCGGTGAAATATCTGGTCAATCCAAACCTGACGCTCGGTTTCGACTACCGCAACATCGGCTTCGATTCGAACGGTATCGCCGGCGCGCCGAGCTATACCCGCAACCTCTATCTGTTCTCGCTGAACGCCCGCATCTGACGCGACCGCGGCGCGCAAAAAAACACCGGCCATTTCTGGCCGGTGTTTCTGTCTCGGATGCGGGTTAAATCTGGCCGGCGCCGAGGCTGCTTTCCCTTTTCGGCTTGCCGTTCTTCTTTTCCTGATGCACCAGGCGCCAGCAGCGGTCCCAGATGCGCTTGCTGTAGTGCTTGCGGTCGCGCAGCACACGCACGCAACGCGCCCGCCAGTCATCGGCCGCATAGGCGCCGCCGCCGCTGAAGCCGCCGATCGCGACACTGCCGCCGCCGCCCGAGTTAGAACCATTTGTCTCGGTCGTGTTGTTGGTGACGTTGGTGTCGCCGCCATTGTTGGTCGTATTGCCACCAATATTGTTCACGGTGTCGCCCACATTGGGCAGCGCTCCGCCGAGGTCTACGTTGGCGGTAACGGTATTGTCGCCGGGCACGCCGCCACTGTGATCGACATTGACGTCGATCGGCTGGTCGCTCGGGTTGGTGGTCACTGCCACCGTCTGCGTACCCGTATCGATGCCGGTGCCACCACCGCCCGAACCGCCGGACGGCGTCAGCCCGTTGACATCGACCCCGGCGGGGTCGCCGCTGCCGCTGCCATTGGTGCCGGTGGTGGTTCCCGACCCGTTGCCGACGCCGATATTGTCGGCAGTCACGCCCGGACCACTGGGGCTACCGTCGCTGGTATTGCCGGTCTGATTGCCGTCATTGGCGATAGCGGTGTTGCTGGCCAATGGCGTATTGCTCGCGCCGCCATTGCTATTGCCGGTCACGCTGTCGGTATTGGCAATCGCCGTGTCGGCCGTCCCCAGCGGGTTGATGCCGCCGGACGGATTGTTGGTCTCTCCTGTTGAGCCGCCGCTGTTAAGGGCGGCGGTATCGGCATTGACCAGCCCCGCCACGCCTTTGTTGCCGCTGTCGCCGGTGTTGCTGCCGTTGTTGGCGAGCCCGGTATCGGCCGAGAGCGCCCCGCCGGAACCGGAATTGCCGGTATCGCCAGTGACGGCCTGCTTATTGAGCGCACCGGTGTCGGCCGCGACCGCGGGAGCAGCGCCGCTATTGCCGCTGTCGCCGGTGCCGCCGCCGATATTGGCGATGCCGGCGGCTGCGCCGAGCGCTCCACCATCGCCGCTATTGTTCTTGCTGCCGGTATCGCTACCGACATTGAGTACGCCGGCTGCGACGCCAGCCACGGGCGCGTTGCCGCTGTTGCCTTGGCTGCCGGTATCGCTGCCGAGGTTAGCGATACCGGCATTGGTCGAGGCGACGCCGGCGTCGCCCGTGTTGCCGCTGTCGCCGGTCGTCGTGTTGGCGCCGTTGAGCGCGCCGATATTCGTCGCCGCCGCTGCATTGTCGGCGTTGCCGCTGTTGCCGCCAGCCTGGTTGAGCACGCCGACATTGGTGTCGGTGAGCGGCACACCGTTGCCGTTCTGGCTGCCGGTCTTGGTACCGGCGCCGTTGAGCAGGCCGACATCGGTCGAGGCGACACCGGCATTTCCGGTCGAACCGGTGCTGCTGGACGGCGAATTAAATCCATCCACGGTCGTCGTCACCGGCGTTTGCGTTCCAGTCTGGTCGATCTTGGTGTCGACCGTCGCGCCTTTGGTGTGGCCATCGCCGAGCGTGATCTGCGCCTCCGGATCGTTGATCACCTTGGCGTTGACGCCTTTCTTGCCGGCGATGCTGGCAGTTTCCTTCTGAGGGCTGGTCGTCGCTTTAACCAGGCTCTTCGAATTGCCGATCCTGGTCTTCGGAATATGCGCTTCGAGACGGTTGGTTTTGCGCTTGACGAAGCGATGCACCGGGTGCGTACCGCTTTGATCTGTCGCGCGCTTCACCGTGCGTTCGCCGAAATTCGCCGCGCCCGAGAAAAAGTTTGGATTGGCGTTGGTCGGAGCAGCCGGTGCGGCGCCGGAGAAACCGCTACCGCCGTTGAGCGCGCCGCCGACCGAACCGCTAAGCCCGCTGCCGATACCGCCAACACTGCCGCCGATACCGCCCAGACCGCCGCCGCCAGTACCGATAATCGTATGGCCGCCGATTGCGACATTAACGCCGCCAGCCGAAGCAGGCACCGCCGTAAACGATAAAGCGGCCACGCTGGCGAGCAGAAGCGCACGCAAATTCCTCGGATGATGTGACATGATCGCTCAAGCCCTCGGTTGGTTAATAGTTTGTTACCCACGGTCCAACCCGCCGTAGGGCCGTTTTGTTCGACACCGGACACCAGGCCAGATCACTAAGCGGTGATACAAGAAATGACATGGCGGAACTTTGCGATTTCGCGGGCAAATCGGGTCCGATCGCCGGTCGAGCGCTTTACAAAGTTCATTTGCGTGCAAATAATTGCGCGTTAGGCAAACTGGGGTGGGCAAGGCGATGCCGCATATCACCGCGCGCGACGGCGTCAGGTTGTATGTCGAGGAGGCCGGACAAGGCACGCCGGTCGTCTTCGTGCACGAATATGCCGGCGATTACCGTACCTTCGAGCCGCAGATGCGGCATCTCGCGCGTGCGCACCGCTGCGTCACCTATAGCCAGCGCGGCTATCCGCCGTCCGATATTCCCGAAGACGGCGATAAATACGGCCAGGACATCGCGCGCGACGACGTGGTCGCGGTCATGGACGCGCTCAAGATCGACAAGGCGCATGTCGTCGGTCATTCGATGGGCGCGGCGACCGCGCTGCATGTCGGCATTCACTATCCCGATCGCTGCATTTCGGTCACCGCCGCCGGGTGCGGTTACGGTTCCAGCCCCGATCCGAAAGTGGTCGAAGAAAGCCGCGCCCAGTCGCGCGAGACCGGCGAAGCCTTTGCCAAGGAAGGCATGGCGGTGATGGCGCCGCGCTATGCCGACGGCGCCACGCGGCAGACCCATAAATATAAAGACCCGCGCGGCTATGCCGAATTCGTCAAGATGCTGAGCGAGCATTCCGCCACCGGCCATGCGCTCACCATGCTGCATCTCCAGGCCGGGCGCCCGACTTTGTGGGACATGGAAGCGGACCTGAGAAAGTTCAAACCGCCCTTGCTGGTGCTGGTCGGCGACGAGGACGGCTGGTGTCTCGACTCGAGTGCCTTTCTCAAGCGCATCGTGCCGACCGCCGGCCTTCAGGTCATTCCGCGCTCCGGCCACACCATCACCAGCGAGGAACCGGCGACGTTCAACGCCGCGCTCGCGGACCTGTTCGCCGCGGCCGAGGCTGGCCGTTGGCTGGCGCATAAGACGAGCGCGTGATTGTCGGCTTAACGTCGATAGCCTGGAGGCGATCGAATGGAAAATGCTTACCATCCGGAGAAATGGCACGATTTCTATGTGATGTTGGGTACGTCAGCGGCGGCGCTGATCGGCTTATTGTTTGTCGTTACCTCGCTGCATCTCGAAGAGATCGTGAACAATCGCGTTTATCGCGCACGGGCGCGCAACAACGCGATTCATCTTCTATTAATGCTCGTTCAGGCGGGGGCATTTCTTGTGCCTCAGCCGTCAGCCGTTCTCGGCGCGGAATTGATCGCCATCAATTTATGTGGGTGGTATCTCCCCCTCAGCTTTACCTACAACGCATTTTTCAAGAACAGGACGGCTGGCAAGGGCGGAGGTGTCTCGATTTATCGCGGTATTTTTTATCACGTGGGTTATCTGCTTGGCGTCGCGGGTGGCGTTTCTCTGATCAATCAGTCACGTTGGGGCATGTATCTCGTTGCTGTTTCCTACTTGAGCTTTTTCGTCTCGGTGATCTGGAACGCCTGGACCATCATGTTAGGAGTTGGGCTGACAGCTAGCTTGACGGATTCGAAACGAGAAACGACCGGAAAAACCCGTGAATAGCTATTTCACTTGGAGGAAGCGATGGACCTGAAGCTCAAAGGCAAAACCGCCCTGGTCACCGGCGGTTCGGAAGGCATCGGCAAGGGCATCGCGCTGGCGCTCGCAAAGGAAGGCGTCGATGTTGCGATCTGTGCGCGCCGCAAGGAGCCATTGGAGGCCGCCGCCGCCGAAATCGCAAAGGCGACCGGCCGCAAGATTGTCGCCATTCCCGCCGACCTGCGCAAAGACGCGGAAGCAAAAAACTTCATCGACAGCGCCGTGAAAGCGCTCGGCCGCGCCGACATCATGATCAACAATGCCGGCTCGGCCGCCGGCGGCGTGATCGAGCATCTGACCGAGGACGATTGGGAGAATGGCCTTCAGCTCAAATTCATGGGTTACGTGCGCTGCCTGCGCTATGTGCTGCCGGTGATGGTGAAGCAAGGCGGCGGCCGCGTCGTCAACCTGATCGGCAATGACGGCGTCAAGCCGTCTTATTGGGAAATCTGCCCGGGCGCCGCCAACGCGGCGGGCCAAAACCTGACGCTCTCGCTCGCCGGCCAATACGGCCGTGACAACGTCTCCTTCGTCGCCGTCAATCCCGGCCCAGTGCGCACCGAACGCTGGGCCGGCCTGGTCGACGCCATGGCGCGCGACATGAAAATTCCGCGCGAGCAGGCCGACAAACTGGCGCCGGCTTCGATCCCGATGGGACGCATCGCCGAAGTCGAGGAGGTGGCGAACCTGGTCGTCATGCTGGCCTCGCCGATGATGGAAATGGTCAACGGCACCATGATCGAAATCGACGGCGGCCAGGACAAGGCGTTGATGGACAGGTTCCGCGACCGCCCGAAAGCCTGACTGGCGGAGGGGCCCGGTGAAACAGGCTTTCCAGATGTTCATGCCGGAATGAAATATTCGACCCGTCCGACTGTTATCGGCACTAAATGCGACCTATGCGGATTGGGGGCTTTCACCGTGTCGCGTTCCCGGTCATGATTTGGCACGCCGTCTGAAGCTGGGGGTCTGACAATGACGCGCAAAGTGAAGGCCGCGGCGGCGCCTGCGTTGCCGGCGGCGAGCAAAAGCTATGTGCTCGACCACCAGGTCGGTTTTCTGATGCGCGTCGCGATGCAGCGGCACACCTCGATTTTCACCGGCCGCATGATCGAAGGGCTGACGCAAACGCAATTCGCCGCCCTCGCCAAGCTTTACGAAGTCGGGCCCTGTTCGCAGAACCATCTCGGCCGCCTGATTTTTCTCGACGCCGCCACCATCAAGGGCGTGGTAGATCGGCTCGGCGTGCGCGGCTTCGTCACCGCGCAGAACGATCCGAAGGACCGCCGTCGCCGCGCTGTCACGCTCACCGAACGCGGACGCGCCGCGACGAAAGCCGCGCAAGTGGTGGCCGCCGAAATCACCACGGCGACGCTTGAGCCGCTGACGCCGGACGAGCGGCGCGTGGTGACGCGTTTGTTGAAGAAGCTAGCCTAGGGCCTTTCCGGCTTTGATGGAATCAAAGCCGGGGCTCTAGCTTTTATTTTATCGCGTTTTCTTCACGCGAACCGGTACCCACTTCGCTCGAAAACGCTCTAGCGCTCCGGCCGCGCATGATCGCCTTCAGCCGCGCTGGCGTCACCGGCAATTGCGTCACCGCGCCGGGACGGCCCAACGCGTCGTCTATGGCCGAGGCAATGGCCGCGCCCACCGGGTTGGCGCCGCCTTCGCCGGCGCCCTTCAGGCCCATTGGATTGAGCGGGCTCGGCGCATCCTCGGTGATCAGGATCGATAACTCAGGCACTTCACGTACAGTCGGCATGAGGTAATCGGCGAAGGTGACCGAAAGCGGCTCGCCGGTGTCATCGTAAAGAAACTCCTCCAGCAGCGCACCGCCAAGGCCTTGCGCCAGGCCGCCGGCGATCTGCGCCTCGACCAGTTTGGGATTGACCGCCTTGCCGATGTCGTAGGCTATTGTATAGCGCTCGACGGCGACACCGCCGGTTTCGGCATCGACGCGCACCGCGGCAATGTGAACGCCGTAAGGGTAGACCATGTGCGAGGAAAAAAATGTGTCCTCGGCGATAAGTTCGCCCGGCCGCGCCCGCGCCAGTTCGGAAAGTTTCATCGAAGGACCGGATGCGCCGCCGGTGCGCACGATCTCACCATTGATAATGTCGAGCGCGTCGGCGCCGGTTTGCATCAGTTCCGCCGCCTGCCGCAAAGCCTTGCCGCGCAATTGCGTGGCCGCCAATCGCGTGGCCTCGCCGCACATGACGGTAACGCGCGAGGCAAATGCGCCCGAGCCCCTATCCATGCGATCGGTCTGCCCGTGCACGACGTTGATGGCTGCGTAATCAGTCCCCAGCGCGTCGGCGCAAATCTGCGCCATGGTGGTTTCAACGCCTTGGCCGATGGAGGCAACGCCCGTAACAACCTCGATCTTGCCATCGTCTTTGATCTCGATTCGCACGGTGTCGGATGGCCCGAGCCCGCTTTTTTCGACGAACATGGCAAGGCCGGCGCCGACCAGTTCGCCTTGTCCGCGGCGTCTTTTCAAGTCGGCCTGCAATGCGTTCCAGCCGGCAAGCTTCAACGCCTTGTCGAGAAGCAGCGCATAATCACCGGAGTCGTAAACGATGTGAGTGCCGAGAGTGTCAAGTTTGAGATCGTAGGGCATCGCGCTTTTTGCGATCAAATTGCGGCGGCGGATTTCGACGGCGTCGACACCGATTCTCGCCGCGATGGCATCGAGCAGCCGTTCGCGTGCAAAGCTGCTTTCGTATCGCCCCGGCGCGCGATAGGTGCCGCAAGGCGTTTTGTTGGTGAGGCGGATATGCCCCGCGGCCCGATAGGCTGGCACTTTGTAAGGTCCCGGCAGCATGGCGGCGGCGAGGTCGGGCACGGTGGCGGCGTGGGTGCGCATGTAAGCGCCATTGTCGTGGTAAAATTCGTCGTCGATGGCAAGGATATGACCCTGCGCATCGATGGCCGCGCGCACGCGGTGCATTTGCTGGCGCGAGTGATTGGCGGCGATCAGATGCTCGCGCCGGTCCTCGATCCATTTGATGGGCCGGCGAAATTTGAGCGCGGCGGCGAGCACCAGCACATCCTCGGGATAAATCTCACCGCGAATGCCGAAGCCGCCGCCAACATGGCTTTCGTAGAACTGCACGGAGTCTCTTTTGCGGCCGAGCATCTGCGCGATGGTGTCGCGGTTCCACCATGGCACCTTGGCGGCACCATGCATTTCCAACCGATCGTTTACCTCATCATAGCGCGCGATGGCGCCGCGCGTTTCCATCGGCACGCCGGTGTGGCGGCCGATTGAAAGTTCGAGCGACACCACGGCACTCGCGGTGTTGAAGGCCGCGTCGATGTCGCCGTAACCTTTGCGGATGACGTCCGGCTCCGTGAGGAGCGCGCCATCAAAGGGCGAGGGCGCCGCGATGGCATCGGTGACCGCGCCGAGCGGCTCGATATCAATTTCAATCAGATCGACGGCATCTTCCGCGACATATTGATTATCGGCAAATACCAGCGCGACCGGCTCGCCGACATAGCGCACCGTGTCCTTCGCTAGCACCGGCTGTTGATAAGGCTCCAGCGATTTGAGGCCGGTCAATCGAAACGGGATCGGCGGGATGTGCGCGACATCCGCATGCGTCCACACCGCATGCACACCCGGCAACGCAAGCACCGCGTGGGCGTCGATGGCCCGAAGTTTCCCATGCGCCACGGCCGAGCGGACCACACGCATGGTCCATTGTCCGGGAAACGAAATATCGGCGGCAAAGCGGCCTTGTCCGGTCAGCAGCGGGCGGTCTTCCAGGCGCGGGACGGAGCGGCCGACAAATTTTCCTCGCGCGCTCATTTTCCGCGCATCGTCGCGGCCGCCGCGCGCACCGCCTTGATGATGTTCTGATAGCCGGTGCAGCGGCACAGGTTCGACGACAGCACATCGAGCAGGTCGTCGTCGGAAATATCCGGCTCGCGCTCCAGCACGCCGACCGTCAGCATCAAAAAGCCGGGCGTGCAGAAGCCGCATTGCAGCCCATGATGATCCATGAAGGCCTGCTGCATCGGGTGCAACGTGTCGCCATCCGTCAGCCCCTCGACGGTGCGGATTTTCTTGCCCGCTGCCTGCACGGCGAACATCAGGCACGAGCGCACCGGCTCGCCATCGACAATGACGGTGCAGGCGCCGCAGATGCCGTGTTCGCAGCCGATATGGGTGCCGGTCTGGCCGCAGTCCTCGCGAATGGCATCCGCCAGCGTGCGACGCGCTTCGACTGAAATCGCGTGATCGCGGCCGTTGATCGTCAAAGTGAGGGCGGTCTTGTCGGTCATGCTGCCTTTCCCGCCTTGCGCAATGCCGCGCGAATGCGCTGCGGTGTCGCCGGTATCGTATCGATCTCGATGCCGAAGGGCGTCAACGCGTCGTTGATCGCGTTCAGCACCGCCGCCGGCGCGCCGATGGTGCCGCCTTCGCCCAGGCCCTTAGCTTTAGTGATCGAATTCACGCTCGGCGTTTCCATGTGATGTAGTTCGATCGGCGGCATCTCATGCGCGGTCGGCGGCATGTAGTCGGCCAGGTTGGCGGTGAGAATACCGCCACTTTCGTCGTAGACGATTTCCTCCAGTAGCGCGTTGCCGATGCCCTGCGCGATGCCGCCATGCACCTGGCCGTCGGCGATCATCGGATTGATGATGCGGCCGGCGTCTTCGGCGACGACATAGCGCTCGACTTTGACGAAGCCGGTTTCCGAATCGAGCCGGACAAAGGCGATGTGGCAGGCGTTCGAAAATGTGCCGGGTGGATCGTAAGTGCCGCTTTCGCTCAAGCCCGGTTCAAGTTCGCCTTTGAAGCGGTGCGTCTGCGTATAGATTTCGCGCGCCATGGCCGCGACCGTGACCGAACGGTCGGTGCCCGCGACTTTCGCCGCGCCGTCTTCCAGCACGATGTCGTTCTCGGCCGCCTCCAGCATGTGGCTGGCGATCTTGATCAGCTTGGCGCGGATTTTACGCGCCGCGACCAGCGTGGCGCCGCCGGAAATGACCAGCGAGCGGCTGGCAAAGGTGCCCCAGCCGTAAGGCGCGGTATCGGTATCGCCATGAATGACCTTGATCATGTCCGGCGGCACGCCGATTTCGTCGGCGATGATCTGCGCCAGCGTGGTGCGCAGGCCCTGGCCGTGCGGTGAGGAGCCGATGCGGGCCTCGACAAAACCTGACGGATCGACGGTGACATGCACCGTCTCCCAGCCGGGCGTGATCGCCATGCCGCGCGCGGCGAAAGCCGGACTGCCATAACCGGTGCGTTCGGAAAACGTCGCAAGGCCGATGCCGAGATATTCGCCCTTAGCGCGCGCGTCCTTTTGCCGTGCGCGGAACCCCGGCACGTCGGCTTCCTTCACCGCCATCTCCAGCGTCTCTTTATACGATGCCTCGTCGTACTCGATGCCCGTCGCGGATTTATAAGGAAACTTGTCAATCAGATTACGGCGGCGGATGTCGATGGGATCGAGCCCGAAGGTTTTCGCCGCCTTGTCCATCAACCGTTCGAGCGTGAAGGTGATGATCGGCCGTGACACGCCGCGATAGGCCGCCATGGTGCAGGTGTTCGTGAGCACGCCGCGCGCCAAGCATTCATATTGCTGAACGTCATAGGGCCCGGGCATTTCCGCCATCGCCATCAAAGGCTCGACGCCGCAGGTGGTCGGGAAACAGGAATAGGCGCCGACATTGGAGATCACATCGGCGCGCAAGGCGATCAGTTTTGCCTGCGTGTCGAAGGCGCCTTCCAGCGTCACATATTGATCGCGTGCATGAAACGCGGCGATCAGGTTTTCGCGCCGGTCCTCGGTCCAGGCCACCGACGATTTCAGTTTTCGCGCCAGCCACACCAGCAATACGTACTCGACGCAAAGCGACATTTTCTGCCCGAAGCCGCCGCCGACATCGGGTGCGATCACGCGCAGGTCGCTTTCCGGCATGCCGATGAGATCGGCAATCGCGGTTCGCATGAGGTGCGGCATCTGCGTGGTGCAGTGAAGCGTGACGCGGCCGGTGGCATCATAAGCGGCGTGCGCCGCGCGCGCTTCCATCGGCGTCGCGTTCTGCCGGTGCGAGCGCGCATCGATTCTGACGGTTCTTGCGGCGCCCGCCCAGACCGCATTGAAGCCGTCGGTCTTGTGCTTTCCGGTCAGGATAACATTGCCGGGCGCGACCGCGTGAATTTGCGGCGCGCCTTGCTCAAGCGCGACGCGGGCGTCGACCAGCGGCTTGGTCTCTTTAAGGTCAAGCTCGACGAGATCGGCGATGTCCTCGGCTTCTTCTTCGCTCGCCGCCACCACGGCGGCAACTGCCTCGCCGACAAAACGCACTATGCCGTCCGCGAGGATCGGCTGCGCGACCGGCTTGTAGTCGAATTTGAGCAACATCGGCGTGACCGGCTTTATGCCTTTCAAGTCGGCGGCCGTGATGACCAATGCACCGTCGGGTGCGGTAATCTTTTCAATTTTTCCGGCGGCGATCGGGCTCCTGACAAAGCGCACCCAGTGTGTCGCCGGCAAATCGGCGGTGAAGTGGCCTTGCCCCTGCACCAAGGCCGGGTCTTCCAGCCGGCGAATGGCGCGGCCGACCCATTTCAGCCCGGTGCCTTTGGTGTGCGCGGTCATGAGGCAGAGCACTCCAGTGCCCTGCGCACCACCGCGCGCACTAGATCGCGGCGATAGGCGGCATCCGTTTGGTGATCCACCAGCGGGTCGGTTGCTTGCGCGGCGGCCTCGGCAGCGGCGCGGAAGGCGGCGTCGTCCGGCGTCTGGCCATGGAGCGCGGCTTCCGCTTCCGGAATTCGGCGCGGCGATGGCTCCGCTCCGCCGACGCCGACGTGCGCGTCGACGATCTTGCCGTTCTGCAATTTGTATGTGACGAGCGAAGACGCCATCGCGAAGTCGCCGGCGCGGCGGCTGAATTCGTTGAAGCCGAATTTCGTGCCGCTCGCCAGCAATGGTAGCCGCACCTCGGCGAGCAACTCGTCTTCGGCCAAAATGGTCGACATGATGCCGTCGAAAAAATCTTTCGCCGCGATCTCGCGCGTTCCGCGCGTGCTTTTCGCCACCATCGTCGCATCGAGCGTGGCGGCGGTCAGGCACCATTCGGAAGCCGGATCGGCATGCGCGAGGCTGCCGCAAAACGTGCCGCGCATGCGGATCGGGTAATGCGCGATATGGCGCGCCACATAGGGCAGCAGCTTCCCAAGCGGACCATCCACGACCGCTTTATGAAACGCCGCGTGCCGCACACATGCACCGATGCTCAGCATCTTGCCATCGCTCGAGATTTTATCGAGACCTGCGATCTCGTTGATATCGACGAGATGCGCCGGCTTGGCGAGCCGGAACGCCATGATTGGCACCAGGCTTTGCCCGCCGGCCAATATGCGGCCGTCCTGTCCGGCCACCTGCGACAGAATCGCCAGCGCCTCATCAAGCGTGCGCGGCACATGTCGGACGAAGGGCGCGGGCTTCATGAAGGCGCCTGTGAAGGTTGCCGAGATTGTGTGTATGCTAACGATCTCGCCGGGCCGAAGTCAACGCTAAGACTAGCATCGAAACGCCTGCCGCTGCCGCCTAGCTGCCGACCTTCAATTCCGACACTAGCCCGCGCAGCGCGGCGACGACGGAAGGCGCCACCAGTTTGCCGGTGCGCGGATTGGCCGACGGAACGCTCTCGATGGTCATCGTGAAGCGCGTCGCATCCGCTTCGACCGTAATGGTGTGGGTGTTGCGCGTCACAATCGGATCGGCCCAGATTTCAAGCTGCGTGCGGTCCGGCCCGATGCCGGCAAGCGAGAGGGCCGCCGCCACGTTCAAATTGGCCGGAAAGCCGCGCGCGCCTTCGCGCGCCGTGCCGTCGAAAACTTTCAAGGGCGATTTAATATCGCGCACGCTAATATTATTCTCGACCAGATAAGGTGCGCCCTCCAGTCCCTTCGGCGGCTTGCGTGTCACCATCTTTACCGAGTGAATCTCGCCTTCCGCCGCCGCGCGCACCGCATCGAAGCCGATGAGCGCACCGCTCGGCACAAGAATGCGCGCGCCCGTGTTCTTGGCGCGCTCGATCAGGTCGCCATTGTCGAGCAGTTGCGCCGCCGACAGCGGCATGAACAACAGGCCCTTGTCGATCGCCGGCACGGCAATGTCGCGGAAGCGGGCCGGCGGCAAACATTCGACCACCAGGTCGCAATCGTCGGCGATTGTTGCGAGCGTGCGCAGCGCGATCGCGTCGCCAAGCTGGGGCAGCGCGCGCCGTGCCTTGTCGGCGTCGCGAATCGCGACAGCGGCAAGCGTAACACCCGGCACATCGCCGTCGATCAGACGGCGCGCGACGTCGAGCCCGACCGCGCCCAGGCCTGCAATGCCGACGCGCATTGTTTTATTCATCGCCATTCATCCAGCCTCCAGCCGTCTTCGGTGAAGCGATAATTCTCGCCGGCCTTTTCCATGCGCTCGGTCGCCTTCGGCATGATGCCCCAGTGGTCGACGCGGCCGGGCGGCCATTTCCAGTCGTCCGGCGTGCCGGCGCGGTAGCTTGCGTCGATCTCGAGCATCTCGCCGGTATATTCGATCGGCACGTTTTCCGGCCCGAGGAAATAGCAGAACAAGTTATTGCCCGGCCCGTGCCGGCCTGGACCCCATTCGATGGGCCGGCCGTCGTCGCGCATGCGGCCGGCACCGCGCATGATCGAATCGAGGTCTGGCATTTCGAACGCTATGTGATTGAGCGTCGTGCCGCCGCCGAAACCGAGCACGACACTGTGGTGATCGCGTCCGCAGGAGAGGAAGCGCATCTTCTTCGTCGTGTCGGTCAGCTTGAAACCGAGCGCGTCGCGGAAGGCCGCGAAGGTCGCCTCCGCATCGCCATTGTTGAGGTTAATGTGCGAAATCTTGCGCGGGTAGTCGGCTTTGTCGGCGCTATCGGCGTGATCCTCGACGCCGCAGACGACGGCGATGTTGCGGCCTTCGGGATCCTTGTAGCCGAAGCCGTAATCGCCGTGCGGCTGCTTGAGGCCATGCGGGTTCTCGATGGTCTTGCTTCCGTGTGCCTTCGCCTGGTCATGGAGAGCGTCGACCGTGGCACGGTCGGTAGCGTCGAATGTCATGCGGATCAGGGCCGTGTGCGTCGCCCGGCGGATAGTAAGGATATGATGAAACGGCCCGGTGCCGCGCAAATAATGAACGCTCTTGATCTCGGTCACCGGGGTCAGATGCCAGACACCGGTAAAGAATCTCACCGCAATTGCCGGATCGGTCATCGCCAGTTCGACGCTGCGCAACGCGCTGACACTCGCTTTCGTCATACGCTCGCGTCCCCCAAAAAGCGCGCGGCATTGTCGTGATGCAACAGCTTCACGTCGCCGTCGCTCAGCTTTAAGGCCGCCACCGCGTCGACCGGATGATGCTCGTGGATGTCGAACGGAAAGTCGGTGCCGAGGCAAAGCTGCCGCACGCCGAACAGGTCGATCAGATTGCGCAGCGTCGGGCCGTCATAGACCAACGTGTCGTAATAAAGCCTGCGCGCATGTTCGTAAGGAGAGGCGCCGATGCGCTCGGCAAATTCCGGCTTGATGCTCCAGCCTTTGGTCAGGCGCGGCAGGATCGACGCAAAGGCGCCGCCGCCATGGCTGAACGCCATTCGCAGGCGAGGGTGACGCGTGAGCGTGCCGCCTGTGATCAGCGAAGCGATGCAATAAGCGGTCTCGAGCGGAAAGCCGATATAGGCCATCAGCCCGGGCGGGCCGATGATGCGTTCCTTACCCGCCGGATGCAGCGCGTGCACGAAAATCGCCGCGTCTAGTTGCTCGGCGACGGCGAAGAAACCGTCGAATTTCGGATCGCCAAGCGGCGCCCCATTGATGTTGCTGCCAAGCTCGACGCCCTTGAAACCATCGCGCATCAGGCGCTCGAGTTCGCGTGCGGCGACGTCGGGGTCCTGCATCGGCACGCCACCCAGTCCAATGAATTTGTCGGGCGCGCGCGCGATCATGGCCGCGATGGTGTCGTTAACATGGCGGGTGAGCGGCAGAGCATCTTCCAACGGCAGCCAGTAGGACAACAGCTCCGGCATCGGCGATAAAACCTGGCGCGCGATCTTCATGCGCGCCATCGCTTCCTGCCGGCGTTCGATGTCCCAGCATTCATCGGTGACGGTACGAAAATTCTTGCCGTCGATCATCACGCTCTTGTGGTGGCAGTCATGCGCCGCCGCCATTTGCGGCCACTGCTTGCCGCCGAATTCGCTCGTGTGCTTGCCGGCATAGGCCGGAAAATCCGCCGGCACGATATGGGTATGAATGTCGATGGCGTTCATGATTACTTGCGTCTTTATTTCTTGCGCCCTGAAAATTTCGGTTTACGTTTTTCCATGAAGGCGCGCACGCCCTCGGCATAATCAGGCAACATATTGGCCTGCTTCTGCAAGTCACGTTCGAGATCGAGTTGGGTGTCGAGGTCGTTGGTCGCGGAAGCATCGAGCGCGCGGCGGATCAGTGCCAGCCCTTGCGTCGGCGCGCTGGAGAAATGTTCGCAGATGCGGCGCGACTCGTAAATCAGCGCGTCGTCGTCGATGCAGCGCCAGATCAGACCCCATTCGGCGGCCTTGTCCGCTTTGATCTCCTGCGCCAGCAGCGCCAGCCCGCGTGCCCGCGCGTTACCAACAAGGCGCGGCAAAAACCAGGTGCCGCCGGAATCCGGCACCAGTCCAAGCCGCGCGAAAGATTGAATGAAGCCCGCCGACTTCGCAGCGATGACGATGTCGCAGGCAAGCGCGATATTGCAGCCGGCGCCGGCGGCGACGCCATTGACCGCTGCGACGACAGGGAAGGGCAGCGAACGTAGATGGCGCACCAGCGGATTATAATATTTTTCCAGCGACTCACGCGGCTTTGGCGCTTCGCCCGGCGCCAGCACGCGGTCGCTCAAATCCTGCCCGGCGCAAAAGGCGCGGCCGGCGCCGGTAATCATCAATGCGCGGCAACTCTCGTCGGCTTCCGCTTCGTCGATTGCGGCGCGCAATGCCTCGTGCATGGCATCGTTGAAGGCGTTGAGTTTGTCCGGCCGGTTGAGCGTGACAATGCGATAGCCGGCTTCGATTTGGGTGAGGATGGGGGAGTCGGTCATGGCCATGACATTGTAGTAAGCGCGAGGCCTTGGCAATCAGCCCTTAGCAAACTTATCCATCACCCTGATTTCCGCTTTCTCACCGTCGAAATCCCTCGCGATGCGATCGTAGAAGCGCGCGGCGGCGGCGAACATCTCATTCTCCGCATAGTCTTTGCCGACGAAAGTGGAAATCTCGTCGAGCTCGGCCACCCAGCGATAGGCTTTCGAATACATCGCCGGCGTCATGCGGGTGAGAAATGCATCCAGCCCCGGAATGCTTTCAGCCAGCTCCGCCTTGAGCGCTTGCGCCGAGCCGCCGCGCGTTGCGGCCAGCATCATGGCCGCGCCCAAGGCGGTGAAGCCCTTGGTGATGCCGGCATAGGACATCTTCAGCGCCGAGGCGGCGGTGAGCGGGCCCTCCAGCACGCGCACGATCAAGCCGTGGTCGTTCATGACGGCGAAATCTTTCGCGTGCGGCCCGGAGGCGTAGAATTTGGTGTTGGTCGAGCCGGGCTTGGGCGGCGGGCCGATGATGCCGGCGCCGACAAAGGCGCAACCGGTCGGCTTGATGATGTCGGCGATTGAAAGCATCGTCGTCGGCGAGACCGCGTTGCATTCCACATAGACCGGCTTGTTATTGGCGGCGGTCAAGATCGGCGTCAGCCGTTTCGCCAGCGCCAGCGAATCGCCCGGCGGAACGATCGACAACAGGAAATCGGCTTCCGTCAGCCGTCGATCCTCAACCGGTTGCATGCCGGCTTCGGCCGCACGCTTCGCGCTTGCCGCGCTGCGGCCGGCGAGCGAGGTCAGCACCGTTACCTTGTTCTCGCTGAGGCGTTTAGCCACGCCGGCGCCCATATTTCCCGGCGCGATGATGGCGACTGTCGGTGTCATCCGTATAACTCCGCATTGCAAACGTCTGGCTTCAACGGCCCATACCTGATATGTCGGATTGCCTGATATGTCAGATTTGTCTGATATGTCGGCATGCCGACATAAAAAAGCCCGGTACGTCTGCCAGGGTTGAATTCCTCAACATGCGTGGCGTGCGTAACGGCGGCAATCACATGCGACCGCCGCTTTGTACCGCACATTTTGACGCAAAGGACACCAACTTGCAGCAAGATAAAGCGCCGGCCACGGCGGCCGGAACCGACGACGCGCGCGCCTGGACGCAACGGCTGCTGCGCTATCGCGACCCCAGCGCCTGGCGCAGCATTGTCGAAATCGGCATCAGCCTGGGCCCGCTCGCCGCGCTTTGGGTGACGATGTGGCTGTCCTACCGTTACGGCTTCTGGTGGGTGACGCTGCTGCTCGCAGTGCCGGCTGCCGGGTTTCTGGTGCGGCTGTTCATGATCCAGCACGATTGCGGCCACGGCTCGTTCTTCCGCCACCCGCTCGCCAATGACTGGATCGGCCGTGCGCTCGGCGTGCTGACCTTCACGCCATATGATTTCTGGCGGCACACCCACGCCATTCACCACGCCACCTCCGGCAATCTGGAACGGCGCGGCATCGGCGACATCGATACGCTGACGGTTAACGAATATCTGGCCTTGTCCCGCCTGGGCCGCTTCAGATATTGGCTCTACCGCCATCCGGTGGTGATGTTCGGCGTCGGTCCGGCGTATTTATTTTTCTTGCAACACCGCTTGCCGGTCGGGCTGATGCGCGCCGGCTGGACGCCGTGGCTGAGCACGCAATTCACCAACGCGGCGGTTGCGCTCATCGCCGGACTGCTGATCTGGCAGATCGGCATCGGCGCGTTCCTACTGGTGCATCTGCCGATCATGCTGCTGGCGGCGACGATGGGCGTCTGGCTGTTTTACGTGCAACATCAATTCGAGGAAACGCTGTGGCAGGATAACGAGTCGTGGAGTCGGCACGACGTGGCGCTGCACGGCAGTTCCTACTACGTGCTGCCGGGCGTGCTCGCCTGGTTCACCGCCAATATCGGCATCCACCATGTGCATCATCTGTGCAGCCGCATTCCTTATTACCGGCTGCCGCGCGTGCTGCGCGATAATCCCGAGCTCGGCATCATCGGGCGTTTGACCCTGTGGGAAAGCGTGAAGTGCGTGCGGCTGGTGTTGTGGGACGAAGCGAGCAAGAAGCTGATCTCGTTCCGAGAAATGCGAAGAATGCAGCGGGCGTAATAAGGGCACTACGACCCCGTCACGCCGCCGTCGAGATTGATGCTCTGGCCGGTGACGAAGCTTGATGCTTCCGACGCCAGAAACAACGCCGCGCCGACCAGATCCTCCGGCACTTCCGGGCGCGGAATGCATTGCGAGGCGACAATGCGTTCCTTCTGCGCAGGCGTGACGGTCTTGCGTTCGATTTCGGTGAAGGTCGCGCCGGGCAATATGGCATTGACGGTGATGTTGTCGGGGCCGAGTTCGCGCGCCATCGACAGGCTCATGCCGATCAGCGCCGATTTGGTCGCGATATAGTGCAGGTAATTCGGCCGCCCGAGCCGAACCGCGCCGGACGCCATATTGATGATGCGGCCCCATTTCGCCTGGCGCATAGCCGGCAGCACGGCGCGCGCGCACAGGAACGGGCCAGTGAGATTGACGCGCAGCACGCGCTCCCATTCCTCCAGCGGAATCTGATCGAACGGGCGCATTTCCAGCGTCGAGAAAATCCCGGCGTTGTTGATCAGCACGTCAATGCGGCCATAGTCATCGGTGACGACTTCGATCATTTCGGCGATCGAAGCCTCGTCGGAAACGTCGGTGGTGACGGCCAAGGCCTCGCCGCCGGCGTTCATGACTTCCGCCGCTACCGATGCAGCTTTTACCTCGTTGCGCTCGGCGATCACCACGCGCGCGCCGGCCATGCCGAATGCTTGCGCGAACGCGCGCCCAATGCCTTGCCCCGCGCCGGTGATGATGACCACGCGCTCTTTCAGCGACGGGAAGACGATGTTTTGCAAATTGGTTTCGCTCATGCCGCTTTTGCTTTCTTGACGTGCTGTTCGAGCGCCTCACGCGCATTCCATGGCTTCCACCACGGCTTGATGCCGAGCTCTTCTGCGATGATGCTGGCGGTGATGTAGCCGGAGCCGCCGGAAATCGCGCCCCCGGGATGACCGGCGGAGCCCGCGTTATATAAATTCGGGATCGGCGAGCGATAGCCGAAATGGTTGTACATCACCTGCTCGGCGTTGAAGGCGCCCATGAAAATGTCACCGCCGCGCATGTTGATCATCTCCTGCACATATTCGCGCCCGGTATAGATATAGCGGCCGAGAATGTTGTCGTCTGTCATGTTTGGGCAGTAGCGCCGCCATACGTCTTCGATTTTGTCGGCGAAGTCTTCCTTCCACGACTCGTAGCTCTGACTGCCGATGTCAGGATCAAGCGGCATCACATGCCAGGAGTAGGTCGTGTGCTTGCCGGCCGGCGCCTGCGTCGGATCGAGCAAGCTCAGCGGGCCGGAGCCGAACTGCACGATCTTCGGCACGCGTCCGGCCTGCACGTCCTGGTGCGCTGCGAACAGGTCCTCCATCGTCTCCGCGCCCATCGACCATTTGAGCGTGCGGTTGATGTTGGGGTCGAACTTGGCCGCCGAGAATTGCGGGCTCTCATTGAGCGCGTGGTGCAGGCCGAACAGACTCCAGGCGGTGTACTGGAAATTGTCGAGTTTGTTGAGGAAGGCCTGCGGCAACTGCGCGCGCCCGACCAGATTTTCAAACGTCTGATGCACGTCGAGCGTCGACGCCACAAATTGTCGCGCGCGCACCGTGCGGCCGTCCGCCAATTCGATGCCTGTCGCCTTGCCGTTCTCGATCACGATCTTGTCGATATTCATCTGCGGCTGGAAGTGACCGCCATTGGCGATGAAGCTTTCCATCAGCCCGCGCGCCAGATTGAATGAGCCGCCCTGACACAACTGATAGCCGCTTTCGAGATCGAAGGCGCGAATAAGCGAACCCATCGGCGAGGTCTTCGACAATGTGTCGGTCAGCCAGGTGCCGAACAGCGACACCTTGAACAAAAACAACAGCCGGACGTGCTCATTCTCGAACAATTCGCCAACCATATCGAGCGGCTGGCGATTGGCGACCTCGAGAAATTTGCGGCCGAGCTCCGACTGCATCAGAAGCGCCTCGCGCTCGGCCTGCGGCAGCGGCTCGGCGAAACGCTCGGGCAAAAAAATCTCAGCGGTGATCTTTTCCGCTATCCGGTTCCAGTCGCGAAAGGTTTGCGCATCTTTCTTGGAGAAGCGCGCGATATTGGCGAGCGATTCTTCCAGATCGCGCCCGAGCACCAGCGCGGTGCCGTCGAGATGCGCCTGGCCGAACTCATAGCGCGGCGTGATGTAGGTGACGCGCTCGTCGAGGCCCAGATCCTTGAACCAGGGCGTCTCGCTGATGTGGAAATGATTGATCGAGTGCAGGTTGTGGTAAAAACCCGGCAGCGTCATTTCGCGTGTGCAGAGGCCGCCGCCATAGCTCAGCCGTCGCTCAACCAGCAGAATGTCGAGCCCGGCCTTGGCCAGGTAGCTGCCGAGGATGAGGCCGTGATGGCCGGCGCCGATGATGATGCCGTCATAGGTTTTTTCGAGTGTCTTGGTCACCGTTTCCGTCCCGAATTATATTTCATTTGCCCTGCTGTAGCCCGGCGCGCCTACAGTGCCGGGGCTGCGGGGACAGGGTCAATGCCCGCCCGCGCATGGCTTTCCGGCCAATCCAGGCAGGGCTTTCGTAATTTGTCACGCTTTGGCGGCGGCGGTTTAGCGCGCATGCGACTAAGGCGCGGGTAGACCTTTTGCCCGCAAACCCGGTAGATTGACGGTTCAAGCAATGCGGGCCGGAACGGCCCTGGGGAGGACAACAATGCGTAAAGCTCTACTCGCCGCCGGCGCCGTGCTGATGCTCGCAGCCAGCCCGGCAATGGCTCAACAGAAGTCGATCAAGATCGGCTTCGTGTCGACCTTCAGCGGTCCGGTTGCCAATATCGGCAACGACATGCGCAACTCGTTCGAGCTAGCGCTCGATCATATGGGCCGCAAGATGGGCGGTCTGCCGGTCGAAGTGATCTACGAAGACGATGGCTTCAAGCCCGAAGTCGGCAAGCAAAAAACCGAAAAACTGATCGAATCCGATCACGTCGATTTCATTGCCGGCTACATCTGGTCGAACGTTCTGTTGGCGTCGCTCAAGCCAATCGTCGATTCGAAGACCTTCCTGGTCATCGCCAACGCGGGCCCCTCGCAGATCGCCGGTGAGCTTTGCTCGCCGACCGTGTTCTCGACCTCGTGGAATAACGACCAGACGCCGCAGGCCGTCGGTCTCTACATGAACACCAAGGGCGTGAAGTCGGTCTACCTGATCGGCCCGAACTACGCCGCCGGCAAGGACATGCTTGCGGGCGTCGCCTCGACCTTCAAGGGCAAGGTGGTCGGACAGGATCTCACCACCTGGCCGTCGCAGCTCGATTTTTCGGCCGAACTCGCCAAGGCGAAGGCTGCGAAGCCCGATGCGGTCTTCGTTTTCTATCCCGGCAAAGCGGGTGTGCAGTTTCTCACCCAATATGCTCAGGCGGGTCTGAAGGGGACAATCCCGCTCTACACCGCCTTCACCATCGACGAGCTGTCGCTGCCGTTGCAGAAGGATCTCGCGCTCGGCATCCCCGGCGCGCAGGAATGGGTCAACGACCTGCCGAACGCGGCCAACAAGAAGTTCGTCTCCGACTACGTCAAGAAATATCCTGGCCATAAGCCGTCTTTCTACGGCGCGCAGTCCTATGACGCCGCCAACCTGATCGCCTCGGCGGTCAGCGCGGTGAAAGGCAATGTCTCTGACAAGGCGGCTGTGCAGAAGGCGCTGGAAAAGGCCGATTTCAAATCAGTGCGCGGCAGCTTTAAGTTCGGCAATAACCATGTGCCAATCCAGAACTTCTATCTCCAGGACGTCGTGAAGGACGCCAAGGGCGATTTCGTGCTCAAGACCGTCGCCACCATCGTCAAGGACAATCAGGACGTTCATCACGCCAAGTGTCCAATGAAATAGTCCAGCTTTTATGCTGACAGGACGGCGGAAGCGGAAACGTTTCCGCCGTCTTGTTTTTTGGATATCCTGAACTCCATGACACTCTTCATCGAGCAATGCCTGAACGGCCTGCAATTCGGTCTGTTGCTATTTTTATTGGCGGCAGGCCTGACGCTGGTGTTTGGCATCATGGACCTGGTCAATCTGGCGCACGGCTCGCTCTATATGATCGGCGCCTATTTGGCCGCCACCTTCACGGCCTTTACCGGAAGCTTCGTGCTCGGCGCCATTCTGGCGCTCATTGCCACTTTGGTTGTCGGCATGGCGGTGGAGGTGATCGCAATGCGCAGGCTTTATGGCCGCGATCATCTCGACCATGTGCTCGGCACCTTCGGTCTCATTTTGTTTTTTGACGAAGCGGTGCGCCTGATCTGGGGGCCGGAGGGCATGAGCCTGCCCTTGCCATCGTGGCTTAACACCTCGATCCAGATTTTGCCCGGCATCCACTATTCCGCCTATCGCTTCGCCATCATCGCGGTCACGTTGGCGGTCGCTGCTTTCCTTTATATTCTCGTCATGCGCACCCGCATCGGTATGTTGATCCGCGCTGGCGCCTCCAATCGCGAAATGGTGGGCGCGCTCGGCGTCAACATCAAGCTTCTGTACACACTGGTGTTCGGCTTAGGTGCCGCGCTCGCCGGGCTGGCCGGTCTGATGCAGGCGCCGATCCTCACCGTGCAAATCGGGATGGGCGAGAACATCCTCATTCTCGCTTTCGTCGTCACTGTAATCGGTGGTATCGGCTCGATCCGCGGTGCGCTGGTGGCGGCGTTGCTGGTCGGCTTCATCGATACACTCGGCCGTTCTTATTTGCCCGACATTTTGCGCGTATCACTCAGCCCGGCGGCGGCTTCGACGCTCGCGCCGGCGCTGTCATCGATGCTGATTTATCTCTTGATGGCGGTGGTGCTGGTGTTCAAGCCCGAAGGCCTGTTTCCGGCAGGCCAGAAGTGATGCTCAAGCTCAGCCTCCGGAATGTCGTGGTCGGCGCACTCCTGGTCTCGCTCGTCTTGCTGCCGATCTATGCCCAGCTCGCGCATGACCGCTTCATGCTGACGCTGTTCACCCGCATTTTAATTCTCGGGATGGCGGCAGTGAGCCTCAATCTGATCCTCGGCTTTGGCGGCATGATGAGCTTCGGCCACGCCGCTTATCTGGGCATCGGCGGCTATGCCGTCGGCATGCTGGCGCATGAGCACATCTATTCCGGCTTCATCCAGTGGCCGGTGGCGATTTTGGCCTCGGCGCTGTTCGCACTGGTGATCGGCGCGCTGTCGCTGCGCACGCGTGGCGTCTATTTCATCATGATTACGCTGGCCTTCGCGCAAATGGCCTATTACATCGTCTCCGGCATATCGCGTTACGGCGGCGACGACGGCCTCACCATCTATAAACGCAGCGAATTCATCGCTCCGCTCAATCTGTCCGACAAGACGCAGTTTTATTACGTTTGCCTCGCGCTGCTCTACGGCTCGATTTATCTCACCTGGCGGCTCATCAATTCGCGTTTTGGCATGGCGATCCAGGGCGCGCGTTCGAACGCGTTGCGCATGCGCGCTATCGGCTTCCCGACGTATCGTTACCGGCTCGTAGCCTTCGTCATCTCCGGCACGCTGTGCGGGCTGGCCGGCGCGCTGCTTGCCAATCATACCGATTTTGTCTCGCCGGCGATGATGTATTGGACGCGTTCGGGCGATCTCATCATCATGGTGGTGCTCGGCGGCATGGGCTCGGCGGCCGGCCCGCTGGTCGGCGCGGTGGCGCTGTTGTTGCTGGAAGAAACGCTGTCCGGCATCACCGAGTATTGGCAGATCATTCTTGGCCCGCTCCTGCTGCTGGTGGTGCTGTTTGCGCGCGGCGGCATCGACGGGATGCTCAACACGCTTGGTGCTAAATTGCGCACAAAGGTGCGCGCATGAGCGAACCTTTTAGCGATAAAGCAATGCTGCAAGTCGACAATCTCGCCAAGCGTTTCGGCGGCATCGTCGCCACCGACGACCTGTCGCTGACGGTTGCGCCGGGCGAATTGCACGCCATCATCGGCCCGAACGGCGCTGGCAAGACGACACTGATTGCGCAATTGTCCGGTCAACTGAAGCCGGACAGCGGACGCATCCACTTCGGCGGCGCCGACATCACCGCGCTGTCGATGCACAAGCGCAGCGCGCTGGGGCTCGCCCGTTCGTTCCAGATCACATCCCTGTTTCTCGATTTGAGCGCGCTCGACAATGCCGCGCTCGCCGTGCAAGCGCACGCCGGGCATTCGTTCCATTTCTGGCGCGACGCGCGCGGCGAAGCGGAACTGCGCGATCCGGCGCGCGCGGCGATCACGCGCGTAGGCCTAGCCAATCGCGCCGACGAGCCGGCTTCCTCCCTGAGCCACGGCGAACATCGCCTGCTTGAATTGGCGATGGCGCTGTCCGGCAAGCCACGAATGCTGCTTCTTGACGAGCCCATGGCGGGCCTTGGTCCGGATGAATCGGCGCGCATGGTCGAGATGTTGCGCGCGTTGAAACAGGAATACACCATCCTGCTGGTCGAACACGACATGGAGGCAGTGTTCGCGCTCGCGGACCGCATCACGGTGCTGGTCTATGGCCGCGTGATCGCTTCCGGCCGCCCGGATGAAATCCGTGCCAACGAGCAGGTGCGCGAGGCCTACCTGGGCGAAGCCGAAGTGGAGGGCGGCCCGCATGTCTGACGCGATGCTCGAACTCGACGGCGTCGAGACCTGTTATGGTCTGAGTCAGGTGCTGTTCGGCATGGCGCTTAAAATTGCGCCGGGCGAAATGGTGACGCTCATGGGCCGCAACGGCATGGGCAAGACCACGACCGTGCGCTCGATCATGGGCCTGACGCAGGCGCGCGCAGGCAGCGTCAAGTTCATGGGCGAGGATATCCGCGCGCTGCCGTCTTACCGCATCGCGCAGCGCGGCATCGGCTTGGTGCCGGAGGGCCGGCAGATTTTCCCGAACCTGAACGTGCGCGAAAATTTGCTAGCGACGGCGGTGGAGCGCGAAGGTGGTGCTTGGACTCTTGAAAGCGTCTACGGCCTGTTTCCGCGGCTTTCGGAACGCGCTTCCAGCATGGGCAATCAATTGTCCGGCGGCGAGCAGCAGATGCTGGCCGTCGGCCGCGCGCTGATGACGAATCCGCGACTGCTCATTCTAGACGAAGCGACCGAAGGACTTGCTCCGCTGATCCGGCAGGAAATATGGCGCTGTCTGGCGCGGCTAAAAGAGTCTGGTCTTGCCGTGCTGGTGATAGACAAGAATGTCGGCGCACTGATGAAGGTCGCCGATAGGCATTTCCTGATCGAGCGCGGACGCGTGGTGTGGACCGGATCATCCGCCGAACTCGCCGCCGCGCCCGGTGTGCAGCATCGCTATCTGGGAGTGTGAAAACACATTTTCTAAACAGTCTGGGCCAGGAGTCACAGCCATGCCGTTCGTCGAAGGGGGCGCCGTCCGCATCTATTACGAAGAAGCCGGCTCCGGCTTCCCCTTGCTGGTCATCCCCGGCGGCGGGTTGAACTCGACCGTCGCCGGCCTCAAAGGTAGCGCTTCGCCGTTCAACCCGATGGAAGTGTTCAAGGCTGAGTACCGTTGCATCGCGGCTGACCTGCGCAACGCCAATGACGGCCAATCCTCAGGGCCGCTGGAGGTCGACCGGCCGTGGGATGCTTTCGCCGACGACCAACTCGCGCTGATGGATCATCTGGGCATCGACAAGTTTAAGGTCCTGGGTTTTTGCATTGGCGGTCCCTTCATCTGGAATCTGTTGAAGCGCGCGCCCGACCGCATCGTCGCCGCCGTGCTCGCTCAGCCGAGCGGCTCGCGCCCCGAAATGCGCGACCTTTTCTACGACAACAATATGAAGGGCTGGGGTCCGGCGCTCGCCGCCCGGCGGCCCGATATAACGATGGCGATGGTCGAGCAATTCCTGACCAGAATGTACCGCACCAATCCCGATTTTGTTTTCACCGTGACACGCGATTTCGTGCGCAATTGCCAGTCGCCGGTCCTCATTCTGCCGGATGATGTCCCGGCGCATCCTTATGCCGTCGCCATGGAAGCTGCGATGCTCGCGCCTCAGGCGGAAGTGAGCATGTTCCCATGGAAAGAACCGAAGGAGCGGATTTCCCTGGCCGTGCGCCAAATCCGCTCGTTCCTGCGGGCGCATCACTCCGCCGGCTGAATGCTCGGCGCAGGCGGCGGGCGGCGGCGGATAAAGCTCGGCATTCCGCCGCCCAGTCTATGATGCAGTCGGTCAAGCCAGAGATAGATCACCGGCGTCGTGTAGAGCGTCAAGATCTGCGACACCAATAAGCCGCCGATGATGGTGATGCCGAGCGGGCGGCGCAATTCGGAGCCCGGCCCCGCCGCGATCACCAGTGGCACCGCGCCAAGCATCGCCGCCAGCGTCGTCATCAAGATCGGACGGAAGCGCGCGAGGCATGCTTCGTGAATCGCGGCGGCCGGTGGCAGTCCGCGCCGGCGTTCGCCGTCGAGCGCGAAGTCGACCATCATGATGCCGTTCTTCTTCACGATGCCGATCAGCAGAATAATGCCGATGAAGGCGATCACCGTGAGTTCGGTGCCCGATATCTGCAACGCCAGCAGCGCGCCGAGACCCGCCGACGGCAGCGTCGAGATGATGGTGAGCGGATGCACCAGGCTCTCGTACAAAACCCCGAGCACGATATAGACCGCCACCAGCGCCGCCAGCAGCAGCAGTGGCTGCGCGCTTGCCGCCTGTTTGAATGATTTCACGTCGCCGGCGAAGTCGGTGTGGATGATGTCGGGAATATGCATGGCCGCCACCGCCTGTTCAAGCTCGGCGGTGGCGGCCTCGATCGCGACGTCCGGCTTGATATTGTAGGTGATGGTGGTTGATGGGAATTGCCCCTGGTGGTTGACCACCAAAGGCGCGATGCCGCGCTCGACCTTGGCGACTGCTGAGAGCGGCACCTGCGCGTTCCCGTTGCCCGGCACGTAGAGATTGGAAAGATCGTTCGGATCGCGCTGGTCTTGCGGGTTCACTTCCAGAATGACGCGATACTGGTTGCGCTGGGTATAGATGGTCGAAATCTGCCGCTGCGAAAACGCATCATTGAGCGCGCTGTCGATGTCCTGAATGCGAACGCCGAGCCGCGCCGCCGCCGGCCGGTTGATGGAAATGTTGGCCTGCAAGCCGCCTTGCTCGCGGTCGGTGGTCACATCGGTCAAATCGGAAATTTGCTTCACGCGATCGACCACTTTCGGTACCCAGGTTTGCAGCGTGTCGATATCCGAACTCCAGAGCGTAAATTGATATGACGAGTCGCTCTGGCGTGCGCCGATGCGCAGATCCTGGGCCGGCACCATGAAGACGCGGATGCCGGGAACCTGGTTGAGACGTGCGCGCAGGCGCGCCACCACGCGCGCGGTCGGCACGTTGCCGCGCTCGGCCAGAGGCTTGAGACTGATGAACAACCGCCCGCGATTGACCGATGCGTTAAAGCCAGAGGCGCCAACCGACGAGCCGAGGCCCGCCACCGCCGGGTCCGACAGCACCACGTCCATCGCCTGCTGTTGCAGTTTTTCCATCGCCTCGAAGGAGATGTCGGTCGAGGCCTGCGTGCCGCCGAAGATCAGCCCGGTGTCGTCCTGCGGGAAATAGCCCTTCGGCACCTTGATATAGAGTCCGACCGTGAGCGCGA
Source organism: Pseudolabrys sp. (assembly GCA_035648715.1). Lineage (GTDB taxonomy): Bacteria > Pseudomonadota > Alphaproteobacteria > Rhizobiales > Xanthobacteraceae > Pseudolabrys. The sequence continues at coordinate 46,055 of DASRLA010000077.1, forward strand.
TCGTTGCGACAAACACCATCAGCGCCAGGAAGCGGTGCTCCAGTACGAAAGTGAGCGTGCGGTCGTAAAAGCCGATCATGCGCGACAGCAGGCCCTCCACGCGGCGGTCGAGCCATGTGGCGTCCTTGCTCGGCGCCTGCTTGACGAAGTAACCGCAGATCATCGGCGTCACCGACAGCGACACCACGGTCGAAACCATGATCGCAAAGGCGAGCGTCACCGAGAATTCGCGGAACAGGCGGCCGACGATGCCGCCCATGAACAGCAGGGGAGTGAAAGCGGCAATCAGCGAGATCGAAATCGACACGACGGTAAAGCCGATCTGCTTGGCGCCGCGCAGGCTGGCTGCGAGCGGCGAATAGCCATCTTCGAGATAGCGGAACATGTTCTCGATCATCACAATGGCGTCGTCGACCACGAAGCCGATGCATACGGCGAGCGCCATCAGCGACAGATTGTCGATCGAAAATCCTGCCGCCCACATCGCCGCGCAAGTGCCTGCGAGCGACAGCGGCACCGTGACGCCTGCGGCGATGGTCGCGGCCGTGCGCCGCAGGAACAAGAATACCACCATCATTACCAGCACGGCGGTGGCGGTGAGCGTCCATTGCATGTCGTTGACGCTGGCGCGGATGGTCTGGGTGCGGTCGCTCAAGACGGAGATGTCGAGGTCGGCCGGAATCCATTGCCGCAGTTCGGGCAGCAATTCGTAAATGCGATCGACGGTATCGATAACATTGGCGTCGGCCTGCTTGGTGATGATCAGCAGCACGGAAGGCTGCTTGTTGAACCAGCCGGCCGATTTGCTGTTGCGCACGCTCGGTTGGATGCTCGCCACAGTCGACAGGCGGATGACGGTGCCGTTAACGGTCTTGACCACGATCGGGTCGTATTCGGCGGCGTCGCGCAATTGGTCATTAATGCCGATGGACGTGGCGCGCTTGTCGCCCTCGAAGGTGCCGATCGGGCCGACGGTGTTGGAATTGGCAATCGCCGTGCGTACGTCCTCAAGGCCGAGGCCCATGTTAGCGAGCCGCGCCGGATCGACGCGCACGCGGATCGCCGGCTGTTCGGAACCGGCGACGGTGACGTCGGCGACGCCATCGATCTGGCTTAGCCGCTGCACGATCACGCTGTCGGCGGCGTCGTAGATGGCGCTGCCCGGCATGGTCTTGGAGGTGAGCGCGAGAATGAGGATAGGCGAGGCGGATGGGTTTGCCTTGCGGAAGTTCGGCAGCGTCGGCATGTCGCCGGGCAGATCGGTCAGCGCGGCGTTGAGCGCGGCCTGCACGTCGCGCGCCGCGCCCTCGATGCTGCGTGACAGATCGAACTGCGCCGAAATGCGGGTCGAGCCCTGCGAACTGGTCGAGGTCAGTTCGGTGATACCGGCGATGGTGCCAAGCTGACGTTCAAGCGGCGCGGCGACGGTTGCCGCCATGATGTTGGGATCGGCGCCGGGCCGCGACGCCGAAATGCTGATGGTCGGGAATTCCACGCTCGGCAGGCTGGCGACCGGCAGGAACATGTAGGCGACCGCGCCGACCAGAAACAGGCCGATGGCCATCAGGGTGGTGCCGATCGGGCGGCGGATGAAGGGCCATGAGAAGTTCATGACGCAATGCCTTTGCGCCTGATCTCGTCCGAAAACCGGTGCCCACTTTTCGGGATCATGCGCTTACTCCGCCGGCCCCGGCACCAGCTTCGGCTCGCCGGGCGTCAGCCGCACGCGCAGGCGTTCCATGTAAAGATAGATGACGGGCGTGGTATAGAGCGTCAGCAACTGGCTGAGCAAAAGCCCGCCGACAATGGTAACGCCGAGCGGGTTGCGCAATTCCGAGCCGACGCCCGACTCAAGCGCCAGCGGCAGGGCGCCGAACAAGGCGGCCAGCGTGGTCATCATGATGGGACGGAAACGCAGCAGCGCCGCCTGCACGATCGATTGCTCCGGTGACATTCCTTGCTCGCGCTCGGCGTCGAGCGCGAAGTCGATCATCAGAATGGCGTTCTTCTTGACGATGCCCATCAACAGCACGATGCCGATCAGCGCGATCACCGACAGGTCGTAGCCGAACAGCATCAGCGCCAACAGCGCGCCGACGCCGGCGGACGGCAACGTCGACAAAATCGTCATCGGATGGATGAAGCTCTCGTACAGAACGCCGAGCACGATATAGATCGCGATCACGGCGGCGAGAATGAGCCAGGGTTCGCCGGCCAGCGACTTGGCAAATTCCGCCGCGTCGCCGGAATAACTGCCGGTGACCGACGCCGGCATGCCGGTGTCGTTCTGGGCCTGCGTGATGACCTTGACCGCGTCGGACAGCGCGTAGCCGGGCGCCAGATCGAAGCTGATCGTCACCGACGGGAACTGTTCCTGGTGCGCGATCGAAAGCGGCGCCGAGATGTGCTCGAAATGCGCAAAAGCAGCGAGCGGCACCTGGTTCGATCCGGTGACGGCGTTCGGGGTCGCCGAGGTGTTCGTGTTGGTGGTGCCGCTGGCGGTATTGGCGACGGTGGCCGCCGTGCCGTTCGCGGTCGAGGCGCCGGTAACGTAGATTTTCGACAGCGCGGCGGGATCCTGCTGATAGCGCGGCTGCGCTTCGAGAATGACGCGATACTGGTTGGCCTGGCCGTAGATGGTGGAAATCTGGCGCTGGCCGAAGGCGTCGTTGAGCGTGTCGGTGACGCTCTGCATCGAAACGCCGAGACGGCCGGCCTGTTCGCGGTCGACGTTGACGAGAATGCGCGGGCCACCTTCCTGCGCTTCGGAGGCGACTTCGCGGAATTCGCGGTTGCCCCGCAGCTTGACGGTCAGCTTCGCGGCCCAGTCGCGCACCTCGTCTGGGTCGCTGCCGCCGAGCGTGTATTGATATTGCGCGCGGCTGGCGCGCGTCGAAATCTGGATGTCCTGAGTCGCCTGGAAATAGACATACATGCCGGGAATGCCGGTGACGGCATTTTTCAGCCGGTCGATCACGCCGCCAACCAGCAGGTCGCGCTCGCCGCGCGGCTTCAGGCTGATCGCCAGCCGCCCGGCGTTCGGCGTCGAATTGATCGTGCTCACGCCGATCACTGAGACGACGCCAGCCACCGCCGGATCGGCGCGCACGATCGCCTCGACTTGCGCTTGGCGGCGCTGCATTTCGATGAAGGAGACGTCGGTGCCTGCTTCGGTGACGGCGGTAATTTGACCGGTGTCCTGCAAGGGCAGGAAACCCTTCGGGATGATGATGTAGAGCGCGACTGTGGCGGCGAGCGTAATCAGGGTGACCATGAGCGTGGCGCGCTGGCGGCGCAGCACCCATTCGAGGCTGCGCCGATAGAGCTCGACGGTACGGTCGGTGTAGTCGGAAAAGCGTTGCGTCAGCGCGTTGCCCAAACCACCTTTACCCTGTTCGCCTTTGTCTTTGCGCAACAGGCGGGCGCACATCATCGGCGTCAGCGTTAGTGACACGACGGCCGAGGCGACCACCGCGATGGTCAGCGTTAGCGCGAATTCGCGGAACATGCGGCCGACCAGGCCGGTCATGAACAGCAGCGGAATAAACACCGCGATCAGCGACAGCGTCAGCGAAATCACCGTGAAGCCGATTTCGTTGGCGCCTTTGAGCGCGGCTTCGAGCGGGCTTTCGCCGTTCTCGATATGGCGCACGATGTTCTCGATCATCACGATGGCATCGTCGACCACGAAACCGGTGCCGATGGTGAGCGCCATCAGCGAGAGATTATCGAGCGAGAATCCGGCAAACCACATCACGCCGAAGGTCGCGATCAGCGACAGCGGCAGCGCCACGCCGGCGATAATGGTGGCGCGCACGGTGCGCAGGAAGACAAGCACCACCAGGACGACCAGCACAATGCTGAGGACGAGCGTGAATTGCACGTCGTGGATAGAAGCGCGAATCGTGTTGGTGCGGTCGTTAACGATGGTGAGCGTAGCGCCGGCGGGCAATGTACGTTTAAGACGCGGCAGTTCCTTGTTCACGCCATTGACCGTTTCGATCACATTGGCGCCGGGTTGGCGCTGCACATCGATGACGATGGCCGGTTGGCCTTTGTACCAGGCGCCAACTTTATTGTTCTCCAGCCCGTCGACCACGTCGGCGACATCCGACAGCAGCACCGGCGCGCCGTTGCGAAAGGCGATGGTGATCGCTTTATAGGCTTGCGCGCTGGCGATCTGGTCGTTCGCCGCGATTGTGTACGACTGATGCGCGCCGTCGAGCGCGCCTTTGGCGCCGGCGACATTCGCCCCGACAATGGCCGTGCGCAGGTCTTCGAGCGCGATGCCGTAAGCGGCGAGCCGCGACAAATCGGCCTGGATGCGGATCGCCGGCTTGATGCCGCCTTGTACCGACACATGGCCGACGCCGGTCACTTCCGACAGGCGCGGCGCCATCACGGTGTCGGCGAGGTCGGACAACGTGCGCTGGTCGATGGATTTGGACGTAATCGCCAGCGTGACGATCGGCGTGTCGGCCGGGTTCACCTTCGAATAGAGCGGCGGATAGGGCAGGTTGCGCGGCAGCGTCGAGCCCGCCGCGCTGATGGCGGATTGTACATCTTGCGCCGCCGCGTCGATGTCGCGCGACAGATCGAATTGCAGCGTGACCTGGCTGATGCCGAACGAACTCGAAGAGGTCATCACCTGCAATGCCGGGATCTTGCCGAACTGGCCTTCCAGCGGCGCCGTCACCAGCGCGGCGATGGTATCGGGATTGGCGCCCGGCAGTTGCGTCGTCACCTGGATGGTCGGGAAGTCGACCTGCGGCAGCGCCGACACCGGCAGCCACCAATAGCCGAGCGCGCCGCCCAGCATCACCGCGACGCCTAGCAGGGAGGTGGCGATCGGCCGGTGAATGAATGGGGAGGAGACGCTCATTGCTGCCGGGCGGGCCTCGTGGCTCCGGGCGGTCGCTGTCCGCGTTGGCCTTGCGCGGCGGGCGCGCCGGCCGGCGCCGTGCTTTCGGCACCGCCGATGGTCACCTTGCTGCCGTCGGTCAGGCGCGCAAAGCCGGTGGTGACCACGCGCTCGGGCGGCGTCACGCCGCTTTGAACGACCGTCTGTGTCTCATCCTGTTTCTGCACCACGATCGGGCGGATGGTGGCGGTGTTGTCGTCCTTGACGACATAGACAAAGGTGCCGGTCGGCCCGCGCTGCACCGCGCCGGTCGGAATGACGACGACTTGCTGAAGCGTGTCGATCAGCAGCCGCACATTGACGAACTGGCCGGGCCACAATTGCAGATCGGCATTGGGGAATTCCGCCTTCAGTTTGACGGTGCCGGTCGAGGCATCGACCGTATTGTCGACCACCGTCAGCTTGCCCTTATCGATTACCGCGTCGTTATCGGAGCGCTGCGCGTCGACTTCGAGCGGACCTTTGGCGAAGGCATTGTTGACCTCGGTCAGATATTGCTGCGGCAGGTTGAACAGCACCGAGATCGGTTTGACCTGTGTGATGACCACGACGCCGGTCGAATCGGAAGCGTGCACGATATTGCCCTCGTCGACCTGGCGGATGCCGGTGCGGCCGTCGATCGGCGCTTTGATCGAGGTATAGGCGAGCGTCGCCTGTGCGCTTTCGACCGCCGCCTGATCGGACTGCACCTGCGCGGTATATTGTGCGACCAGCGATCTCTGCGTATCGGTTTGCTGCTTGTTGATGGCGTTGGTGGCGGCGAGCTGTTCGTAGCGCGTCAGGTCGTTCTTGGCGTTGTTGAGCAGCGCGGTGTCCTGCGCCCGCTTCGCGATGGCCTGATCGAGCGTGGCCTGATAGGTGGTCGGATCGATCTGCGCCAGCACGTCGCCTTTCTTGACGTCCTGGCCTTCTTTGAAAGTGACGGCGATCAGCTTGCCGTCGACCTGCGGGCGCACGGTGACGGTGTTCAGCGCCTTGGTGGTGCCGACGGCGTCGAGATAGACCGGCACATTGGCGAGCTTGGCGGCGGCGACCAGCACCGGCACCGGGCCATCGGCGGCGAACCGGCTGCGGCGCTGCTGCTGCTGTGCCGGCGTACCGAAGACGTAATAGAGCGCGCCGGCGACCGCGATCAGCACAACGGCATAAGCGATATAGCGGCGCGTGCGGCTGACGCCGCGCAACCGGGCCTTCATGTCCAGTTTCGGAAGCTCACCGTGCATCGGCGGCTTCCAATGGCAAGACGTTGGGCTTTGGCAGCCAACCGCCGCCGAGGGCCTGATAAAGGCTTACGACCGCCTGGAGATGCGCCAGCCGCGCCTGCACAGCTGAGTCGATGGCGGAATAAAGTGTCTGCTGCGTTTGCAGCACGGTGACCAGATCGACGGTGCCTTCGCGCAGGCGCTGCTCGGAAATATCGAAGGCGCGCCGCGAACTGGTCACGACTTCGCCCTGCAAACGCTCACGCAAGGCGGTCTGGCGGATGCCATCGAGCGCGTTCTCAACATCGGAAAAGCCCGAGATCGCCGCCTTGCGGTAGTTTTGCAGCAATTCGTCCTGACGGCCCTTCTGCAAGTCGAGATTGCCCTGCAAGCGGGCGCCATCGAAGATCGGCTGCGTCAGCCCGGCACCGAAGGAGAACAGCGCCGATTCCGGCCGCAGCAAAGTTTTCAGCACCGCGCTCTGATAGCCGCCTTCGCCGGTCAGCGTGATCGACGGCAGCATCTGCGCGCGCGCGTTTTCGACATTGGCGCTGGCCGTGGCGAGCTGCGCCTCGGCTTCACGAATGTCGGGGCGCTGTGCCAGCAGTTCGGATGGCAGGCCGGGGGTGATGCGGGGAACGCGGATCGCCCGTAACGAGCCGCCATGCACGCGCACGCTTTCGGGCGAGCGCGCCATCAGCACCGCGAGGGCGTTACGGTTCTGTGTCAAGGTCTGTTCGAGCGGCGGAATGGCGGCGCGTTGCGTGTTGACGAGGCTTTCCTGCTGCGCGGTTTCGAGCGCGGACGCTGTGCCGGCGTTGACGCGCTGCCTGATCAGGCCGAGCACACGATTGGCGCTGACCAGATTTTCGCGCGCGGCCTTCAGCCTGTCCTGCGCCGCCAGCACCTGGAAATAGGCGTTGGCCGCGGTCACCATGGTAGCTAAGCCCACCACTTCGCGGTCATAGCGCGACGCCACGGCGGTTTCTTCCGCCGCGCGCAGCGCCGAACGGTTTTTGCCCCAGAAGTCGAGTTCGTAGCTGGCCGACAATGTGGCTTGCAGATTATTGCGCTCGGACGGTCCGCCGCTGGTGATGACCGTGCCCGAGGAGGTGGTGGAGCCGTTGCCGGTCGACTGCGATGCGCGCGAGCGCGTCGCGCTGGCGTCCAGTTCGACGTTCGGCAACAGTGGCGCGCCGGCAATCCGCGACTGCGCGTCGGCTTGCACGATACGGGCGATGGCCGCGGCGATATCGAGGTTGGCAGCGCGCGCTTCCTCGACGATGGCGGTCAGTTCGCGCGAATGGAAAGAGCGCCACCAATCAAGCGGTGGCAGTGCCGCCTCGGCGATGGCCGGATTGGCCGAACTGCGACTATAGGCTTGCGGAATATCCAGTCCCGGCTCGGGCTTATCGGAAAGAAGGCAGCCTCCAAGGCTCAACATCAGGCAGGTTCCCTGGAGCATAGTCCACAACGGACGCCACGCCTTATAAGTTCCCGCCCCTTCGACCCCGCCACGCATACTGAACACTTCCGACAAAACGAGACTGCCGCGGACCTGCGCGGTCGGGAGACTAGCCTACTTTAGGGCTTATCGCTCGCAGGTTTTTTGCCCGGCGGCCAGTCGGCCAGGGCCCTCCGCCCAGCCGGGGACATCTTGGCGGCGGAGCCCGCGAAAACGCCCTGGATCACCAGGTCGAAGGCCTGGCGCGCGGCCCTGGTTTCGGCCATTGCCGCGCGCATGGCGTTGGTACTGAAGGGCTCCTGGCGCAAGGTGTCGCGGATGGCTTCGCGAGCGCCGTAATACTTGTTTTGCAGGCTTTCGATGGTAGCGCGATTGGCGTTGATGTCGCCGCGCAGGAGATCGGCGTCGGTCGGAGGAAGCGTGGCGGCCAGCCGCTCGGTGCGCACGAACACGTCGCGGTCCCAGGTCGGCGGCGCCGGCGCGCGCACGGTCATCGCCAGCGCAATGCCGATGAAAAACAAGTTGAGCGCGAGCGAGCCCAGCAGCAGCCAGCGCGACGAGACGCGAATACCGGTCGACGCGTGTTGCGCGATGGTCATGGCCGCGCTCCGCTCAAGGGTTCCGGCTCGAACACGATGGCGCCAAGGTCGGACCGGTTTGCAGCGGCCGCATCGCTGTCCAGTTTATCGAACGGACGGTCAAGCCCGGCGATGCCGACATAAAAACCGACCGCCGCGCAGCAGGCGAGCGCGGCGACACGGGGCCAGGCCGGGGCGAATTGCCAGTCGAGCAACACCGACGGGATTTGCCAGAGCGAGACCTTCTGCCGCGGCAGCGGCGGAGCAAGGCGCTTGAGAATGCGCGCGACCGCTGCGTCGTCCGCTTTGGGCGCTTGCGAGATCCGCGTCAGCGCGCCATCGAGGTATTCGCGAAATTCGTCGCGTTTCATTTTATTCATTTCACTCATCCTCATCGATCAGGCTGTCGAGCGCGCGCCGCAAATTCTGCTTGCCGCGCACCAGCAAGGTTTCGACCGCCGAAACCGTAGTGTCGAGAACTTCGGCCACCTGCGCATTGGTCATGCCGTCACCGTACGTAAGCATGACCGCGGTGCGTTGCCGCGCCGGCAATCCGCCAATGGCTTGGGCGACCAGACGGTCGCGTTCATGGCGTTCGGCCTGTCCAACCGGCCCGGCCGCCGGATCGACGATCTCGCCGGCTTTTTCCAATTCGACCCAAGGCGCGCGGCGCTTGCGGTCGAGACAGAGATTGACCACGACGCGCGTGAGCCAGGTGCGGAACTGCGCCAAGGGCTGCCAGCGCGGCGCATGAGTCCAGACCCGCAACATGGCCTCCTGCGCCACGTCTTCGGCGTCGGCGGCATTGCCGAGGATGCGGCGGGCGAGCCCGAGCATGACCGGCACATGGCGGCGCGAAAGCAGCCGATAGGCCATCTCATCGCCGCGCGCGACGCGGGCCATGAGCGCCTCATCGCTTTGGGCGTCTCCACTGTCATCCATGCCGGTAGTGTAGCCGCCATCTCGGAAACCGCTTCATAGTCGTGTTTGACCTATGTTTAACGCCTGCGGGGTCTAAAACCTGTGCCGTCAGGACGGCGGGGGATTGCGGGATAACGCTATTAATATCTTGTTAACTTATTGAATCAGCGCGGCTTTGCAACACGCCTCTGGGCGGCCAGTTCGAGCCCCTTGGCCAGCCGGTATACAGTCCGGCAATTCGGCACCGGAATGCCAAGCCGGTCGCCTTCCGTAACGATAAATCCGGTCAATTCGTCGATCTCGGTCGGCGCGCCACGTTCGATATCGAGTGCCATGGAACCGGCGTGGCTCGACATCGATACCGCGCCGGAGCGGATTTTCGCGACGAACTCCATCGGCGGAAAGTCGAATTTGCCGCCAAGCGCGGAAACAACCGCCATGCATTCGGTTGCCATGTCGTCGATCAAAGCACGCATGTCAGGCGACAGATGGCGTGCGGCATTGTCGCCCATCATGAGCGCCCCGAGCGGGTTCATCACGCAGTTGAAGACGAATTTCGACCAGACCGCTCCCATCGGGTCGGCGACGATCTCGGTCGCCATGCCGGCCTTGTTGAGCAGGTTGCCGAGCGGGCCGAGGTCGGCGGTCGTCCCACGCACCGGGCCGAGCCAGGTCGTGCCTTCGATCAGGTTTTCGATCGAGCCGGGCGCGAGATAACGCCCGGCATTCATGGTGGCGCCGCGCGCCACCACCGCGTCCGGCACGGTCAGCAAAGTTTCGGCGTTGCCCATACCGTTTTGCAGCGTCACCAGAGTCGGGTGACCAGCGAGCGCCGGCCGCAAGGCTGCCAGCGCCTCGGCCGTGGCTTTCGATTTGATCAGGAAAATAACGGCGTCGAATTCTGTCGCCTTGAGGGCTTCGGGATCGGCGGTTGCCTTGATGAGCGCGGTGCGCGGGCTTTTGCCGGTAATGCACAAGCCATCCTGGTTGATGGCCGTCACATGTTCGGCATTGGCGTCGAAGGCCGTCACCTCGGCCACCTTGGCCAGCGCCGACGCGAACAGCCCGCCAATAGCGCCGCAGCCGAGGATCAGCACTTGCGCCGTCATATAAATCTACCTGTTCGCGCCCACATCGCTGAGTGCGAAGCCGGCGATGCGTTTGTAATTCTCCGACAGTGCGCGCAATTCGTCCTGCGTGATGTATTTGTCGAGATCGTCGAACGGCTTGTCGCCGACCAGTTCCTCGACCCGGATATTGATGATGTCGGGCGGCTGCTCGCGGTTGGTTCGCACCACCTGTGCCGCCGGTTCGCAGCGCGCGGCTTCGAAAGCTTTCAGCCCGTCGCGCGGGTCCTGGCTGTTGCGCAAGGCGTCGGCGAGCGTGCGGGCATCGATTGCCGCCTGCGCCGCGCCGTTCGAGCCGCGCGGATACATCGGATGGGCGGCATCGCCCGCGAGCGTGACGCGGCCGAAGGTCCATTGCGAAATCGGGTCCTTGTCGACCATCGGATATTCGAGAATCTGGTCGGCATCGCGGATCATCTGCGCCACGTCGAGCCAGTCGAAACGCCAGCTTTCATAGATCGGGAAAAAATCGGCCAGATCGCCCGCTTTATTCCAGTCGTTCTGCTGCGTCGTATCGCGCTTGATTTCGGCCATCCAATTGATCAGCTGATTGCTGTCGCCGTCGATGTCGTTCACAATGGGATAGATGACGATCTTGCCGGTATTGAGCGAGCCGACGCGGATATAGGTGCGGCCGCCATGGATCGGTTTCCGCCGGGTGACGCCACGCCAGGTGTTGATGCCGGAGAATGCGATCTTGTCGTCCGGATAAAACTGTTTGCGGATGGCCGAATTGATGCCGTCGCAGGCAATCGCCACATCGACCTGTACGCTCTCACGTGCCGTACCGTTGCTGGACTTGAAATGCACGGTGACGCCGTTGTCATCCTGGTCGACGCCGGTGCATTCACAATCGGTGACGACCGCGTCCTGCCCGAGCCGCTTCACCACCGCGTCATACAGAATGACGTGCAGGCGGCCGCGGTGAATGCCGACTTCCGGATATTGATAGCCGGCGAACTTGCCGCGGTCCTCGCGGTAGATGAGCTGGCCGAAGCGGTTATAAAAACGGCTCTCGCGGTTTTCGATGCCGGCGGCGAGCAATTCATCGCCCAAGCCGAGCCCGGTAAATTCGCGCATCGCGTGCGGCAGCAGCGTGATGCCGACGCCGAGCGGCTTGATTTCGGGTGCACGCTCGTAGACGCGGGTTTCGATGCCGCGCCGGTGCAGGCCGAGCGCCAGCGACAATCCGCAGATCCCGCCGCCGACGATGGCTACTTTCATTCTTTCTTGTTCCTTTAATACGCCGGGCGAATGGACGAAATCGGTCCGGCTCTGTCAACATGGCGTCGAACCGGCATGACCGGCAGAAAATTGGGAGGATGAACATGGACAAGGCCATCTACGACCGCGGCATGGCGATGCGGCGCAAGGTATTAGGCGACGCCTATGTCGACGCGGCCGTCGCCAACACCACCGACTTCGACCGCCAGTTTCAGGAGCATCTGACCGAACACGCCTGGGGCGCGGTCTGGGGCGATGCCGCGCTCAAGCCGCGCGACCGGTCGATCCTCAATCTTGGCATGATCGCCTGCCTGGGGAGGATGCACGAGTTCGAGGCGCATTTTCGCGGCGCGCTGCGCAATGGCGTCACGGAAACGGAACTAAGCGCCATCCTACGCCAGATCGCGATCTACTGTGGCTTTCCGGCCGCGGTCGACGCCCATCGGGTGGCCAAGAAAATTCTGGCCGAAAATGCCAAAAAGACCTGAAAAGACGACATCGCTGCTATCGGCCCGCGAAGACCCGATTTTGAGAATAAATCGACGGTAAGGGCGGAATCACGTTACTGAGATAGCCCCATTCTTGTCTTGAATGTGCCTTCATCCCGGGGCATTCAAGGCGCGGATTGGGTGGCTCACTGTGCGCCCGACTGATCACAGGTGAATGATGATTCAAGCCCACGGCTCTTTGCTGCGTACGCTGTCCGTTGCCGGCGCCTTGACGCTGGCGGCGGGCTTTGGAACCGGCCCGGTCCGCGCCCAGGCGCAGGCTGCCAGAGAAACGCCGGCTGCCCAGCCAGCGCAGACGGGCCCGTTGCAGAGCCTGATGGGGTTGTTCCAGCATGAGGCGCAGGCCCAGCCGATAAATCGTGACCGGGTCGATTCCGACGCCCTGCCGCCCCCCGGCTTTGCCACGCCGGACGGCGGCCCGCCGCCGTCAGCGCCGCAGATCGGACACCAGTTTGGGGCTCCGACGCAGGCCGCCGCGCCTAATAACGCGCTGCCGAATACCCCAACTAACTCTCAAGCCAATGCGCAAGCGATTCGCCCGCCCGGGGATGTCGGTGCCCCGGCTGGCGCCAAGCCGCCGGCCACACCCGAGACGGTGATGTCGCTGCCGCCGGAAGATCAGCCTGAAAAGGGCGAGCCGAAGGAGTTGGCGCCCAACTTGAAACGCCAGCTAGTCGACTTCAAGACGACCGAGCCCGCCGGCACCATCGTCGTCGACACCGCGAATACGTATCTCTATCTCGTGCTCGGCGGCGGCAAGGCGCTGCGCTACGGCGTGCGCGTCGGCCGCGAAGGCTTCACCTGGACCGGCACCGAACGCATTAGCAGGATGAAGGAATGGCCGGACTGGTTTCCGCCGGCCGAGATGATCGAGCGCCAGCCTTACCTGCCGCGTTTCATGGCGGGCGGCGACGGCAACCCGCTCGGCGCGCGCGCGATGTATCTTGGCAAAACATTGTACCGCATTCACGGCACCAACCAGCCTTCGACCATCGGCCACTATGTGTCGTCCGGTTGCGTCGGCATGCTGAACGACGACGTCCAGGACCTGTACAGCCGCGTGCAGGTCGGCACCCGCGTGGTGGTGCTGCCGGGCAAGGCGCCGGCCGAGAACGTCGCCAATGCCGGTCCACCGCCGCCGGCCAATCCGATGGCGCCGCCGCCGCATAACCCGCCGGCGGTTGCCGCCGGCCCGCAGCCGCAAGGGCGCTGACGCGAACTTAACGCGTCCGCATTGACAAGCGCGCTGGTTTGTTCGAACCGGACGGCGTGCTGAGCAACCATGTTCCCATTGTCATTGTCGGTGGCGGTCCGACCGGGCTGACGCTCGCCAATCTGCTCGGTGTCTATGGCGTCGAGACGCTGCTGCTTGAGCGCAACGCGCAGACCGTGCACGAGCCGCGCGCGGTCTCGATCGATGACGAGAGCCTGCGCACCACGCAGGCGGCCGGATTGGCGTCCGAAGTCATGGCGCAGACCGTCGCCGGCTACGGCTCGCATTATTTTTCCGCGAAAGGGCGCTGCTTCGCCAAGGTGCAGCCGACCGAGCAACCCTTCGGCTTTCCCCGCCGCAACGCCTTTCGCCAGCCTGTGTTGGAGCGGCAATTGTGTAAAGGACTTGCGCGTTTCGCGCACGTTACGGCGGCGTTCGAGCACGAATTGTTGTCGTTCACGCAAAGTGCCGCTGGCGTCACGCCACGGGTGCGCGGCGGCGGTGAAGAGCGCGAAATTTCATGCGATTACCTGATCGGCTGCGATGGCGCTTCCTCCGGCGTGCGCCGGGCGCTCGGCATCAGCATGAGCGGCTCGACCTTCGCCGAGCGCTGGCTGATCGTCGATCTGGAGGACTCGCCGGCGTCATCCCCGCACACCAAAGTGTTTTCCAACCCGAAGCGGCCTTGCATTGCATTGCCCGGTCCCGATCTGACCCGGCGCTATGAATTCATGCTGCACAAGCACGAGCGGAATGAGGACATGCTGGCACCCGCGGCGGTGCAGCGATTGCTCGCCACGCACGAAGCCGCGCCGCAAAGCAAGATCGTGCGCAGCGTGGTCTATACCTTTCACGCCCGGCTGGCCGAACGCTGGGGCGATGGCCGCGTGTTGCTCGCCGGCGATGCCGCCCATTTGATGCCACCGTTTGCCGGGCAAGGCATGAATTCGGGGCTGCGCGACGCCAATAATCTGGCCTGGAAACTCGCCGCCGTCGCCAAAGGTCTGCTCGGGCCGCGGCTGTTGCAGACTTACGAGCGCGAACGGCGCGGCCATGCCGGCAGCATGATTTCCTTCGCGCTCAATATGGGCCGCGTGCTGGCGCCGCCGAATGCGCTCGCGGCCTGGACGATCGAGACCATGTTCCGTGTGCTGGATTTTTTCCCGAAAGCGCGCGACTACATCGCGCAGATGAAGTTTAAGCCGCCGCCGCGCTTTGCCGATGGCTTCATCGTGCCGGACGGCAGCGGCCATAAGCATACTTTGGTCGGCCGTCTTTATCCGCAGCCGCGTGTGCGCGCGGCGGATGGCCGCGAGGCGTTGCTCGACGATCTCCTGGGCGACGGCTTTGCGATCATTGTGCGTTCGCCGCGCGCCGATGATGTGCTGCCGGCGTTGCGTGCCGCGCCCTGGAGCAAGCTTGCCGCCCGCATTGTCGTGATGAATCGCGACGCCATCGAGATTGGTCCCGCCAATGCGCGGCTGGCGCCGTTCAACAATCACGTCATTCTGCTGCGGCCGGATCGTTACGTGGCGGCCTGTATCGCGGTGGATGAGTTGGCGCAGGGCGCAGCAAAGATTATCAACCTGATCGATGGCAGTTTCGAAGAACCGTCTACTCCGCCGCCACCTGCTTGGCGATCGCCTCGTTGACGCGCGGCATCACCTGCTCGGCCAAAAGCGTCATCGAGCGTTTCGCGAGCGTCGGATCGACCCAATCCATGCCGGCATAGACCAGTTCGCCGAAATCGCCGGTCTGCTCGCGCAGTTTCAAAATCTCGTCGACCACCTTGTTGACGGTGCCGTAAATCACGCAATGATCCATGATGAAGTCATGCGTGATTTCCTCGTCCGGCTGTTCCTTGTGACTCTTGAAAACGTAAAGCCGGTTGCCGCGCCGCATTTTGGCGCCCATCTGCTCGAAATAGAATCGATAGGGGCTGTTGCTGTCCTCGCGCCCGTAGGCCAAAGCGGTCTTTTCATCGTCGGCGACAAAAATCGTGCGCGCCACGCGCCAGTCGTTGATGTCAGCCTTGGCGCCCACCTCGGCCTTGCCCTTGGCGAAATTGGTCCAGTGCGATTTGAGATGATTGGCGAGCAGGAAGTTGGCCGACAGCGGATGGAAATCGCGCTTGCCCATCAGCACGCAGCCGGGCGAGAACGGCGCCACCACGGTGCCGACGATTTCCGGCCTTGGCTTCTGGTAGGGTTTGCCGAAAATGCCGATGCCGAGATCGCGCGCCGCCGTCTTCTTGAACGCGACCTTGAAGCGGTTGTCGGGAAAATCGATGTCGTAAGGCGGTTCGCGCTCCCAGATCGCCAGGATGACGTCGATTGCCTCGGCGAAAATCTTGTTACGGTCTTCGTCGAGCAGGCCGAGTGCTTCGGCGTCCGACGTCAACGCGCCCGGGCTGATGCCGAATATAAAGCGTCCCTGCGACAGATGATCGAACATCGCCGCGTTCTGCGCGACCAGCACCGGATGCATTTGCGATAGGTTGGCGGTGCCAGTGGCGAGCTTGATGGTTTTGGTGTCATTGATCAGCGTCGCCTGGAACAGCATAGAGTTGGTGACGTTCTCGCAGGCGTCGGTCAGATGCTCGCCGACGAAAGCGTCATAAAAGCCGAGCCTGTCGGCCAGAATGATCGCCGCGCGATCCTCCTGTAGCGTCTGCGTCCAGTTCCGCCCGAGCGGATGCACCGGCATCGTAAAGTAACCCAACCGCATCGCTTTCTCCGCGTCGCTTCATTCTCGAACCAGCAATCTAGCGCATGGATGCGCGGAGCGCGAAGCGTGAAATGGCCTCTGACGATTTGAGAGGGCGAAATTTGGTGTGGCCGCTAGTGCTGGCTACCGAATTCTTAAATGCAATTGCACGGGTTACTGGGCGCGCCCGTATTGTGGAACAGCCTAGGCCGCGACCCGCGCCAGGAAGCCTTCGACTTCGCTGCGCAGTTCCGCGGCGGCGGCTTCCACGGCGTGCGCTTCGGTCAGCACACTTTCGGCCGACTGCGCGGTTTCGGTCGCGGCAATGGCGACCTCGTCAAGAGCGGCGACCACCTGCCGTGTTCCGCCGGCGGCGCCGGCGACGTTCTGCGAAATTTCCGTGGTGGCGGCGCTTTGTTCTTCGACCGCGGCGGCGACCGCGGTGGCGCAGCCGTCGATTTCCTGCATGCGGCTGGAGATGCGACCGATAGCGGCGACCGCGCCGGTAGTCGCGGTCTGAACCGACGCGATCAGCTTTGAAATATCCTCGGTCGCCTTGGCGGTTTGCACTGCCAGCGATTTGACTTCGGAGGCGACCACCGCGAAGCCGCGGCCGCTTTCGCCCGCGCGCGCCGCCTCGATGGTGGCGTTGAGCGCCAGCAGATTGGTCTGCCCGGCGATGGCGCGGATCAGCTTGATGACGTCGCCGATTTTTTGCGCCGCCTGCGCCAGGCTCGTGATCTGGTCATTGGTGCCTTGCGCCTCGCCGACGGCGCTGCGCACTATGTCGTTGGTCATAGTGAGCTGCCGGCCGATTTCGCCGATCGAGGTCGCCAGTTCGTCGGAGGCGACCGCCGCGGTCTCGACATTGGTCGAGGCTTCGTTCGAGGCGGTAACCGCGCCGGCGGCGCTCTTTGAGGTCTGGCTGGACGATACGTAGAGCGTCGAAGCGGTCGAGCGCATCGCCATTGCGCCTTCGGTCGCCGAACGCAGATGATCTTCGACGCGTTGCCGGAAAGCGATAATCGCCTGATCGACGGCCGCGCGCCGCTGCTGCTGTTCCTGCATCGAGGCGCGCTCAAGTTCGGCGTCGCGCTGTTCGGTAATGTCATCATGGCTGCCGACCCAGCCGCCGCCGGCCATGGCGCGGTTGATCACGCAGATGAGCTTGCCGCCGGGCGATTTGACTTCCGCCGTCGTGGTTTCGCCGCGCGCCATGGCGTCGACCAGTTCGCGCAGGTAGACGCTCGGGTCGCGCATGAAGGTGCCGTTGGCGGCGCGGTATTCGAGCACCGCGGTCACCGTAGTGCCGGGTTTGGTAATTTCGGGCGAGAGCCGGTAGATCTCGACATAGCGTTTGTTGCACATCAGCAGGCGCTCGTTGCGGTCGAACATGCACAGGCCCTGCGACATGTTGTTGAGCGCGGAATGCATCCGCGAATATTGTGATAGCATGCGGCGGACGGCGACGGCGGCGACGATCGCCATGCCGAACAGGGCGCAGGCGGCGGCTAATGCCGTGCTATCCTGCGTCACGGTGCTGAACGCGGCGAAAGCGGCCGGATAGCCAAAGACGCCGGTCAGAACGACGGGACGCCAGGTGAGCAGGACGATTGATGTGGAAGTGGGACGTGCCATGTTTTTTACCCGGTCGTCGGCGACGCTATTCCCCAACCGGTTTTTTTGCAGTTAATTGCGGGCGGTTAAATGGTTAACCGAATCTTAACGGCCGCACGAAACCCAGGTGATGCTTCCTTGAGCTTTTCCCGTCGCCGGAGCCCCGTATGACCGAAATGACCGCAGTTCGCGCCAAAGATGCCGCCAGCCGAACCCGGCGGGTGGAAGACGACGCGCTTTTGCGCGGCCAAGGCCATTTCGGCGACGACGTCAAAACCGAGGGCGCGCTCGCCGCCGCCTTCGTGCGCTCGCCACATGCCTTTGCGCGGGTCGGCGCAATCGATACGTCGGCAGCCAAGGTCGCGCCCGGTGTGGTCGCGGTGTTGACCGGCGCCGATCTCGCCGCCGAGCATTATCACTCGCTCACCCATGCCCATCCGATCCCCGGCCGCGACGGCCGCATGCCTTTTTCGCCGCACCGGCCGGTGCTGGCCGACAGCAAAGTCATGCATGTCGGAGAGCCGGTGGCGATGGTGGTCGCTAAGACCGCCGCGCAGGCGCAGGACGCCGCCGAAATGGTCACCGTTACCTATGAAGAAATAACGCCGGTTACCGACGCGCGCGAGGCGGTCAAGCCCGCCGCGCCGCTGTTGTGGGACGAGGCGCCCGGCAATGTCGGCTTCGACTGGAGCGCACCGTCCGATCCAGACGGAAAAAAGCAGGCCGCGCTCGAACGCGTCTTCAAGGACGCCGCTTATGTCGTGAAGGTCGATCTGATCAACCAGCGGCTGGTGCCGGCCACCATGGAAGCGCGCACGGCCACAGCGAGCTATGACGTGCAGGCCAAGCGCTACACGCTGCGCTGTCCGACGCAAGGCTTCGCCTCGGTGCGCATGCAAGTTGCCGGCGCCATGAATATCAAGCCGGAAGAATTACATATTCGGACGGAGGATGTCGGCGGCGCCTTCGGCATGAAAGGCTGGGCTTACCCGGAATATGTTGCGATGTTGCATGGTGCGCGCGTGCTCGGCAAGCCGATCCATTGGGCTTCGACCCGCTCGGAAGCTTTCGTCACCGACAATCACGGCCGCGACTCATTTTGGACAGCGGAACTGGCGCTGAGCGCGCGCGGCAAGTTTCTCGGCCTCAAGGTCGATGGCGTCGGCAATCTCGGGGCTTACTTCACCGGCGTGGCGCATTTCGTTTTCACGCTGCATGTCGCCGGCTGCCTGCCAACGATCTATGACATTCCGCATGCGCAGGTGAATGTGCGCTGCGTTTTCACCAACACCGTGCCGACCGGCGCCTATCGCGGCGCCGGACGTCCGGAGGCGAGTTATCTGATGGAGCGCATCATCGACGTTGCCGCCGATGCGACCGGAATCGACGCCGCCGAACTGCGCCGGCGCAATCTGATCCAGCCGGAGCAGATGCCGTACACGACGGCGTTCGGCAATACCTATGACAGCGGCGATTTTCCCGCCATGTTCGAACGCGCGCTCGGTCTTGCCGATTACGCCGGCTTTGCCGTGCGCAAGAAGGCGGCGAAGAAGCAAGGCAGACTGCGCGGCATCGGCATCGGCTGTTATCTCGAAATCGCCGGCGCCATGCCGGAAGAGGCCGCGCGCATTTCCTTTCCCGGCGGCAGCAAGGCGGTGGTCAGCATCGGCGCCGGCGGCAGCGGGCAGGGCCATCCGACCGTGTTTCCCAAAGTCGCGGCGCAGCGGCTCGGCATCGATCCGGCTTCGGTGACCTTATCGTCCGGCGATTCGGACCGCGACGTGCCCGGCTTCGGCGCGGTCGCCTCGCGCTCGGCGATGTATGTTGGTGGCGCCATCGCGGTGACGGCCGACAAGGTGATCGAGAAAGGCAAAAAAGTCGCCGCGATTCTGTTGCAGGCGGACGAGGCTGAAGTTGCCTACGCGAACGGAAAATTCAGCGTGAAGAACCGAGAGGTGACCTTGTTTGAAGTCGCCACCCGCGCCGTCGAACTCGCGAAACAAGGCGTTATTGCGGAAAACCTCGACACCACCGAGAAGGTGAAGGCGCCGTCGTCATTCCCGAATGGCTGCCATATCGCCGAGGTCGAACTGGATCCGGCAACCGGCGCGGTGGAGATCGTCAATTACACCGCCGTCGGCGATAGCGGCAATTTGTTGGACAAAACCATCGTCACCGGCCAGGTGCATGGCGGCGTCGCGCAAGGACTCGGTCAGGCTCTGAGCGAGAACACGACCTACGACGCAGGCGGGCAGTTGGTCACCGGCTCGTTCATGGACTATGCGATGCCGCATGCGCACTCGGTGCCGATGATGACGGTCGAGCACATGCCCGTGGCTTGCAAGACCAATCCGCTCGGCACCAAGGGCACCGGGGAGGCCGGCACCACCGCCGCGCCGCCGGCAGTGATGAACGCCATCCTCGACGCGCTGCCGAAAGGCGCCAAGCTCGACATGCCGGCGGCACCCGACAGAGTGTGGGCGGCGTTGCACTCTTCTTCTACCCCTATCTCCCCCTGAAAGGCGGATGGGGGTCAAAGTAAAGCTTCTAGAGCCTTTCCGGCTTTGATGGAATCAAAGCCGAGGCTCTAGCTTTTACTTTTTCGCGTTTTCTTCACGCGAACCGGTACCCACTTCGCTCGAAAACGCTTTAAGACCCCCTCCCTGCCCCTCCCCCTTTCAGGGGGAGGGGAAAAGCGTGCGGAGAGGAAACGGCCTACGGCGCGATGTCGATCTTCACCTGCGTGGTGATCGTCTGCCAATGCTTGATCTGGCCATTGAGCCAGGAGCCGGCATCGGCCAGAGATTTGCTCGGCGTGATTTCCATCTTCTGCTTGCCGAATTTCTCCTTTACCGCGTCGGAGGCGAGCGCCTTTTGCACGATTGCGTTCAGTTCGTTGAGGACCGGCTTGGGCGTCGCTGACGGCGCGAACATGCCATTCCAGGCGAAGGTGCCGACGTCGGGGAAGCCGGCTTCCTTCATGGTCGGCACGTTCGGATAATCCGGCAGCCGCGCGTCAGCGACCACCGCGAGCGGGCGGAATTTGCCGGACTGCACCATGCCCGCGCTTGAGGCGACGTTGAGGAACGCGGCATGCACGTCGCCGCGCAGCATGTCTTGGATCACGCCGGATGCACCGTTCTTGTTCGGCAGCGCCGTCATGTCGAGGTCGCCCGCGCGCTTGGCGAAATAGGCCATGTCGTAATGCGGATAGGAGCCGACGCCGACGGTGCCGTAACGCAACTTGCCGGGATTTTTCTTGGCATAGTCGACCAGTTCCTTGACGCTCTTGACCGGAAAATCATTCGCCGTCGTCACCACCAGAAACGCCGGCACGCCGATCAGGTTCGTGACCGCGGCGACGCTCTTGCCGTAGTCGTAGTTCATTTTCTTACTGTAGAGGATGGGCGTGATGGCGTTGGTCGAGACATTGCCGATCATCAGCGTGTAGCCATCCGGCGCCGATTTCACCAGTTCGTCGATCGCCAGTAGGCCGAAAGCGCCCGGCTTGTTCAGCACCACGAAGCTCTGCCCGGTAATCTTTTGCAATTCGTCGGCGACGATGCGGGCGGTGATGTCGGTGGCCCCGCCCGGTGCATAAGGCACCAAAATCTTGACCGTGCGGTTCGGATATTTATCGGCCGCCGAAGCGGCCTGCGCGCCGAGCGCAAGCAGGATGGACGACAAAAGAATCGTAGCCAGGCGTTTCATTCTCTTCTCCCAAGGTTTTTTGTTTGCTCGTTTTCGTTAGCCGATAGTGCTTACGCAGGCGGAATGACCGGTAGCAGCAAATATGATTCCTTGTCGCCACCCGAATAGATCGTGTTGGCGCCGCTGTTGTAATCGGCATGATAGTGCATGTAGCCGGCGCTGCCGGCGCCATCGCGCGGCTGCATGTCAAGCCGGATGCGGTGGTCTTTTTTGAATATCATCGAGGTCGGCCAAATTTCGACATCGACCTTCACGATCTCGCCGGGTTTCAGATAAAGTCGCCGCTGGTGCTTGTGATAAGGCCGGTACGGTAGCGTCAACTCGGGATCGAGTTCGCGATGCGACACGCGCAGCCAGCCTTTGGCGACCGGCACCGGCGCGCCCTGCTGTCCGGTCTCCATCACTTCTTTGCCGGCTTCGTCGAAATGGCGCAGCGTCAGGAACAGGTCCATGTCTTCGCTTTCGCTCGACACCCAGAAACTGGCGGCGAGGGGCCCGGTGATCTCGATATCTTCCGGCAACGGCGGCGTTTCCAGCGCTACGCCCATGCCGGGCCGGATGCCGCCGCCGCCCATAACCTGGGATGAGGCGGCCGACGTCGAGCCCATGGTGCCGAGCATCGAGGTGACATAAGTGCGTGATGAAGTCTGCTTCGGATTGTCTTTCACCAGCGCGGCGGCATTGGCGGGCGCGTCCTTGGGCGGCGGCGTCAGGTCGAAATAAAACTTGGTCCATTGCGTGCGCGCGATCGGCCATTCGTTCTCGTGCCGCCATTCGATCTTGTCGGCGCCATGGCGGATCGCGAGCTTGACCGGCGGTTCGTTCATCACGCCATTGTCGATGTCCTTCAGCCAATAATCGAGAAAGCGGATTTGATCCTGGCGGCCTTCCTCCGTGTAGAACGGGTGCACGTGGCTGCCGGTCTGGATGCGCAGCTTCTTGTGCTTCGATTTTGAGCGCATGAAGGCTTCGGTATTGCCGCGCAGATGCAGACCGAAGCCGGTCCAGTTACCGACCGAGAACGTCGGCACCTTGATCTTGTCCCAGTCCGCCTGCGCCCCGGCGAAAGCGCCAGTGTCGAGATTGTTGCTCAGCCAGAAGTTCAGCATATTGGTCTGCCAGCCGTCGGCGACCTGCCGCGACGCGCGCCCGAGCTTATGATGCATCAAATGCGCGGTGAACCAGTTGGTCATGAATACGTTGAGAATGCCGCCGTGGTAAAGCGCGTCGCGGTATAAATCGGCGAAGCCCTCCCACGGAATGATCGCCTTCAAGGACGGCGGGTTCAGATTGGCGACGAACCACTGGTTGATGGCGTAATAGGAAATACCGAGCAAGCCGATTTTGCCGTTGCACCAGGGCTGCGCCGCCGCCCATTCGATCGCGTCATAAAAATCCACTGCTTCCGCTTGCGACCATGGCTCGCATTGGCCTTGCGATTTGCCGCTGCCGCGTCCGTCAATGCGCACCGCCGCGTAGCCCTGCGGCACCCACCAGAGCGGATTGATGGTTTCCCAGTTCATGAACTCGTTGTGCTTCTCCTCCAACGTATCGGGCGCGACCCAGACCTTGTCTTTCTGGTAGGGCCCGAGATTGAGGATCGCGGGCACACGTGTCTCGCCTTGCGGGCGGAACACGTCGGCCATCAAGATGGCGCCGTCGCGCAACGGCACGGCGACGTCCTTCTCGATCACCATCTGCGCGGCGCTCAGGTCGGGCGGTGCGGCTTTGTTCATTCTACTTCGCTTTCACTTGGCCTTGATGCCGTGCAGGCTGTGCGAGGCGTCCTTGCAGGTGAAGAACACCACGTCCCCGTCGGGCGTCGCCTTGCCATCGTGGATGACATTGGCCGGGATATAGACCACGGAGCCGGCTTTGGCCTCGACCTTCTTGCCGCCGACGGTGGCGGCGAAGGTGCCCTCCATGACGTAAATCCACTGTTCGTTCGGGTGCGAATGCGGCTCGGCGCCGGTGCCGGCTTTCATGCGCATCAGGCCGACGATCATGCGGTCGCCCTCCACGCAGGGGCCGTGCGCGGTCGAATAGGCGGGGCCGCCCATGATTTTCTCCACTGTGCCGAGGTCAAACAGATAGTCGCCCTCGCCGGCGCGGACGGCGCCGGGCGTTCGCGCGGCGGGTTGGGTGGTCATGGTGTGGTCCTCCCTGTACGATTAACCGCTTGTTGTTGGCCACAAGGTTAGGGGAGGATGGCGGCCGCGGCTAGAGCGCAGGCCATCACGCTTCGGCCACGGTTTGGGCTAGTTTGGCGTAAGTAGATTCGCCGCCATCGCGGCTCGGCCGGTGCCGGTCCCGGTCCTTGAGAAAGTTCCCTGAATGATCCCGTTTCGACTGAGCGCTTCGCTCGTTGCCGCAGCGCTCGTGCTCGCCGCCTGCGCCGGCGACAACTATGTGCCGAAGGAAGAGCCGAGTTTCTACCGCAATCTGGCGGCGCCGGGCGCACAGCTTGACGAGGCGGCCGCCGTCTCGATGATTTCGGGCTATCGCGCCAATAACGGCCTGCCGGCGGTGACACTCGATCCGGACCTCACAAAGATGGCGCAGGGCCAGGCCGAGATCATGGCCAAGCGCGATAAGCTCGATCACGCCGCCGGCAAACCCTTTGTCGTGCGGCTGAAAGCGGCGGGTTATGACGCCAAGACGGCGGCGGAAAATATCGGCGCCGGTTATCACACTTTGGCGGAGGCCTTTTCCGGCTGGCGCGATTCGCCGCCGCACAAGGCCAACATGCTATTGAAGAACGCGACGCGCGTCGGCATCGCCGCGGTCTATACGCCGCGCTCGAAATATAAAGTCTACTGGGCGATGATCATCGCCGAGCCGGACGCGAAGAAAAACTAATCGCCAGATCAGTGCCGGGCGCGGCCGTGGTAGCGCGGGTTGCGGCCGCAGTAGCCGCCGATCCCGCTTACTGTCGCCTGGCATTGGCGCACGGTGGTAAAGCCGCAATTCGTTCCGCTCGAGCCGGTCGGCCCATAATAGGCGCACCAGGGATATTCGATTTCGGCTTTGGCGGACGGCACGCTAATGGCCGTCAGTGCGGCGAGCGCGACTAAAATTTTTGTCATGGTTTTTTCTCCGGCTGTTGAGTAACCGGCCTTCTGCGAATTGGTTCCGATCGCAATTCGCAATTAGTCGTCTTGCCCGGCGCCGGGCGAGAAAAACTTTTCGTATTTTTCCGGCACACCATCAAATTCTTTGGCATCGGAAGGCGGCTCTCGCTTGACTGTGATGTTAGGCCAAACGGCGGCATACTCCGCATTCAATTTGAGCCAGTTTTCAAGGCCCGGCCCGGTGTCGGCAATAATCGCTTTGGCGGGGCATTCCGGCTCGCAGACACCGCAATCGATGCATTCGTCCGGATGAATTACCAGCATATTTTCGCCTTCGTAGAAGCAGTCTACCGGACAGACTTCCACGCAATCCATGTATTTGCACTTGATGCAATTGTCGGTGACGACGAATGTCACGATGCGCTTTCCGGTGCATTCTCCGGTTCGTCTTTGCGCACAGTTAAGGGCCACGGTCGGTCCGGCCGGTAGAACATGGCAAGCTTGAGGCTCTCGGCGATGCGCGCCGCCTTGTCGGCAAACTCCGCCGCCAGTTCCGGCGCAAAAAGCTCGCGGCAGGTCTCTCCGAATAAAGCCAGCCAGCGATCGAACATGCCGATTTCGACGCCAGCGAGGCGCTTGTGTACCGCCACCGGATTGCCCTTGTAGCGGCCGCTGGTCAGCATCACCGACGACCAGAAGTTGCGCATAGTGGCGAGATGTGGTCCCCAGTCGCCGGGGATGGCATGCGCGAAAATCGGGCCGAGCAAGGCATCGGCACGAACCTTGCTGTAAAAGGCGTCGATCAGCTGACGGATGGTATCCTCATCGACGCGGTCGAACGTAACGCCTCTTTTTGTTGCCATCTCCGTCATGCCACGGCCGCGACGACCAACATGCCGGCGACAATCCAAACCAGCGAATTGACCAGCATGCGGATCAGTTCGCGTTTATCGTCGCGCTCGAGGCCGAGGGCGGTGCAGACGAGGTCACCCGGAAACAGAAACAGGCGCGCCATGGCGGCGCCGACCGATGTTAAATTGAGCATAAAGGCCTCATGGCGTTTAACATGGATGTTTCACACATCTTAACGCGGGCTTGCCTTAAAGCAATATATAATATACATGTTATGTGCTTGTCGCATGGGAGGGTGTCGTTTTGCGGCTGACCGTATATACCGACTACGCACTGAGGCTGTTGATGTACCTGGCAGTCAAGGAAGATGGGCTGGCGACCATCGCCGAGGTCGCCGCCAGCTACGGCATTTCCAAAAATCATCTGATGAAAGTTGCGCATCAACTCGGTCAGGCCGGCTATGTCGCTACCGTACGTGGCCGCGGCGGCGGGCTGCGCTTGGCAAAGCCCGTGGCCGAAATCAATCTTGGCGCTGTCGTTCGTTATACCGAGCCGGACATGGCCATAGTCGCCTGCTTGAATCCGGTCGAGGCGCCCTGCGCGATAAAATCCTGCTGCGTGCTGCGCCGTGCTCTGGCAAAAGCGGGCGACGCCTTCATCGCTGTGCTCGATGGCTACACGCTCGCCGATCTCGCCAGGCCGCGGCTGCCGCTGCGACGGCTGCTGGCGATCAACCCGCCGCGCCTGGCGCGTTCTTCGATTGGCCGAGCAACACGGTCAACTGCTTGACTGCTTCAGTCAGGTTCAACACCTCGTTTTCGCGCAGGCGGTCGATCTTCTGATGCAGCAGCTCGATCTCGAGCTCGGCCTTGACGTTGATCTGGTAGTCGTTCTCCGCCGCCTTGCGGTCGATGTCCTGCTGACGGTTCTGGCTCATCATGATGAAGGGCGCGGCATAGGCGGCCTGAAACGACAGCGCCAGATTGAGCAGGATGAACGGGTAGGGGTCCCATTGCTGCACATAGGCGGTGACATTCAGGATGATCCAGACCAACAGAATGGCGGACTGGATAATGATGAAGCGCCACGAGCCCATGTTGGAGGCGACGGTGTCGGCGATGCGTTGCCCGGTGGTGAGTCCGTCGGCCGCCACGGTGGGCTCGCGGTTCCGGCGCGCGCGGCGGCGCGCGTTGCGGAGCTCCTTCAACAAATTGACATCGCCTTCGGGAAGCTCGGATTTCGAAGTGGTGGCGTTATCCATTGCAGGTGGTCCTGTTGCGGTGTTGGTCGCCCCGTCCGGTTAGCACAATAAATATATCGGCGGCGTAATCTTGTCTCGCGTGACCAGCGCAATGCGCCGCCGCCTGTGGACTGGACCTCGCGGCCTTGCCCGATTACCTTTGCTGCCGACATGCTGCCGGACGCTAAAGATTTCGCCACGCTGACCCGCCAATTCCGCTGGAATATTCCGGCGCGCTATAACATGGGCGTCGATTGCTGCGATAAATGGGCCGACGCCGACCCCGGCCGCCTCGCCATTCTGCACGTGCATCCGGACGGACGCGAAGACCGGATTACATTCGGCTGGCTGCGCGAAACTTCCAACCGCCTCGCCAATGTGTTGCGCGCAAATGGCGTCGCGCGCGGCGACCGCGTCGCGATCATGCTGCCGCAATCGCCGGAAGTCGCCGCCGCCCACATGGCGATTTACAAGCTCGGCGCGGTGGCGCTGCCGATCGCCGTGCTGTTCGGGCCGGAGGCGCTGTCCTATCGCCTGCAAAATTCCGGCGCCAAGGCCTTGCTCGTCAATGCGCAGGGTATCGCGAAACTTGCCGAAATTCGAGCCGAAGCGCTGGGCTTGACTTGTGTCCTGTCGGTCGACGGACAAGACGACGGCGTCGGCGATTTCCACGGGCAGTTGGCGCGCGCGGCCCCCGTTTTCACGCCGGTCGATACGGCGGCGGAAGATCCGGCTTTGATGATCTACACCTCGGGCACCACCGGCCAGCCGAAAGGCGCGCTGCATGCGCACCGCATTCTGCTCGGCCACATGCCGGGCGCCGAACTGCCACACTATCCGTTTCCGCAAAAAGGCGACAGCTACTGGACGCCGGCCGATTGGGCATGGGCCGGCGGGCTGCTCGACACGCTGCTGCCGAGCCTGCATCACGGCGTGCCGGTGGTCGCGCGCAAATTCGACAAATTCGATCCGGAGGAAGCCTTCGCGCTCATGCAGAAGGTCGGCATGCGCAATGCTTTCATTCCCCCGACCGCGTTGCGCATGATGCGGGCGGCGCCGAATCCGCGCGGCCGCTATGATTTCAAACTGCGCAGCATGGCTTCGGGCGGCGAATCGCTTGGCGTCGAGGCGCTCGAATGGGGCAAGTCGGCCTTCGGCCTGACCGTCAACGAATTCTACGGGCAGACCGAATGCAATCTGGTGGTCGGCGCGTGCGAGCAGCTTGGTCAGTTGCGCGCCGGCTCCATGGGCAAGGCGGTGCCCGGCCATATTGTCGCGGTGATCGGGCCGGACGGCCGCGAATTAAAGCCGGGCGAGGTCGGACAGATTGCCGTGAAGCGGCCGGACCCCGTGATGTTTCTGGAATATTGGGGCCGTGCCGAAGCCACCCGCGCCAAGTTCATTGGCGACTGGATGACCACCGGCGACCAGGGCACGATGGACGAGGACGGCTATTTCACCTTCGTCGGCCGCGACGATGACGTGATCTCCTCATCCGGCTTTCGCATCGGACCCGGCGAAATCGAGGATTGCCTTATCGGCCATCCGGCGGTGGCGCTCGCCGCCGCGGTCGGCAAACCCGACAAGCTGCGCACCGAGATCGTGAAAGCCTTCATCGTCTTGAAAAAGGGCTTCGCGCCGTCGGACGAACTCGCCGCCGAGATCCAGACTTACGTCAAGACACGGCTGTCCGGCCACGAATATCCACGCGAGGTCGCCTTCATCCACGACATGCCGATGACTACGACGGGCAAGGTGATCAGACGGTTGTTGCGCGAGCGTGCTTAGCTTTTCGCACCGCGCCACGGCAGCACATGCAGGCCGAGCCGGCGGCGCGCGACGTAATAGAGCAAAATCGACTCGACGACCAGCGCGCTCGCGGTGGCGACGCCGGCGCCCTCGATGCCGATGCGCGGGATCAGCGTAATGCAGCCCACGAGATTGATGACAAAGGCGACGGCATAGATCGCGGCGCAGGGCTTGCGCTCGCCCAGCATATTGAGAAGACGCTCGGCCGGGCCGACCGCGGCGCGCGACATCATGCCGACGGCAAGAATGAACATCACCGGATAGGCGGCGTCGAAATTGTCGCCGAACAATCGCAGCAGCGGTTTGCCGCAAATGAGGATGGCGACGCAGACCGCCAGCGACGGCCAGAAGGTCCAGCGGATGGTTTCGGCGAAAAACGCGGCGAGCCGCGCCTTGTCGCCGGCCACATGATATTCGGAGAATTTGTGCGTGGTGGCGCCGGCAATGGCGAAATAGACGAAGGCGACGATCGCCAGGAGGCGCGCGCCGGCATAATAGACGGCGACATCGTTGGGCGAGCCGAGATGCTCGAGCGCGAGAATGTCGACGTAAGTCAACAGCAGATAAAAGGCCTCGACCATGAAAATCGGCAGCGACGTGGCAAGCCACTCTTTCACGTCATAGATTTTCGGACCGGCCGGCGCCTTGGCCTTGAGGCGGCGATCGAGCACGAAGCCTTGTCCGATGGTGACGGCATAAACAACGACAGCGGTGACGATCATCGCGGTGACCGCATCGGTACGCACGCCGATCAGCCAGATGCCGCCCATTAGCACGATGATCGCGCTGGTGCGGAAGATGTAGAACGGCATGATCGCCAGATTGGACCAGTCGTAAGATTGCGCGATGCCGATCTGGATTTGCACCAGCCCGTAAATGGGCATGATGGCGCAGGCAAGATAAAGCGGCACGATCTCATAACCGTCGAGCCAAGGGCTCGCGATGGTGACGGCGATGGCGCCGACGATACCGACCGCGGTCGCGATGGCGAACGCGAGCCAGCGGCTGCCGCTTAAAAATCCGCGCAGGCGGTCGCGCTGGTCGAGGCAGGAATATTCCGGAATGAAACGGCGCGCGGCCGAGCACAGGCCCATGTCGGAAACCGCGCCGACCATCAGCACCCAGGTCCAGACATAGACGTAGATGCCGAATTCGAACGCGCCCATCCAGCGCGCCAGCAGCACCTGCATCACCAGGGTGATCACGGCATTGGCGACGCGCACCAGAAAAAGATTGCCGGCAGCCAATTGCGCGATGCGACTGTCGCTGCGTTCGGACAAAATCGTCTTCACACGCGCGATAATGCCGGCGAGCGAAGGCACGCGCGGGGCGCTATGGTCGGTCAGGGCCATCGGACCCGGGTAGCAAGGAATCGTTAAGAATCGGTTGGGTGGATCGGCCGTTTATGCGGGCAATGCCGCCAGAATCCGTTCCACCGTCTTGCGATCCTCCACGCCCAGCGGGATCTGCGGCGGAACCGGGTCGCCTACGTCATAGCCCTGGATCTGCAACCCTGCCTTGATGCAGGCGGCGAGATTGAAGCGCGCGAAGGCCTCGTTGATGCGCCACATCTCGCGCTGGAGCGCGAGCGCCTCGTTCCATTTCTGGGCGCGGCAGAGATCGTACAGTTTCACGCTTTGGCGCGGCACGATGCAGGCGGGGCCCGCCATCCAGCCGACGCCGCCGATCAGCATCACCGCGGCCGGGATATGCGCGGAAGCGGAAAACACATTGAGTCCGGGCGCGCGGTTCATGATCGAGAGCAGACGTCCGGTATTGGTCGAGGCGTCTTTGATCGCCTGGATGCGCGGGTGTTCGGCCAGCCGCGCGATCACGTCGAGGGTGAGGTCGCTGCGCTGGAAATTCGGATTGGTATAGAGCACCACCGGAATATCGACGGCGTCGGCGATGGCGCGGAAGTAGGCTTCGACCTGGGCATCCTTGAGCGGGAAATAGGCCTCCAGAATGGCGAGGATGCCGTCGGCGCCCATGGCCTGGTACGCTTGCGCCTGCGCGACCGCGTCGGCGGTCGATGTGGAGGCGACGCCGGCGATTACCGGCACGCGTTTGTTGGCGGCTTCGATGCTGGTCTTGACCACGGCCTCGCGCTGCTCGCGCGTCAAGTATGCGAACTCGCCGGTCGAGCCGAGTGGCGTGAGGCCATGTACGCCGGCCTTGATGAGATCGTCCGACAGTTTACCGAGCACGTCGGTCTTGATGCGGCCTTGCGTATCGACCGGAGAGACGAGATAGGGAAAGACGCCGTGAAACTTTTCCATGCGAGTTCCTAGCACGCTGGCGTCAGAAAACCCAAAGCGCGTCGGCGGGGAATTCAACGTAGTGCTCGCCCGCCTTCAACGGCGCATCGGCATAGCTGCGCACATTAAGACCGCCGCGCGAAAACACCAGCTCCCAGCGCTCGCCGAGATACATCGGCGTTTGCAACGTCATCTTCAGACGGTTCGGTCCGGCGGCATCGGCAATGCACATGCGTTCGAGCCGGATGATGCCGGTGGCTTTGGCGCCAGGTGCTAAGCTGCCGCGCGCAATGCCGGTCAAACGTTCGCCGCCGATATCGAGCGTGGCGCGTCCGTTCGCCGTATCCGCCAATTTCCCATCAAGCCGGTTATTGCTGCCCATGAACTCCGCCACAAACAGGCTCGCCGGTTCGTTATAAAGTTCGGCCGGCGTGCCCGCCTGCGCCACGCGGCCGCCGTCCAGCAACACGATGCGGTCGGCAATCGCCATGGCCTCGACCTGATCGTGCGTGACGTGTATGGCCGACAACCCGAGCGTCACGATCAAATTACGCAGGAACACGCGCGCCTCCTCGCGCAGCTTGGCATCGAGATTGGACAGCGGTTCGTCGAGCAGAATGAGCGGCGGCTGGTAGACGATGGCGCGCGCAATGGCGACGCGCTGCTGCTGCCCGCCGGACAGTTGCGGCGGAAAACGTGCCGCCAGATGCGCCAAGCCGATTTGCCCCAAGGAGCGCTCGACGCGTTGCTTGATCTCGCTGTCCGCAACGCCGCGCAGCGTCAGACCGGTGGCGATGTTGTCGAAAACGTTGCGGTGCGGCCACAGCGCGTAAGATTGAAACACGAGACCAAGCCCGCGCTGCTCGGCCGGCATGTCGATGCCGCGCGCGCCGTCGAAAAACATTTTGTCGCCGATCGCAATCGAACCCGCGTCCGGCGTTTCCAGCCCGGCAATGGCGCGCAGCAGCGTGGTCTTGCCGCTGCCGGATGGGCCGAGCAGGGCGATCACCTGGCCGGGCGCGAGGTCGAACGACACGCCTTTCAATATCTCGCTGCCGCCGAGACTGAGCTTGATGTCCTTGACGGTGAGATCGGCCATTACCTGGATTGCTCTTGATGGTCAGCCGGAAAAACCACCGGCGTCGAGAAATGTCTGCTCCCGCGGCGTAGTCGAGCGGCCGAGCACCGCGTTACGGTGCGGAAACCGGCCGAAGCGCCGAATGATATCGGCATGCAGCTCCGCCCATTTCAGGCCGTCAGCATCGCCGATGGCTTTATAGAACGCAACCGCGCGCTCCTGATCCTGCATATTTTCGGAATGCTCGAATGGCAGATAGAAAAAGCCGCGCATCTCCTTTTCCACCTGCGCATCAAAGCCGCGCACGATGGCGCCCGCCGCGATCGAACGCGCCAGTGGATCTCTCGCGAACATGCGCGCCTGCCCGCGAAACATATTGCGTGGAAACTGGTCGAGCAGAATGAGTAGCGCCAGCGCGCCTTCGGCGTTTTCTTCCCAGGCGCTCAGGCGGCCATCGGCCGCCGCCTCATGCACGGCCAGAAAGCGTCGGCGAATCTCATTGTCGAAATTCTCGTCCTTCTTGAACCATGCGTCCGGCCCGGCCTCGCGCCAGAACGTAACAATATCGGAAGGCCTGACGTTTTCCGCCTGCGACGGCGCATTCTCATCGGTCATGTGCTTATGCTCTCGTCACGCCGGCGGCGCGGCCTCGTCGCGCAGCGCGCGACGCAAAATCTTGCCGACATTGGTCTTCGGCAATTCGGCGCGGAATTCGATATATTTTGGCATCTTGTAGCCGGCGAGTCTGGCCTTCAAATAAAGATGAATATCCTGCTCGCTCAATTCCGGTGACTTCTTCACCACGAACAGCTTTACCGCTTCGCCGGAATGCGCGTCGGGCACGCCGACGGCGGCGCATTCCATGATGCCGCCTTGCATCATCGCGACGTCTTCGACTTCGTTGGGGAACACCTTGAAGCCGGAGACTGCGATCATGTCCTTCTTGCGGTCGACGATCTTGACGCGGCCGAGTTCGTCCATGATACCGATGTCGCCGGTGCGGAAGAAACCGTCCGCCGTCATCACCTTGGCAGTCTCATCCGGCCGGTTCCAGTAACCGGTCATCACCTGCGGTCCGCGCGCACAGATTTCGCCCGCCTCGCCGAGTGGCACTTCTTTGTCGCTCGGATCGAGGATCGCGATCTCGGTCGACGGGAACGGAAAGCCGATGGTGCCCGTCCATTCCGCAATGTCGCAGCGGTTGGCGGTAAGCCCCGGCGAGGTCTCCGACAGGCCATAGGCTTCGATGATCGGCTTGCCCGTAGCGGCCAGCCAGCGGTCGGCGACCGCGCGCTGCACCGCCATGCCGCCGCCGATCGACGATTTCAAATGGCTCCACTCGATCTTGCCGAAATCGGGATGGTTGAGCAGCGCGTTGAACAGCGTGTTGACGGCCGGGAAATAATTGACCTCGTATTTCGACAATTCCTTGATCAGATTCGGAATGTCGCGCGGATTGGGGATGAGCAGGCAGATGCCGCCAAGCCGCACGCACATCAGCGCGCAGGCGGTGAGGGCGAAGATGTGATAGAGCGGCAGCGCCGCCACCATGAACAATTGTTCGACGCGCGGCTCTTTCATTAGCGCCGGCTCAAGCCAGGTATTCGCCTGCAAAATGTTGGCAATGATATTGCGATGCGTCAGCATCGCTGCTTTGGGAACGCCGGTGGTGCCGCCGGTATATTGCAGAAACGCGATGTCGGCGGGACCGATGTCGGGCTTTTGCAGGGTTAGGCCGCGTCCGGACGACAGCATCGCGTTGAATTTTGTGCCGGGCAGATCGTAAGGCGGTACCAGCTTCTTCACGTGCCGCACCACGAGATTGACGATTGCGCCTTTCACCGTGCCGAGCAGGTCGCCCATGCTGGCGACGACGACGTGCTTGACATCGGTGCGCGCGATCACCTGCGCCAGATTATGCGCGAAGTTTTCCAGCACGACGATGGCTTCGGCGCCGGCATCCTTGAGCTGGAATTCGAGTTCGCGCGGCGTGTAAAGCGGATTGACGTTCACCACCGTCATGCCGGCGCGCAAGGCTCCAAAAATGGCGATCGGACTTTGCAACACGTTCGGCAGCATGATGGCGACGCGCGCGCCGCGCTTGAGCCCCTTGCTTTGTAGCCAGGCGGCAAAGGCGGCCGAGTCGCGCTCGAGTGAGTCATAGGAAATCGCCGTGCTCATGCAGATGAAAGCATCCTTGCCGCGATGGGCCTTGAAGCTTTCGTCGAACATCGCCACCAGCGAGGCATAGCGCGAAGGGTCGATATCGGCAGGAACACCGGGCGGATATTGCCGGAGCCAGATCCGTTCCATGACGTTTCCCCATACCGCCCGCGTGTCGTTTCGCCCGGCTTTCAGCATCCTTCGAGTCGGGGTGGTGCGCAAGGGTGTCTGGATTACCGGTCGATGCCGCCGAACGGAATGAGCGGGTTATCGGTCAAGGCGGCGCGGTCGGGACGGTCGGGCGCCGCTTTCCCGATAAAGGCCTCGAAAAGTTCAGCGACCGTGCGCTCGGGCAGGTCACGCGTGATGAACACCAGCCGGCTGCGGTGGTCGTCGTCCGGCCATCGCGGCAGCCGCGCGGTCGGATGAAACACGTGCTGCACGCCATGCACGACCACCGGGGTATCGGGCATTTCGGCGAGCTTCACGATGCCCTTCACGCGCAAAAGCTTGTCGCCGTAACTGGCCCGTACCAGTTCAAGAAACATGTCGAGCGTGCCGGCCGGGATAGCGTCTTCTGCCGTCAGCACGAATGAACTGATATGCGCGTCGTGCCGGTTCACATCGTGATGGTGGTGCCCGTGACCGCGTAAATGCGCGTCGGCGTAAGCCTCTTCCGCCAGCCATTTCTTCACGTCGGGAATTTTGCGCTCGGGATCGTACAGCCCGCAATTGATCAGCCGTTCCGCCGTCGCTTCGCCTTTGGCGGCATCGAGAATTTCCGCCGCCGGATTGAGCGCGTGCAGGCGCTCCTTTAGGCGTTCGATTTTAGCAGGATCGGCGAGATCGGTCTTGCTCAGCACAATGCGGTCGGCGACGGCGGCCTGCTTGACCGATTCCGGATGAGAGTCGAGCGTCGCCTCGCCATTGACCGCATCGACCACGGTCACCACGCCGTCGAGGCGGAAACGCTTGACCAGATAAGGATGCGCCATCGCGGTTTGCAGAACCGGCGCAGGGTCGGCGAGCCCTGTGGTTTCCAGCAGCACGCGCACGAATTTCACGCGGCCATTGTCGAGATCGCGCAGCAATTTCTCCAATGCGTCGACCAGATCGCCGCGCATGGTGCAGCACAGACAGCCCGATTGCAGCAGCACCATGTGGTCGCCGACATGCTCGACCAGTAGATGATCGAGCGCGACATCACCGAATTCATTGATGATGACGGCAGTCTCGGCCAGCGCCGGGTCTTTCAAGAGCCGATTGAGCAGCGTGGTCTTGCCGGCGCCGAGAAAGCCGGTGAGCAGCGTCAGTGGAATGGGAAGGGGTGGCTCGCGCCTGCGAGCGCCGAGACTTGCAGCGCCGAGACCTGCAGCGCCGAGGCCTGGAGCAGGGTCGCTCATTGCGCCGCCGACGAGACCTTCGGCTTGTCGGTCTTCTTGGTCTCGGTCTTTTTGGTCTCGGGCTTCTTTTCTTTTTCCGGTTTGGTGGCGTGCTTCTTCTTCGGCTTGTCCGATTTCGTGGCAACAGTGGGTTTGTCGGGATTATTGGCCGGACCGGTGAAGACCACGACCGGCGCTTCGGTCTCGACCGCCGGGCCGAGCACGAATTTGCCGTTCGCCGGTTTCAGGCTCGACAGCATGAAGGCGGGCGAGCCGCCCTCGCCGGTGGCGGTGACGGCGTTGTCATCTTCTTCTTCCTGATTGTCTTCCGAAGGCGGCTTGCGCCGGTGGCCGCCACACATCTCCTCGCGCAGGTTCGGTGGCTGCGCGTCGATCGGGGCGAGCGCGTCGACGGTACCGAGCGAGGGCGTCAACCAGGTAAGACTACCGCTGTTAAATCCACGCTCGAGCAGTTGCGCTGCCTTCTGCGAGCGCACCGCGCCGGAATAAGCGCCAAGCACGATCGCGATCAGGCGGCGTCCATTGCGGGTCGCGGAGGCGACGACGTTATATCCCGAAGCGCAGATGAAGCCGGTTTTCATGCCGTCGGCGCCCGGATAGCGGTCGAGCAGGCTGTTATAGTTGTGCATCACGTGATTGCCGTAGCGGATCGCGTGCACGTGCAAATAGGAATCGTACTGCGGAAATTCCTGGATCAGCGCGCGCGCCAGAATGCCGAGGTCGCGCGCCGAGGTGACATGATTTTCCGCCGGCAACCCGTTCGGATTGACGTAATTGGTCTGCGTCATGCCGAGACGGCGCGCATTGGCGTTCATCATGTCGGCGAAACCCTCGATCGAGCCGCCGAGACCTTCCGCGATCGTCACCGCGATATCGTTAGCCGACTTCACCATCAACATCTTGAGCGCGTTGTCGACGGTGACTTTGGTGCCGAGTTTGAAGCCCATCTTGGTCGGCTGCTGCGCCACCGCGTTCTTCGTCACCGTTAGCAGCGTATCGAAGGTAAGCTTGCCCTGCTTAACCTGGCGCAAGGTAGTGTAGAGCGTCATCAGCTTGGTGACGGAGGCCGGATACCACGGATAAGTGGCGTTCTCGGCGTGCAGCACCTTGCCGGTCGAGGCCTCGATCAGAAGCTGCGCTTCCGCGCGCGCTTGCGTGGCGGGGGTCAGCCACAGCGCGCCAAAGGCGACGAGGCCAAGGATAGCGGCGCGGGGGCTCGAACGAAGGGTCAAGATCGCATCCGTTTCGCTGAACAAGGGTTTATCGGTGGAACCGGACGAGACAAACGAAGCATTTGGGTTCCAGGGACCGTGGCGTTAAACTAGCGAAGCTTGCGGCCGGAGGCAAAGGCGGCCGGTCAAACGGCTCGATTTATGGTAACTCCCGGCAGCAGCTTAACCATTCATCGCCGCGCAATACGACCAAAATTCGGCGGAGGAGGCTTTCAATGACAGCGGCGATCGTCGGCTGGGCGCATACGCCCTTTGGAAAGCTCACTGGCGAGACCGTCGAAAGCCTGATCGTCAAAGTCGCCAACGAGGCTCTAGCCGACGCCGGGATCGAGGCAAAGGACGTCGATGAGATCGTGCTTGGGCACTTCAATGCCGGCTTTTCTCCGCAGGATTTCACCGCCTCGCTGGTCTTGCAGGCCTCCCCCGACCTTCGCTTCAAGCGCGCGCTGCGGGTGGAAAATGCCTGCGCCACCGGCTCCGCGGCGGTGCATCAGGGCATCAAGTCGATCGAGGCCAAGGCCGCGCGCATCGTCCTGGCGGTCGGCGTCGAGCAGATGACGACGACTCCTGGCCCTGAGATTGGGCGGAACCTGCTGAAGGCGTCCTATGTGCGCGAAGAGGCCGAGATCGATGGCGGCTTTGCCGGTGTATTTGGCCAGATCGCCGGCAGATATTTCCAAAAATATGGCGACCAGTCCGACGCGCTTGCCATGATCGCGGCCAAGAACCACAAGAACGGCGTTGGCAATCCTTATGCGCAGATACGCAAGGACCTCGGCTACGATTTCTGCCGTACCGAGAGCGAGAAGAATCCTTTTGTTGCCGGCCCGCTCAAGAGAACCGATTGCTCGCTGGTGTCGGACGGCGCCGCCGCCGTCGTGCTTGCCGACGTCGAAACCGCGCTCCGTCTCGGCAAGGCGGTCGCCTTCCGCGCCGCTGAGCATGTTCAGGATTTCCTGCCGATGTCCAAACGCGACATCTTGAAGTTCGACGGCTGCGCGCTCGGCTGGAAACGCGCGCTCGAAAAGGCGGGACTGGATCTTGAGGATTTATCGTTCGTCGAGACGCATGATTGTTTCACTATCGCCGAATTAATCGAATACGAGGCGATGGGCCTGACAGACGAAGGCGACGGCGCGCGTGCCATCAAGGAAGGCTGGACCCAAAAGAACGGAAAGTTGCCGGTGAACCCATCCGGCGGCCTGAAAGCCAAGGGTCATCCGATCGGCGCCACCGGCGTTTCCATGCATGTTATGACCGCGGTGCAACTCACCGGCGGCGCCGGCGATCTGCAAGTGAACAACGCCCGCCTTGGCGGCATCTTCAATATGGGCGGAACCGCGGTTGCGAATTACGTGAGCATTCTTGAACGCATCAAATGACGCCATTCGGCGGCCAACGGAACGCGGCCGCCACTTTTGCGAGTAAAAAGCGACGCACAACTCAAATTGGTCATTACAACCAGCCAGGGTGAAATTGATCACGCCCCCGAACGTGTTACAGTCCGGATATAATATTTGCAGTTGCTATGGCGGCTGATTGCTGTTGGCGGAAAATTGACGGGGCAATGATGACAAATATTCCGACCGACCTGCTGCGGACGTTTGTCGCGGTGGTCGATTTGCGCAGTTTCACCAAAGCGGCGATTTCACTCGGCATCACGCAACCGGCGGTCTCGGCGCAGATCAAACGTCTTCAATTCCTCATCGGTGACGACATCTTCGACCGCAGCACGCAAGGCGTCAGCCTTACGCCGCACGGTGAAATCGTCATCAGCTACGCCCGCCGTCTGCTCTCGCTTAACGATCAGATCGTACATCTTGGCGGCGCCGGCCCGCGTCCCGAACTGGTCGTCCGCGTCGGCACGCCGAGCGACTTTGTCGCCTCGATGCTTCCCGGCGTAATGGCGAAGTTCCGCACGGTCTGGCCGGATGTGCGTTTCATTGTTCGTACCGACCATGAAGAACCACTGGTGCGCGCGCTGCATGCAGGCGAGATCGATCTGTTCGTCGGTCTGTCGCCGAAGCCGCCGCACGACGCGCATCACAGTTGGACCGAGGCGATGGTCTGGGTGCGCGGGCCCAATACCAAACTTAATCCCGACCAGCCGGTGCCGCTGGTGTCCTATGGCGAGCCATGTGTTCATCATCGTGTCGCGGTGAAGGCCTTGAAGTCGGCCGGGCTCGAATGGGAAGTCGTCTTCACCGGCTCCAGCATGACCAGCCTCAATGGCGCGGTCGAAGCCGGGCTCGGTGTTCTGGCGATCTCGCGCCGGCGCGCCGTCGAAACCGGTTTTATCGTCTGGGAAGACGCGCCACTGCCGAAACTGCCCGACCTCTATCGCGGCATTTACGTGCGCGAGGGCGGCTCACGCTCCGCTTATGAGCAACTCGCCGACGATATTGCGGCGGCCTTGAGCGATCAGGCGGTTCATAGCACGAAGTCGCCGGCCATCGGTCTGGTGCGAAAGCAAACCTCGGCAGCCTGACGCGGCGCTTGGCTTCGTTGCGCGGGGACAAACGGAAGGTTCATCGGTCGCACGACCCGCTGTCAGTTATACTTCCGCTCGGCTGCCGGCGGGAGGAATGAGTCGTCGAACACGTCCGTTGGCTTCGGCTTGGCGTTCTTCCACTTGTAGGTCAGGCCGATCTGGTCGATCGCTTTCTCGAAGCGCGCGGGGTCGATGCCGCCATAGCCATTGGTCTTCACCTCGGGCGTGACGATATTGTCGCGGATCGCCATGTTGAGACGTTCGAGTTCGGTCGACTTCTTGGCGATGTCGTTGCGCTTGAGAACCGAGTCGATCGCCGTTGCCGGCGATTTCACCGTGTCCTTCAAGCCTTTCAGGAAAGCCGTCAGGAAGCTCTTGACCGCGTCGGGATGTTCGGTGGCGAATTTCGGGTTCACGATGATGGCGTTGCCGTAAAGATTGACGCCGTAATCGGCCATCAGCATCACCAAAATGTCGTCGACCGGAACGCCCTTGTCCTTGAGGTTGATGAAGGACGAGAACGAGAAACCGGTAATGGCGTCGACCTGGCCGGCGGCCAGCATCGGCTCGCGCACGGGAAAGCCGACATTCTCGATCGTCACCTTGGAGGCATCGATGCCGTTCGCCTGCACGAAGATCGGCCACTGCGCATAGGCGCCGTCAGCCGCGGGCGCGCCCAGCTTTTTGCCTTCGAGATCCTTCGGCTTCTCGATGCCGCGGCTCTTGCGCGCTACGATGGCGAAGGGCGGCTTGTTGTAGACAATGAACACCGCCTTCAGCGGCACGGTCGGATTGGCGTCGCGGAATTTGATCAGCGAATTGATGTCGCCGAAGCCCATGTCATAGGTACCGGAGGCGACCCGGTTGATCGGCTCGAGCGAGCCGGCGGCCGAGTCGATGCTGACATTGAGCCCTTCCGCCTTGTAGTAGCCCTTGTCGAGCGGTTCGAGGAACATCGCCGACGGACCTTCGAACTTGAAGTCCAGGCTGAATTTGATGCTGGTTGCGGCCGCCTGGGCGCCGCTCGCCAAGGCCGTCGCCGGCAACAGGCCCATCAGAATACCCGTCACCGCCGCCCGACCGGCTTGAAGAACGCGCATTACTCTCTTCCTTCCTCGGTCCGCGCACGTTGCCGTTCGACACGACCGTCATTGTTTGACGTCGATTGAAGCCGCCAAACTCCAAGCATGCGAATGCCATACGCCGACCTTATCTCCAGCAAAGAGCATGCCGCTTCAAAGAGCAAGATATTGGTGAATGGTGCGGCTGGCGAAGGCTGCCTATTGGGACAGCGAGATCAACCGTGCGCAGGAGCGCGGGCATTGGAGCAAGTCGTCACCGTGAACACGGCCGCGTCCGGCGGTGACGTTTCGCTGCTCGCCGGCGAAGAATAGCCGCGCGCGACAAAGCGTCACGCCGC
Organism: Pseudolabrys sp.; assembly: GCA_035648715.1. Taxonomy (GTDB): domain Bacteria; phylum Pseudomonadota; class Alphaproteobacteria; order Rhizobiales; family Xanthobacteraceae; genus Pseudolabrys. The sequence goes on from DASRLA010000077.1 coordinate 86,266, forward strand.
CGCGTTCCATGCACAGGGATGGGGCGGGCGCCGCGTTTAATGATCAGACATCCCACGTGAGGGAGAACACCATGCGCACACAAATCAGGAGCGCCGCCGTTATTGCCAGCATGTTGGCTGCGGTTCTTCTCGTAAGCTCGTTCGGCGTCAATTCGGCGGAAGCCCGCAGCCGGCATCACGGCCGCGGCAATGCCGCGGTGGCGGGCGCCGTTCTCGGCGTGTTCGGTACCATCGCCGCGCTCGCCGCCCGTGACGCCTACCGCGACCGCTACTATGGCTACGGATCTTACGACCCCTATTACGGCGCGGCTTACGGCTATTACCCGCGACCGGGCTATCGCTACCGGCATTGGCATCGTCGCCACCACCACTGGTGAGTGCGCGCGGGTGCCGACCGCCAAAAGCTTATATTGTTCAATCTTGGGTGGGGCCCGTTAACCGATGTGACAGCTACATCGAGTATGGTCGGGCATGGCTGATTCGATTGCCCGGCTCTACAACGCCGTGATTGCCGCTCGGGGCGCCGACCCGACGAAGTCACGGACCGCGCGGCTATTGAGGTCCGGCCGCGCCAAAATCGCCAAAAAGCTCGGCGAAGAAGCGGTCGAGGTCGTCATCGACGCCATGCACGGCCAGACCGAGGCCGTGGTGCGCGAAAGCGCCGACCTTCTCTACAACCTCGTTGTGCTTTGGGCCCATAGCGGGGTCCACCCGGACGACGTTTGGGCCGAAATGCGCCGCCGCGAGCGGCTTTTCGGGATCGCCGAAAAATTGCCAAAGGATATGGTACCGGGTACGCCACGGCGCAAAGTCGTCCCGCTGGAAACCCGGCGAGCGGCCAAACGCCGTTAAGCGGCGCTACCTTATCGCCAAGTCGCCGGTCCGTCACAGTTTCCCGCCATATTCTCCCGTTATGAGCTCCCCATGACCGTTGAGGCCGCCTCGTCGCGTTCGCTCCTGCGCCGTCTTTATGACTGGTGCGTTGACGCCGCTCATAAGCCGCATGCGATGTGGACGATGGGGGCGATCGCCTTTGCCGAAAGCTCGTTTTTTCCGATCCCGCCCGACGTGATGCTGATCCCGATGGCGCTGGCCTATCCGCGCCGGGCTTATGTGATGGCGGCCTGGTGCACGGTCGCCTCCGTGCTCGGCGGCATGGTCGGCTATGCCATCGGCGCGCTGCTCTATGACTCGCTCGGCCTGTGGCTCATCACGATTTATGGCTTGAAAGACAAAGTTGACGTGGTGCGGGAGCAATACGCGCAATGGGGCGCGCTGGTGATCCTGCTCAAGGGTTTGACCCCCATCCCGTACAAGCTGGTGACCATCACGGCAGGTTTTTTTCGCTATAATTTTGCGCTATTCGTCTTGTTTTCGATCATTGCCCGCGCCGGGCGTTTTTTCCTGCTGGCTTTCCTGCTACACCGTTACGGCGAGCAGGCCCGTCACATCATCGAAAAGCGGCTGGGTCTGTGGGTGACGCTGGGCGCGGCTGTCATCGTCATTGGCTTTGTTATTGCGGTATACTTGATCTAGGCGAATCGTTGCTCCGCAATTTTGCCACCCGTCGCCGCTAGCTGTGGCGGCGACCGATACGGTGCCGTTAGGTAAGCGGCCGGATATTGATCGAGCGCCCATGATCGCGAAGCGAACCTTGTGCAAGAAGCCGGCTCTGGCCCGCCGTCCGCGGATGGCGGCTGATGCCATACGCATCGTTCTGTTCGCCGCCGGCTTGGCGATGACGTCGGCCTTTGCCGTGGCGCAGGACAACCGTCCGCCCAAAGCCGAAGAACCGGGATTCTTCCAAAGCATCGGCCGCTGGTTCGGCGAGCAGGCCGATAATCTCGGATCGTCGATCAAGGACGCCGGCAAGAAAGTCCAGACCTTCGGTCATGAAGCCGGCGTCGCCGCCAAGTCCACGGTCGAAGGCGCCAAGGACGCGGCGGACGCGGTGGTGCGCATGCCGTCCGCCCGCGTGGCGTCCGGCCACGAAAAGTGTCAGGCCGCGCCGAACGGCGCGCCCGACTGCGTGGCCGCGGCCACAGCGATCTGCAAGAAAAAAGGCTTCGACAGCGGCAAGAGCATGGACATGACGACCGCCGAGAATTGCCCGGCGCAGGTACTGTTGTCCGGGCGCACCAGCGGTGCCGAGTGCAAGACCGAAACGTTTGTTTCGCGCGCGCTCTGCCAGTAACGTCCCACTACAATAAACCACCAAAAAATGGGAGGGACGCCGGTGAACCTGCATAGCAAATTGCTCGAACGCGACGCGGCCGGTCGCCCCGTGACCGTCGGCGTCATTGGCGCCGGCAAATTCGGTACCATGTTTCTGTCTCAGGCGCGGCTGACCGCCGGCATGCATGTCGTGGCGGTGGCCGACCTCGACGTCGCGCGCGCCAAAAGCCAGTTGAAAACCGCCGGGTGGCCGGACACGCAATACGCCGCCGCATCCTTCGACGACGCGCACAAAAAGCGCGCGACTTATCTCACGGCCGACGCCGATACCATGATCGCCGACCCGCGTATCGAAGTGATCGTGGAAGCGACCGGCGTGCCGGGCGCCGGCATTCATCATTGCCTGAAGGCGATCGAGAACGGCAAGCACATCGTCATGGTCAATGTCGAGGCCGATGCGGTGGCAGGTCCCTTGCTGGCGCGCAAGGCGAAAGCGGCCGGCGTGGTCTATTCGCTCGCCTGGGGCGACCAGCCGGCGCTGATCTGCGAGCATGTCGATTGGGCGCGCGCCGCCGGTTTCAAGGTGATCGCGGCCGGCAAGGGCACGCGCTACGAGCAGCACTATCACCAATCCAATCCCGACAATGTCTGGGACATTCTCGACAAATACCTCAACATTTCGGACCGCAAGTCGATCAATCCGAAGATGTTCAACTCCTTCGTCGATGGCACCAAATCCGGCATCGAAATGACGGCGGTGTGCAATGCGACGGGCTTGCTGCCGCAAAGCGACGGCCTGCATTTCCCGCCGGCGACGCGCTTTGAACTCGCCGATATATGCAAGCCGAAGTCGCAGGGCGGCACGATCGAGAAGGAAGGCGTCACCGAAGTCACCTCCTCGGTCTATCGCGACGGCAACGACGTGCCGCATCATCTCGCGCTCGGCACCTATGTGGTGTTCGAGGGCGAGACCGATTACGCGCGCCGTTGCTTCAAGGAATATGCCATGCTGCCGGACAAGAGCGGCAAATACGCGGCGCTCTACCGGCCGATCCATATGATCGGGCTGGAGCTCGGCATCTCGGTCGCGTCATGCGCGCTGCGCAACGAGCCGACCGGCGCGCCTACCGGTTTCCGCTCCGACGTGGTGGCGACCGCGAAGAAGGGCTTAAAGGCCGGTGAGATGCTGGACGGCGAGGGCGGCTTCTGCGTCTGGGGCAAGCAAACGCCGGCCGATGTGTCGCTCGACAACGAATATTTGCCGCTCGGCCTCGCGCACAACGTCAAGCTCAAGAACGACATCGCCGAAGGCGCGCCGCTCAAGTGGTCGGATGTCGCTTACGACCCGAACGACTCGGCGGTGAAAGTGCGGCGCGAAATGGAAGCGGCGTTCGGACGCCGCAACGCGGGCGCGGATACCGCCGCCTAGACAAACCAAACTAAGGGCAGCGATTCCGCGCTGCCCTCATTTCGTTGAACTGGTCGCCTATGTTGACGCCGCCTTAATAGCAGCGGCGGACCAAGCGCCAGTGATGGCCCCAGGTGTGCACGCGCACCGTCCGGCAATGGCGATGATGCCGATGGTGGCGCCAGCCATGATGCCGCCATGCCACGGTCTGCACGCCGGATTGCGCGCCGTTCAAGCTCGCGGCCGCCCCGGCGTTCGCCACGGCGGCATTTGCCGGAGTGGTAAATGAAATCGCGGCCGCGATAGCGGCCACAGCCAAAATCATACGGGTCATATTGCCCTCCTGTCCTGAATCAGGAGGATAAGTATCGAGCGCGTAAATTGTTTCCATACAAAGCCGCGGTGACTTGACGCGGCGCCGATTGCGGCGCGCGTGACAACCGAGGTGGCCGAAGCGCTATTCGAGTTCGATGCGGCTCTCGATGGTGTGATCGAGGCCGACTTCGCCGATGGTCAACACCATTTTTGCTTTCAGCGCCTCGTTGCCCTTGATCTTGCCGGAGGCGACGGCGTCGCGGATGGCTTTTTCGATCTCGCGCTGCGAGGTGACGCCGACGGTCTTGAGGAATTTGCGCAGCGAGGTGTTGAGGACTTCTTCCTGCATGGGGGCTCCTTGAAAAAGCGGTTGGACCGGCTTCTCGGCTGGCCCGCGATCATAGACGTGGCGGGCAGATAGCGTCAAAAGAGCGGCCGGAAAACATGTTTTTACCGCCGTTGACCGGCGGGATTGCGCCGCTATTATCCCGCCGCTGGCGAACGGCCGGTCCGCTTGGCGGATCGCCGTTTTGCAAGCGAAAATGCCCCTGTGGCGGAATTGGTAGACGCGCCTGACTCAAAATCAGGTACCGCAAGGTGTGCTGGTTCGAGTCCGGCCAGGGGCACCAGCCTTCGCTTTGGAGCTTCGGCTGGCGAGCCAGCCTAGGCTCTTCGAACTTCGGCCCGGCAAGCTGTCGCGCTGTAGTCTAGTTGGGACGAAGGTCGACAAGCTTCGTGAATAATCGGGCGTGAGGGACGCGAGCGATGAATGACTTCCTCGCACTGGCCCGTCGAGACGCGCCGCTTGCCGCCGCGGCCATTGTCGCCATCATCGGGCTCGCCACCATCGGCGGCTTTTTCTTTTTCGAATATGGGCTCGGCTATCCGCCCTGTCCGCTCTGTCTCGACCAGCGCATGGCGTTTTATGCCGCCGTGCCGCTCGCCGCGTTGCTCTGGCTCGGCGCCGGGCATGGCGCGCAGCGCAAGGTTTTGTTGCTCGGCTTTCTGGTCATCACCGCCCTGATGCTTTGGAACACCGGGCTGTCGGCGTTTCATGCCGGCGTCGAGTGGAAATTCTGGCCGGGGCCGCAGGATTGCTCCGGCCCGATCAATAATTTCGGCTCGGCCAGTAATATGCTGAAGCAATTGCAAAGCATCCGCATCGTGCGTTGCGACGAAGCGGCCTGGCGCTTGTTCGGCATGTCGCTGGCGGGCTATGACTTGCTGGTGTCGCTGTTTCTCGTAGCTGTCGCGGCATGGGGCGCGAAAGCCGCCTGGGCGCGCCGCGAGCCGGAGTGAGTCTTAAATGGTCGTACTGATCATCGGCGCCGGCATTGGCGGTCTTACGCTCGGGCTGATGCTGCATCGCGCCGGTATCGCCTGTCGCATTTTCGAGGCGACGTCTGAACTCAAAGCGGTCGGCGTCGGCATCAATCTCCTGCCGCATGCCTCGCGCGAATTGTGCGGGCTGGGCCTGGAAGAGGCGTTGGCGAAAGTCGCGGTCACCACACGCGAATATTGTTTCTACAATCGTTACGGCCAGTACATTTATAGCGAGCCGGCCGGCAAATTTGCCGGCTACGACGTGCCGCAATTTTCGATCCACCGCGGCGATCTGCAAATGGTGCTGCTCGACGCCTTCATCGCGCGCGTCGGCGCCGACAAGATCAAGACCGGCTGGCGCTGTACCCGCGTGGACACTGAGGGCGACGAGGCGGTCGCGCATTTCGTCGATGCGAACGGCAAGCCGCTGCCGTCGCAGCGCGGCAGCGTCGCGATCGGGGCTGAAGGCATCCACTCGGTGTTGCGCAAGCAGCTTTATCCGGACGAAGGTCCGCCAAAATATTCCGGCGTCAACATGTGGCGCGGTGTCACCCGCTGGCAGCCGATGCTGTCCGGCGCCAGCATGATCCGCGTAGGCTGGCATCATCCGGCCAAGTTGTTGATCTATCCCATCCGCGACAACATCGACGCCCAGGGCCGCCAGCTCATCAACTGGGTCTGCGACATCGAGACGCCGGCGCATCTGGCCAATGACTGGAACAGGCCGGGCAAGCTGGATGACTTTCTGCCCGCCATGGCGGACTGGAAATTCGACTGGCTCGACGTGCCGGAATTCATCCGCTCGGCCGACGCGATCCTGGAATATCCGATGGTCGATCAGGATCCGCTGCCGCGCTGGACCTTTGGCCGGCTGACGCTGCTCGGCGATGCCGCGCATCCGATGTATCCACGCGGCGCCAATGGTTCGGCGCAGGCGATTTTGGATTGCCGCGCGCTGTCGGACGCGCTCGCCGCCAGCGCGGACAATCCGGAGGCGGGGCTAAAAGCTTACGAGGACAATCGCCGGCTGGCCACCGCCAAGGTCGTGCTTGCCAACCGAAACGCGCCGCCCGACGCCATTCTGCACGAAGTCTTTCGCCGCACCGGCGACAAGCCGTTCCGCCACATCGACGACGTCATCAGCCGCGAGGAATTGGTGGCGCTGTCGGAGAGCTACAAGAAAGTGGCGGGCTACGACAAAGAGAAACTCAAGGCCGCGCGTTAACTATGGCTCACCCCGTAGAAACGATAACGACCACGAATTGCATGGCGCGGGTACATCCGCCGTCGCCAGCTTTTTCGTGGCCGTCCGCCACGGTTTCCCGCAGCCTGCGATGGAGCCAACCATTATGCCGGTAACCTCGACATCGCCGTTGGACCGCATATAGGTAGCGCGGAGTTCCCCCGCAAGGTTCAGAAAGAGGACTCCATGGCGTTTCAATCCGGCGGCTACACCGGCACGGCCAAAACCTTGCACTGGCTGATCGTGCTCTTGCTGATTGCGCAATTCATCTTTGCCTGGACGATGCCGCATATCGGCCGCGACACTCCGGTCACCACGCTGATCAGCCTGCATTTCACCTTCGGCGTTATCATCCTGGCTGTTGTGATCGTGCGGCTGGCGTGGCGCGCGACACACCCGGAGCCGCGGCCGGAAGACGGCATCCCGCCCTGGCAGACGACATCGGCGCGCATCGTGCACTGGCTTTTATATTTGCTGTTGTTCGTGGTGCCGATCATCGGCTGGATCAACGCCTCCTGGCGCGGCATGCCGATCGTGATGTTCGGGCTCGAACTGCCGAAACTGATCGCGACGCGCGCGCCCGGCTGGCAATGGACCGGCGAGGTGCACGTGTTGCTGGCGGAATACGGGATGCTGACGCTAGTCGGCCTGCACGTCCTGGCCGCGCTCTATCATTACGTCGTGCGCCGCGACGGCGTATTGCAGCGGATGGCGCCGGGCGCTTAATCCGTCCCCTTTCACGGGAGGAAGGGATAACCTCGCCTTACGGGTCCAGCTCGGTATCCCAATAGAGATAATCGAGCCAGCTATCGTGCAGATAGTTGGGTGGGAACAGGCGGCCGTTGCGGTGCAGGTGATGCACGGTCGGCTGGAACGGCAGCTGCGACGGATACATGTGCGCTTCCGCCATGGTCATGCTGCCCTTGCGCAGATTGCAGGGTGAACAGGCGGCGACGACATTTTCCCATGCGGTAATGCCGCCGCGCGAGCGCGGAATGAGATGATCGAAAGTGAGGTCGTCGCGGTCGCCGCAATATTGACAGGAGAAACGGTCGCGCAGGAACACGTTGAAGCGCGTGAAGGCCGGATGCGTCGAGGGCTTCACATAAGTTTTGAGCGACACCACGCTCGGCAGCTTCATTTCGAAACTGGGCGAGTGCACCGCGTGGTCGTAATTGGCGACGATGTTGACGCGCTCAAGGAACACGGCCTTGATCGCGTCCTGCCAGGACCACAAGGATAATGGGTAATAGCTCAACGGCCGGAAATCCGCGTTGAGCACCAGCGCCGGGAACCCGGCAGACGAAACGTGTACGTTCAAGCGAGGCTCTCCCACCTCCCTATGCTGCCGCCACGCAGCTCACTTACCCATTATAGGGCCAGCATGACCGCATTGTGAAGTAGAGCCGGGGATTTGCCCCGCTATGGCTTGGCCTGAATGGCCCGGATCAGATTCCCGGCAAAAGCCGAAGCCTCGCCTGCATGGGCGCCTTCTGCCAGCAGGCTAAACACCCGGAACCGGTCTTTCGAATCCCATACCAAAACGACATTTTGTCCGTCCGGCCGTCCAGAGGCGCGGCAAATAACAAACCGCCGGATCAGCGTAGGGCCGAGATCGAGACGACCGGGAGGGTCGGGCCGCCCGCCATCGTTCACGCAGGCGTTGGCGATATCGTCTGCGATCGCGTCGGCGAGTTGCTTGGGGGTTGAAAATTGCCCGACGAAATCGTCATGGGCGACGATGCGCAGCTTCCCCACTACGCCATTCGAGCGAAAGCCTAGGTCATTGGCTTCCGGTTCCAACATATTGACGATCTCGGTGTCGGCGAAACGATTGCCACGAAATAGATGATCCGCGACGACAAAGGCTTCGGCCTGCTTGCGGCAGCGCGCTGGCGGGACGGCCGGGGGACAACTAGGCTGTTGCGAAGCGGAATCGAAGGTGATGAATCGCCGCCATTCGGTAAGCCGCGACATCTCGGCGATCAAGGTCGTTGAGCCGCGATGGCTGCCTTCGAAGGCGATCGTCTCGATTTGCGGACATTGCGACAAGACCACAGCGCGGATGCGGCCGATCATTTGCAGGAATTGAACCGAGTCAGGCTGCAGGGCCTCGGATTTTTCTGCTGTGAGGGCGACGCGAATGCGCGGCGCGCACCAACTGCTCCCCCCTGCCACTTGAAACTTGATGCCTAGCCCATGTGATTCGCCGCGTACGGTTTGCGCGAAAACCGGCGCGGTTGCGCCGGTCCACAGTATGAGACCGAGGACGGCTGCGCGAACGCGTCGTTCAGACCTGCCAGCCATTCGGTCCACGGCAGGCGCTGACGGTGTCGTTAAGAACGTTGCCATCCTTGAGGATGATTTCCTGCCGGACCGTGCGGCATGGTTTGCCGTCGATATTGGTTGAACTGGTCACCTGGACCTGACCATGGACGCCCGCGCGGCGCGAGAAGCGTTGTGATTTGCCGGAGACGAAAGCTGCCCGCGTGGCGCGCGCCAGTGCGGCGCGATCCTGTTCGTCCAGCGAGGCGCCAATGCGATTCCCAATCAGGCCGCCAATAGCGGTGCCGGCGATGGCGCCGACCACACTCGACGATCCACCGTGCCCGATAAAGCCGCCGACGATGCCACCCAGCAAAGCGCCGCTGATCGTGCCCTCCGATTCCTTCGGGCCCATCTGGGCCTTCGCTGTGACGACCGGCGTGATCGCCGCCGCTAAACATAACCCAATTGCGCCGGCATAAGCTGCAAAAGGTATCTTCCTTGAGCTTAACGTGTTCATGGATTTTCCCTCACCCGTGTATGATATTTTTGTCATTGAATGCGCTACCGGATTCCACCGCAGTAACGGTCGAGCATGTTGCCGTAAGTGTAAAGATTTGGGTCGATCGAATAGCCCGTATTCTGAACCGCCTGCCGGAATCCCATTTGAAGCTGAGCGCAGTTCACACCAGAAGGCGCGCTCTGCCGATAGGCTGGCGCAGCGTACGTGCGCGGCTGGACCACCGGTGGCGGTGGTGGTTTTAACTCGATGGCGCCCGCCGGCTTTCCGGGCGCATTGGCGTATTCGGTTTTGCTCGGAGCATTCGGCTGCGTGGCCGGTGTTCGTGTCGCCAGGTTTACATCCTGCTTGGTCACCGCGAAGCCGGAGAGGCTGGGCTTGGAGGGTGCCGCAGGATTATAGCCATAGCGCTGCGCGGCGTAGTCGGGCGTCGTCGTCGCGATGCGCTGCCCGTTCTGGAACGTCTCGACGGTGCCATAGGCCGTCTGCTTGAACGTATAGACGGTTTGGCCGGCGCCGTTGTTTGAAACCGCCGGCAATGCCGCCACGCTGCCGTTCGGCGATAGCGTATTCGCGGGCACCGATTTGTCGGTGCCCCCAGAAGTATTTCCGGAAACGCCGGATTTGAATGCGCTGTCGATTGCCTGCTGCCCGGCGCCAAGATAGGGGCGGTCGATTTGAATGCCGGCAGATGTTGAAGATTGCACGGCCGAAGTGGCGATGTGCGCGTTGTTGTCGATGATCCTTAGATTGCCGACTCGTTTCGGATCGACGCCATTGCCAATTGCAACAATCGATTCATACGGCGTGAGTTGCCGCAGATTATTTGGGTTGATGCCGGCCGTAATCGCGTCAGCCGTTGTTACAAATCGGGGTGCCGTGGTCTGAACGGTCGTGGGCATCGTCGCGGCTTGCGTCGTGCCCGCAACAATCGGCGTATGCGGCGTTACGTCGATCGCAGGCTGCGTAATTTTCGAAGGTGCTGCCTGTTGGCCGATGCTCGAGCTTTGGTTTTTGGGCGGGACATAGGCAGGAGCCGGCTGCGGCGCCAAACCGGTAACGCTCGTATTTGTCGCCTGCGGGCTGTTCTTTTGCGCAAGGCTCGGATCGATCGCGATAATCGCCGCAGCGCCTTGCGATGGTGCTATATCTTTAGCCGGCGGCCCAAACGGATTATCCGGCAAAGTAGCCGGCTGCGCCGGATGAATCTTTGCATCGAGCCAGTTTTTGACTTGTTGAAATACGGATTCTTTCTTTTGCGGCGCGATCAGATTCGGATCGTCAAATTTTAGCTTGGAAAGATCGGCCTTGGATGAATTGGCTTGATTTGGCTTTGCCAGCCCCAAATCTTCGTCGCTATAACCTTTTTCGACGCCACCGGCGGGTATCTCGCGGCCAAGCTGCTCTTTAGCGCCGAACCATGAAAAAAAATTATACCAAGCCGCGTGCCCGTAGGTCGGCGAGCCTACAATCAAAAAAGCACAAATAACAATCGTGCGATATCTAGAATTCGCCATCGCCCCCGCCCGGCAATAATCACACGGAACTTAAGCGAAGTGGAATTGCTTTGCAATCAGAGGCGATATGCTTTTGCCAAAAACTCGCCGCCGTGGCGCAAGCCTTCCTGGTCGATGCCGTGGCCGATCCCGGGCGAGATGTGCCATTCAACCGTCACTTCCAGCGCGGCCAGTCCCTGCGCCGAATGGGTGACGGCCTGCACGGGGATGAGTTGGTCCTCGTCGCCGTGGATGAGAATGACCGGCGGCCGGGATTTGATCTCGGCGGCGAAGGCATCCGACATGGCGTCGTCGGGCATGATGAGCATGCCGGAATAGCCGACGATGGCCGCCGGCGGCACGGCGCGGCGCAGGCCGACATGCAGCGCCATCATGGTGCCTTGCGAAAATCCGACCAGCGCCAAAGCCTGCGGCGGCAAATCGCGGCGTTTGAGTTCGGCGTCCAGGAACGCGTCGAGCACCGGCGCCGCCATTTGCACGCCGTCCCAGCGTTCGCCGGGCACGCGGAAACTCAGCGGAAACCATTCGCGCCCCATCGGCGCCTGCCCGCAGGGCCGCGGCGCGTGCGGCGACACAAAAGCGGCATCGGGCAGAAGTCCTTGCCAGGCGCGGCCGATATCGATCAGGTCTTTGCCGTCGGCGCCATAGCCGTGCAGGAACACGACCAGTTGCTTGGCCTTGCCGGAGCGCGGCTCCAGACGCGGGCCATCGAGTTCAGCCATTATCGTTTTTTCCTTGCGGTGAGTTTGTTCTTTGCTTTTGTCTTGCGCGCCCATTTTTTCTTGACCGGCTTTTTGCGTTCGCCGACTGGCACCACGTCGCGTTTCTTGACGGCGTGATAGTAGGCCCAAAGAAGATGCGCCGCCACGCCGCGCCAGGGCCGCCAGCTTTCCGCGATATTGGTCAGTGCCTTGGCATCGGGGCGCTTGCGAAGATTAAGCGCGATGCGGGCGGCCTCCTGCACGGCGAGATCGCCGGCCGGAAAGGCGTCGGCGTGCCCGAGGCAGAACAGTAGATAGATGTCGGCGGTCCAGGGCCCGACGCCATGCAGCGCGGTGAGCAGCGCATGCGCCTCATCGGCATCCATGTTGCCGACCGCGTTCAAGTCGATGGCGCCGGCTGAGACCGCCTTGCCGATTTCCTTGATCGATTTGATCTTGTTGTTCGAGAGGCCGAGCCGCTTGAGCTTGTCGGTGCGCGCGGTCCGTACCGCCTCGTGATGAAATGGATCGAGGGCGGCGAACAGCCGCTCGCGGATGGCGGCGGCGCTGGCGACCGATAATTGCTGGCCGCAGACAATGGCGCACAGGCCGGCATAGCCGCCCTCGCGCCGGCGCAAGTTGAAAGCGCCAGCCTTTTCGGCAACCGGAACGAGACGCGGATCGATGCGGATGAGTTCGGCGAGGTCGGCGTCGAGGTCGGCTTGGGTATGGAGGAAGTGGGTCATATCAAAAAACGTCATCGTCCGCGAAGGCGGACGATCCAGCCCTGCGCCGAAGTGATATAGGGCTGGATACCCTGCCACGCAGATCGGCTATAGCCGATCTGCGCAAATTTATCAGCCGATGTCGGGTATACCCGACATCGGTGCAGGGTATGACGAGTTGAATTTGCATGCCACCCGTTTTTCGCTTTGCGCCGTCGCCGAACGGCTATCTGCACCTTGGCCATGCGCTGTCGGCGCTGCTCAATGCCGATATGGCAAAAGTGGCGGGTGGGCGGCTATTGCTGCGTATCGAGGATATCGACGTGGCGCGCTGCCGGCCGGAATACGAGACGGCGATTTGCGAGGATCTCGCCTGGCTTGGGCTTGCCTGGGAGCAGCCGGTATGGCGGCAGTCGGAGCATTTCGGCGATTATCGTGCGGCGCTCGCAAAGCTTGAGGCGATGGGCCTGATCTATCCGAGCTTCGAAAGCCGCGCAGAAATTGCCGCTCTAGTGGTGAGACGCGAACGAGATGGTACCTGGCCGCGCGATCCAGATGGCGCGCCGCTTTATTCGGGCGAGGCGAAATCCTTATCAGCCGCCGAACGTGCAGGCCGCATGCGCGCGGGCGAGCCTTACGCATTACGGCTCGATATGGCGGCAGCGCTGGCGCGCACCGGCGCGCTCGGTTGGGAGGAGAACGGCGCTGGCACGGTCGCCGCCGATCCGGCCCAATGGGGCGACGTCATCCTCGCCCGCAAGGATGCGCCGGCGAGCTATCATTTGGCCGTTACAATCGACGACGCCGCGCAGGGCGTGACCGACGTGGTGCGCGGACAGGATCTGTTTCAAGCAACGAGCGTTCATCGCCTTCTGCAAACGCTGCTCGGGCTTGCGGCGCCGCGCTATCGTCACCACCGGCTGGTTCTGGACGCCGGCGGCAAAAAACTGGCGAAATCGACGCAGGCCACGGCTTTGCGCGAATCGCGCGCGCAAGGCGCGACCCTCGGCGACATCCGCAAGACCATCGGGCTCGATTGACGCGGGCGTCCGTGCCAATCTCCCCCTTAGGGGTTGAGGGGTGGATGGCAAAACCGAAACGCAAAAAGGCGGCCAGGAAGCCTGCCATAAAACGTGCCAAAAAGCGCAAGGCGGCGCGCAGGCCCGACGCTGCGCGCGCGGCGGAGGCCGCGCTCGCCGGCATCGCACATGATATCCGCACTCCGCTGACCGGCATCATGGCCTTGGCCGAATTGCTCGCCTCGTCCGATCTGGGCGCGCGTGAGCGCGAATGGGCGAACGCTGTGAAAAGCGGCGCCGATCATCTGGCCGGATTGACCTCGCTGATCGTCGACGCGGTCAGGGCCGACGCCGCCAAACTTGTTCTGCGCAACGAACCGTTCTCGCCGCGCGCGCTCGCCGAAGCGGTCGGGCAGGGGCTCTCCGCGCGCGCGGGCAGCAAAAATGTCGCGGCGCAAATCGACATCGCGCCCGATCTGCCGGCGATGGTGACGGGCGATGCCCTACGCCTGCGCTCCGCGCTGGAAAATATCGCCGACAACGCCGTGAAATTTACGAGCGACGGCGTCGTTGCGTTCAGCGCCCGGGCGGAGCCTGCGACAGGCCGGCGGCTACGGCTGGTCTATACGCTTACCGATAGCGGTATCGGCATGAGTGCCGCTGAAATCAAAAGACTGTTCAAGCCTTTTGCGCAAGCGAACGAACAGATCGCCCGGCATTACGGCGGCGCCGGGCTCGGCTTGGTGTTCGTCAAGCGCATCGCCAAGGCGATGGGCGGCGATTTGAAAATTACGAGCAAGCCGGGCCATGGCTCGACATTTACATTCACGGCGCTACTCGCGCCCGCCGATGCACGATTGCCCGGCGACGCGCGCGGCTCGCCGTCTCCAACCACACGTTCGCTCGTAATCCTGTGCGCCGAGGACAATCCTTATGGCCGCGTCGTCATGAACACGATTTTGGGTGAACTCGGCCACCGCGTCGATTTCGTCGAAAGCGGCGAAGCGGCGGTAAAGACTGCCAGCAGCGGCCAATACGACGCGGTGCTGATGGACGTCACGCTCACCGGTCTCGACGGGATGGAGGCGACGCGCCGCATTCGCGCGTTGCCCGGCAATGCCGGGCAGGTGACGGTCATCGGCGTCTCCGGACGCGGCAGTAGCGACGACGAAGTCGCGGCGCTGGCGGCGGGAATGGATTTTTATTTCGCCAAGCCGGTCAGCCCGCGTCGGTTGGCGGAGGCATTGGCTTCTCTTCCCTCGCCCCGCTTGCAGTCGAACTCGGGTATACCCGAGTTCGACCATTAAGTTTGTTGGCCGAAGTCGGAAACATCCGACTTCGGCTGAGAGGGTGGCGAGCCGCAATAGCGGCGAGCTGGGTGAGGGGACTCTGCGGCTAATACGGAATTCAGAGAAAGCCCCTCACCCGACATTCTCGTTTCACTCGAATGTCGACCTCTCCCCGTAAACGGGGAGAGGTAAGAGAAGTCTACGAATTCGTCGCGCCGTTCTTCCGCTCCACAATCCGCACCACGTCCGACATGATGCGGTTGAGCTCGAAATCCTTCGGCGTATAGACGGCGGCGATGCCAGATTTTTCCAGAGCCGCCGCGTCTTCCGGCGGGATGATGCCGCCGACCACGACTGGCATGTCGAGGCCGGCTTCCTTCATGCGCGCGACCACGTCGGCGACCAGCGGCAGGTGGCTACCGGACAAAACGGATAGTCCGATAACATGCGCTTTCTGCTCGCGCGCGGAATCGACGATTTCCTCCGGCGTCAGGCGGATGCCTTCATAAACCACCTGCATGCCGGCATCGCGCGCGCGCACCGCGATCTGTTCGGCGCCATTAGAATGGCCGTCGAGGCCGGGCTTTCCGACCAGGAATGTCAGACGACGGCCGAGCTTGATCGACACCCGGTCGACATCGGCGCGGATATCGTCGAGGCCGTCGACGTCGTTGCGCATGGCGTTGCCGACGCCGGTGGGCGCGCGGTATTCGCCGAAGGCCTCGCGCAATGTCCAGCCCCATTCGCCGGTGGTGACGCCGGCTTTGGCGCAAGCAATCGATGGCGGCATGATGTTGGCGCCGGTCGCCGCCGCGCGTTTCAACTCCGCGAGCGCGTCCATCACCGCCTTCTTGTCGCGCGACGCGCGCCAGGCCCTCAGGCGTTCGAGTTGATCGTGCTCGGCGTCTTCCGACACCGTCATGATCGAGTCGATGCCGCCGGTAAGCGGCGACGGCTCGGTCTCGATATATTTGTTGACGCCAACCACGGTCTGCTCGCCGCGCTCGATTGCTTCCAGGCGCGCGGTGTTGGATTCCACCAGCCGCTGCTTCATGTAGCCGGACTCGACCGCCGCGACCGCGCCCCCCATGTCGTCGATGCGCTTGAGTTCTTCTTTCGCCTCGGTTTTGAGTTCATCGACCTTGCGCTCGATCTCGGCTGAGCCGTCAAAAATGTCGCCGTAGTCGAGCAGGTCGGTTTCGTAAGCCAAAATCTGTTGCATGCGCAGCGACCATTGCTGGTCCCACGGCCGCGGCAGGCCGAGCGCCTCGTTCCAGGCCGGCAATTGCACGGCGCGCGCGCGCGCGCTTTTTGACAGCGTCACCGCCAGCATTTCGATCAGAATACGGGCGACATTGTTTTCGGCTTGCTGCTCGGTCAGGCCGAGCGAATTCACTTGAACACCGTAGCGGAACAGCCGCTGCTTCGGATCGGTGACGCCGTAGCGCTCGCGCGTGATCTCGTCCCACAATTCGGTGAAGGCGCGCATCTTGCAGACTTCGGTGATGAAGCGCATGCCGGCGTTGACGAAGAACGAAATGCGCCCGACCACTTCGCCGAATTTTTCGTCGGAGACTTCGCCCGACTTCTTCACCGTGTCGAGCACCGCGACCGCGGTAGCCAAAGCAAATGCCAGTTCCTGCACCGGCGTCGCGCCCGCCTCCTGCAAATGATAGGAGCAGATGTTCATCGGATTCCATTTCGGCAACTCGGTCGTGGTGAAGATCGCCACGTCCTTGATCAGCCGCATGGAAGGCGCCGGCGGAAAGACGTAAGTGCCGCGCGAGAGATATTCCTTGATGATGTCGTTTTGAATGGTGCCGGTGAGCGCGTTACGTGGTGCATTTTGTTCGTCGGCGACCGCGATATAGAGCGCCATCAGCCAGGCCGCGGTGGCGTTGATGGTCATCGAGGTGTTCATGGAGGCGAGCGGAATGCCGTTAAACAGCGCCCGCATGTCGCCGAGATGGTTGACCGGCACGCCGACCTTGCCGACTTCACCTTTGGCTAATACGTGGTCTGAATCGTATCCGGTCTGGGTCGGCAGATCGAAGGCGACCGAAAGCCCGGTCTGCCCCTTGGACAGGTTCTTGCGATACAGCGCGTTAGAATCGGCGGCCGTGGAGTGGCCCGCATAGGTGCGGAAAATCCAAGGCCTATCGCGCTGAGTTCTGTCGCGTTGGATTTTGTCGCGCATGGGGGCCTGCCGGCGGCAGTTTGGCCCGTCCATTGTTGCAATGCAACATGAATTGCGCCAGACTGAGGCAGCCTTTGGCTCTTGATGACCTTGTTCTCGAGGAGTGTGCCGATGCCGGCTGCTGCCCCCATGCGGAGCGTTGCTCCTCTCAAGGATGTTTATGACATTGGCGAGATTCCACCGCTCGGGCATGTGCCCGCGAAGATGCACGCCTGGGTCATCCGCCAGGAACGGCATGGGCCGCCGGAAGAATCTTTTCAGCATGAGGTCGTCCCGACCTGGGCGATCGGCGAAGACGAGGTGCTGCTGCTCGTGATGGCGGGCGGCGTCAACTACAATGGCATCTGGGCCGGGCTCGGCCAGCCGATTACGCCGTTCAACGTGCACAAGCAGCCTTATCACATCGCCGGCTCCGACGCCTCCGGCGTCGTTTGGGCGGTCGGCGCCAAGGTCAAGCGTTGGAAGGTCGGCGACGAAGTCATCGTTCACTGTAACCAGGACGACGGTGATGATGAAGACTGCAATGGCGGCGATCCGCTGCTGTCGCCATCGCAGCGTATCTGGGGTTACGAGACGCCGGACGGCTCGTTCGCGCAATTCTGCCGCGTGCAGTCGCGCCAGTTGATGCAGAAACCGGCGCATCTGACCTGGGAAGAATCGGCCTGCTACACCCTGACGCTCGCCACCGCCTATCGCATGCTGTTCGGCCATCCGCCGCATACGCTTAAGCCCGGCGACAACGTGCTGGTGTGGGGCGCTTCCGGAGGCCTCGGCGTGTTCGGCTTGCAACTTGTGGCGGCGTCCGGCGCTAACGCGATCGCGGTCGTCTCCGACGAATCGAAAATGGAATACGTCTTCAATCTCGGCGCTAAAGGCGCGATCAACCGCAAGGAGTTCAACTGCTGGGGCCAACTCCCGCAAGTTAACTCGGCCGAATATAACGACTGGTCGAAGGAAGCGCGGCGTTTTGGTAAAGCTATTTGGGATATCACCGGCAAGCGCGACGTCGATATCGTGTTCGAGCATCCGGGCGAAGCGACCTTCCCGGTCTCGTCGATGGTCGTGAAACGCGGCGGTATGGTCGTATTCTGCGCCGGCACCACCGGCTTCAACATCACCTTCGACGCGCGTTACGTCTGGATGCGGCAGAAGCGCATTCAGGGTTCGCACTTCGCGCATTTGAAGCAGGCGAGCCAGGCCAACCGCTTCGTGCTCGAACGCCGCATTGACCCGTGCATGAGCCAGGTCTTTCCCTGGGGCGAAATTCCGAAGGCGCATACCATGATGTGGAAGAACCAGCACCCGCCCGGCAACATGTCGGTGCTGGTCTGCGCGCCGACCACCGGCCTCAAGAGCCTGGAAGACGTGCGGGAAGTGGCGGGCGCGGCTTAAGCGCCGGCATCACGGCAGCGCGGGCTTATCATTGCGCGCGGCGCGCGCGTCACCGCCTTTGTCCCGGGCGCGGATGACTGAATTTAGTTCGCCGCCAAAGATAAAAATCGACGCGCAGGCGTAAAGAAAAATCAGCGCGATCATGGCCGAAGCCAGGCCCGCATACATCGTCACATAGGCGAAGGCGTAGTCGGCGAGATAGCGCCCGAAGGCGGCGCCAGTTGCCATCCAAAGCAGCAGTGTCGTCACAATGCCCGGCCCGATTTCCTTGAACGACCGCCGCCCGGCCGGCAGCCAGCGATGCACAATGGTGAGCGCCAAAACCAGCACCACAGCGGCCACCGCGTAGCGCGCAAACGTGATCAATCCCTGGAAAGGCTCGAGCGTCGGTATAAAACGCAACAGCCGGTACCAGATGACCGGCGCCAGCACGACCAGGAATGCAAAGGCCAACAGGGCCACCGCGCCGACCAGCACGTAAACGATCGACTCGATGCGCAGCAGCCACCACGGCCGCCTCTCGCTCATGTCATAGGCGCGGTTCAGCGCGATACGCAGGCTCTCGACCCCGCTTGACGCAAAATAAAGCGCGAAAAGCACGCCGAAGGTCAGCACATTGCCGTGGCTGCCCGTCAGGACGCCGGCAATGTCGAATGCGATCGGGCCGGCAACTTCTTTTGGCCAAGCTTCCAGCAAAATGCGGGCAGCCTCGTCGGCCAGTTGCTGCGAGCCGAAGAAAAAACCGGCCAGCGCGGTGACCACGATCAGGAACGGAAACAAAGCCATCAGCGTGGAAAGCGCAATATGGCTGGCGATGGCCCAGCCGTCATCGGCGAGAAAATGCCGGCCCGCGTCGATAAAGACGCGCAACGATTTTATGGCGACGTGCAATTCGCGGGCCCCGTGGCGGCATCCTACGCCATTATCAGAATGGCGATTGGCCGGTGCTTTGCAAGGGGTCGACGTTCTAGCTTGGCGAGAAGCAAGAAAGGAAACTAGGCCGCCTGCACGTTTTCAAGGAATTGGCGCACTTCCGCTTCCAGGTTCTCGGTCTCGACCGTGACCGAGTCGGCGAGATCCCGCACGTCGGAAGCGGTGGCGCGTGCGTCGGTGGTGACGCCGGACACCCGGCTCATGGCCTCGGCGCCGTTACGGGCTTCGCCGGAGGCGCGGTTGACGCCCTCCGCGATCGAGGCGACGGCGGAATTCTGCTGATCGACGGTCGCCGCTACCGTGACGGCAATCGCCGACATGTCGCGGATGATGACGTTAACCTGCTCGATGGCCTGGGCGGCGTCGGCGGCGGCCGACTGGATCGCTCCGATCTGCTCGGCGATTTCTTCGGTCGCTCTGGCGGTCTGGCCGGCCAGCGACTTCACCTCGGCCGCTACCACCGCGAAACCGCGGCCGCTTTCGCCGGCGCGCGCCGCTTCGATGGTGGCGTTGAGCGCGAGCAAATTAGTCTGGCCGGCGATGGCCTGGATCAGGCCCACCACTTCGCCGATGCGGGTGGCGGCGTTGCCGAGTTGCGCCATGGTGCCGACGGTCCGCTGCGCCTCGGCGACCGCGCGGTCGGCAACGTCGCTCGACTTCGACGCCTGCGAGGCGATTTCGCCGATGGAAGCCGCCAGTTCCTCCACCGCGCTGGCGGCGGTGGAGACGTTGTCGGAAGCGGCGGTGACGCGTTGCTCGGCGGTGCGAGCCTCCGTCGATACCGTGTCGGCGGTCTTGTTGAGGTTGGCCGAACTGGTTTCGAGTTGGGTCGCCGCGGCGCGCAGCTTCCCGAGCGCGCTGCCGACCGAATTTTTGAACTGGCCGATGGTGGCGGCGATCGACTCGCTGCGCGCCTCGCGGGCGAAGCTTTCCTCGTTCTGCTCGCGCGCTAACTTTTCGCGTTCGATCATACGATCGCGAAAGACGATCACGGTGCGTGCCATATCGCCGATTTCGTCGCGTGCATGGGTGGCCGGGATACGCGCCGAAGTGTCGCCGCCGGCCAGCCGTTTCATCACATCGGCTAAGCCATGCAGGGGCCGCGTAATGCTGCGGCCGATTAGAAAGCTGAAGGCAAGGCCGAGCGCGACCATCGCCATGCCGGCCATGATGATGCCGTTGCGGGTATGGGCTTGCGATGCCGCCAGTGCGTCGGCCGCGCGCCTGGCGGCGCCGTTGGCAGACATGATGATGGCGTCGGCGCGGGGCAGCATGTTCTGGCTGTTAATGTCGATCAGCGCGCGCAGTGGGTGAGCGCGGTCGCTGGCCTGGATCCAGTTGGTAAAAATATTGACGTAGCGCTGGACGTCGCCCTCGAGCTTGCCCTTCATCGCCTGCGTGCCATCGACCAAGGAAAATGTATCGACGAATTGCTGATAGCCGGCCATGAATTGCTGCTGCGTCAAGTCGCGCGGGTTGAGCCGGTATTCCGCCTCTTGGTGACGCATGATCAAAAGCGTCATCATAAGTTTTTTGGCCTCGCCATCGGCCAACCACGTCATGTTGTCGTTAATGGCGTGTTCGATCTTGTTGCCGGCGTTTTTTAGCTCCGCGCGCAGCCCTTCCTCCTCGCTGAAACCGAGGACGTGCTGCACGGCGTAGAGCTTGTCGTAGTCGGACTTGATGTCGGCGAGGTCGCCGCGCAGCGCCGCTAGATCGTCGGCATGCCCGCCGCCGATGGAGCCTTGGATGGCGTCGAGGCTCTTGTTCGCCAATTGGTGAGACTGGTTGAAGGCGTCGAACAACGTATTGCGCTCGCGTCCGAAATCCTTCACCGCGATTCGCATCGAGGCGATGGCGATCTTGAGATCGCGGCTGGCGTCGGCGAGCGCGTGCGACCGGTCAACCGTTTGGAAGGCGCCGCCGACCTCGTCCTCTCCGGCGATATAAGTGAGCCCGTTGGCGAGGAAGCCGACCACCGGAACAAGCGCCAGCACGATGATGCGGGTGCGCACCGAAACGTTGGCAAGCGCGCGGCTCAGCCAATTGGACGGCAAACTGAATGTGAGGAAGCGTAAGTTGATAAAGCGCATGGGCCGGTTCGGTCTCGCCGGTGACGGGAAAGCGGCGCAAGGAGTACCGGCGCAGGAAAGCGCGAAATGGTTAATTTTGTAGCAATTTCGCGGCACAGTGCCGATTTACCGAGGCCAAGCAGGGCATTATCTGGCTACCATTGCTTTTGTGCACTGCACGCCTAGTGTAGACCGCCGACGCACTTGTTCCGAGGTTTCAGGATTCCCAGAGGACTAAAAATGCCGATTGCCGCTTCCCGACCCGCCGCCGAAGGCGAACTGATCGAGCTTAGCCGGGAGGCGACGTCGGCGCTCGAGGCCATCCTGGCCGACGCCACCCTCAAGGTCCGCGAGCGAGTGATTGTCGAGGGGCACGTCGTCGCTAAGGTGCTCGACCGCGAGCAGCGCGCGGCACATGGCCTGGCCTGGCTCGCCACCTATGTCGAGGCGGTCAAGCAGCTATCGGCCTATGCGGAGCGCATGGCCGGGATGGGCGCGCTCGGCGAAATCGAGGAAAATCTGGTCCGTATCGGCATCGGCGAGTGTCTGGCGCAGATCATCGGCGGCATTCCGATGAGCCAGGGCGAGATGGTGCGGCCGTCCGACATGGGGCTTAGCGCCGCGCAGGTCGCCACCCGCCTCGGCGCCGTCGAAAGTCTGATCGCCGACGGCAATACCGCGGCGCGGCGGGCGCGGTTGATGGAATTGATGCGTGTTCATCATGGCGCCACCGTCGGCGCCTGCGGTCTCGACGAGACGCTGGAATCGATCCGCGAGGAAATGCGGCGCTTCGCCGATTCCGAAGTGATTGAGCACGCGCAGGGCTGGCACCGCAGCAACAGCTATATCCCGCTCGACATCATCCATCAGATGTCGGAACTCGGCGTCTTCGGCCTCACCATCCCGGAAGACTTCGGCGGCATGGGGCTCGGCAAGGAATCGATGTGCGTGGTCTCGGAGGAATTGTCGCGCGGCTATATCGGCGTCGGCTCCCTCGGCACACGTTCGGAAATCGCGGCCGAACTCATTCTCGGCGGCGGCACCACCGCGCAAAAGGAAAAATGGTTGCCGAAGATCGCCTCCGGTGAAGTGCTGCCGACGGCGGTGTTCACCGAGCCCAACACCGGTTCCGATCTCGCGCACCTGAAAACGCGCGCGGTACGCGAGGGCAATGTCTACAAAGTCTACGGCAATAAGACCTGGATCACGCATCCGGTACGCGCCGACTTGATGACGCTTCTGGTGCGCACCAATCCGAAAGAGCCCGGCCACCGTGGCCTGTCGATGCTGCTCGCCGAGAAGCCGCGCGGCGACGACAACAACCCTTTCCCGGTGAAAGGCATGACCGGCACCGAGATCGAAGTGCTCGGTTATCGCGGCATGAAAGAATATGAAATCGCCTTCGACGGTTTCGAGGTGAAAGTGGAAAATCTATTAGGCGGGATAGAAGGTCTCGGCTTCAAGCAGCTGATGCAGACATTTGAATCCGCGCGCATCCAGACCGCCGCGCGCGCCATCGGCGTGGCGCAGGCGGCGATGGAACAGGCAATGTCCTACGCGCAGAGCCGCATCCAGTTCGGCCGCCCGATCGCCGAGTTCCCGCGCGTCGCCGACAAGATCGTGATGATGGCGGTCGAGATCATGATCGCACGCCAGCTCACCTATCACGCCGCGCGCGAAAAGGATTCGGGCCGCCGCTGCGATCTGGAAGCCGGCATGGCAAAATTGTTCGGTGCGCGCGTCGCGTGGGCCAATGCCGACAACGCGCTGCAAATCCACGGCGGCAACGGCTTCGCGCTCGAATTCCCGGTCTCGCGCATTCTGTGCGACGCCCGCATCCTCAATATTTTCGAGGGTGCCGCCGAAATTCAGGCGCAGGTGATCGCGCGCCGGTTGCTGGACGGGACCAATTAGTCCGCAACGAATTGGTACCTTCCCGCGTTTGATCCAGAGCAAAACGCGCTTCGCGCGCGGGCTGTAGGATAAATGCATCAGCGGGAGGTTAATTCATGACGAAAGTGGCAATTAACGAGGGTGAATGGGTGGTGGTGTGCGACGGTGCCAAGGCGCTGGTGCTGGAAAATACCGGAGACGCCAAGTTTCCCAACCTCAAGACGCGCGAAGTTTACGAGCATAAAGCGTTGGCGACGCATGAACTCGGCACCGACGCGCCCGGCCGCTCGCACAGTTCGAACGGCCAGACCCGCAGCGCCGTCGGGCAGACTGACTGGCACCACCAGGAGGAACAGGAATTCCTCACCGATCTGGTCAAGCGGCTGGATTCCGCGGTCGAGGCCCATCAGGTCAAGTCGCTTATCTTGGTAGCCCCGCCGCGCGCCCTCGGCATCATCCGGCCGCTTTACAGCCACGCCTTGCGCGCGGCGGTCCTCGTTGAAATCGACAAGGATTTCGTCAAACTGCCGGTGCATGAGATCGAAAAGCACTTGGCCGGCTGACGGCGCGGCAGCGATTCTGGCTCGACCGCCGCAATTGCGATGCTATGGTCCGGCCTCGAATCGAGGCGAGGCAGTTTGGGCCGGCGAATGGGTATTCTCCATAAACTGTTGCGCGGCGGCGCTGTCGTTTCGGCGCTCACGCTGACAGCGGGTGCTGCCTGGCCGCAGGCGCATGTCGAACCGCGCGAACAGACGCCGTCACCCGCGACCGCGCCGGACACCAATCCGGTGAGCAATCCGATCGCCGTGCCCGGCTTTTGGGACCCGCGCCGGCGACCAGACCGGCCGGACCTGTCGCGGCTCAACGGCATTCGTTTTCTCACCGAGACCGACTTTCCGCCATTCGACTATGCCGGCCCCGACGGTCTGCCGGCCGGCTTCAATGTCGATCTGGCGCGGTTGATCTGCGAGGAGATCAAGGTCGCCTGCACCGTGCAGATGCGCCGCTTCGATACGCTGGTGGCCGCGCTTGACGCCAACCAGGGCGACGCGGTCATCGCTTCGATCGCGGCGACGCCGGAGATGCGCAAGCGCGTCGACTTCAGCGATCCTTACTACCGCACGCCGGCGCGCTTCGTCGCGCGCAAGGACAGCGCGATCAAGGACGTGCGGCCGCAAAAGCTGGAAGGAAGAAAGATCGGCGCCATCGCCGGCACCGCCCACGAGGCCTATATCAAGATGCTGTTCACCGAAGCCGAACTGCATCCCTATAAAAACGCGGACGAAGCGCGTGCCGCGCTCAAGAGCGGCCAGGTGGACCTCCTATTCGGCGATGGCGTGGCACTGGCGTTCTGGCTCAACGGTACAGACTCTGCCGGCTGCTGCGCATTCCGCGGCGGCCCCTTCATGGAAAGCCGCTACTTCGGCGAGGGCGTCGGCATCGCGGTCAAGCGCAACAACGATCTGCTGCGCCAGGCGCTGAACTGGGCCATGTTCCGGCTATGGGAGCAGGGCCGCTTTACCGATTTGTGGCTGCGCTATTTCCCAATCAGTCCGTTTTAGATTTTAGGAACGCGAGCGCGCCGCGCGCGGCCGCTACTCCGGTGGCGAACGACGCCTGCAACAGATAGCCGCCGGTCGGGGCTTCCCAGTCGAGCATTTCGCCGGCGGCGAAGACGCCGGGAATTTTCGTCAGCATGAAGTTTTGGTCGAGCGTATCAAAGGCGATGCCACCGGCGATCGAGATCGCGGTTGCGATTGGCTGCACGCCGGTAAGACGAACCGGCACCGACTTGATCAGCGAGGCGAGGTCGTCCAGTTTCAGGCTCGATAGCGGCTTGCCGAACGACAGCGCGGCCTCGTGCAGCAGGGCGGTTTCAACCGGCGACAATTTGGCCGCCTTGCGCAAGACATTCGCGAGAGATTGCTTGCCGCGTGGCGCCTTGAATTTTTCCGCGAGCTTAGCGGCGGCGACATCGGGGTTGAGGTCGATGTGGATCGTCGCATGACCCGGGGCGTTGATGGCGTCGCGCAGCTTTGCCGACAGCGCATAGATCGCGCCGCCTTCGAGGCCTTCGCGCGTGACGATGCATTCGCCGCGCACGGTCTGGCCGTTGAAGCTGATGGCGATGGTCTTGAGCGGCGTCCCCTCGAAGCCGCGGAATTTCTCGGACCAGTTGACGATGAAGCCGCAGTTCGATGGTCGGAGAGGTGCGATGCTGATGCCGCGCGCTTCCAGTATATTCGTCCACGATGCATCCGATCCAAGCTTCGGCCAACTCGCGCCGCCAAGCGCCAGCACGGTTACGTCGTGACCAACGACGACGACATCCCTGCCGGCATTGCGAAAGCAAAGTTCACCTTTCTCATTCCAGCCGGTCCAGTCATGGCGTGGTGCGAACACGACTTTGAGGTCGCTAAGCCGCCGCAGCCACGCACGTAGCAAAGGCGACGTCTTGAATGAATTTGGAAACACGCGTCCGCTTGAGCCGACGAAGGTCGCTTGCCCTAGATTTTCGGCCCAGGCGCGCAAGTCCGTTGGCGGAAAACTCTCGATCGCCTGCCGCAATAGCGGCGCGGCATCGCCATAGCGCGACAAGAACGCCGGCAAGTCCTCGCTGTGCGTGAGATTGAGGCCGCCACGCCCGGCGAGCAAAAACTTGCGGCCAAGCGATGGCATACGGTCATAGATCGTCACGGTGACGCCGGCCTGTGCCAGCGTCTCGGCGGCGATCAAGCCGGCCGGGCCGCCGCCAATGACGGCGGCCGACAAGCCGCTCGACAGTCCGATTTTATCGGAGGAAGGCATCAATTGCGTACTTTCACAGGCCATTTGACGGAACTATGCGCGTTGCCTATGTGTGCCCGCCGGAGACCCAAATGTCGATGATGACCGCTGCGAGCGTTGAAGACCTGAGTGCAAGCGACCTCAAGACGCTGGCCGAGCAGTCGAACGCGTGGCCGTTCGAGGAGGCAAAGAAGATCGTCGCGCGCCTGAAATCGAAACCCAAAGATGAAGTCATCTTCGAGACCGGCTACGGCCCCTCCGGCCTGCCGCATATCGGCACCTTCGGCGAAGTCGCGCGCACCACGATGGTGCGGCATGCCTTCCGCGTCCTGACCGAGGATAAGATCAAGACCCGGCTGATCGCCTTCTCCGACGACATGGACGGTCTGCGCAAGGTGCCGGACAACGTGCCGAACAAGGAGTTGCTCGAAAAGCATCTCGGCAAACCGCTCACCAAGGTGCCGGACCCTTTCGGCACGCATGACAGTTTCGGCGCGCACAACAACGCGCGGCTGCGCGCCTTCCTCGATCATTTCGGCTTCGACTACGAATTCATGTCCTCGACCGACTGCTACAAGTCCGGCCGCTTCGACGAGACGCTGCTCAGGATGCTGGCGCGGCTCGACAAGGTGATGGCGATCATGTTGCCGTCGCTGCGCGAGGAACGCGCCGCTACCTATTCGCCGTTCCTGCCGATCGATCCGAAAACCGGCGTGGTGTTGCAGGTGCCGGTCGTCTCGCACGATGCCCAGCGCGGCATGATCACGTTCGAGGACCCGCAGACGCAGGAGCGCTTCACGGTGCCGGTCACCGGCGGTGCCTGCAAGCTGCAATGGAAGCCGGACTGGGCGATGCGCTGGGTGGCGCTCGGCGTTGATTACGAAATGGCCGGCAAGGACCTGATCGACTCGGTCAAGCTCTCCGGGCAGATCTGCAAGGCGCTCGACGGCAAGCCACCGGAAGGTTTCAACTACGAACTGTTCCTCGACGAGAGCGGGCAGAAGATTTCCAAGTCGAAAGGCAACGGGCTCACCATCGATGAATGGCTGCGCTATGCCTCGCCGGAAAGCCTGTCGCTGTTCATGTACCGCGAGCCGAAGGCGGCCAAGCGCCTGCACTTCGACGTGATCCCGCGCGCGGTCGACGATTACCAGCAGTTTCTCGATGGCTATCGCCGTCAGGAACCGAAGCAGCAGATCCAGAATCCGGTCTGGCATATTCACGAGGGCCATCCGCCGCAAGGCGAGATGCCGGTGACATTCCAGATGCTACTGACCCTTGTTTCGTCGTCGAATGCGGAAAACGCCGAAACGCTGTGGGGCTTCATCGGCCGCTACCGGCCGGGGGTGACGGCGGCGACGCATCCGAAACTCAATGCCCAGGTCGAGTACGCCATTCATTATTTCCGCGACTTCGTGCAGCCGACAAAAAAATTTCGGCAACCGAGCGATCAGGAATGTGCGGCGCTCACCGATCTGCGCGACGCACTGGCGAATTTGCCGGCGGCGGCGAGCGCCGAAGCGATCCAGGATGTCGTCTATGAGATCGGGCGGCGCGAACCGTTTCTCGATCAGAAGAAAAAATCCAAGGACGGCAAGCCGGGCGTTTCGCTCGATTGGTTCAACATGCTGTACCAGGTGCTGCTTGGCCAGGAAAAAGGCCCGCGCTTCGGGTCGTTCGTGGCCGTCTACGGCGTGCAGGACACGGTCGACATGATCGACGGCGCCTTGGCGCGGTCGGCTTAAAAAATACCCCGCTTTCGCGGGGCATTTTATCTCTTCTTGTTTCTTGCGCTTGTGCTAGATCACGAACTCAGCACGAAGCGCCGATTGTCTTTCTGCGCCGGCCGCGCATTCATCGGAAACAGTTTGCCGAAAGCGTCGATGTCAGCTTGCGCCACCGAGATCGGATCGCGCAGCAAAAGCCAGTTGACCACTTCGCTGCACGGCGGCGTCGTCAGTGAACCCGAATAACGGTAGTAGCCGCGCTTGACCGGCAACATCGCATTCGGGTCGGCGACCGCCTTCATCTTGACCGGTGCGCCGGCCGCAGCCGGCATGTCGGCGATAATTTGTTTGAATGCGGCGTTAGGTTTACCCGCCGTCATCAGCGCGCCGACGACCGCGAGGGCGCCGGCTTTGTCACGGTGCACGAAATGCACTTCCATCGGATAGCTCTTGCCGGCGATCAGATGTTCGCTCGGATGATGAAAATGATACTGCAGCAGGTCGTAGTTGTCCTTACCGACTTGCAGCGTATTGCCGGGCTCGGCATTGACCTGAATGGTATGGCCGTTATTGACGATCATGTCGGGCTTCTTGCGCCAGGATATCTGCAGCGGCGGAAGTTGCGATTTGATGCTGCTTTCGATGTTGATCGGCGATTGCTGCGAACCGATCGAGCAAACTTTGCTAGCCGCGTCTACGTCGCCCCAATGCGACGGGCCATGCTCGCCTTCGTAACCCCAATCCGCCGCGAAACCGGTCGAGGCGCAGAGCGGGCATAGTGCGAGTCCGGCAAGCGCTTTCAAAGCGTAACGACGATTCATATTTGTCTCCCCACAAAAAGTGACGGGCCAGCGGATACCAGCATACAGGCAACCTCGACCGCCGGATGCATTAAGCCAGCGCGCGCTCCGCTAATTTTTATGTCTAATTTATACTACTGGCTTACCCACAGGATGCGGGCGATCCATTCGACATCCGCCATCTGCAAGGTGCGGTCGCGGTGTTCGGAGTTGAGCGATTTGAGCTCGATGGTCTTGACCGTCTTGCGCTTGAGCTCCTTGACCATGACCTCGCCTTTTCTGGTCTTGACCACGACGCGATCGCCCTTGCGCACGGGCGTTGCCGGCGACACCACGACGATGTCGCCGTCGCGATAGGCGGGCTTCATCGAATCGCCGGAAATCTCAAGCGCGTAGGCGTGCTCGTCGGTCACCGAGGGCAGCGTGGTCTCTTCCCAGCCTTTGCCGACTGGGAAGCCGCCATCGTCGAAATAGCCTTCGGCGCCGGCCTCGGCGAAACCGATCAACGGCACCTGCGAAATCGTAAACTTGCCGCCATCGGTGATCAGGCTGACGAAGGTTTCAACCCTGGTATTGGTCGCCGCCAAAGCCTTGGCCACGGACTCGGTCGAGGGCCAGCGCGGCCGCCCCTCCGGCGTGATGCGCTTGGATTTGTTGAAAGTCGTCGGGTCGAGGCCAGCTTTTTTGGCGAGGCCGGACGCCGTCATTTTGGAGCGGGCCGCCAGGCGGTCTATGGCGGACCAAATCTGCGAATGTGTCAGCATGGCAATATTCCGGCTTTGCGGGGGCCTCAAAAAGGGGCCGGCGAGGCCCTGTTTTTGCGAATCCCTTCGTGAATGATCTAGGAATTATAGCCTTTAATCGGGGCTTTGTCACAGGTTTTCGTAATTCTGGCCGGAAAAGATGTGGGTGGTGAACGGCGGCGGGACACCTGTTTTCGGTTTGGACTCGGCCGCTGGGCGCCGATAGGGTCTCGGCCATGCCATTTGGGAGCCCTCGCCGGTGATCGGTCTCTTTGATCGCCTGTCGCGCCCGCTGCTGCGGGCCCTCGACCCGGAAGACGCGCATGCTCTGGCGCTCAAGGCGCTGCGCTTTGTGCCGACGGTACGGACCGAAATAGACCCGCCCGAACTGAAAGTGCGGGCTTTCGGCCTCAATTTTCCCAATCCGATTGGGCTCGCGGCCGGTTTCGACAAAAACGCCGAGGTGCCGGACGCGATGCTGCGGCTCGGCTTCGGCTTTGTCGAGGTCGGCACCATCACGCCGCGCCCGCAGACCGGCAACCCAAAGCCGCGCCAGTTCCGCTTGCAGGCCGATGGAGGTGTCATCAACCGCCTAGGCTTCAACAACGGCGGGGCGGCCTCGGCGCTGGCGCGGCTTGCCGCCCGCGCCAACGAGGGCGGCATCGTCGGCGTCAATATCGGGGCCAACCGCGATTCGGACGACCGCGCCGAGGACTATGTGCGGCTTATCGAGACCTTCGCCGCCGTCGCCAGCTATTTCACCGTCAACGTCTCTTCGCCCAATACGCCGGGCCTGCGCAATCTCCAGCAGGCCGATGCGCTCGACGATTTGCTGGCGCGCGTGATCGACGCGCGCGACCGGGTGAAGCTGCGCGCGGGCCCGACTCCGGTGCTGCTGAAGATCGCGCCCGACCTGACGTTGCCGGACCTCGACGACGTGGTCGGCATCGCGCGCAAGCATCGCGTCGATGGCATGATCGTATCCAACACCACCATCGCGCGGCCCGGTTCGTTGCGCGCGCGCGACAAAGCGGGCGAGGCCGGCGGTCTCTCGGGCCGGCCGCTGTTCAAGCTGTCGACCCGGATGCTGGCGGAAACCTTCGTGCGGGCGGAAAACCAGTTTCCGCTGATCGGCGTCGGCGGCATCGATTCGAGCGCGACCGCGATTGCCAAGGTCAAAGCTGGCGCCACGCTGGTGCAGCTTTACACCGGGCTGGTTTATCGCGGCATTGGACTGGTGTCTGAGATCAAGACCGACATCGCCGCCGCGATCAAACGTGGCCACCGCGATTCGCTCGCCTCGATGGTCGGCTCGGACGCCGCCGACATCACGGCCGATAGCTGGCCGGGGTAACGGCTACTTGCCGCGCGGGGCGTTGACCAGGCGGATGATCAGCCAGATCGGAATGACGATCACGGCGCCGAGCAGGAAATAGCCCCACACCCAGCGGAAGGCGTCGAAGCCCATATTCCAGATCGAGCGGAACAGCCGCTCCACGCTATTCCAGATGTCGAAGGGGTTGAGGCCGAGCGCGCTCAAAACGACGCCGACCAGGATCGACACCAGAATAAGGCGCACCAGAACGCCCAGCGGCGAGCCACCAAAAATGCGGGTGACGGTGTCGTTGCTCATTCTTGGCTCCGCGGGTTCAAGCTCATTCGGCATTTTATCGGCTTTCATGCGACGGCTGCACCAGGCTCTAGCATCTTTTCCAGCGTTTCCAAGCGGTCGGCCTCGCGCGGCGGCTTGTCCCAGCGCAGCCGGTTGATGCGCGGAAAGCGCATGGCGACGCCGGATTTATGCCGGGTCGAGCGCTGAAGGCCTTCGAACGCGACCTCCAGCACCAGCCCGGTGTCGGGCTCGTGCGTCACCTCGCGCACCGGGCCGAATTTGTTGACGGTATTTCGGCGTACGAAGCGGTCGATCTGTTGCAGTTCCTCGTCGGTGAAACCGAAATAGGCCTTGCCGACCGGCACCAGTTGATCCTCGCCGTTCCAGACCCCGAAGGTGTAGTCGGAATAAAATGACGAGCGTTTCCCATGCCCGCGCTGCGCGTACATCAGCACTGCATCGACGATCATCGGGTCGCGCTTCCATTTCCACCATTGCCCTTTCGGACGGCCGGGGAGGTATGGCGCGTCGCGGCGCTTGAGCATGACGCCCTCAACGGCGTTGGCGTCTTCGTCGGCGCCGCCGGTCGCGGGATCGGCGCGCGCGGCGATTAGCTGTTTCCAGGTCTTGAACGGCACCAAAGGCGACAGATCAATGCGCGGATCATCAATTTTCTTGACGAAGCCTTCCAGCTCCTTGCGCCGCTCGGCAAACGGCAGTTCGCGCAAGTCGGTGTCGCCTTGCGCCAACAGATCATAGGCGCGCAAGTGCGCGGGAAATTCCGCCAGTAGTTTTGGCGTCACGGTCTTTCGGTTGAGCCGCTGCTGCAATACGTTGAACGATTGTACGCGGCCGGCGCGTAGGATCAGGAGTTCGCCGTCGATCGCGCCCGGCAGGCGAAGTGACGACAGGAGATCGGGAAAGGTTTTTGAAATATCCTCGCCGGTGCGCGAATAAAGCCGTGCGACGATATGGCCGTCTTCGTCGCGCCCGCTCACCGCCTGAACGCGGATGCCGTCCCATTTCCACTCCGCCATGAAGTCGGCGGGATCGAGCGAGGCGAAGTCAGCCTCCTCGATCGCATGCGCCAGCATGGCCGGACGGAACGGCGCGGGGTCTAAGTTGAGTGGCTTCTCGCCGCGGCCTTCCAGCCAGGCAAACAAATCAAGGTAAGGCGGCGTGAGGCCATGCCAGATGATTTCGATTTCGTCCGGCTCCTTGCCGCCCAGCGAAGCGGCGGCGATTTTTGCGAGCCGCGCCGACACGCCGATACGCAAGCCGCCGGTGACGAGTTTAAGCAAAGCCCAGCGGCCGGTCTCGTCGAGCGCATCGAGCCAGCGCGCGATCTGCGCCGGCAGTTGCGCTTTGCCGAGGGTCGAGAGCGTTTCGACGACGTCGGTGAGTGACGGCTTTCTTATCCCTCCCCCAACGGGGGAGGGTGGCGGGCGCAGGCCGCCGGGTGGAGGGCGCTTGTTTCCTGCTGCCGCCAAACCCCACCCGGCCGCTTCGCGGCCACCCTCCCCTTGCAGGGGAGGGATAGAAGAAGGCCACATCAGCGCCACCGTCTCCGACAAATCGCCGACGTAATCGTAGGACAGTGCGAACAGCGCCGGGTCGGTGCGCTCGGCGATCAGCGCACGGATCATGCCGGCCTTGGCGTTCTTGAACGACAGCGCGCCGGTCATCGCGGCGAGCGCATAACCGCGGTCGGGATCCTCGGTATTGCGTAGATAGTCAGCAATAAGCCGCAGCTTGTTGTTGCGGCCGGGCTCGTAGGCGAGGCGGTCGAGCAGTTCCGCGAAACGGTTCATGCATCGGCCTCGGCCGCTATATCGCTTTCTTCCTCATCGCCATAGCCGACAATGGCGAGCGGTCGCGCCTTGAGCCCGCGCGACTGCGCCCAATGCACCAGTGCTTCTTCCTCGCCATGCGTGACCCAGACTTCCGAACAGCCGGTGGCGGCGATGGTCGAGGTCAGGCCGTCCCAGTCGGCGTGATCTGAAATCACCAGCGGCAAGGTAACGCCGCGTTGGCGTGCGCGCGCCCGCACGCGCATCCAGCCGGATGCGAAGGCGAGCACTGGATCGGGAAAGCGCCGCGACCACAGGTCGGACATGGAAGTAGGTGGGCAAACCGTAATGGTGCCAGCGAGTTCGCTCTTCTTGGTTCCGCGCACCAGTTCGACCGGGCCGAGGTCGATGCCGCGGCTCTGGTAATAGGCGGTGATCTTTTCCATCGCGCCATGCAGATAGATCGTCTTGTCGTAGCCGGCCTGCCGCAGCATCGCGATTACGCGCTGCGCCTTGCCGAGCGAATAGGCGCCGACCAGATGGGCGCGCTCGGGAAACAGCGCGACCGAATGCAGCAGCTTTTCGATCTCACCGGCTGCGTCGTGATGGCGGAACACCGGAAGCCCGAACGTCGCTTCGGTAATAAAGACATCGCAAGGCACCAGTTCGAAAGGCGCGCAGGTCGGGTCCGGCAGATCCTTGTAGTCGCCGGAGGCGACCACGCGCAGGTCTTTGCATTCCACTTTGATCTGCGCCGAGCCGAGCACATGGCCCGCAGGGTGAAAACTCACCGACGCGCCGCCCATTTTGATTGTCTCGCCATACTTTATCGCCTGCGTCGAACCGGCAAAATTGTCGCCATAGCGCAGCCGCATGATGTCCAGCGTTTCCTGTGTCGCCAGCACGGCGCCATGGCCGGCGCGAGCATGGTCGGAATGGCCATGCGTGATCAGGGCCTTGTCGACCGGCCGGGTCGGATCGATATGAAAGCCGCCCGGCTTGCAGCATACGCCGGACGGCGTTGGAACCAGGATCTGTTCGGGGCGCATGGATGGTTAGATATGCCTGGGCGGACGGAATAGAATAGCGGCCATGAAGGCGCTCCCCCTTTTCGAGCCGAAGCCGCTATTGCCGGAGAATTTCGGCCGCTGGTTCGAAAGCCGCGGCTGGGTCCCGCGTGCGCACCAGCTTGAATTGCTGGCGAAGGCGCAAGAAGGGCGCTCGGTGCTTCTGATCGCGCCGACCGGCGGCGGCAAGACGTTGGCCGGCTTCTTGCCGACGCTGGTGGAGTTGAGTGAGCGCGCAACCGGGGGCAAGCGGCTAGTGTCCACCGGGCGCGAGGTCCGGCGCAATCAGGGCCTGCACACGCTCTACATATCGCCCCTGAAGGCACTCGCGGTCGACATCGCGCGCAATCTGAAAATTCCGGTGCGCGACATGGGGCTTCCAGTGCGGCTGGAAACACGCACCGGCGATACGCCGGCCAGTAAGCGTCAGCGCCAGCGTCGCGATCCGCCGGATATCTTGCTGACGACGCCCGAGCAACTGGCCTTGCTGCTGGCGAGCGCCGACGCGCCTTACATGTTCTCGACCTTGAAGCGCGTCGTGCTCGACGAGTTGCATTCGCTGGTCACCTCCAAGCGCGGCGATCTGCTGTCGCTCGGTCTGGCGCGACTATTTGCGCTGGCGCCGCAGATCACCACGGTCGGTCTGTCGGCGACGGTGGCGGAGCCGGATGAGTTGTGCCGCTTTCTGGTGCCGCAGCCGCTCGAAGGCCAGGCGCGCGCCGATCTGGTGATGGCGGAAGCGGGCGCGCAGCCGAGCGTGACCATGCTCGACACGCAAGAGCATTTGCCGTGGGCAGGGCATTCGGCGCGTCACGCGCTGCATGAGATTTACGGCCTCATCAAAACGCACAAGACCACGCTCATCTTCGTCAACACCCGCAGCCAGGCGGAATTCATCTTTCAATCGCTCTGGGGCGTCAACGACGACAATCTCGCCATCGCGCTGCATCACGGTTCGCTCGATGTCGCACAGCGCCGCAAGGTCGAGGACGCCATGACCGCCGGCAAATTGCGCGCGGTGGTCTGTACCTCGTCGCTCGATCTCGGTGTCGACTGGGGCGACGTCGATCTGGTGGTCAACATCGGCGCCCCGAAAGGCTCGTCGCGGCTGCTGCAACGCATTGGCCGCTCCAATCACCGGCTCGACGAACCGTCGGAAGCGGTGCTGGTGCCGGCCAATCGCTTCGAAGTGCTGGAATGCCGCGCCGCCATCGATGCCGTGGCCGAGAACGCGCAGGACACCCCGCCTCTGCGCACCGGCGCGCTCGACGTGCTGGCGCAACATATTCTCGGCCGCGCCGTCGGCGCGCCCTTTCTGGCGGATGAACTCTTCGCGGAAGTGCGGGCCGCCGCGCCTTATGCGGGACTGGCGCGTTCCGAATTCGACGCGGCCGTCGATTTCGTCGCCACCGGCGGCTATGCGCTGAAGGCTTACGAGCGCTTCGCCAAAATTCGTCAAGGCAAAGACGGCAAATGGCGCATCACCCACCCGCGCGTGGCGCAGCGTTACCGCATGAATGTCGGCACCATCGTCGAAGCCGACATGCTGAAAGTGCGGCTGGTGCGCAGTGCCGATCGCCGTTTCGGCGATCGGCCATCTAAAGTGCGCAAGTCGGCTACAGCCGACTTGCGTGGCAACCGCGGCGCCTTTATTCCGCGTGGCGGGCGGCTGCTGGGCCAGGTCGAGGAATATTTCATCGAGATGCTGTCGGTCGGCGACACCTTCGTCTTTGCCGGCGAAATTCTGAAATACGAGGCGCTGGTCGAGGACCAGGTCTATGTCTCGCGCTCGAACGCCACCGATCCGAAAGTGCCAGCGTACGAAGGCGGCAAGTTTCCGCTCTCGACGTATCTGGCGTCGCGCGTGCGCGTACTGCTCGCCGATCCGAAGGCCTGGCGCGCGCTGCCGGACCAAGTGCGCGAATGGCTTGAGATTCAGAACTGGCGCTCGCTGCTGCCGAAGCCGGGCGACCTTCTGGTCGAAACCTTCCCGCGCGCCGCCAAATCCTATCTGGTCTGCTATCCCTTCGAGGGCCGTCTGGCGCATCAGACGCTCGGCATGTTGCTCACCCGTCGTTTGGAACGCGCCGGCTTAAAGCCGCTCGGCTTTGTGGCGAACGAATATGCGCTGGCGATCTGGGGTCTTGGCGATATGGGTCTGCGCGTCGCGCGCGGCGACTTGTCGCTGAAGGAACTATTCGATCAGGACATGCTCGGCGACGATCTGGAAGAATGGCTCGCCGAGAGTGCGTTGATGAAACGCACCTTCCGCTCTTGCGCCATTATCGCCGGGCTGATCGAGAAGCGGTTCCCGGGCGAGGAAAAATCCCGTCGCCAACTCACCATCTCCACCGATCTGGTCTACGACGTGCTGCGCAAGCACCAGCCGGACCACATCCTTTTGCGTGCCGCCCGCGCCGACGCCGCCACCGGGCTCCTCGACATCAAGCGGCTGGGCGAAATGCTCTCGCGCATCCGGGGCCGAATCGTCCATAAACGGCTGGACCACGTGTCGCCGCTGGCGGTTCCGGTCATGCTGGAGATCGGGCGCGAGACGGTCTACGGCGAGGCGTCCGATACGCTGTTGGCGGAAGCCGCCGACGAACTGGTGAAAGAGGCGATGCAGTGAGGGCAATTCCGGTTTCAACGCGCAGCAATAGCGACCGAACGGAACATATTGTCGCCGTCGCCTCCGTTTCTCTCGTCGCCGACCCGGAAGGTGCGCTCTATTGGCCCGAACAGGGCCTGCTCGCGGTCAGCGATCTGCATCTGGAAAAGGGCTCGAGCTTTGCGGCGCGTGGCATGTTGCTGCCGCCATACGACACTGCGGCGACTTTGGCGCGCCTGACAAAGCTGATCGCGCGTTATGCCCCACGCGTTGTCGTCGCGCTGGGCGACAGTTTCCATGACGGTGGCGGTCCGGCGCGGCTCTGCGACGAAGATCGCGATAATATTCTGGCGATGCAGCGCGGCCGCGACTGGATCTGGATCACCGGCAATCACGATCCGGAACCGGCCGACGGCATTGGCGGCGCGTTTCATGAAACATTCGCGCTCGGTGCGATCACCTTCCGGCATTTGCCGAACGGCGCTGCCGGTGAAATTTGCGGACATCTGCATCCGGTCGCGCGTATCGCGCAGCGCGGCCGCTCGGTGCGCCGGCGCTGTTTTGCCGCCGGCACGACGCGCCTCGTGATGCCAGCCTTCGGCGAATTCACCGGTGGATTGAATGTGCGCGATGCGGCCTTTGCCGATCTGTTCGGCACGCTCGCCTTCACCGCGCATATGCTGGGGCCGGACCGGCTTTATACCTTCGCCGCCAAGCGCTGCCTCGCGGACTAATCCCTTCTGAACACTACGCTGCCGAACCAGCCGATCAGCAGCGCCATCATCGACGCGACGATGCCGTAAAGCAGGCCGTAATCCTGGGCGGCGTCGGCGACGAATTGCTCGAAGCCAGCCTTGATTACCTCGAGCGCTGAATTGGTACGCGCAACCATGACGCCATCGGCGAATAGCTTGACGTCGATGGCGTAATTTCCGGTCTGCACGTCGGCCGGCAGCGGAATGGCGGCGCGGAAAACCGTTGGCGTCAGAAACGTCACCGCGGTCGAGGCTTCCCGATAGGCGCCGCTTTCCGTTTGCAGCTTGACGAAAGCGACGCGGAATGGATCGTCGTGCACGGTGTCGGCGGTATCGGGGCCGATGCGCTGCGGCAACAGGAAATGCTCGATGCCCACTTGCAGGTTGCGCAGCGTATCCGACGCGGCGATCTGATTGACCGGCCGGTTGCTCAAAACGCCGAGATAAGATGGCACCCGCACGAATTCGCGCGAGTCGAGATTGACCCAGATGCCGAGCACGCGTTCCTTGCGGCGTGTGCGCAGGGTCTGGCGCGGCCCCGTCACCGTGACGACAAGGTCATAGGCGCTGCGAAGCACAGAGCCAGGGCGGTCCGGCTCGACGGTGCCGAACAGCACCAAATCCTCACCGATAAAGTTCGAGGTCACCGCAACCCGGTGGTTCGACAGCGACACCACCAGCCGCTCGGCGCTCGCGGGCGCCAAGCAACAAACAAACGCGGCAAGCAGCGCCAGGCTCGTGAGCGATGCTGCAAGCGCGCGGCGCATCAGCCGTTCCTCACCAGACGGATCGAATAAAGGTCGTCGGGCTGTACCACCAACTCATAGGCAAAGCGCAAACCGACCGCGAAGACCAGAAGGCCGAGCAGCAGGCGCAGGCGTTCGGCGCGCATCTTTTGCCCGGTGCGGGCGCCGAACTGCGCCCCGATCACGCCGCCCACCATCAGGATCAATGCAAGCACCGCATCGACCAAGTGGTTGGTGGCGGCATGCATTATCGTCGCCGATGCCATCGTCACCAGCGTCAGCACCATCGAGGTGCCGATGACAGTCGCGGTCGGCACGCGCAGGAAATAGATCAGCATCGGCACCAGCAAAAAGCCACCGCCGATGCCGAGAATGGCGCCGATGAAGCCGATCGTAAATCCGATGCCCCAGACGGGAATCGCCGACACATAAATCTTCGATCGCTTGAAGCGCATCTTGAGCGGCAACCCGTGCACCCAGTTGTGGCTGCCGGGCCGGCGCAACGTCGCGCGCCCACCCCGGTAAGCTCGCAACTCGGCCTGCACGCTTTCATTGATCATCAGAGCGCCGACCGCGGTCAAAAGCGTGACGTATGACAGGCCGATCACCAGATCGAGCTGATCGACCTCGCGCAGCTTGGTGAAGAGCCACACGCCGGTGGCGGTGCCGACAATGCCGGCCGACAGCAGCATCATCGCCAGCGCGATGTCGATGGCGCGCTTACGCCAATAAGTGATGGCGCCGGTAAAGGACGAGGCGGCGATGTGGCTGGCCACGCTCGCCACCGCGACCGCTGGCGAGATGCCGACGAAAATCAGCAACGGCGTCATCAGGAAGCCGCCGCCAATGCCGAACATGCCGGAGATGAACCCGACCGCCAGCCCCATCCCCAGCACGAGGAAGATGTTGACCGGCAGGTCGGCGATCGGAAGGTAGATCTGCAAGCGGCTTGTCCGGCGTTCGGGCCGCGCGGGCCCGGTCCGCGCGCCCGGCCGTTTCGGTTATCGCGCAATACACCCAGGCGCGGACGTGTCGGCGATACGGGCTTTAAAAGAGACGGCAGCCCGGAACCGTTAGCGGCCAAAATCGATGTCGGTGACAATGACGATAGCCATCATCTCTTCGCGCGATTCGCGACGCTTTGCCAACGCTTTCGCTGCCGTAACCTTACCGGCGCGCGGCGTCGTAAGTCGGCGCCGGCATGATGACGGAAATCGCGCGGCCCGTGCGCGCTTTCGGCCGCGCCGGCGCGCCTGTGATTTCGTCCCAGCCGCCTTGCGGCGTCGGCACGGCGATGGCGCTGTGCGGCTGCGGCTTGGCGACAAAAGAATTAACGGCGTTGCGGGCGCCGGCCAGCGCCTCGGGATCGAGACGGGTCGCCATCTCGTCGCGCTTCTTGACGGCTTCGCGGTCGCCCTGGTTGGCGGCCAGCGCGAACCATTTGTAGGACTCGATGTCGTCCTTATCGGTGCCGAGCCCGCGCGCACATAGGATGCCGAGATTATACTGGCTGTCGGCGACGCCGTGCTCGGCAGCCTTGCGGAACCAGGTCACAGCGGTGGCGTAATCCGGCTTGCCGTCGATGCCCTCGGCATAAAGCACCGCCAAATTATGCATTGCCTTGGCGTGGCCTTTGCTGGCGGCGGCCAGATAGAGCTTACGCGCCTGGGCCAGATTCTTTTTCACGCCGAGGCCCTTTTCCAGCAGACTGGCGTAACGGAATTGGGCCGGCGCCAGTCCTTTAGCGGCGGCGCGCTCATACCAGTGCGCGGCCTCTTCCGCATTGGCCGGCACGCCGCTCCCTTCGGCCAAGCGCACCGCCACTTCATAAGCCGCGCCGGCATCGCCTTCGGCGGCTGCGTTGCGCAGTTTGGCGCTGCCAATGGCGAGCGGCAGTTCGGCGGCGTCCAGTCCTGGCGGCGGCATCGGCCGCGCTTTGGCGCTATTGCGCGCGATCGATCCGGTGACGTCGTTTCCCGGCGGCAATGCCGGCGGGCTCAGCGCCGGCGGATTCAACAAAGACGGTTCGGTTTGCCCGGCTGGATAGAGAACCGTAGGCATTTTTTCGGCCAGATCGCCGCTCATCGGCGCCGGCGATATGTAGTCCGGCAGCACCGGCGGGCTGAGCGGGACG
This sequence comes from Pseudolabrys sp., assembly GCA_035648715.1. Taxonomy (GTDB): domain Bacteria; phylum Pseudomonadota; class Alphaproteobacteria; order Rhizobiales; family Xanthobacteraceae; genus Pseudolabrys. The sequence continues at coordinate 126,025 of DASRLA010000077.1, forward strand.
GGCGGATTGGCCGCAAGCTGGGCCGGCGCCGCCGGATCGCCGCCATTGCCGGTATTGAGTTCGCCGGTAACCTGCGATTCGGGCGCTTGCGCCAGTTCGGGCCGGCGCGAGCCGGAGCCGCCGAAGTCGAAAAAGGTGCTGGCGATCTGGATCGAGCCGATCACGATCGCCACCAGGCTGGCGGCGATGAACAGCGACTTGATCTTTCTCATCATCGAGGCGCGCAGCGGCTGGCTCTCGCCCGCTTCGCTCTCATAGGCCTCGATCGGTTCCTGTGGTTTCGGCGCACGCGGTGTTGCGGTTTCGACGGCGGCTTGCGCGGCCCGCCGTGCGGCGGCGATGAAACCGGATTTGCCGACTGGTGCGCCGGCGGCGGCCGGCCGCGCGCCGCCCAGCGCCGCTTCCGACGCGGCGATGCGCGCCGACGCATGCGACGACGGCCGGCCCGAACCGGGCTCGAGCGGCTGGTCGGGCGGCAGATTGGGATCGATCGCAAGCCGTGCGGCCGGCGGCAAGCGCTTGGGCGCGGCCTGCGGCGCCGGCGCGTCGGCAGGCCGTTGCGGCATCGGCGGCGGTGCGGTCTGTTGCGCAGGTTGCGGCATCGACGTGGCGGGCTGTGCCGCGGACGGCGGCGTCTCGACGACCGCACGCGCGGCAATTCGGCCGACCGGCTGCGTCAGTTCGATGGTGTCGGGATCTGCCATGGCGCGACGGTCGCCGCGGGCGACGCTTTCGATGGACGCCAGCCTGTCGACGACCAGGCCGAGCGTGCCATGCACGGCGTCGAGCGCGTCCTGCGTGCGCGCGATATCGTTCTTGAGATCGATTACGCTGGGCGAGTCGGTTTCACGCACGCCGCCTGCGCCCTTATCGGCGCGCATTTCTTCGATGTGAACCAGAAGATCGCCGAGCCCACGCTCGATCGCTTCAAGGTGGCCGAGGCGTGAATCCGAAGCATCCAGCCGTTGCACCAGCGCGACGATTTGATCCTCGAGATGACCGGCCGCGACATTGTCGCCGCGCGAATGCTGGATCTGCTGAATCTGTTCGATCTTGTCCGACAGCGACTCGACCAAAGCTTCCAGCCGCGGCGGCACCGTGCCGCCATTCTGCGTGCGCTCGGCCAGCGCCTCGGCGAGCGCCGAAATGCGGTGTTCGAGATTGTTGAGCGCCTCGCTACCGCCGCCGCCGCCGAAGTGGTCGACCTTGGCGGCCAGTTGCTGCACCTGCGCGGCGAGCCGCCCGACCGCTTCGTCCGACGCCACATGGCCCGCCATCTCGCGCAGCGCGGTGATGGCATGTTCGAGTTGGCCGAGGGTTTGCGGGTCCTTCTGCGCCACGATCAAATCGATCTTGTGCGCCAGCCCGTCGACGGCCTCGTTGAAGCCGACCAGATTTTCCGCCGGCGTAAGTCCACGCAACGCGTCGCGCACTTCCGCGAGCCCATGCTCGATACCGGACAACGCGCCGGCATCGACGCCGGCGCCGGATTGGCGGTTTTCGGCAACGCGTTGCGTCAGCCCCTGAATTTGCTTTTCGATTTTTTCGATGGCGCGGCGCGGCATCGCTTCGTTGAGCGCGTTGCCGATGTCGCCCAGTTCCGCGCGCAAGGCATTGATCGCGTCTTCAACACCGGGACGCCGCAGTGTTTCGATCTGATCGGTAATCAGGCGCAGATGTTCTTCCAGGCCGGACAGGTCCTGCGCCGGCACCGGCGTCAGGACGGGCGCGGGCTGGGCCATGGCGGGCGCTTGCGCTTGCGGCGGCGGCTGGCCTTGCTGGCCGTTCAACGCGCGCTGGCGCGCCGCGATTTCGGCGACGGCGCGATCAAGCCCCGGCGGCGCTGGCCGCGCGGCAAGCGCGCCCGGATAGATCGGTTGCTGGAGCGGCCGCGCCGCCTGCGGCATCGGCATCTGCCCGGGCGCCATTGGACGCTGCGCCATCATCTGCGGCAAATTGACGAATTGCTCGATCCGCCGGTCGAGCCGGGCGATCAACTCGGCGATTTGGCGGTCATGGTCGCTGCGGCTCTGCTCGCGCCGCACGTGTTTGGGCGCATAAGCGGCCGGTCCCGAGCGGGAGAATTTATCGATACGGTGCGAAATGTCGTCGAGGCGTTGATGCACACTCGACATGTCACCGCTGTAGCTGTCCTCATCATCATAGCCGCCATCTTCTTCGGCTTGCTGAAGGATGATGGAGTTGAGCCATTCGCCCAACGGCATGCCCGACCGGCGCGCCGCCTCTTTGGCTGTCTCGCGAGCTTCCGGCCTGATGCCTTTCACACTCCACGGGACAGCGAATTTCATTCTCACATCCACGGTCGAGGTGGACGCGCAAAGAGCCTGGATCGGCTCTCGTGGAACCGGCGCGCATTTCGGGCGAAAAGGGCGCGGGCCGATCCGTCGTCCACACCCCGACTTTTTGCCGTTCGCGGTAAACAAGCGGTTAAAATTTGCCGGAAGTGCCGGACTTTCCCGGCGAATTTTCGATTTTCAAGCCCGCGGCTGGAACCGTGAGGACGCGCTTTTTGCTGTTAGCGCGCAGTCTATGCGAGCCCTTAATTCGACCGTAAACCGGGCCGGGCATAATAGGCCCGCGCGCAAGCTGAATCCCCGGTCGGGACGCCAGGGAACGAGCGGACGTGGCGAGACGTAAACGAAGTCTTAACTAACGAGACGTTTGCGCCGCCCTTAAACGCTGGGGGAGAGAAACGATGCCGACCTACAAAGCGCCCGTCGACGACGCCATGTTTTTGCTCAATGACGTCTTTCACATCGAGCGCTACGGCAACCTGCCGGGTTTTGCCGACGCCACGCCCGACTTGATCGAGGCGATTCTGCGCGAGGCGGCCAAGCTCAGCGAAGACGTGCTCACCCCGCTTAATCGCGTTGGGGACCAGGAAGGCTGCACCCGCAATACCGACGGCACCGTTTCAACACCCACCGGCTTCAAGGATGCCTTCAAGCAGCTCACCGAAGGCGGCTGGATCGGCATCTCGGTGCCGGAGGAGTTCGGCGGCCAGGGCCTGCCGATGACGATGACCACCACCGTCAACGAGTTCCTCTGCTCGGCCAACATGGCCTTCGCCATGTATCCCGGCCTGACGCAAGGCGCGATCGCCGCCATGCTGGTGCATGCCTCGCAGGAGCTGAAGGAAAAATACCTGCCCAACATGGTGGCCGGCACCTGGACCGGCACCATGAACCTGACCGAGCCGCATTGCGGCACTGACTTGGGCCTGTTGCGCACCAAGGCGGTCAAGCAGGCCGACGGCAGCTACAAGATCTCCGGCACCAAGATTTTCATCTCGGCCGGTGAACACGACATGTCCGAAAACATCATCCATCTGGTGCTTGCGCGCATCGAAGGCGCGCCCGCTGGCACCAAGGGCATTTCGCTTTTCGTCGTGCCCAAGATCATGGTCAAGGACGACGGCTCGCTCGGCGAACGCAACGGCGTGTCGTGCGGCTCGCTCGAAGAAAAGATGGGCATTCACGGCAACTCGACCTGCGTGATGAATTACGACGGCGCCACCGGCTGGCTGATCGGCGAGGAAAACCGCGGCCTTCCCGCCATGTTCGTGATGATGAACGAAGCGCGCCTCGGCGTCGGCATTCAGGGCCTGGCGCAATCGGAGGTCGCCTATCAGAACGCCGTCATCTACACCAAGGAACGCCTGCAAGGCCGCGCGCTTACCGGCGCGAAATATCCCGACAAGCCGGCCGACCCGATCATCGTGCATCCGGACGTGCGCCGCACGCTGATGACCATTCGCGCCTTTAACGAAGCGGCGCGCGCGCTGGTGATGTGGGCCGGCTTGAAAAGCGACGTCGCGCATCGTTCCAGCGACGACAAGGAACGCCAGAGCGCCGACGATGCGCTCGGACTGCTCACGCCGGTCATCAAGGGGGTGCTTACCGACTTGGGATTCGCCAATACCGTGCAGGCGCAACAGCTTTACGGCGGTCACGGCTACATCGCCGAGCACGGCATGGAGCAGTTCGTGCGCGACGCGCGCATCGCGCAAATCTATGAAGGCGCCAATGGCATTCAGGCGCTCGATCTGGTTGGCCGTAAGCTCGGCAAGGACGGCGGCCGCGCGCTGATGGCCTTCCTCGGCGAGGTTGGCGCTTACGTCAAGGAAAAGAGCGCGGACGAGAAGATGAAGCCCTTCGTCACGCCGCTCGGCGTTGCCGCCGGCCATCTGCAACAGGCGTCGATGTGGTTCATGCAGAACGCCATGGCCAAGCCGGACAATGCCGGCGCCGGCGCCACCGACTACATGCATCTGTTCGGCCTGGTCGCGCTCGGCTACATGTGGTGCAAGATCGCCGAGGCCGCCGCCGCCAAAGCGCCGGGCGCCAATGGCTCGGCGGCTTACTACAACGCCAAGCTGGTGACCGCGCGCTTCTTCATGGACCGCATGTTGCCGGAAACCGTCACGCGCCTTGCGCGCATTCAGGCCGGCGCGGCCTCGACCATGGAATTGCCGGAGGAGGCGTTCTAAGATTTACGCCAAGGTGTGTCTGACGGCTGCGGCGAATTTTCCGCGCTTGCAGGTTTCGCGCACATAGTCGAGAAAAAGCCGGGCGACCGGACTTAAAGTCCGGCCGGTCAGCCGGAAGATCGCGACCTTGATGCTCAGATCCGACAGATCGATCGGCAGAATTTTCACCTTCAGCGCTTGATTGCGTAACACCAGCAGTTGCGGCGCCGTCAGGATGGCGAGAAAATCGCCGCTTGCCGCCAACTCGTTACGCAAGAAAGCCGAATAAGCGGCGACCGTCGCGCGCGGCGCCGGCATCTTGCGCGCGCCAAATACGTAGGCGACGTTGTCGGACGTGTTGTTCTGCATCACCCATTTTTCCTCGGCGAGGTCGCCAAGCGATATCTTGCGGCGGTTCGCCCATGGATTGCCAATGCCGGTCACGACAAAAAGCTGCTCATCGAAAAGGGTTTCGGCTTCGATATCCTTGGCGGCAAAATCGGGCAGCAGCCGGTTGATCTGGAAATCGATATTGCGCGCACGCAAATTGGCGAACTCGCCAGCCAGCGCCAAAACGACATTGATCGAGACGCGCGGGTAATTGCGCCAAAAACGTTTGATGACATCCGGCAGCAGCGCTTCGGTCAACGGTTCGGGTGAACCGATATAGAGTTCGCCCGTGCTCGGATCGGCCAGGCTTTCAATCTCCTTCATGCCCAGCTTGATCTCGTCGAGCGCGGCATTGGCGCGGCGTGCCAACGCTTCACCGTAGAGGGTCGCGACGACGCCGCGCCGGTTGCGGTCGAGCAGACGGACGCCGAGCGTTGCTTCGAGTTCGGCGACCGCGCGCGATATCGCGGGCTGCGAGATGTCCAGTGATGCGGCGGCTTTAGCCATGCTGCCGTGGCGCGTCGCGGCCAGCAGCATTTCCAGATCGGCGATGCCGATACTGTGACTGACGCGCGGAGAGCGGACGGCTTTAGACATACCAATTACCTATAGTAATATAAAAACTTGATAGCTTTACCATATACCAAATCCGCATAGCATCGCCAGCGTTGAATTATTTCAAACCAACGCAGGAGACTTCGATGAAGACCGGCTACAAGATTGCCTTGGCGCTGCTGGCGGGCGTGACGATCGGCGCGGCCACGATGAAGGGCCTGAACGCCCAAACCCAGCCGCGCGCCTACCACGTCGGCGAAGTCGACGTGTTCGACCGCGAAGGCTACGCCAAGAATTTCGTTCCGCTCGCCGATCCGCCGACCAAAGCCGCCGGCGGCCGCTTCGTTGTGCGGGGTGGCAGTCCAATCGCGATGGAAGGCGATGCGCCCAAGGGCCGTATCGTCATCCTCGAATTCGACAACATGGAAAAGCTCAAGGCCTGGCGCACGTCGATGAAAGACGCCGACAGCGTCCGGGAAAAATACGCCCGCACCCGCACCTATGCCGTGGAAGGTCTTGCGAAATAACCGCCGCGCACAAGACGGTCATCCATGTGAAGTGACGTGGATGACCGGTCGCGTTACGCCATCGCCTCGCGTTCGATGGTGGCCGACAGCCGCAGCACCGGCCGTGTCGTTTGCGTCTTGAGCAACTGATTGCTGTCGAAGGCGCCATCGACGCAGACGAATTCGAACGACGCCAGAATGCGGTCGACGCATTTGCCATCGATCGAGAATGGCAGCAGCAAACGTTCGTAGTGCACGACGCGCCCGCCTGAATCCCTGACGTCGTGGATGGTGTAGACCGGGCAGCCGGTCGCCACTGTCCGCCGGTAGGGCGAGCGCGCCGTCTGATAGTGTTCGGGCGGTATGACCTCGTCGAGAAACTTTCCGCTGCAATCGATCTTGCCGTAGACGCGCGCGATGGTCGGGCCATTGAAGCGGATCAGATAGCGCTCGCCATCGCCCGCGCCGGCGACGTCGAGAAAGCTGAGATTGGCGGAAATGCGCGACAGGTTTTCGGCTTCGACCGTCCGCCACAGCGGCGCAACTTCAGAGCCCAAACATCGCTTCCAGAAATTGATCAACCAGCGCTGGTTGATCGCCCGGATTAATTCCGGCTGGCCGTTCGGAAATTCCATCGCTAAAGAGTCCCGTCCGTTCTCGCGCCGAAGACTCTTCGACTCGCCGCCTGGATGTCAATTCACATCAACCATCCGAGCTTAGTTTTATCCCGGTTGGGAATTATCTTTCCGATGCCTGAACCGCATCATGAGCACGCAGGGTTTATTGAATAGAAATCAGGCGGCTTGAGCGGCTAGTGGCCGCCGCCGTGAACGCAGCAGCAGCCATGTCATGATCGACACGTTCACCAGATTCCAGCCGATGCCATTGAGAAAGGCGGCTTGATACGAGCCGGTGAAGTCGAAAATCGCGCCCGACATCCAGCCGCCCAGCGCCATCCCCAACAGTGTCGCCATCAGGACAAGACCGACGCGGGTGCCGGCCTGCGCCGGCGAAAAATATTCGCGCACGATGATGGCGTAGCTCGGCACGATGCCGCCCTGGAACAGGCCGAACATGGCGGAGATAATGTAGAGCGAATAAAGCCCGTTGAACGGCAGATACAAAAGTAGCGCAGTGCCTTGCAGAACCGAACCGAGCAGCAGCGTGCGCACGCCGCCGATGCGGTCGGCGATAAAGCCGGAGGCGACGCGGCTGAAAATGCCGCAGAACAGCATCAGCGACAGCATTTCGGCGCCGCGCGCCGCGCCGTAGCCGAGATCGCCGCAATAGGCGACCAGGTGCACTTGCGGCATCGACATCGCCACGCAGCAGGCAACGCCGGCGATGCAGAGCAAGACTTGCAGCGTCGTCGCCGAGAACGGGCTTTCGGCGCGCTTGCGTGCCGCGGCGGCGGTCGCCACGTCGCTATGACCGGCCGGCAGGCGCCGCCGCAACAGCACGACCAGCGGCAGCATCGCAATCAGAACGAAGATGCCGATACCGATATGGGTGGCGCGCCAGCCATCGCGCGCGATGAAATGCTGCACCACTGGCGGCCACACCGTGCCGGCGAGATAATTGCCAGCCGCGGCAATGGCGACTGCGATGCCGCGCCGTTTGGTAAACCAGTGCGAGATGTCGGCCATCAGCGGACCGAAAGTGGCCGAGCAACCGAAGCCGATCAGCAGTCCATGCGCGAGCGCGACCTGCGTGAGGTCGGCGGCAAAACCGACAGCGAGATAACCGAGGCAAAGACAGAGCGCGCCGAGCGCCGCCGGCACGGCGATACCGAAGCGGTCGGCGAGGCGGCCCATGACGACGCCGCCGCAGGCAAAGCCAATCATCGCCAGCGTATAGGGAAAAGCCGCTTGCGCGCGGTCGACGCCGAAGTCGGCCTGGATTGCCGGCAGCGCGACCACCACCGACCACATGCCGACGCCGCCGACGGTCGAGATCGCCAGCACGATGCCCAATCGCCGCCAGGCGTATGGCGAGTCGATGTCGGTATCGATGGCAGCTGGTATTGCGGCGGTCATAACGCTGTTTCCCGGCGAGGCGTCAGCGGTGGTAGCATGGTTGGCGTTGGCCTCGCCATACACTCCGCTCATTCCCGCGAAAGCGGGAATCCAGTTCTTGCTGCTGAACTTGACGTCCTGCGGGTAACTATCGAAATTCGCTCATCGCTTCTTTCGCAAACAATTCAATCGAATACGCCGCATCAGAAAATTTCATGTCTCCGAACACCATCTGGCACAGCACGTAATTGATGCCAGCTTCGCGTTCGAGTTTCGCAATATAGTCGCGCACCGTCGCCGGCGAACCGGCGACGCCATAGCCGAGCGCTTCGAGCGCGGTGAAGTCCACCGGGTAGACATCCTTGAGCGTGAACGGCACGCCGGCGCGCCGGAAAATAAAATCCATCGCTTGCCGCCAGCGCGTGTACGCCGCCTTGGCGATGCGCTGCGCCTCGGCATCGGTTTCCGCCACCACAACATGCCGCGTGATGCCGATATGCGGGAGCGCGGCCGGTTCGCGCTTGAGTGCCGCCCATTCCTGCCGGTAGCGGTCGGAAATGGCGCGCGCGCGTTCGGCCGGCCCGAGCGAAACCACGTTGATCGCGCGCGGCGCCGCCCAGCCAATGGCGTCCGGATTGGGCGCGCCATACCAGAGCGGCGGATGCGGGCGCTGCGCGGGTTTGGCCTGCACCACGAAATCTTTATACGAGTAAAATTTACCCGCGAAGTCGACGACGTCGTGCTCGAACGCCGCCATCAGCACCGCGAAGGCCTCGTGATACATCGCCTGCGCCTGGGTGGGATCGATCCCATAGCGCTCGTGTTCGAGCAACGCGCCGCCGCGGCCCACCCCGACCATCAGGCGGCCGCCGCTCATATGATCGAGCATGCAGATTTCTTCGTAGAGCCGCAGCGGATGATAAAGCGGCAGCACGTAAACCAGCGGCCCCAGCTTGATTTTGCGGGTGCGCTGGATGGCGGCGGCCAGAAAGACGCTGGGGCTTGAGGCCATGCCGAGCGGGGTCGAATGGTGTTCCGCCAGGTGATAGCCGGCGAATCCGGCTTTTTCGATTGTCTCGACCAGGCAAAGGCGCTCCTCTAGGAAGCCGCCCAATGGCGCGCCGTCGCTGTCAAGATGGTCGAATATGCCGAACTCAAGCACGCGCTGCACCTCCGTGACGAAGCCCAAAAATGCCGCTAGCCTGTGGTTCAAGCCGCCGGCTTATTCGTGCGGCTAACGGGAGGCACTCAATGCGAAAGACAGTTCTCGGCATCGCCGCGCTGATCGTGGCGGCATCGGCGGTCACCTCGGCACAGGCCGCGGACACCGTCAAGATCGGTTTGATCATGGCCTATTCAGGCCAGTTCGCCGACACCGCCGCGCAGATGGATAACGGCGTCAAGTTGTTCATGAAGAAATACGGCGACACCGTCGCCGGCAAGAAAATCGAAATCATCCGCAAGGACACCGGCGGCCCGAACCCGGCCGTCGCCAAGCGCCTGGCGGAGGAACTGATCGTGCGTGACAAGGCCGACATTCTCGCCGGCTTCACGTTGACGCCGGAAGCGCTCGGCGCCGCCGGGGCCTCGGCCGAAGGCAAGAAGTTCATGGTGGTCATGAACGCGGCGACCTCCATCATCACTGAGAAGTCGCCTTACATGGCGCGCACGTCGCTCACCATTCCGCAGCTCGAATACTCATTCGGCCAATGGGCGCAGAAGAACGGCGTGAAGAAGGTCTACACCATGGTGTCCGACTACGGTCCCGGCATCGACGCCGAAACCTGGTTCACCAAGGGCTTCAAGGGCGCGGGCGGCGAAATCGTCGGCTCGGTGCGCATGGCGGTCGCCAATCCGGACTTCTCCGCCTATGTGCAGAAGGCGAAGGACGTCAACCCGGACGCGGTCTTTATCTTTATCCCGGGTGGCGCGCAGCCGCCGGCGATGGCGAAGGCGATGCAGGAGCGCAACTTCCCGGCCAGCAAGATCCTCGGGCAGGGTGAGATCACCATGGACGACAATGCGCTCAAGAGCATGGGCGATGCCGCGCTCGGCATCCGCACCGTGTTTCACTATTCGTGGGAGCACAAGTCCAAGATGAACGCGGAATTCGTCAAAGCCTATGAGGCCGAATTCAAGCGCCATCCCGACGTGTTCTCGATCGGCGCCTGGGACGGCATGCATCTGATCTATGAAGCGCTGAAGAAGACCAAAGGCGATGCCGACGGCGATAAGCTGATCGCGGCCGCCAAGGGCATGAAGTGGGAAAGCCCGCGCGGCCCGATCTCGATCGATCCGGAGACCCGCGATATCGTGCAGGATGTCTATATCCGCAAGGTGCAGAAAGTCGGCGGTGTGGTCCAGAACGTTGAGTTCGACACCATCAAGAACGTCAAGGATCCCGCTCACGGCGCCAAATAACAAGACTGAGGCGTCGTTTCGAATTTCACCTTGGAATTCAACCGGCTTTCCGTCCCTCTCTTTTTTAGGGGAGGGACGGCCCCTCGCGCGCTGCGCTTCCCGGCCTTATGTTGAGCAGTAATCGATTCGCTCAAAAAGCCGGCCCCCATGGAAGCGCTCAATCTGCCGCGGCCCGCGTGGATGACCGAGGATCTCGTGCTGCTCGAAGAGCAGGCGCGCCGCTATATCGCCGACGAATTCACCCCTAACGTCGATCGCTGGCACGAAGCCGGCATGTACGAGCGTGAAGTCTGGAACAAAGCCGGCGCGGCCGGTCTCCTGTGCGCCTCGATGCCGGAAGAATATGGCGGCTCGGGCGGCAGTTTCGCGCATGAGGCGGTCATCAATCGCGAATTGTCGCTTGGCGGCTTCGATACGTTCGGCTCGCCGCTCCATTCCGGCATCGTCGCTCCTTACATTCTGCATTACGGCACCGAAGAGCAGAAAAAGCGTTGGCTGCCCAAGCTTGCCACCGGCGAAATGGTCGGCGCGATTGCGATGACCGAGCCCGGCACCGGCTCCGACCTGCAAGGGGTGAAGACCAAGGCGGAAAAATCAGGCAACGGCTATGTGCTCAACGGCGCCAAGACCTTCATTACCAACGGGCAGCACGCCAACCTCATCATCGTCGTCGCCAAGACCGATCCGAAGGCCGGCGCCAAGGGCACGTCACTCTTGGCGGTCGAGACCGACGGCGCGTCCGGCTTCCGGCGTGGCCGCAAGCTCAAAAAGCTTGGGCTCGATTCCGCCGACACCTCGGAACTGTTTTTCGACGACGTCAAGCTGCCGGCCGAGGCGCTGCTCGGCACCGAGGAGGGGCAGGGCTTCTATCAATTGATGAAGGAATTGCCGCAGGAGCGGCTGATCGTAGCGGTACACGCGGTGGCCATGATGGAGCGCGCGCTCGCGCTCACCATCGACTATGTCAAGCAGCGTCAGGCTTTCGGCAAGAAGATCATCGAGTTCCAGAACACGCAATTCGAACTCGCCGAATGTAAGACTGAAGTCACCATCGCCAAGGTGTTCCTCGATTACTGCATCGGCCTGCACGTCGAAGGCAAGCTCGATACCGTCACCGCCTCGATGGCCAAGTACAAGCTGAGCGACACGCAAGCGAAAGTGATCGACCGCTGCCTGCAATTATTCGGCGGTTACGGCTATATGGACGAATATCCGATCTCGCGCCTCTACCGCGACGCGCGGGTACTACGCATATACGCGGGAACGAACGAGATCATGAAGCTCTTGATCGCGCGCAGTCTTTAAGACGCGCAGGAGAACGCAAATGCCCGACGCATTCATTTACGACACCGTGCGCACGCCGCGCGGACGCGGCAAGGTCGACGGGTCGCTGCACGAGGTGACCGCGCTCAATCTGGCGGCGCAGGCGCTCGGCGCGATCAAAGACCGCAACAAGCTCGATCCGGCGCAGGTCGACGACGTGGTGCTCGGCTGCGTCGATCCGGTCGGCGAGGCCGGCGGGGATATCGCGCGCGCCGCCGCGCTGGTCGCAGGCTTCGGCGACAGCGTGCCCGGCATCCAGATCAACCGCTTCTGCGCTTCCGGCCTGGACGCGGTGAACTTCGCGGCCGCCGAAGTGATGGCCGGCCAGCACGACATGACCATCGGCGGCGGCGTCGAATCGATGAGCCGCGTCGGCATCGGCGCGTCCGGCGGCGCCTGGCCGGTCGATCCGTCGATCGCAGTCGAGACCTACTTTCTGCCGCAGGGCATTTCCGCCGATCTGATCGCGACCAAATACGGCTTCTCGCGCGACGATGTCGACGCCTACGCGGTCGAGAGCCAGAAGCGCGCGGCGAAATCCTGGGAGGCCGGCTATTTCAAAAATTCGGTGATGAAGGTGAAGGACGTCAACGGCCTCACCATTCTCGCCAAAGACGAGCACATGCGTCCGTCGACCACGATGCAGACGCTCGCGTCGTTGCAGCCGTCTTTCGTGCAGATGGGCGAAATGGCCGGCTTCGACGCCGTCGCGGTGCAGCGCTACCCCGAACTCGAAAGCATCAATCATGTGCATCACGCCGGCAATTCATCCGGCATTGTCGACGGTGCAGCCGCGGTCCTGATAGGCAACAAGGAAGCCGGCGCCAAAGCGGGCCTCAAACCGCGCGCGCGCATCAAGGCCTTCGCCAATATCGGCTCCGAACCGGCGATCATGCTGACCGGCCCGGTCGACGTGACCGAGAAGGTGTTACGCAAGGCCGGCATGAAGCTTTCCGATATCGATCTGTTCGAACTCAACGAAGCCTTCGCCTCGGTGGTGCTGCGCTACATGCAGGCCTTCGACATTGCGCACGACAAGATCAACGTGAACGGCGGCGCCATCGCCATGGGCCATCCGCTGGGCGCGACTGGCGCCATGATCCTCGGCACCGTGCTCGATGAACTGGAGCGCACCGGCAAATCGACCGCGCTGATCACGCTCTGCATCGGCGCCGGCATGGGTACGGCGACGATTATCGAACGGGTGTAGGCGGAACCGCGCATGCCGAAGATCGACATCGCGCAAATCGCGATCGACACCTCGACCAATTATTCGCCGCCGCACAATCGTGCGGTGGAAGGGCGCAGCCGTAAAAGACTCACTCGCGCCGCCGGGCTGACGCAGTTCGGCGTCAATGTCTGCACCCTCAAGCCGGGCGCGGCGTCGTCGCAGCGTCACTGGCATGAGAACGAGGACGAGTTCGTCTATGTGCTCGAAGGCGAAGTGGTCTTATGCGAGGATGACGGCGAGACGGTGCTTAAGGCCGGCGACAGCGCCGCCTGGAGGGCCGGTGTTGCCAATGGCCACTGTCTGGTCAACCGCTCGGATCGCGATGCGGCTTTTATCGAGGTCGGCACGCGCGCGGCTGTCGAGCGCGCGCATTATTCCGACATCGATATGAAGGTCGTCCGCGACGATAAAGGCTTTCGTTACACCAAGAAAAACGGCGAGTCGTATCCCATAGGAGCCTAAGGTCATGGCGAACTTCAATCTTGAAACCGACGCCGACGGCATTGCGCTGATCACCTGGGACATGCCCGGCCGCTCGATGAACGTGCTGACGCTGGAGGTGATCGAGGAACTCTCCGCCCTGGTCGCGAAGATCGAAGGCGACGCCGCCATCAAGGGCGTCGTCATCACCTCGGGCAAGGAAGCCTTCTGCGGCGGCGCCGATCTCACGATGCTCGAGCGCATGGGCGATCTCTACGCCAAGATGATGAAGAACGAGGGCGCGGAAGCCGCCGCCAATTTCATCTACGAGGAAAGCCGAAAGCTGTCGCAGCTTTATCGCCGCATCGAAAAGGGCAGCAAGGACAAAGAAGGCAAGGGCGGCAAGCCCTGGGTTTGCGCGCTCAATGGCACGGCGATGGGCGGCGGCTTCGAACTCGCGCTCGCCTGTCATCACCGTGTCGCCGCCGAAAATCCGAAGACGCGGCTCGGCCTGCCCGAAATCAAGATCGGTCTGTTTCCCGGCGCCGGCGGCACGCAGCGCGTGGCGCGCATGATGCAGCCGGCCGACGCGCTGCAATTCCTGCTCAAAGGCGATCAATTGAAAACCGACCGCGCCAGGGCGATGAAGCTGATCGACAATGTCGTGCCGCAGACCGACCTGATCAAAACCGCCAAGGACTGGATCAAGGCCGGCGGCAAGGCGGAAGCGCCGTGGGATGTGAAAGGCTTCAAGCTGCCGGGCGGTCTGGTTTATTCCAAGGCCGGCATGATGACCTTCCCGGCGGCGAACGCGATCTACCGCCGTGAGACTTACGACAACTATCCGGCCGCGCGCGCGATTCTTCAGGTCGTCTATGAGGGCCTGCAACTCGATATCGACACCGCGCTGCGCGTCGAGTCACGCTGGTTCGCCAAGATCCTGCGTTCGCCGGAAGCGGCGGCCATGATCCGCACGCTCTTCGTCAACATGCAGGATTTGAACAAGGGCGCGCGCCGTCCGGCCAAGGAGCCGCCGAGCAATTTGAAGAAAATCGGCGTCGTCGGCGCCGGCTTCATGGGCGCCGGCATCGCGCAGGTGAGCGCGGCGGCGGGTCTTGCCGTGGTGCTGGTCGACCGCGATCAGGAAACCGCCGACAAGGGCAAGGAGGGCTTGCACAAGTCGTTGAGCGACCGCGTCATGAAAGGCCGCATGAAAGGCGCCGAGCGCGACGCGCTGCTGGAAAAAATCACACCGACGCCGGATTACAATGCGCTCAAGGATTGCGACCTGATCATCGAGGCCGTGTTCGAGGACCGCAAGGTCAAGTCCGACGTGATTGCGAAAATCCAGGCGGTGATCGGCGATAACGCGGTGTTCGCCTCCAACACGTCGACGCTGCCGATCACGTCACTCGCCGCCGAGTTCAAGGATCCCAAGCGCTTCATCGGCGTGCACTTTTTCTCGCCGGTCGCGATCATGATGCTGACCGAAGTCATCATGGGCAAGGAAACCGGCGACCATGCGCTCGCGGTCGCGCTCGATTACATCCGCGTCATCCGCAAGACGCCCATTGTGGTTAACGATTCGCGCGGCTTCTACGCCAATCGTTGCGTGCTCAATTACATCCAGGAGGGCCACCTGATGCTGATGGAGGGCATTCCGCCGGCGATAGTGGAGAACACCGCGCGCATGGCCGGCATGCCGGTCGGCCCGCTCTCGCTCAATGACGAGACCGCGCTCGATCTCGGCTTGAAGATCGTGCGCGCCACCGAAGCCGATCTCGGTGCGGCGGCGGTCAACGCCGGTATGAAGAAGCTCCTGGAAGACCTGGTCGAGAAGCACGGCCGCTTGGGGCGCAAGAACGGCAAGGGCTTTTACGATTATCCGCAAGGCCAGCCGAAGAAGCTGTGGCCGGGCTTGGCCGATCTGTTGCCGAAGAAGCTCACGCGCCAGGAGGTCGAAGCGCTTGATGTCGAAGAGTTGATGCAGCGGTTTCTGGTGACGCAGGCGGTCGAGGCCGCGCGCACCTTCGAGGAGAAAGTCGTCACCGACGTGCGCGAAGCCGATGTCGGCTCCATCCTCGGCTTCGGCTTTGCGCCTTATTCGGGCGGCACGCTGTCTTACATCGACATGATGGGGACGAAGAAATTCGTCGCGCTGTGTCAGAAGCTGGAAAAGAAATACGGCAAGCGCTTCGCGCCGCCCAAGCTTCTTCTCGACATGGCCGAGAACAACGAAAGCTTCTACGGCCGCTTCGCGCCGTCGAAGAAGAAAGAGGTGGCGTAGCGTTAACGTCATCGTCCGCGCAAGCGGACGATCCAGCCCTTGCTTTTTACGGTGCAGCATAGTGCCGGGTCACCCGCGTTCGCGGGTGATGACGGCATGTACTACATCACCACCGTCAGCCGTTTCGCCGCGCGCGTGACGCCCGTGTAAAGCCACCTGGCGCGGCTTTCCTGAAACGCGAAACTCTCGTCGAACAGCACGACGTCGTCCCACTGCGACCCTTGCGCCTTGTGCACGGTGAGCACATAGCCGTAATCGAACTCGTCGTAGGGCTTGCGGCGTGGCCAGTCGATTTGCTCGATGCCGCCGGTGAAGCATTCCGGCCGCACCGACACCTTGACGCCGCGCGTCGCGGTCTCGTCGTCCGGTAACAGCCGCATGGTCATGATGCCGGTTTTGCGCCCGCCGCGTTCCTTCACCGTCCACAGGCCGCCGTTGAACAGGCCTTTCTTGCGGTTGTTGCGCAGGCACACCAGCTTGTCGCCGGCTTCCGGCATGGTGTCCTTGAAGCCGCGCCGCTCGCGCATGCGCAGATTGTAAGCGCGCCGCGTGTTGTTGCGCCCGACCAGAACCTGATCGGCATTGAGCACGCGCTCGGGATCGAGATCGCTTTTCGCCACCACTTCGCTTTCGCCGTAGCGGCCGGGCTCGAGATAATCGCCGGCGCGGATGTCCATCGACAGCCGGATGATCGGATTGTCGCGCGCCTGCCGATGCACTTCGGTCAGCATCACGTCCGGTTCTTGTTCCGTGAAAAATCCGCCGCCGTTCGCGCCGCCCTGGATCGGCGGCAATTGCGCCGGATCGCCCAGCACCAGAAGCGGCACGCCGAACGAGAGCAGGTCGCGCCCGAGTTCGGCATCGACCATCGAGCATTCGTCGATGATGATCAGTTCGGCTTTGGAAGCGGGCGCCTCGTCCCACAGATCGAAGCTCGGCACTTCCTCGCCGCTTTCGCGCGCGCGGTAGATCAGCGAATGAATGGTGGTCGCGCCGCGGCAGCCTTTGCCGCGCATCACCGAGGCCGCCTTGCCGGTGAAGGCGGCGAACTTCACCTCGCCATCGACGTCATCGGCGATGTGGGTGGCGAGCGTGGTCTTGCCGGTGCCGGCAAAGCCGAACAGGCGAAACACCTGCGGGTTGCCGTTCGTTCCAGGCTTGGCCTTGAGCCAGCTTGAGACGGCTTGCAGGGCATCGTCCTGGTGAGGGGTGAATTCGGTCATGTCACTTTCGAAACGGTCAGGCGAAGCAATAGACCATGGCAGGCGCGGGTGAAAGAACAAAATAAGAACTAAAACGTGTATAGGCTCGGCGGAATGCGTGCAAGCCGGGGATAGATTTCAAGTCTGCATTGCGCGTCACCCGACTGTCATAGAGCGCCGATAAATCTGCCGGTCGCTGTGCGGGCAGGGGAGAGAGTAATGGCCGATCGCGTTCATAGCGTGCTGTTTCTGTGCACTGGCAATTCGGCGCGCTCGATCATCGGCGAGGCCATTCTCAACGACCTCGGCAAAGGCAAGTTCAAGGCCTTCAGCGCCGGCAGCCAGCCGAAGGGCGCGGTTAATCCGCATACCATCGATGACGCCTATCGCATGATGCGGCGCCGCGTTGAGCTGCTGCTGACGCTGCCGGTCGAAAAGCTCGACCGCATGGTACTGACGCAGCGGCTCAAAGACATCGGCCGCAGCGAAGGCGCGACTGCGATGGCGAAGGCGGAGTAGACATACATTCCGCTCGGCACCTAGGGCTGCATATCGCCAGCGTGCGCTATTCTCGTGCAGGCCTTCTTTGGCCCGGCGAAAAGGCCGCCAGGCCTTGATCCCGGGCTTGACCAAGGCCTTCGGCTTCCCACATTGCCCTTTGCCCGTCGCCATGTTTAAGGTCGCGGCCTCTTTTAATATCCGCGGACGGCTGCATGGCTCGTGACCAGATCGACATGACCCCGATTGAGACGCGCGACGAACTCGTCGCCTGGCTCGAAGCGGGATGCAAGCCGAGGTCGCAATTCCGCGCCGGCACCGAACATGAAAAATTCGTCTTCACGATCGATGACCACCGGCCCGTGCCCTATGCCGGGCCGCGCAGCATTCGCGCCATCCTGGACGGCATGCATGGTCTGCTTGGCTGGGATCCGATCATGGAAGGCGACAACATCATCGGCATGTTCGACGTCACCGGCGGCGGCGCCATCTCGCTCGAACCGGGCGGGCAGTTCGAATTGTCCGGCGCGCCGGTCGAAACCGTGCACCAGACCGCGTCAGAGTTGTTCGCACATCTGGCGCAGGTGCGCGAAGTGGCCAAGCCCCTCGGCATCGGCTTTCTCGGCCTCGGCATGACGCCCAATTGGTCGCGCGCCGACATGCCGGTGATGCCGAAAGGCCGCTACAAGATCATGACCAACTACATGCCGAAGGTCGGCACGCGCGGCCTCGACATGATGTACCGCACCTGCACGGTGCAATCGAATCTCGACTTCTCGTCGGAAGCCGACATGGTGCGCAAGCTGCGCGTTTCGCTCGCCTTGCAGCCGGTCGCTACCGCGCTTTTTGCCAATTCGCCCTTTACCGAGGGCAAGCCGAACGGTTTTTTATCGGCACGCGCGGAAATCTGGCGCGACACCGACAATAACCGCGCCGGCATGCTGCCCTGGGCCTTCGAAGACGGCATGGGCTTCGAGCGTTATGTCGACTATGCGCTCGGCGTGCCGATGTATTTCATCAAGCGCGGCAACGACTACATCGACGTCGCCGGCAAATCGTTCCGCGATTTCTTTGCCGGCAAGCTTGCCGACTTGCCGGGCGAGCGCCCGACCATTTCCGACTGGGCCAATCATCTGTCGACGATTTTTCCCGAGGTGCGGCTCAAGCGTTATCTCGAAATGCGCGGTGCCGACGGCGGGCCGTGGCGGCGGCTGCCGTCGCTCACCGCCTACTGGATTGGGCTGCTATACGATGACGATGCGCTCACCGCTTGTTGGGACATGGTAAAAAGTTGGGGCGCGGACGAGCGCCAGAAATTGCGCGATGATGTGCCGCGGCTCGGCTTTGCCGCCGAGATCGGCGGCCGCAACGTGCTGACGCTGGCGCAGGAGACCTTGCGCTTTGCCGCGCGTGGACTGGCGAGGCGCAAATTTCTCGACCGTAACGGCCGCGACGAGACGCGCTATCTGCGCCCGCTCGAAGAATCGATTGCGCGCGGCATCACGCCGGCGGAAGAATTGCTCGAACGCTTCCATGGCGAGTGGGGCGGTTCGGTCGATCCGATATACGATGAATATGCGTATTAGTTTCTTTCCTCTCCCCGCATTGCGGGGAGAGGAAAGAAGATCACTCCGCCGCGACCACCGCTTCCGACAGGTTATCGAGCGACGAGATGATGTGTTCGGCCAGCGCGCTGGCGAGCGTGGAGCCTTCATGCGAATTGCGCACCAGCCCGACATGACAACTCGGCAGGTCCGGATATCCGTCCGCCGGCGACAAGACGCGCATGCCGGGGCGCAAGCCGGACTCCGGCAAAACCGAAACGGCGAGCCCCGCGAGGACGGCGGCGGCGACCGCGCCGGCATTCGAGCTCGAATATAAAACGCGATAGGGCCGCGCCACCGTCTCCAGCCGTTCGCAAGCGATGCTGCGCCAGCTACAGGTTGGGCGTCCCAGCGCCAGCGGCACGCGCTCCTCGGCATGGGTGCCGTGCCGGTTCGAGGTCACCCACAGCAGACGCTCGCGCCGGAAGGTTTCCGACGCGCGCTTTGATTCGCAATTGGTGACGATGGCCAAGTCGAGCTCATTGGCATCGATGCGCTCCAGGAGATCGACCGACGGCTCGCAGATCACGCTGAGTTCGACGCCCGGATAGGCGCGCGAAAACCGCGCCATGATCTCCGGCAAATAACGGTCGGCATAGTCGTCCGGAACGCCAAGCCGTACGCGGCCGGACAATTCGGCGTCGGAAAAGGCGGCGATGGTTTCGACGTTGAGCTTGACGATGCGGCGCGCGTAGTCGAGCAGGCGCTGCCCGTCATCGGTGAGCTTGGAGGCGCGGCCGTCGCGCGCGAAAATCGGCCGCTCCAGCCGCTCTTCCAGCCGCTTCATCTGCATCGACACCGCCGACTGGGTCTTGTTCACGAATTCGGCGGCGCGCGTGAAACTGCCGGTTTCGGCGATGGCGATAAAGGTGCGGAGCTGATCGACGTCGAGAAGCGCTGTCATGGCAGGTATCCCGTTTTAGCGATCGAGGCGCTGGAATATTCCGATAGAATTGCTCAGCCAATCAACAACTTGCTGATTTATCGGGCATTTTCCGCATAGCGCCAGGACCGCTATTGGCTACATCACTGATCCTGATTGGTCAGATTAAAAACATTCGTTTCACTAATCAATAGGCCGGGCGCATACCGACTCCGCTGCCGGAGAATTCGGGTGGGGAAACCGGGTGTCTTCGAAGCCGGGCCTTCGCCAATTGATGGTGAAGCCCATGATCTGAATGGAGATGAAAATGTCCGCGCATTACCCCGTTATTCCCGTCGCCGCCGGCACCCTTGGCCGCGTTGTGGCCGGCGCGCTTTCGCCGGTCGTCCAGATTGTCAAAGCCGTCGAGCGCGCTCTACGCCACCGCCGCGAGGCCAACGTGCTCGCCCGCCTCGACCGCCACATGCTGGCCGATATCGGGCTCACCCGCTCGGACGTCCGGGACGCCTTCTCGACGCCGCTATGGGAAGATCCGACGGAGCTTTTGCGCGAGCGCGCCATCGAGCGCCGCATGGGACGCAAAGCGATGCGCGCGCAAAACGTGACGATGATCGAGCCCGGCTTTCACCGGCCGGCGACCAACCGGCCCTCGCGCCAGGCGGTCTGAAGTTGAAATAAGAATCGGCCGAGCCCCTCTCCTCGGCCGCGATCCGGCAACGCGAATTCCCCTCTCGCGCCGGATCAAGCGCCCGCCGGCCCCTCCGGCGGGCGCAAATTTTTCTTCTTTGTCATTCCGGGACCGCGCGAAGCGCGGGACCTGGAACCAGATAAACCTTCGATGTACGCTTCTGGATTCCGGGTTCGCTCGCCATGGCGCGTGAACGCGCATATGGCTCCCGCCCCGGAATGACGAGAGCGGCTATTGCGCGCCCGCAACCGTCTTCTGCACCAGCGAGCGGCGGTCTTTTACCACGCCGATCTTCACGCCCAGCCGCGCTATGGTCGAGATTACCTTGCCGTCGAGTACGCGGTCGCAATTCATATGCGTCGGCGCGATGAAGAAGTCGGCCTTCTTCCAGTCTTCGGTCCATTGCAAGCGCGAATTGGCTTCCTTCTCGAATGGCAGCCGTTCGCCACAGACCGCGACAAAATAACGGCGACCGATTTTGCCGGCTTCGTCGAGCTTGGCGACGAAAGCCTCCAGATCGTCGACCGCTTCCGGCATGATATTGACCCAGTAGTCGGTGGCGTAACGGCCGGAGGCGCCTTCCAGTCCGCCGACCAGCGGATTGTAGAAAAGGTATTGATAGGGATGCAGCATGATCAGCACGCCAGCGTTCCATAGGAGCGCAAGCGCAACGGCAGTGCCGAGCGCTTGCGCGACCAAGGCGCGGCGCGCCGAAAGCACTGTGAGCAGCCAGTCGAATCCGATACCGGTCAGCACCGCCAAGACCGGCACCACGAACAGAAAATGCCGCAAGCCGGTGAAAGCTGGTCCGCGGTCGATCACCTCGCAGATCACCGGAAAGGTGGCGATCACGCTGAGCAGCAGCGCCTCGGCGCGCCGGTCGGGAGGCAAGCTTGCGCCCGGCCGCGCCACCGCCATGAGTGCGATGGCGACGCCCGCGACAATAAGCAGCGGCAATTTGATCAACAGATAAGCCGGCACGTACCAGCGCGGCACATTGGCCATTTCGTAGACCTGGCCGTCGAGCAACGTGCGGATGTGATAATGAAATTCGCCGAAGTCGATCAGCCCGCGCACCGGATTGAGCGGCGACAGCGCCGCCCAGGGCCAGGCGACAATCATAATCACGTAGCCGATGAAAAACGCCGGGCAGAGCGCGATTACCGACTGCGCGAAAAAGCGCAGGCGTTCGTGCATCGGTCCTGCGCGCCCGGATGGTGCATCGACCGACGCCGCGCCCAAGGCCGGCATGTGAATCAGGATCGCCAGCCCCGCATAACCGATCAACAGCAGGCCGAGTACGCGAATGCCGAGCGCGGCTCCAAGCATCAGGCCGAAACCGAGCACGTCGCGCCAGCGCGGATGCGGCAAATTGCGCGCGGCGCGCAGGAGAAAATAAACGGCGGCCATCATCGCCGCGGCGAATGGAATGTCCTTGGTGTGGTTGAACATCGAGCCGTACCAGGCTCCGCAGACGGCGAGAGCGAAAGCGGCGATGGCGCCTGCGCGCGGGCCTGCCACCAGCCGCGCGGTCGCCCAAGCGGCGGCGATGCCGCCAATGCCGGTCAGCGCGCTGATAAGATGACGGATGGTGTAGGGCTCGATCATCGGCAGCGCGCGTTCGATCGCCACCGCGACTATGTCGAACAGCCCGCCATAAAGATACAGATTGACGAAGTGGAATAGTGATTGGTTGGTAAAGCCGCTGCTGTAATAGGCGACGATCAGCTCGCCATAGTGCTGCTGGACTTCCTCGTCATTGGAGATGGCGTAGGAATCGTAGGTGGCAAAGACCAGCACCACCAACGTCGCCAATAGCGCCGCGACCGCCAAGTCATAGCGGTCATAGGCGGCCACGCGCAGACGCGCCCGCGCCCAAAGGCTCGGCAACAAGATGGCCCCCGGCAGATCGGCCTCCCCAGACTATTGATAGGATTTTGTCTTGTCGGCGCGTGTCTGTCATGCTGCACCTGCACAATACTGACGGTTGCAAGGATATGTCGGCGGGCCGACAATTCATCGCGTTTGCCAAAGTGAGCAGAAAGCCAAAGCGGGCGGGCATGCTGGTTCGGATCAAATCCGCTGGGGCTTTGAGGCTGGCTTGTCTGATGCTGGCGGGATTGGGGCTGGCGCTTGTGCTCGTACCCGGTCGCGCGGCGGCGCAAAGTGGCTTCGACCGCGTCGGCGGCGATTACCTGAAATTCGAAATCCGCACCGGCGATCCGGCGGTCTGCGCCGCGCGTTGCGAGAAGGATGCGCGCTGCAAGGTCTGGACCTTCTCTTATCCGCGCACCGCCAACGCCGCCGCCACCTGCTGGCTCAAGGACAAGGTGCCGCCGCGCAACGATGACAAATGCTGCGTCTCGGGCGTACGCGGCGCCGGCGTGATCGAGCCGCGCAAGGGCCCGCTCGAATTCGGCATCGACCGCGTGGGCGGCGATTATCGCGAATTCGACCTGCCGACCGATCCGGCCGGCGCCGGCTGCAACGCGGCCTGTGAAGCTGACAACAAATGCCGCGCCTTTACCTATGTGCGCCCCGGCTATATCGGCGTTTCCGCGCGCTGCTACCTCAAGAACAAGATCACCCGGCCGCACCACAAGCCGTGCTGTATTTCGGGCGTGGTGCGGTAAGCCGCATCATTTTCCGTTCGTCCCCGCGATTTTGGGGCAGACGCGCTTTGCGCTTTTGTGTGGCCGCCCAAAACTCTTGATAGACCACTTGACTTAATCCTTATTATAGGACTATATCCTATCTGAGTGAGGGCGTCGTCTAGAGCCCTGGCTTTGATTGAATCAAAGCCGGGGCTCTAGCTCCTTATTTTGTCGCGTTTTCTTCACGCGAACCGGTGCCCACTTCGCTCGAAAACGCTCTAGAGGCGTCTAAATGATGGGACCGGATACGGCGCCCGCGGGCAGGGGATGAACGCACCCCCTAAGCTCCCGGGCGGTGACGGGGCTCCACCATAGCAGTCAAGCTTGCGCAGACTGCGTAAACTTGTCTGCGCGGCAATAGGACCTGCCGCCAGGAGTTGGCTGACAGCGTGGGGGAAACCCTTTGTTGGAAGCGCGGCCCGTCCGCTGGAAGATACCGTTGTGGCGCGCCGAACGTCGCCGTACTTTCTCGCAAGGGAAAGTGCGGCCACTACCAATGTCGCGCCGCTTGGCGCGCCACTCCCTCGCTATTCGCGGGGGGGGGGGGCGAAGAAGAGAAGTCGGCTCGCCCCGGGCCATGCCGCGCCGAAGCCGAAAGGCGAAGGCGGGCGCAAAGAACAGGGGCGATGATGCTTGTCTTGCCGAAGCTTCTTCCGCGAAGGCAGGCACGCCTGCTTCTTATCCCTCCCCTGAAAGGGCAGGGTCGCCGCCGAAGGCGGCGGGGTGGGGTAAAGCCCGCAGGAGAAATTCCCCACCCGCCTCGCCGCTATCGCGGCTCGTCACCCTCCCCGAAGGCGGGGAGGG
>DASRLA010000078.1:0-3222 GCA_035648715.1 Pseudolabrys sp.
CTGGTCGTCTCGATCGGCGCCGCCGTTTCGCTCGATACGGTGATGTCGATCAGCAAGGCCTACGCACAAGGTGCGATTCTTGGCGCCAAGCCGCCGCTGACGCCCGATCAATTGTCGTCCTACATCGCCGTCAATGCCGACGGCAGCGTGGCGGCCTATTTCGGCAAGATGGACATGGGCCACGGGCTGCATGTCGCTATTGGCCAGATCGTGGCCGAGGAACTCGACGTTCCGTTCAAGAGCGTCAAAGTGATCATGGGCGATACCGCGTCATCGGTGAACCAAGGCGGTGCATCGGGTTCGACCGGCGTCCAGCTCGGCGGCAAGCAGATGCGCATGGCGTCGGCTGAAGCGCGCCGGGTGCTGGTCGAGATGGCGGCGGGACTTTTGTCGGTGCCGCTCGACAAGTTGACCGTCAATGACGGCGTGGTGAGCGCAAGCGACGACAAGTCCAAGCACATTTCCTACGCGCAGATGCTGGGCGGAAAATATTTCAATGTCCAGCTCGACTGGAACAAGCAATACGGCAATGCACTTTATGCGCCCGGCAAGGCGCAACCGAAAAAGGCGAACGAGCACAGAATCGTCGGTCAGCCGATCAAGCGCGAGGACGTGGCGCCCAAGGTTTTCGCGCAAGAGAACTTCGTAACCGACATCAAAGTGCCGGGCATGGTGCACGGCCGCGTGATCCGTCCGGCGATCGCCGGCAGCGTGCCGGTGAAGGTCGACGAGAGTTCAATCAAGAATATCCCGGGCGCCAAAGTGGTCTGGGACAAGGGCTTCCTCGGCGTGGTCGCCGACAAGGAATGGGACGCCATTCAGGCGGCGGAAAAACTTAAGGTGGAATGGTCCACCGTGCAGCCGCCGTTCCCGGATCAGGCGGCACTGTACGACCACATCCGCAAGGCGCCGGTGCGCGCATCGAAGGTCGAGAAACAGAACGGCAATGTCGAAGAGGCGTTCAAGAGCGCCGCGAAAATCATCGAGGCGGATTACGAATGGCCGTTCCAGTCGCATGCCAGCATGGGTCCGGCCTGCGCGCTGATTGAGCCCAAGGACGGAAACTTCACCTGTTGGAGCGGAACGCAGAAGTCGCACTTTGTTCAACAGGGCGTTGCTGCCATGCTCGGTGTGCCGGTTGAGAATGTGCGGGTGATCCAGACGACGGGTCCTGGTTCCTACGGCCGCAACGACGCCGATGACGCCGCCATGGACGCGGCGGTGCTGGTGAAAGCCGTCGGTAAACCGGTACGGCTGCAATATATGCGTGACCAGGGCACCGGCTGGGATCCGAAAGGCCCCGCCTCCACCCACAAGGCGCGCGCCGCGCTGGACTCGTCGGGCAAAGTAATTGCCTACGAGTTCTCGAGCAAAGGCTTCTCGCGGGTGGATGTGAATACCAATGGCGGCGATCCATGGGACACGCTGGCGGGACAGACGCAGGGCGTGGCGCTGAAATCCGGCGACGGGTTCGGCGTGCCGGCGGAATCCTACGCCTTCGACAACAAGAAATTGTCCTGGCAGACGATTCCGCCGCTGCTCGATCGTTCCTCGCCGCTGCGCACGTCGCATCTGCGCGACCCGGTCGGGCCGCAGATTCACTTCGCCAGCGAGTCGTTCATCGACGAGGTGGCGGCGGCCGTCGGCGCGGACGCGATCGAATTCCGCTTGCGCCACATCAAGGAGCCGCGCGACGTTGCCGTCATCAAGGCGGCGGCCGGGAAAGCCAAATGGGACACGCGACCCTCACCGCGCAAGGACCAGACCGGCAACAAAGTTTCGGGCCGCGGCATTGCCTACGCGCAACGCAACGGTACGCGCGTCGCGGTGATCGCCGAGGTCGATGTCGATCGCTCGACCGGCAAGATTTGGGCGCGCAAGTTCACCGTCGCGCACGATTGCGGACAGATCATCAATCCGGACGGATTGGTGAAATGCATCGAGGGCAATATCGTGCAGGGCGTGAGCCGCACGCTGTGGGAGGAAGTGACATTCGACCACAACAACGTCACCAGCGTGGATTGGATTACTTATCCGATTCTCGATATCACCGAGACGCCGGACGAAGTCAACGTGGTGCTGATCAATCACCCGGAAATCGCGCCGTCGGGCGCGGGCGAGCCGTCGATCCGCCCGGTGGCGGCGGCGATCGCCAACGCCATCTACGACGCGACCGGTGTGCGCATCCGGCGCGTGCCGTTCTCGCCCGAGCGGGTGAAGGCGGCGTTGAGCTGAAGGATCAGGCGGGCGCGAGACGCTTAATGCTGTCTCGCGCCGCTTTGATAATGCCGGGCACGGCGGCGTCGTTGCCGGGCGCCATGATGTGCACGCCGGCAACCTGCGGGATGCCGGCCAATTCGCCCACCAGATCGAGGCAGATGCGGCGGCCTTCGGCTAGCGGGTCGCTCGCCGCCTCCATGCGCTCGATCAGCGAATCGGGAATGATGGCGCCGAATAATTTTTCTTTGATCCAGCGCGCCGATTTAGCCGAGCGTAGCGGCACAATGCCGACGATCAGCGATATCCTGTCCATGAGCCCGCGCTCGGCAAGCCGCGCGACATAGCGCCGTACCACGCCGGCATCCATGCAAAATTGCGTCTGCACGAATTGCGCGCCGGCGTCGATCTTGGCCTGCAAGCCTTTTGGCTCCCAGCCGGGCTGCGGGTCGTTCGGATTGTCGGCGCCGCCGAGGAAAAAATCGGCGCGGCCGCTAACCTTGCGGCCAGAGGGCAACTCGCCGGTGTCGCGCAGCAGGCGCGCCGTTGCCAGCAACTGACGCGGATCGAGATCGAACACCGGTTTGGCATCGGGCTGGTCGCCGGCCGAAGGATCGTCGCCACGGATCATCAGAAGGTTGCGCACGCCGCAAGCCGCCGCGCTCAGTAGATCGCTTTGCAGCGCAATGCGGTTGCGGTCGCGGCAAGTGAGCTGGAGGATCGGCTCGATGCCTTGCGCGACCAGCATCGCTGCGGCGGTGACGCTGCCCAAATGCGGGCGCGCGCCGGCGCCGTCGGTGACGTTCACAGCGTCGGCCAAGCCCTTGAGCGGCAATGCCTTGGTGAGAAATTCGTCGCGCGAGGCCGACACTGGCGGCGTGACTTCCGCGGTGATCACAAAGCGCTTGGCGCGCAATTTGTCCTGGAGGTTCATTGCCTTCCCAGTCGCAAAATCCAGTGGACCTGGCAAGCATAAGAATGAGAGAGTTGGACCATGTTTCAACC
>DASRLA010000079.1:0-85385 GCA_035648715.1 Pseudolabrys sp.
ATAAGAAAGACTCCCTTCCCTTGCCCTCCGCCCGGTCCCCTGCACAAACTCCCCCCAAACCGGGAGGAAACGAAAGTGGCCGATCTGAAAATCATGAGCGCCGGCGCGGTCAAAACGATGGTGGTGGTGCTCGGCGTCGACTACGAGGCAAAAACCGGCACCAAGCTCGATCTCAATTTCGGCACCGCCGGTTCGCTGCGCGAGCGCGTCGAGAAGGGCGAGACTGCCGACCTCATCATCCTGTCGCAATCGGCCATCGCAACGCTCGGTAAGCTTGGCCTCATCGATCCGGCAAGCGCGCGCGATCTCGGCCGCACCGTCACCGGCGTGGTCGTGCGCGCCGGCGCTCCCGTGCCCGACATCTCCACGCCGGAAGCGTTCAAGCAGGCGCTGCTTGCCGCCCGTTCGGTCGCCTATACCGACCCGAAGGCCGGCGGCTCGTCCGGCACCATGTTCGCGGCGATGGCGAAAGAACTCGGCATCGCCGACGCCATCGATAAAAAAGCCGTGCTCGGCAGAGGCGGCCATGACGTCGCGGTGTCGATCGCGGAAGGGCGCGCCGAGATCGGCACCACCTTCATCAGCGAAGTGCTACCGGTCAAAGGCGCGTATGTGGTCGGTCCGCTGCCCGGCCATCTCAACAACACCAACACCTATTCGGCCGCCGTCCACGTCAAAAGCCCGCGCCGCGAGGCCGCGCTAGCTTTCCTTACCGCGCTCAGCGACCCGGCCACGCGCACGCGCTGGTCGCAAGCCGGGCTGGAGCCGACGTTTTAACCGCCTACTTGCGGGAGCATCGTCCCTTGCCTAACTATTCGGCAACGGAGCGGGCTGACTGCATGGACAGAGCTGCCGACCCATTGAAATTCGCCGTCCTCGACGAGGAGGACCTGGAAGTGGTCTCCACCCACTTGCAGGACGCCGTGATCAAGGTCGCCGATATTATCTGGCAGGTGCCGGCCAAACGGCTGGTGGTCGGCCTCAACCGCTTCGATTGGGAACGCGCCATCGGCCCCAAGCCGCAGAATTGCCGGCGCCGCTCGGCGTTACGCTTCGAGCGCGTGCTGTCCTGCAAAAGCCAGGCGGTCAATCCGGCCGGCAAGGACGCCGTCCTCAACCTGCTGGCGGTCGAATTCGCCGAAACCGACGCGCCATCCGGCGTGGTGACCCTGATTTTCTCCGGCGGCGGCGCCATGCGGCTCGAAGTCGAGTGCCTGGAGGCCGAATTGGCCGATCTCGGCCCGGTCTGGACCTGCACCGGCCGCCCGATCCACGCCGTCGAGGCCAAGGACTAGTTTTTGGGCTGGCCCTTTCGGCGAGGTTGACGGACGTGCGAGCGCACGCCATTGACCTTTAGCCCCGGGGCCGCCCCCGGCGCTCGGAAAGCGCGCTCATGCCCCTTCGTCTTGATCAAAAATCGCCCGATTTTGCCCGGCGATTCGACGCCTTTCTCGACGTCAAACGCGAGGCTTCGGCCGATGTCGAGCAGACGGTGCGCAACATCATCGCCGAGGTGCGCGCTTATGGCGACCGCGCACTGCTGCAACTGACGCTGCAATATGACCGCCTTGACCTTGCCAAGACGCCGATGCGGGTTTCCGCCGCTGAGATCGACGACGCCTTGGCGGCCTGCGAGGGCGAAGCACTCGATGCTCTAAAACTTGCCCGCGATCGCATCGAGGCCTATCACGTCCGCCAGAAACCCGCCGACGACCGCTTCACCGATGCGCTCGGCGTCGAACTCGGCACCCGCTGGACCGCGATCGAGGCCGTCGGCCTTTATGTCCCCGGCGGCACCGCGGCCTATCCCTCCTCGGTGCTGATGAACGCCGTGCCGGCCAAGGTCGCCGGCTGCGAACGCCTTGTGATGGTGGTGCCGTCGCCGGACGGCAAGTTGTCACCGCTGGTGCTGGCGGCCGCGAAGCTCGCCGGCGTCGACGAAATTTATCGCATCGGCGGCGCGCAGGCGGTGGCCGCGCTCGCTTACGGCACCGAGACCATCAAGCCGGTTTCCAAAATCGTCGGCCCCGGCAACGCCTATGTTGCCGCCGCCAAACGGCTGGTGTTCGGCCAGGTCGGCATCGACATGATCGCCGGACCGTCGGAAGTTCTCATCCTCGCCGACAAGACCGGCAATGCCGATTGGATCGCCGCCGATCTTTTGGCGCAGGCCGAGCACGATGTGAGCGCGCAGTCGATTTTGATCACCGACGATGCCGCGCTCGCCGATCAAGTCGAGAAAGCCGTCGAGTCGCAATTGAAGACCCTGTCGCGCGCGTCGACCGCCGCGCCATCCTGGCGCGACTTCGGCGCCATCATCATGGTGGCCAAACTCGACGATGCCATTCCACTCGTCGACCGGCTCGCGCCCGAACATCTTGAAATCGCCGCCGACAACGTCGAGCAATATGTCGCGCGCATCCGCAATGCCGGCGCCATCTTCATCGGCGCGCATACGCCGGAAGCGATTGGCGATTATGTCGCCGGCTCAAACCACGTCTTGCCGACCGCGCGTTCGGCGCGTTTTTCGTCCGGGCTTGGCGTACTCGATTTCATGAAGCGCACGTCGCTTCTGAAGTGCGGCCCCGATCAGTTGCGCGCGCTCGGACCCGCGGCCATCGCACTCGGCAAGGCGGAAGGGCTGGACGCCCATGCGCGTTCGGTCGCGATCCGTCTCAATCTCAAATGAGCGCTGCGAAAAAATCTGTCGGCAAGCAACGTCTCGTCGCCGTGACGCTCGACGAGGAATCGATCGGTCGATCCAGTCCGGATGTTGATCACGAACGCGCCGTTGCGATTTACGACCTGCTCGAACAGAATTCCTTCGCTCCGGTCGGTCACGACAGCGGGCCCTACACGCTCAGTCTTAGCATCAACGATAACCGGCTGGTGTTCGACATTCGCCTGGAAGACGGCACGCCGGTGGTGGCGCATCTGTTCTCGCTGTCGCCGCTGCGCCGCATCGTCAAAGATTATTACATGATCTGCGACAGCTATTATGCCGCCATCCGCACGGCGGCGCCCGACAAGATCGAAGCCATCGACATGGGCCGCCGCGGCGTCCACAACGAGGGCTCCGACGTTCTGATGGAGCGGCTCAAGGAAAAAGTCGAAGTCGACCACGACACCGCGCGCCGCTTGTTCACGCTCATCTGCGTATTGCATTGGAAGGGGTAGCGCATGATCCCGAAAAGTGGGCACCGGGTTTAGGATCAGATCATGCGCAAAGGAGAATAGGTTTGGTATCACCCGAGCGCCCCTCTCGGCCACAGGCAGTCTTGTTTGCCTGCGCCCTGAACGCGGTGCGTTCGCCGATGGCCGCAGGTCTGTTCCAGCAATTGTTCGGCAAGGCGATCTATGTCGCTTCCGCCGGCGCGCACAAAGGCGAGCTCGATCCTTTCGCGGTTAAGGTGATGGAGGAAATCGGCATCGATATCTCGCGCCACAAGCCGATCGACTTCGAGGAGTTGGAAGACCTCGAAGGCTTCAATTTCGATCTCATCGTGTCGCTGTCGCCGCCGGCGCATCACAAGGCGTTGGAAATGACCCGCACGGTCGCGGCCGAAGTCGAATACTGGCCGACGGTCGATCCGACTGGCATCGAGGGCAGCCGCGAGCAGCGGCTCGACGCCTACCGCGCCGTCCGCGACGAACTGATGGCCCACATCCGCCGGCGCTTTACCCGCGGCGAGGGCGGCAATGAATGATATTTGCGATTTACCCTCCGTTCCGCTAGTTTCCGCGTGCCTTCACATCACTTTCACGATTTTTGCTCCGGAACCTCAATGATCGGCCGCCCCAAATTTGTGCTTGCGTCCGGCTCGCCGCGGCGGCTGACGCTGGTCAATCAGGCCGGCATCGAACCCGACGCGCTCAAGCCGTCGGATGTCGACGAAACCCCCAAGCGCGGCGAAATTCCGCGCGCTTATGCCAACAGGCTAGCGCGCCACAAAGCGCAGGTCGCGCTCGACAACGTCCGGCTCGACGACGAATTGCGCGGCGCTTTCATTCTTGCCGCCGATACGGTGGTGGCGGTCGGCCGTCGCATCCTGCCGAAGGCCGAGCTGCTCGACGAGGCGCAGCAGTGTTTGCGGCTTCTGTCCGGCCGCAACCATCGTGTCTACACGTCCATTTGTCTGGTGACGCCGAAGGAAGCCTTCCGCCAGCGTCTCGTTGAGACGCGCGTGCGCTTCAAGCGCCTGTCGGCGGAAGATATCGAATCCTATCTTGCTTCCGGCGAATGGCGCGGCAAGGCCGGCGGCTATGCCGCGCAGGGCATTGCCGGCACTTTCATCGTCAAGCTGGTCGGCTCGTATTCGAACGTGGTCGGCCTGCCGCTTTATGAAGCCATGAGCTTGCTCGGCGGCGAGGGTTATCCGATCCGCTTCGGCTGGCTCAACGCGGTGTAACTACTCATGAACGTCGCGTTATGGCTTGAGCGCTCGGGTCTCAGCCATTCCGGACTGCCGGCGGCAGCAACGGGCACGCGCGTGGTGATGAGCTATGGCGACCTTGCGGCGCGCGCTGCTAGGCTCGCCGGCGCACTGAAAAATAAATTCAAGCTTGCGCCCGGCGACCGTGTTGCCATCGTTGCGAAAAATTCCGCCGACTATCTCGCGCTGCTCTACGGCATCTGGCACGCCGGCTGCGCGGCGGTGCCGGCCAACGCGAAACTGCATGGTGCCGAGCTTGGCTATATCCTCGAACATTCCGGTGCGCGTATCTGCTTTACCTCGAAAGGCATCCACGGTGAAATCGCGTCGCATGCGCCGAGTTCGCTTGAACATCTGATCACGATTGGCAGCGCGGAATACAATGCGCTCTTTAACAGCGACGCCATCGATGTGGTCCCGTGCGAGGACGACGATCTCGCTTGGCTGTTTTACACATCGGGCACCACCGGCAAACCGAAAGGAGCGATGCTCACGCATCGCAATCTGGCGCGCGCGAGTTTTGCCTACGGAGCGGAGGTCGATTCGGTTTCTCCAGGAGATGCGATCCTGCACGCAGCGCCGATGAGCCACGGCTCCGGTCTCTACATCATGCAGCACGTCGCACGCCTGGGCGTGCAGGTCATCCCGGAATCGGGTGGCTTCGAGCCGGATGAAATCTTTTCGCTGTTCGGTCACTGGCCGCGCACTTCGATGTTCGCCGCGCCGACCATGATCAAGCGGCTGGTGGATAGCGGAAGGGATTGTAACGCCGAAAACATCCGTACGCTGATCTGGGGTGGCGCGCCGATGTATGTCGAAGACGCCTTACGCGCGCTCGATCGTTTCGGCCCGCGCCTGGCGCAAATCTATGGGCAGGGCGAAGCGCCCATGACCATCACCACGCTCACCAAGCAGGAAATCGCCGGCCGCGATCATCCGCGCTGGCATGAGCGCCTCGGCTCCTGCGGCCGGCCTTACTCCTGCGTCGAAGTCATGGTCGCAGACGCCGACGATAATTCGGTCGCCACTGGCGAAACCGGCGAAATTCTAGTGCGTGGCGACGTCGTGATGGCCGGCTACTGGCGCAATGAAGAGGCGAGTGCCGCCTCGCTACGCGGCGGCTATCTGCACACCGGCGACGTTGGCGCTTTCGACGCCGACGGTTTTCTCACGCTGAAAGACCGCTCCAAGGACTTGATCATCTCTGGCGGTTCCAACATCTATCCGCGCGAAGTGGAGGAAGTGCTGCTGACCCACGATGGCGTGCGCGAAGTTTCCGTCATCGGCCGCCCGGATGCCGACTGGGGCGAGTCGGTGGTGGCCTATGTGGTCGGCAACGCTTCGTCCAGGGAACTCGACGCGTTGTGCCTGGCACGCATTGCGCGCTTCAAACGGCCGAAGGATTATGTTTTTGTCGACGCGCTGCCGAAAAACAACTACGGCAAGATATTAAAGACCGATCTGCGCGCACTCGACGCAAGGCGTAATGGGGAAACAACCAAGAATGGCTGACATTGCATTGGGGGTTGGCACCTCGCATTCACCGCTTTTGAACTCACCGGCCGAGGATTATCCCAAGCACGCCGCCATCGACGCTTCCGGCCGCAAGCTCATCGGCAAGGACGGCAAGCCTTGCACCTATGGCGAATTGCTGGAGAAGGCCGATCCGTCGATCAAGCAGCAGATCGAGCCGGGCGTGCTGGAAAAGCGCTCGGCGCAATGCACCGCCAACATCGAAAAACTCTTGCGTGAACTGATCGACGCCAAACTCGATGCGCTTATCATCATCGGCGACGACCAGCACGAGCAATTCTTTGACGACAACATGCCGGCGATCCTCATTTACTGGGGCGAGACTATCGCCAACAATCCGCTGCACATAGACGAGGATGCGCCGGCCTTCTGGCGCAAGGCGCGCTCGCAGTATCACGTCGCGGCGCAGTCGCGCGATTACCCGGTCGATTCGAAATTGGCGCTGCATCTGATCGATAATTTGATCGGGCAGGGCTTCGACATCAGTCAGTCGAAACGCCTCGCCAAGGAGCACGGCGAGGGCCACGCCTTCGGCTTTGTGCATCAGCGCATGATGGATGACACGCACATTATCCCGATCGTGCCGGTGGCGCTGAATACTTACTTTCCGCCCAACCAGCCGCGTCCGCGCCGCTGTTACGAACTCGGCAAAGCGATCCGCAAGGCCGTGCAGGCCGCGCCCGGCAACGGGCGCGTCGGCATTCTCGCTTCCGGGGGCCTCAGCCATTTCACGGTCGACGAAGACCTCGACCGCGGTCTCTTGGAGGCTTGCAAGCGCAACGATGCCGCATCGCTGTGTGCAATTCCCGCCGAAAAGCTCAATTCCGGCTCCTCCGAAATCCGCAACTGGCTCACGGTGGCCGGCGCCTCGGCGCATTTGAAAACCGCGTGGCAAGACTATATCCCATGCTATCGTTCCGCCGCCGGCACCGGCTGCGGCATGGGTTTCGCGGTGTGGAAGTAGCGCGCATGATCCCGAAAAGTGGGAACCGGTTTTCGGGCAAGATCATGCGCAAAGAGAAATTGCGATGAACGAAGCGGCACGCAAAACATCCGACCAAGCCTGCCCGATCTGCGGCAAGGCGACCGATGCCGCATTCAAGCCGTTCTGCTCCAAGCGCTGCGCCGATATCGATCTCAACCGCTGGCTCACCGGTGTCTATGCGATCCCCGTAAAGGACGACGAAGACGAGGACGGCGAGCGGCCGGCTGAGGCCGGCGAAGGTGACAAGTCATGAATGCGCCCGCTATCGACTGGCCGGATAAACTCTACAAGACGCTCAAGCGCGCCGGCGTGCGGCAGGTCGGATATGTGCCCGACGCCGGCCACGCCCGCCTGATCGACCGCTGCCGCGCCGATCCCGACATCGAAGATGTCGTCCTCACCACCGAGGAGGAGGGCGTGGCGCTCGCCGCCGGCGCCTGGCTCGGCGGCCAACGCGCGGTGCTGCTAATGCAGTCGAGCGGCGTCGGCAATTGCATCAACATGCTGTCGCTGGCGCGCACCTGCCGCTTTCCGCTGCTGATGATGATCACCATGCGCGGCGAGTGGGAGGAGTTCAATCCGTGGCAGCA
The DNA here is from genome assembly GCA_035648715.1 of Pseudolabrys sp. Classification (GTDB taxonomy): domain Bacteria; phylum Pseudomonadota; class Alphaproteobacteria; order Rhizobiales; family Xanthobacteraceae; genus Pseudolabrys. Next base: position 7,542 of record DASRLA010000079.1, read on the forward strand.
GCCGATGGGCTCTATCGTCGATCCGGTGCTCAAGTTATGCGATGCGGAAATTTATCGCGCGGTAAAGCCGGATGAAGTCGAAGGCTTAGCCGAGCGCGCTGTGCAGCATGTATTCGGCGATGAACGCATCGCCGCGCTGTTGCTGTCGCAGGAATTGATCGGCAAGAAGGTCTGGGTCAAATGAGCGGCCACGCGAACGGACTTGAACGCCGCGCCGCGATGGCGACCTTGCTCGCCGACCGCAAGGACGATCTGCTGGTCGTGCCCGGCCTCGGCTCCACTACCTGGGATCTGGCCGCCGCCGGCGACAACGACCGCAACTTCTATCTCTGGGGCGCGATGGGCGGCGCGGCCATGATCGGTCTTGGGCTCGCGCTAGCGCAGCCCGATAAGCGTGTCGCGGTCATCACCGGCGATGGCGAGATGCTGATGGGGATGGGCTCGCTCGCCACCATCGGCATCAAGCAGCCGGCTAATCTCGCCGTCATCGTCTTCGACAACGGCGTCTATGGCGAGACCGGCATGCAGCCGAGCCACACGCACCAGGGCGGCGTCGACCTATTAGGCGTCGCGCGCGGCTGCGGCTTTACCGATTGCCTCGACGTGGCCGATGAGGCCGGGCTGGCCGCCCTCGCCGCCCGCCTCAGTAGCCTGAACGGCCCGCTGTTTGCCCGTGTACTGATCGAGGCCTCCGACCCGCCGCGCGTGCTGCCGGAGCGCGACGGCACCGTGCTGAAAAATCGCTTTCGGGCCGCTATCGGCCTGAAAGCCTGAGGGATTTGGCCCCCGCCCGGTTCTGGACAGGCCGGATGGGGGCCTCTATAACGCGGCGGCTCGGCCGGCCCCTCACGTTTCGGGGCGGCCAGGACGACGCCTTTGGCGCCCAGGTAGCTCAGTTGGTAGAGCATGCGATTGAAAATCGCAGTGTCGGTGGTTCGATTCCGCCCCTGGGCACCATTTTTCCAATTCCCTGTTTAAGCGGCAATTCGTTCGCCCGGCCCGGCCGCCTGCGCAGCCGCTTCGTGGACAGGTGCGCGCGTCCATATTAGGCATGGGGCATGCCTTCCTTGGCCGACATTTTGATTTGCGCCGGCATTGCCCTCCTTGTTTACGGTTGCCTCGGCCTGCCGCTGGCCTTGCGGATCGCACCGCGCCCGCTGGCGGCCATGTTGGCGCCGGCCATTGGCTGGGCCGTCCATAGCGCTGTCGCACTGCCGCTTCTGTTTGCACTAGGAATGTCGCGGCCGGTGGTGAGCGCCATATTTGCGGGGCCGCTGGTGGCAGCGCTCGTCGCCCTCGGCAGGGAACGCAAATTGCTTGGCGGCGATGCGCCGTTAGACCGCGCCACGGCCGTCATCTATGCGCTGGCGCTCTCCGGCGCGGCGCTGCTGGCATTTGTCATCGCGACCGCCGTAGTGCCGAGATTCTCCGCCGCCGGGGTAACGCTCGCGGGACCGATTTTCGATCATTCCAAGATCGCGATGATCGACGAGATGGCGCGGCTCGGCGTGCCGCCGGGCAATCCGTTCTTTGGCGCCGACGGCAGCCCGCCGCGGCTGTCTTATTATTATCTTTGGCATTTCAGCGCCGCCGAAATGTCGGTGCTGTTGAACGTGAGCGGCTGGGCGGCGGATGCCGGGCTTTCCTGGTTCACCGGATTTGCCTCGCTCGCCGTCGTCATCGGCTTCGCGGACTGGCTGAGCGGGCGCGCCACGGCCGCCTTATGGGTAATAGCGCTCGCCGCCACCGGTTCGGTGCGGCCTCTGCTTTATGCGATGTTCGGGGTCGATCGCGCCGAGACAATCGCCGGCTATCAGTCCGGTTTCGGTGGCTGGCTGTTTCAGACCTCTTGGGCGCCGCAGCACACGGCGTCTGCGATGGTGGCGCTGATCGCCGTCTATCTTCTCGTGCAAGTGGCCGAGCGCCCGCGCGCGTTGACCGTGCTCTTGTTCGCCTTGCTTATGGCCGCCGGCTTTGAAAGCTCGACCTGGGTCGGCGGCATCGTGTTTCCGCTCGCCGCCGCGCCCGTTGCGCTGGTGATGCTGGCGCGGGCCGAACGGCATGAGCGTTGGCGTATCGTCGCCGGGCTGGCCGTCGCGGTGCTGATCGCGCTCGCGCTGATCTCGCCCTTCCTCTACGACCAGCTACGCATGACCGCGCTGCGCGGCGATGGTTCGCCGGTGGCGGTCGTGCCCTTTGCCATCCTCGGCGACAGCATCCGAGACTGGATCGGTGGGCGTTTTGGCGTTGCGACCGGCAATGCCGCCAACGCCGCGGCCTATTGGCTCATCCTGTTGCCGGTTGAATTTCCCGCATTTTATGTCACCGGGCTCGTCGCGCTGTTCTTCTTGTTTAGGGATCGTGCGCCGCAAGAATCGAAATCCATCGTCGTCGCTTTTGCGCTGGCGCTCGCCGCCAGTCTGTGCGCGGCATGGCTGCTATTGAGCACCCTCGGCGAGAACAACGATCTCGGCTGGCGCGCCGTGCTGCCGGGCGTGTTGCTGCTGATGGTGATCGCGGCGGCCGGATTGTCGCGCCTGACGCTGACGACGCGGCCGGCCGTATTGTCCATCGCCGCAATTTTGATTCTGCTCGGCCTGCCTGACGCCGCGCAATTCAGTTACGGCAGTTTTATCGTCAAGCCGAACGAAACCTCCAAAGCCTTCGCGGACACGCCGGCGCTCTGGCAGGCGGTGCGGCGGCACACGCCGCCCGCCGAACGCATCGCGAATAATCCAGCGTTCATGGAGCGCGCCACCGCTTGGGGCGTCAATATTTCCTGGGCGCTTTTGGCCGACCGCCGCTCCTGTTATGCAGGGCTTGCCCTGATCGGCCCGCTCTCGGCGCAGTCGCAACAGCACCAGCAGGAAATCGAGGAGCAATTTGCCCGCGTCTTCGACGGCCGTGCCAGGTCCGGCGACATCGAACAACTGGCGGTGCATTATCACTGCGCCACGGCCGTGGTCGTGCCGAGCGACGGCGCTTGGAATAACGATCCCTTCGCTGCAAGCTCGCTCTATCGTTTGGTGGAAGGCAACCCGAACTGGCGCATTTATCGCGCCGTCCCGGCAAAGCCCTAGATTCCCGCGAACCAGTTGAAACCCTGCTTGGACCAAAAGGTCGGGATAAAGGTGTTGGTCACTTCCATTGCCGTGATCCACTTGGCGCTTTTGAAGCCGAGGTTGGTCGCGGTGCGCAGGCGCAGCGGGAAGCCGAACGGGTCGGTGATCGGATCGTGCGCATATTTGGTGGCAAGAATGGTTTGCGGATGCAGCGCCGTCGCCATGTCGAGCGTCTCGGTATAGTCGTCGGCGCATTTGAACGAGACGTATTTGGCCTTGGTATCGGCGCCGATACGTTTGAGGAATTCGGAAAGGCTCACGCCTTCCCACTGGCCGATATATTCCCAGCCTTCGACGCAGATGTGCTTGATGATGAGTTCCGTCTCGGGCAATTTGTAAATTTGCTCCGCCGTCCACGGCGTCTTATTTTCGACGAGGCCTGCGAGTTCGAGCTTCCAGGACTTGCCGTCGACCGGTTTGACCTCTTCGATCTCGTAATAGGCGTTAAATCGTGGTGGCTTCACCACCTGATCTTCGCGGTAGGTCGGCGCCAGATGATTGGGCCGGAACAGCGCCTCCTGCACGCCGTCATTGAAGGCCGAGATGGCGCGCAGGAAAGCCTGCATCGGCCCGCTATCGCTGACCGAACAGCCGGTCAGCATGGTGAGCGCGCCGAGGCTGAGGGTGCCGCGTAAAATCTTGCGCCGGTTGATGTCGGCGATCAGTTGCTTGTTTTCTTCCATGACCGTTCGATCGACGCCGTTTACGGGGCGGAAGATCGAAGGCGAGGGCGAGCGGACCGGCATGGCGTCAATCCATTATTCGGTGGGAGAGGGAAGCGGTTCGGTTTCGGCGTCGGGCACGTCCGGACCGCCCGTCACCATGGCGCCGATGGTCTTTGGCACCAGCAGCGCCAGCGCGACATGAATCAGCAAAAACAAAACAATCGCCACCATGCCGAAGAAGTGGATCAGCCGCCCGGCCTGAAAGCCGCCGATGAGGGCGGTCAACTCCGACAATTGCATGGGCTTCCAGATGATCCAGCCGGTGATCACCTGCACCACGATCACCAGAATGATGCCGGCATAAAGCGTCTTCTGCACGGCGTTGTAATGCGTGATGTCGTCATGCGCGAGCTTGAAACTGAGCGCGGCTTTCACGTCGGCGATCACCGCGCTCGGCCAGATCGGCAGCAGCTTGCGGCGGAAGCGCCCGGTGGTGAAGCCATAGACGAGATAACAAAGCCCGTTGATCATCAACACCCACATGGCGAAAAAATGAATCTGCAGGCCGTGTTGCGCCCAGACGCCAAAGGTCATCCAATCGGGGAAATGCAGCCAGCCGAACAGCACCTCGTCGTTATAGATTTTCCAGCCGCTGCCGATCAGCAGGATCATCGCAAGGGCGTTGATCCAATGCATCGTGCGCACAGCCGCCGGGTGTAGCTTGCGATGACGGCGAGTTGATTTGACCGTGAGGGTGTCCGTCATGAAGGTCAGACTCGGATGTGTTCAAACCTTTTTGGATTAAGACGGAAACCACTTTTGACGCGCAACACACGAGTTCGTGTAACCCTGTGTCCTTCGGGAGAGCCTGATGCCTGCGCGATTATATCTGCTGGCTGCGCTGATGGCAGCCGCTCTGGTGGCTTCGCCGGGCGCGCGCGCCGCCGGTCCAGGCGACGCGCCGCCCAAGGCGGCGGCCGCTGAGGCGGGTGGTGAAAAGGAATTAACGCCTCGGCAAAAGTTTCAAAAGCGCTTTCCGCAACCGGTGCGGGTCGGCGATCTGATCGGTCTGCCGGTGCTTGACGATGACGATTCGACCATCGGCTTTGTGCGCGAGGTGGTGCATTCGCCGGACGGCAAAATCTCGCTCATCGTTCCTTACAGCGCCTGGTTCGGCTGGCTGCCGGTCGAATGGGGCAAGCGGCCGGTGTCGGTTCCGATCGAGGTGGTCGCCTTGCTGGCGCGCCAGCTCAATTCGGTGGACATGGCGCGCGACGACTACAACAGCGCCCCAACTTGGACGCCATCGCAGGCGCAAAAGATTCCACCCGATGAAAAAACACTCATTGCGCTCGGCCGCAGATAACGGCGCTTTCACAAAACAGGCCGCGCGGAGAGAAACCATCCCTGCGGCGGGAACCCTATGAACCGGCTAAAGTTGTAAAACCGCATGGACGACCAAACCAAGGCCAGATCGAGTTCGCGTACGCTTGTCGCCCAGGCAATGGGGACGCATGAGCCGGTCACCAAGGCGATCGTGCAGCCGATTCATATGTCGGCGACGTATTTGCGCGACTCCGACAATGGCTATCGCGCCGGTTATGTCTATGGCCATACCGACAATGTGTCCGTGCAGCAGGCGGAAAACCTGATCGCCGCGCTCGAAGGCGCCGACGAGGCGCTGCTATTCGGCTCCGGCATGGCGGCAGCCACCACGGTGCTGCTGGCACTCGAAAAGCCGACGCATATCATCGCCTCGCAGGTGATGTATTGGGGCTTCCGCTCCTGGCTGCGCGAGATCGGCCGCTATGGCCATAGCGTCACCTTCGTCGAAACCTCGAACCTCGATGCCGTGCGCGCCGCGGTGCGGCCGGGCGAAACCGGATTATTCTGGATCGAGACGCCAAGCAACCCGCTCTGGACTATCACCGACATCGCCGCCATTTCGGAAATCGCGCACGCCGCCGATGCGCTGGTCTGCGTCGACTCGACGGTGGCGACGCCGATCTTCACCCGCCCGCTCGCGCTCGGCGCCGACATCGTGATGCATTCCGCCACCAAATATCTCAATGGCCATTCCGATGTGATCGCGGGCGCGCTTGCCGCCGTAAGCGATGGCCCGCTCTGGCGCCGCATCATCAAAATGCGCGGCCAGCTCGGCAGCGCGCTCAATCCGTTCGATGCTTGGCTCCTCATGCGTGGCATGCGCACGCTCGATGTGCGCGTGCGCGCGCAGGCGAAAACCGCGGCCACGCTCGCCGAGCGGCTGAGCGGCCATCCGGCTCTCTCGGCTGTGCTCTATCCCGGCCTTAAGACGCATCCCGGCCATTCGGTCGCTTTGCGGCAGATGGTCGGCGGCTTCGGCGGCATGTTTTCCGTGTGCATTAAAAAAGGCGAGAAGGCCGCCATCGCGGTGGCGGCTAGCGTCGACTTGTGGAAGCGGGCGACCTCGCTCGGCGGTGTCGAGAGCCTGATCGAACATCGTGCCTCGATTGAAGGCGAAGGCTCGCCGTGCCCATGCGACCTACTTCGTTTTTCGTGCGGTCTGGAAGACGCCGACGAACTATACTTCGACCTGACCCGCGCATTATCGCTCGCCATCTGACGGACCATTATGAAGCCCATCGCCGTTGCCGTTCTGTGCAAGACGCCCGCTGCCGGCAAATCCAAGACCCGGTTGTCGCCGCCGTTGCGGCCGGAGGAATGCGCGGCGATTTCGGCCTGTTTCATTCGCGATCTCGCGCAAACCATCCAGTCGCTGGTCGATGACGGCGATGCCGGCGCCTGCGCGGTTTATACGCCCGCCGGCTCCGAGGATGATCTGCGCCGTCTGCTGCCGCGCGGCTTTCAACTGACCTTGCAGAGCGAGGGCGATCTCGGCAAGCGCTTGCTGAAAGGCACCGCCGATCTTCTCGAGCAAGGCTTCGCCGGCGCCATTCTGATCAATTCGGATTCGCCGACGCTGCCGAAATCGATTTTGCGCGCGGCGGTCGATGCCGTGCGGCTGGGTGACAATGTCGTGCTCAGCCCGGCTTTCGACGGCGGCTATACGCTGATCGGCCTGTCGCAGCCGCACGCGCGCCTGTTCGAGGACATGCCCTGGAGCACCAGCGAGGTTTATCGTCTGACCGTGCAACGCGCAGGCGAGATCGGATTGCCGGTCGTCAACGTGCCGGGCTGGTACGACGTCGACGACGCCGCGTCGTTCGCCATGTTGCAGGACGAATTGAACGGCATTCCGCCGTCTTTCGCCGCGCCCGATCTGATCGGCGCCAGCGCGCCGGCGACGTTCCAGTTCATCAGCGAACGTCACAACGCCTTGCTGCGGGTCTGAACCATGCAATTTGCCTCCGGGGCGCGTTTTGTCAGCGTCGTCATTCCCTGCCTCAATGAAGAGGAGCCGATCGCCGATGTGGTGCGCGAGGTGCTGGCGCAGCAGGTGGACGAGGTAATTGTGGTCGATAATGGCTCGACCGACCGCACCGCCGAGCGCGCCGCCGCCGTCGGCGCGCGCGTGGTGCGCGAACCGCGACCCGGTTATGGCCGCGCCTGCGCCGCCGGGCTCAAGGCGGTAAATGCCAAAAGCGATATCGTCTGTTTTCTCGACGGCGACGGCAGCGACGTTGCGGCCTTCATGATGAAGGTGGTGGGGCCGGTCGCCGCCGATGCCGCCGATTTCATCATGGGCTCGCGCATCCTGGGCAAACGCGAGCCCGGCAGCATGACGCCGCAGCAACTGGTTGCCGGCTGGCTCGCCGGGAAGCTGTTGCGTCTGACCTATGGCGTGACCTTCACCGACATGTCGCCGTTCCGCGCCATGCGAGTCGAGCGGCTGCGCGCGCTCGGCATGCGCGAGCTAACCTATGGCTGGAATCTCGAAATGCAGATGCGGGCTGCCGCCGCGCGCCTGCGCATCCTCGAAGTGCCGGTCGATCACCGCTGTCGCCAGGGCGGGGTGTCGAAAGTCTCCGGCAATATCGTCGCCGGCATGAAGGCGGCCTGGAAGATCGTGACAACCTTCCTCCGCCTTGCCGTGTCGCTACGCAACGAGCCGGCCCGCCAGCTTCGTCTTCTGAACGGGAAGGCTTAGGCCGTGCGCGTCCTGCTCACCGGCGGCGCCGGTTTCATCGGCCGTCACGTCCTGAACGAATTGCTGGCCTGCGGTCATGAAGTGCGCGTCCTCGACTCGCTGCGAGACGACGTGCACGCCGGCGGCAAGACCGCGCCGCTCAAGGCCGAACTGATCGTCGCCGACGTGCGTGATCCCGCCGCAATTGACAAGGTGCTCATCGGCGTCGAAGCCGTGTTGCATCTGGCGGCGAAAGTCGGCCTCGGTGTCGATGTCTCCGATCTGCCCGACTACGCCTCTTCAAACGATGTCGGCACCGCCGAACTGCTGGCCGGCATGGCGCGCGCCGGCGTCAAGCGCTTGACGCTCGCCAGTTCGATGGTGGTCTACGGCGAAGGCGTCGGCCATTGCCCGCAGCACGGCGCGGTGCGCCCGGCGCCGCGCAACGAGCGCGAACTCGCCGCCGGCAATTTCGAGCCGCCATGCCCGCATTGCGGCCATCCGCTTGAGACCGCCTTGGTTGGCGAGGACACGCCGCTCGATCCGCGCAATGCGTATGCCTCAAGCAAAGTGGCGCAGGAATTTTACGCCTCGAATTGGGCGCGCGTCACCGGCGGCTCAGTGGCGGCGCTGCGCTATCATAACGTCTATGGGCCGGGCATGCCGCGGGACACGCCTTATGCCGGCGTGGCCGCCATCTTCACCTCGGCGCTCAAGCGCGGCGAGGCGCCGAAAGTGTTCGAGGACGGCCGCCAGCGCCGTGATTTCGTGCATGTGCGCGATGTCGCTGCCGCCACCGTGCGCGCCTGCGAGGCGCACCGCGACGGCGTGCGCGCATTTAATGTCGGCTCCGGCACGCCGCGCACGGTCGGCGACATGGCGGCGGCGCTCGCGCAAACCTTGCAGGGGCCGAAGCCCATCGTCACCGGGCAATATCGCCTCGGCGATGTGCGCCACATCACCGCGGATTCGTCGCGGCTCTGCGCCGATCTTGGCTGGACGCCGGCCGTCGCCTTCAATGACGGCATGGCGGAATTGGCGCGCCAATAGCAGCCGCGGCTATTTCGTATCGAGTGCGAAAACGCCGTTCCAATCCATCGGCGGCGCTTCTTTTTCGAAGCCGGCGATGCGGATCGAGTAAATGTCGAACAGGCGGTCGAGCCCGAAGCCTTCGCTGGCGGCGCGGCATTGCACCACCGCCTTGGCGGCGGCGGCGAAGTCCTGCTTGCGATAGAGGCTGAGCATCTCACTTACGAGCCCGTGCATTTCCAGAAATTTGCCGCTGCGCGCGACATCCTCGCGCCCGAGCACGGTGTAGATCGTCTCCGGTTCCGTCTTGCCTTTCACCGTGATGAAGTCGAGTTCCAGGATGGCGAATTTCTGGCGCGCCGCCTGCGCGGTCTTCGAGCCGATGACGACGGGAACGTCGTAGGTCTTCGACTGTCCCTCCAGGCGCGAGGCGAGATTGACGCAATCGCCCAGCACCGAATAGTTGAAGCGCAGGTCCGACCCCATATTGCCGACCACGCAGCGCCCGCTGTTGAGGCCGATTCCGATCTTGAGCGGGATGAAGCGCATGCCGGATTCAAGCGCTTCCTTCTCGCGTTGCGCGTTGATGGTGACCACGCGGGTGAGCATTTCGAGCGCGGCCTCGCAGGCGTTGATCTCGTGCGCGTGGTCGTGCAGCGGCGCGTTCCAGAACGCCATGATGGCGTCGCCGATATATTTGTCGATGGTGCCGTGATGGTCGATGATGGCGTTGGTCATCGGCGTGAGAAAATTGTTCATCAGGGTGGTGAGCCCCTGCGGATCGTCTTTGTAGATTTCCGAAATGGTCGTGAAGCCGCGCACGTCGCTGAACATGATCGTCATCTCGCGGTCTTCGCCGCCGAGCGTCAGCGTCTCGTGACTATGCGCGAGTTGTTCGACCAGCGAGGGCGCCAGATATTGCCCGAAGGCGGAGCGGATGCGGCGGCGCTGCAACTGCTCGCGGAAGTAATTGATGAAGATCAGCGTCAGGTAAATCAGGAAGGTCGCCAGCAGCGGGTAGGTGGCGTCGATCAGGATGCTCTGCCGCGCAAAGAAATACCAGGAGCCGGCGGCAAGTATGGCGCCGACCAGCGCGCCGAGCGCCAGCATGGCGGTGGCGCCGATCACCGGCCCGACCGCGACAATGGCAAGACCGAACAGCACGGTAGCGGCAAGTTCCGCGCCGATGGCGTAGTTCGGATACACCAGCATGGATTTGGTCAGCACGCTTTCGAGGATCTGCGCGTGCGCCTCGACGCCCGACATGGCCGGATCGATCGGCGTTGCCTTGATGTCGCGCAAGCCCACCGCCGAGGTACCGATCAGCACCAGCTTGCGCGCGATGCGATCCGGCGGCACGCGATCCTGCAACACGTCTTTCGCCGAGACGTAGCGCGCGGGGTCGTGACGCGCGAAGTGAATCCAGAGCCGGCCGTTGCGGTCGGTCGGCATTTCGAGGCCGGGAATGGCGACGCTGCTGATGCCGGCGGTGTCGCTCTTGATGCGGATCGCGCCGGCGCCAGTGACCACCCGCAGCATTTCGAGGCTGAGCGCCGGCATCAGCGACCCTTGCGCCTTCATCACCAGCGGCACGCGGCGCACGATGCCGTCGCTTTCGGACTGGATGGTCAGCAGGCCGTGACCGATCGCGGCCATTTCCAGAACCGGCACGTTCGAAATCAGGCCGGGGAAATCGACCAGATAGCGGCTCGGGTCCGGCCCCATCATGGCAAAGCCGACCGGCGGCGGCTTCGGTCCCGTTTGCGGCAGCGGCAGATGATAGCCCGACTCGCCGAGCACCACGCGCGAATGCTTGATGGCCTCGGCCAGCACGTCGTCGTTGCTCGGTAGCTTCATCAATTGCGCGCGTGTAGTCTCGTCGAGATCGCGGAAGCTTTTGGCGGCGACCGCGGGCGACATGCGGTCCGGCTCCGCGAAAATAATGTCGAAGGCGATCGCCACGCTACCAAGCCTGCTTAGCTTGGTGACCAGCTCGGCGAGCAGCGTGCGCGGCCAAGGCCATTGCCCGTAGGCGGCCAGACTCGCTTCGTCGATATCGACGATAACGGCCGGCCGCAACGTGGCCTCGCGCGGCTTGATGGTCTGGTAGAAATCGAAGGTGCGGTCGCGCATCGATTGCAGCGGTTGCGGATCCATGATGCGCAAGCCGACCAGTGCGGCCAGCAAAACGAGACACACCAGCCGGCCCTGGCCGAAGCTTTTCGCAAAACGATTAAGCCTGCTCATTCCGTCCGGCCTGCGGTGTGCGGTCTGGGGCGCCAGTGTCGGTTAAACGATGGGAAACGGCAATGTCCGCCGTGGCTCAGGCGAGCATGGCTCACTTTTCGCGGAAGGCCCGCATGAACTGGTCGCGCAGCGGCTTCATCAGGTAGGAGACGACGGTACGGTCGCCGGTCTGCACGAAGGCTTCCACCGGCATGCCCGGCAGCACTTTGACGTCGCCCAGTTTCGAGAGGTTCTGCGGCGGCAAGCCGACGCGGATGGTGTAATAACTTGCGCCGGTCCGCTGGTCGGTCGAGGTGTCGGCCGAGACCCGCGTCACTTTGCCTTCGATTTCCGGAGTGGTGCGGCTGTTGAAGGCCGAAAACCGCAGCATCGCCGTCTGCCCGACCTGGAGCTGGTCGATGTCCTGCGGGTTGACCTTGGCCTCGACCTGCAATTTGTCGGCGTCCGGCACGATCAACATGATCGGATCGCCGGCGGTGATGACGCCGCCAACGGTGTGCACCGCCGACTGGAAGACAACTCCCGTTTGCGGCGCGCGGATGTCGGTGCGCCGCAATTGATCCTCGGCCGTCACCTTGCGCTCGACGAATTCGCCGATCTTGCTGTCGATATCGCGCAATTCCTTGGCGACTTCGCTCGACAGGTTCTGATCGATCTGGATGATCTGCAAGGCAATCTCGGCGATCTTGCCCTTGGCCTGCGCGGCCGAAGCGACCAATTGCGCGCGTTCGCCGCCGAGGCGGGCGACCTCGCGTTCGAGCTGCGTAAGACGCGTCAACTGCACCAGGTTGCGCGCATAGAGATCGCGCACGCCGGCGAGTTCGCGGTCGATCAGTTCGATTTCCTTCGACTTGGCGGCTTGTTGCCCCTCGACGCCGGAAATCTCCTCTTTCAATTGCTCCACGCGCTGTTGCAATTGCGCTTTCTGGCCGAGCCGTTCGGTGCGGCGCAGCTCGAAAAGCTTTTTCTCGCTGTCGACGGTGTCCTTGATGTCTGGGTCGCCGGCGCGGGAGAGCAGGCCGGCCGGAAACGAAATCGTCTCCTTGCCGTCGCGCTCGGCTTCCAGGCGCGCCTTGCGGGCGGTCAACTGGTCGAGGCCTTTGGTGACGATGGCGAGGTTGGCGCGCATCACCGTTTCGTCGAGCCTTACTAGCACGTCGCCCGCCTTGACGTGATCGCCGTCGCGCACCAGTAGCTCGCCGACAATTCCGCCGGTCGGATGCTGCACTTTCTGCACGTTCTGGTCGACGACCACCGAACCTTGCGCGATCAGCGCGCCGGAAATTTCGACGGTCGAGGCCCAGCCGCCGACACCGCCGCCGAGCAGCAGTACGATCAGTACGCCGGCGAATAAATGACGGCGAATCGAGGCGCGTGACTGCCCAGACGGCATGTCGTATTTCGTCGGCGCCGCGGTTGTCACGGTCATGCGCCCGAACTCCCGCTCTCAGGCACGACCTTGAGCGGTGTCGGCGCCGAAGGCGGCCGTTGCAGCACTTTGGATAAAACTTCATCCTTCGGGCCCAAAGCCTGCATACGCCCCTGGTTCATGACCAGGATTTGATCGACGCCGGCGATGGCGCTCGGGCGGTGGGCGACGACGATGACGATGCCCTTGCGCTCGCGCACGCCGAGAATGGCGCTGGTGAGCGCCGCGTCGCCTTCCGAATCGAGATGCGAATTCGGCTCGTCGAGGATGACCAGAAACGGGTCGCGGTAGACGGCGCGCGCCAGCGCCACGCGTTGCGCCTGGCCGGCCGACAGGGAGGTGCCGTGTTCGCCGACCGGCGTGTCGTAGCCTTGCGGCAGGTTGACGATCAGGTCGTGCACGCCGACCGTCTTGGCGGCGGCGATCACGGCGTCGACGTCGGGCTCGCTCTCGAAGCGTGCGATATTTTCCGCCACCGTGCCGGCGAGCAGTTCGACATCCTGCGGCAGATAGCCGATGTGCTGGCCGAGCAGGTCCGGCGACCATTGGTCAATGGCCGCGCCGTCGAGGCGCACCTTGCCGCGCAACGGCTCCCAGACGCCGACCAGAAGCCGCGCCAGCGTCGACTTGCCGGAGCCGCTCGGCCCGATAATGCCGAGGCCCTGTCCGGCTTCGAGCTTGAAGGCGATATCGTGCAGCATCACTTTGGCAGCGCCGGGCGGCGCCGCGCTGAGGTTCTCGGCCGTCAGCCGGCGCGAGGGCGCGTGCAGCGCAATCGGTTGTGGTTTCGCCGGCATGGCGGCGAGCAATTTGGTCAGCCGCTGCCAGCTCTGGCGGGCGGCGACGAAACCGCGCCAGTTGGCAATGGCGAGATCGACCGGCGCCAGCGCACGCGCGCTCAGGATCGAGCCGGCGATGATGATGCCGGCGGTCGCTTCCTGGTGGATGACGAGATAGGCGCCGACCGCCAGCACGCCCGATTGCAGCATCATGCGCAGGACTTTAGAGACCGCGCTGAGGCCGCCGCCGACATCGCTGGTCCGGCGCTGGCTGCGCTGATATTGCCGGTTGGCCTGCCCCCAACGCGCCGCCATGCGGCCGAACATGCCCATGGCGGTGAGCGCCTCGACATTGCGGCGGCTGGTTTCGGCGAGGTTATTGCGCGCGACCGCGGCCTCCTGCGCCGCGCGCGCCGGAGCGCGCGTCAGCATTTCGGTCAGCAGCGTCAGCACGATAAGAACGATCGCGCCGGCGAGCGCGGTCAGCCCGATCAGCGGATGGAAGACGAAGCATACCGCCAGATAAAGCGGGATCCAGGGCAGGTCGAACAGCGCGACCGGGCCGAGGCCGGACAGATAAGAGCGGATGGAATCGAGGTCGCGTAGCGGCAGGTTGCCGTCGCCGCGGTCGCCGACGCGCAGTGGCATACGCACCATGGTGTCGTAGACGCGCCCGCTCAGCGCTTCGTCGAGCGCGCCGCCGACGCGCGCTAGGATACGACTGCGAATGGCATCGAGCAGGCCGAGCGCGGCGAACAGGCCGCCAACCAGCACCGTCAACCCGACCAGCGTCGGGGTCGAGCGGCTCGGCAGCACACGGTCATAGACCTCGAGCATGAACATCGCGCCCGAGAGCATCAGAATGTTGCTCATGCCGGACATCAGCGCGGTACCGACAAAGGCGCCGCGGCAGGCAGCCAGCGCGTCCGAGAGCTCGGAACGCGCGTGCGGGTAGGCGGACGCTGGGGCGCGTGATGCCATGGAGGGACCGGTAATCGTTGACGTCTAAGCCGTACCGCAAAATCTTAATTTTATCAATAATTTCAGGCCCGTACGCTTAATTTAGGACGATCCGCAGGGCGACGGCGCCGGATTCGCCAGGGACAGGGATCAGCTAATGTGGTTCACAAGATGAATGAGTTCCAAATGTTGCTGCAGGTAATCCTGAGTCACGTTGGCGACGGTGATGGTGTCGTGCTGGCCGTTATTGGTTGTGCCTAAATCGATAAGGGCGTTGCCGTGCGTCGCATCGCTGCCGGTCGAACCGATGGCGGCGTGAAGGTCGGTCTCATTGAAGAAATAATCATCCAGTTCGACGTGATCGACCGCTTTGTTGAAATTGACGATCGTGTCGGCGCCCACATGCGTATTCTCGAGGGCGTTGAAGACAAAGGTGTCACCGTCCGGTCCGCCAATCGAAACCGACGCCTTGAGCGTGGCGATCGGCACGCTCTGATTGTCTTCGACCGCCACGTCGTAGGATTGGGTGGCGACCGAGTTCGGCGCCAGCGCGTCCAGTTCCGCGTTGCTCAAGGCGAAATGCCAGCCGACCGATCCCGGCGCGGCGTCTGCCGGCTCCGTCGGCGTATCGATGGTGAAATTTCCCGCATATGGCCCGCCATCGGCCGTGACCTCCGCCGAATGCGGCCCGGCCCCACCGACATACGAGACTGTGCCGCTGGCGATCTCCTGCTCGTCGTTCGGCGCGCCCGCGCGCACGGAGACGTCGTCGATGCGCCAGTAGTCAGTCGGGTCAAACGATGCGAATTGCAAGGTGGATTGGCCAGCGCCGCCGACCACGTCGATGGTGTGGTGCGTATAGCTGTCCGTGAAAAGCTGGTTCGTGAGATCGCGAACGGTCTGGCCGGCCCAGGTGACCTTGATCTCGTTGTCGGGCGAGCCGGTGTCCTCCCCGGCTCTGAGCCAGAAGCTCAGCGTGTAATGCGTATCCAGGGTCGTTGAAATGCTCTGGCTGAGCGTGACCGGAGTCTCTGCGTGTCGCGAACCGATCGCCGCGTCGTAGTCGCCACTGTACATAGGCCCATCCGAAAGGCTTTCGTTGCCGGTCGCATTCGCCAACGTCCAGCCAGAAAATTGCTTTGCCCCGGTGCCGTCGAGAAGATTCAACTCGAAACCGCCATTGACGACCAGTTCGCCGGGAGGGCGTTGGTCGGCGGGCGTTTCGAGGTGAACGATTGCAGTCGCTACGGCGCTATCGTTCGGTCCGTCGCTCACCGTCACGCTGATTTCGCGGTCGGTGAGGTTGCTGGAATGGCTGGAAAAGCGCACGGCGTCCAATAGTTCGGCATAAGTCGTGGCGTCGGCCGCGCCGGTGATATTCAGGAGAAGGCCCGAGCCGCCGCTGCTCACCTCCCACCGCAAGCCGCCAAATCCGTTGAGCGTATAGCCGGTCTCATCGTTGTGAGTGAGCCCCGGCAGTGCGCTTTCGTCAATTGAGAATCGTTCGGTCCAGTTGGTGTATTCGGCATAATTGCCGGGTACGCCGCCGAGATAGTCCAGACGAACCGTGGCGGACTGCAATAACAAGCTGTCCGAATCGGAAACCGAGACATGATCACTGAAAACCGCGAGCATCCTGTCGTCGTTCGTCACGGTGGTTGCATAGCCGGTGCCAAGCTGCGTCGAATCGAGATCGACGACCGGCGTGTCGTTGATGACGTGGACGATTGAATTCAATGCGTTGCTGTCGGCGGCGCCGTCATTGACCACGACGCTGATAACGCGGTCAGCCGTGCTGGGATTGTCGCTGCTGAACCCGATCTGATGTAGAGCGATTTCATAGGCGGCAAGACTTGCCAGACCGGTAAGAACGAGTGCGCCTGTGGTGGCGTTATACCCAAATGTTGTTATGCCATTCGGCAGTACGCCGGCGATCGAGAGCAGGTCGCCGGCCTGATAATTGGTCAAGCTGATCGTGGCCGACGCCAAATTGGCGCTGTCGACATCCGACAAGGCGAGAGCCGGGTTGATCGCTACCGGGTCGTTGTTTTCGACATAGGTTGTCGCCTGCACGGCATCGATTGAGGTCACCGAAACGTCAAACAGTATGTTGCCGATGTTGCCGTTGGCGGACGACCCCGGGTCGCTGATGACGAGGCTCGCGCTGGAGTCTGGGGGTATCGTTATCTCGCGCACGATGTGCAGCGTCTCGCCGGTCGCCGGCGTGAAGCTTTCGGTATAATTACCGAAAGTCACAATCGTGGTGTCGGTCACGCCGTCCGACGAAACGCTGTTGCCGGCGCTGTCGCGGTGCGGACCGGCAAGATCGAGCGTCAAGGTGTAGGTGCCGGGACCGTAGACCGTTTTGCTGGTCAGCACGGTTGTCGGCAAAGTGCCGCTGCCGCGCAGGTCGACGTAAAGGCCATTGCCCGGATAGAAGTCTTGCGAACTGCCGGTGCCGATCAGGTCGGTTTGGCCGACGACTGAAAAGTCGTGAAACGCGGTGAAGCCACCCTGGTTAACGCCGTGGTTTTCGGTGTCGAAACTATCGCTGAGCAGTTGAGTGCCAATCACCGGCGCGCCGGGCGCGTCGGGTGTGCCGCCGATTACGATTGTCACGCCCTGCGTGACCACGCCGCCGTGACCGTCGTCGATCTGGACGGTGTAAACCTCCGAAACCCTCTGGTCGCCGTTGAGACCTTGGACCGCGGCATTGTCGACCGTGAAAGTCCACGCCACCTGGCCCTGACCGGAACCGCCTGGCGCTTCGACAATGGTCGGCGTGAAGGTGCCAAGCCCGCCACCGGGTACGGTGAATCCCGGCGCCTTGGATGTGTCGCTGGCGAAACCGATTACCGAAACTGTATGGCTGTCGGTCAGATCGACGTCGGAGAAATTGAAGGCGCCGTGGGTCGAAAGTGAGCCGGCCGGCGCGCCTGTAAACGCCGGCGTGGTGTTATCCTCGGTCACGCTGCCGAAGATGCCGCCCGTGCGATCGACCACGAACACGTCGGACGTGCCGTTGGTGTCGCCGGGGACGAGATTATTCGCGGTGCTGCCGAAGGCGGCGAAGACTCCCTGGAAATAATTGCCGGCGGATATGTCGGCACCGAGCGTGCTGTCGCCATTTCCCTGGGTGCCGTTGCTGGCGACTGAGATGCGCGTGAAGGTGTTGCTCGCCACGTCGTAGACGAAAGTATCGCCTTGCCCGTTGGTGTCGCCCGCCACCAGGTTGGTCGCAACGCTGGCGAAGATGATCTCGCCGCCATTGGCGCTGATTGTGGCGCGGTAGCTGGCGCCGTTCGCCTGGAAGTCCGCGTTATCGGTGACGCCGATAATCGTGTTCGTCTCGCGGTCGAAAACGAAAATATCCATTTGGTTGTTCGCAACGCCGCCGGCCTGCGTGTCGAGCGCATTGGAATCGCTTTGGAACACGACATGCCGGCCGTCGTTGCTCATCGACGCCCACCAGTTAGCTTCGTTGCCGCCTGACGAGGTCGCGATGATCTGGGCGGTGTTGCTGGCGCGGTCGTAGGTGTAGAGCGTGGCGTCGCCGACCGGCGTAACGGTCCCATCTTCGGGGTTAAAAACTTTCTCCACCGCCCAGAACGTCAGATAGCGGCCGTTGCCGCTGATGTCGGGCTGTTGAAACTCGATGGAATCGTCTGGATTGCCCGGGTTGGGATCGGGGATATTGAGCGACGCCAGCGTAATGTCGGTCTGGATATGGCCGGTGAGATCGGTGACGTAGATATGCCGGATCGGTGGACTGGTATTGTTACCAAAATCCGTGCTCGAAAAGACGATCTGGCCGCCAGCGATGTGCGGATCGTCGTTGACCGTGAACGGCTGATCATTGGCGGGATTGTTCAGCAGGTGCACCGTATCGGTGCCACGGTTATAAACGTAAATATGACTGACATCGTCGAACCCGGTGGGCGAATTTGCGTCGGCAACCTGATATTCGCCCCTGAACACAACATTGCTACCGTCGCCGCTAATCGAAAATCCGGAAAAGAGTTCGCCCTCCTGCTTGACCGAAAGGTGGGCGTCGTCGGTCAGCACTGTGGTGGTGTTGGTCAGCCGATCGTAGAGGAAGATATCGCCCTTGTCGGAATTATCGCCGACGCTGGGAATCTGCTCGTCGCTGAAGAACGCGACCCAGCGTCCGTCATTGCTCATCGCCGGCGCGATCTCCTGCACCGCCAGCGCGTCCGTGCCGTCCGGCAGCGGGTCGGGAATCGGCACTTTGACTATGGTCGGCGTGAGGTCGACCGTCGGCGCGTCGTTAACCGGGTTGACCGTAATCGCGACCGTTTCCGGTGCCGTCGTCGAATTGCCGTCGCTGCTCACCACAGTGACCGACGCCTGGCCGTAATAATCCTGATCTGGCTTGAAGGTCGCTCCCGCAAGCGCGGCATTGATCGCGGCCTGCGTGCCGGAGATCGTCATCGCCGCGCTGGCGTTGCTGCCGTTGGCGAAAGTCAGGCCGGCGGCGCCGCTCAGCGTCACGATGCCGTGCATGGCGGTCAGCGTTACGGTGAGGACGTTGCTGTCGGCGTCGAACACCGAAATCGCATTCTGGTTGGCGTTGCTAAAGACGAGGGCATTATCCTCGTCGGTGGTCGCGGTCAGCGGCCCAAAATTGATCGGCGCCAGATTTTGCGGAATCGGGACTTCGATGACGATCGGCTGCAGCGGCGGTGCCGTCGGCGAACCCTGGTCTTGCGGCGGTGTAATCGTCACTGTGCCGCTGTCGGGCACATGCGTGCCGTTGCCGCCGTTATTGCCGCCGTTTTCCGGTGTGGTAGTCGGGTTCGTATGCAGGTCGATCTGGAACTGGGTATGTACCTGGTCGGTCGACTGCGGGTTCGGATTAGGGTTTGGCTGGAAAAATTGTTGAATGATCTGCTGGCCGACCGACTGAACACTCACGATATGCTGAAGCGCGGCCAGTTCGGTCGCCACTTGCTGCGGAGTCTTGTTGATTTCTTCGGCAATGACCTGCAACGGCCCAACCGGACGCACCAGGATCAGCGGGCCGTCCTGCACGACATTGGCGATCACCGCGCCGCTGCTGTCGATGATGACGGCGCCGGTCGCGCTCTGCGACACGTAGAACTGCACGGTGCCGTCATTGGCGGTGGTGACGCCGCCGACGGTGCCGCGGATACCCATGGTGGCGACCGGCGTGCCGATCTTCATGTTGCCGGTATGCGCGACTTCGCCGGAGATGAAGGTGAGCGAGCCTTGCACCAAATTAAGCAATTGCGAATTTTGCGCGCCGTTCGGCTGGTAGACGAATTCGTTCACCACCATGCGCGAATTGGCGGTCAGGTTGAGCGTGCTGCCGTCATTGAAGGTGACGCCGAGTGCGCCGGTGACGGTCTGCAACACGTCGCCCTTGAGGACCGCGTCGCCGACATGCGGCGTGATGGCGACGCCGTTACGTATGATGGTGGCGCTGCCGTCAATGACCGCGACGCGGCCGACCGCTTGTGCGGCCGCTTGCGGCGCGCCGGCTTGCGCGTATTGGCCCGGCGCCTGCGGCCCGGCGAGCGCGGCGACGACGTCGGGCGAAAGTGCTGCGCCGTCGGCCGACAGCAAGCGCGCGCGCTGCTCGGTGGCGAAGTAGTCGTGAACGACGAAAGTCTTTCCATCCTCGCCGCGCAGAACGAGATCGGCGCCGGCCTGCGAAAAATGCGCCGTGAACAACAGATGCGAGTCGGAGATTGTCGCGCTCGGCCCATCGGGGCCATTATCGATCCCAACAGGGATGCTTTCGTGTTGGCCGCCCGCGTCGGCCGGCGCCTGCGACGACGCGCCGCCGTGGTCGAAAGCAAAATGCTCTCCGGCCCAATCGTTTCCGCCGCGCAGCATAACGATAGTCCCCAAAGGCCTAATTATGTCGCGAAGTAAGTTGCCGCTGAAAAAGTCGCCCCCGGCCAGGGTGGTTAAGAAATTCTTATCTTGGCCAGTAGCTTAGTCAACGCTAGAAATACCTTTGAGCGCGGATTCCGCCTGGCAGTGTTAATTTGGGCGGTTCCACGGGCACCAGAATCGCGCCTGAATCGTCGCAAATGCACAAATGTAAGGCTCGTCCTTAGTAAATCGCCCAATTGTGGCAGCGTAACGCATCTACTCCGTTTGTCATAAAGCCGCCCACAACGATCAGTTGGAGCAGGTTGATGGCCTTACCTGACACCCATGATCGGCTTACTTCGGCCCACGCAACCGGGCTGAAGCTGTACCGGCTCGCGCAAAGTGCCGTGGTGACCTGCGGTCTGGCTGCCATGATGGCCATAACCGTCCCGGAACGAAATGCCGAAACGGCGGTTTGGCTGACCGCCGTGCTGTGGTCCTGTCTTGGCTATTTCGTCTCCGAATTTCTGGTGAAGTCCTGGATAGGCGCGCGTGACGGCGGCATCCTGCGCTATTGGCAATCCAGCATCGGCGTCATCGACCTGCTGGCGATCGTCCCGATCCCGATCGTGCTTGCAGCCGGAGTTGCCGGCGACACCGCCTGGCTTCTGGCCTGCCTTTGGGTCTTCAAGCTCGCCGCGTTTGTTCCCGGCCTGTCGATGCTAGGCCGCATCATCAAACTGGAAGCGCGCCCGCTGGCGAGCGTGCTGATCATTTTCTTGATCGTGCTGTTGTTCGCCGGCGTCGCGCTGCATCTGCTGGAACGCGCCGGCCAGCCGCAGCAATTCGGCAGCCTGCCTTCGGCAATGTGGTGGGCGGTGACGACCCTGACGACCACCGGTTACGGCGACGCGGTCCCGCAAACATTGCTCGGCCGCGTGATCGCCGGGGCGGTGATGATCTGCGGTCTCGGCGTCTTCGGTCTGTGGACCGGTATTCTTGCCACCGGCTTTGCCGCCGAGCATCGCCGGCGCGAATTCATGCGGAACTGGGGCCTGGTGACCGGCGTGCCGTTCCTGCGCAACCTCGATGCGCCGGCGATCGTCGAGCTGACGCGGTTATTGCGGCATATGGATCTCGCCGAGCGCAGCGTCGTCGTCCGGCGCGGCCGGCCCGGCGACTGCATGTATTTCATCGCCGCCGGCGAGGTCGAGGTGCAGGTCGAACCGAAACCGGTGCTTCTCGGTGCCGGTTCGTTTTTCGGCGAATTCGCCTTGCTCGATGGCGGTCCGCGCAGCGCGACCGTAATGACGACGGTACCTTCGACATTGCTTGTGTTGGATGTCACAGACTTTCGCGCTTTTACCGCCCACCATCCCGAACTGGCCCGGCAAATTAAAGTGGAATCAGAGCGCCGGAAATCGGGCAGTGGCGGGCCGGATGAAGGCGCGCCGCCGCCCAAATGACATGAAGCGTGTCTATCTCGCCTTTGCGATAGGGCTGGAATAGATTGCGCGCAATTTGGGGTGACGGCTAATGCGAATTCGATTCTGGGGCGTTCGGGGAAGCATTGCTTGTCCGGGGCCGGAGACGATCCGTTACGGTGGCAACACGCCGTGCATCGAGGTTCATTGCGGCGATCATGTTTTGATCTTCGACGCCGGAACCGGCCTGCGCCCGCTCGGCAATGCGCTGGTCAAAAACATGAAGACGCGCAGTATCGACATCTTCCTCACGCACTGCCATCTCGACCACGTCACTGGGCTGCCGTTTTTCGCGCCGTTTTTTCTGGACGGTTATAAAATCCGCATCTGGGCGGGTAATCTCAAGCCGGAGGGCAGCAGCGTCGAGCAAGTCATGCGCAAAATCATGAGTTCGCCGTTGTTCCCGGTCGAAGTCGAAATCTTCCGTGCTGACATTGAATACCATGACTTTAATTCCGGCGACGTGCTGCGCCCCTACGATGGCGTGACGCTGCGCACCGCGCCGCTCGATCATCCCGACGGGGCCAGCGGCTACCGGCTCGAATATGGCGGCCGCGTGTTTTCGCTGATCAGCGATACATCGGGATTTCCGGGCGCGCGCGATGCCGACTTGGCCTCGCTCGCGCGCGACGCCGATCTGATTGTCTACGACTCCACTTTCGACGACGCGGAATTAGCGGCGCGCCCGGGCTGGGGTCACTCGTCCTGGTCGTGCGGCATTCGTCTCGCCAACGCGGCCAAGGCCAAACAGCTTTGCCTGTTTCACCACGATCCGTCGCATGATGATGAATTCATGGATGCGCTCGCCGCCGACGCCAACGACGCCCGGCCGGGAACCATTACTGCGCGTGAGGGGCAGATTATCGATCTTTGATCCGCGCTCCCGGATGGTGCACAGTTTGCAGGCATTCCCAGTGGGCGTTGTAGCGGGGGGTGGCGGCTAAAGGCCGGTTCGGGGGAGTGGGGACGCTATGCACTTTGATGACATGCACACGATTACGGTCGCGATCGGTTTTGTCGCCGGTATTTTTTATATTGCCAGCCATTACATGAAAACGATGGTGCCGCTGCGCGTCTGCGAAATCGCCAGCAACGCCTTGTTCGTCATTTACGGAGCGATGTATCCGTCGTGGCCGACGCTGGCGCTGTACGGCATCCTGGTTCCGCTCAATTCACTGCGCCTCTATGAAATGCTGCAACTGGTCCAGAAGGTGCGCTCCGCCTCGCAAGGCGACCTGTCGATGGATTGGCTCAAGCCTTTCATGCACAAGCACTCGTACAAGAAGGGCGCGGTGCTATTTCACAAAGGCGATCATGCCGAAGAAATGTTTTATATCGTCAGCGGCACTTGCCGGGTGACCGAGCTCGGGCTGGATCTGCATCCGGGTCAACTGGTCGGCGAATTGGGGTTTCTGACGCCCGAACATCGCCGCACGCAGACGGTCAAATGCAGCGACGATGTCGAGATGCTGACCATCACCTACGACAAAGTCGGCGAGCTTTATTTCCAGAATCCGACCTTCGGTTTTTATTTCTTGCGGCTGACCAGCGAGCGGCTGTTGGAAAATCTCAGGCGGCTGGAGCGCGAACTGGAAGCGCGTAAGCAGGCGGCGCCGGCCTGACGTTTTGCCGAGTTAGCTTGCCGCGTGCCGCAGGTCTTCCGAGGTTCGGCGCAGACGCCGCGCCAATTCACGCGCGGTGTTACGCATGATGGTGGCGGCGATGCCCGGACTGTCGCGCAGTAGAACGGCGAAGTCCTCGCTGGTCAGTTCGTAGCAGGCGACCGCTTCGTCGGCGACGATGGAGGCCGAGCGGCGCGCGCCTTCGATCAGCGCCATTTCGCCGAACACCGTGCCGCGGCCGAGGCTGGCGATGCGCCGGCTGCCGCGCTGGTCCTTGACCTCAAGGCGGACGCTGACGCTGCCTTTGGCCAGTAGCCACATGCGGTCGCCGGCGTCGCCCTCGCGGCAGATTGCTTCACCCGCCGCGAATTCGCGCAATTTCAAAACCCGATGCAGCGCTTTTAATTCGTCCGCCGACACGCCGGTGAAAAAATCGATCTCGTCGAGCGGCAGCATGGCGGCGCTGCCGCGCTCGTTCAGGTAATCCAGCAATATTTCCTCTTCGGCCCATTCCAGCGCCGTTTCGAGATCGGGCTTGATGGCGGCATCGGCCATTCCCGCGGCGTCAAACAGCGTGCGCACCTGCGCGCTTTGCTCGGGCGCGACGTTGCAGAACAGTAATTTCTTGCCGCGCGTGCGCGCGCGTTTCACTAGTGCCGCCAGAATGGCGGAGCCGGAAGCGTCGATGTCCGTCACCGCGCGCATGTCGAGCACGACAATGTCGGCCTGCTCAAACAATGTCTTGACGTGCAGCGACAGATCCTCGGCATTGCCGAAAAACAAAACGCCTTCGAGTTGCAAAACCGCGCGGCGCTGGCCGGTCTTTTGCAGAATGGCGATGTCGTCGCTCGATCGTGTCCGCTTGGAAAATATTTCATGGCCGAGATAGCTGCGGCGCACCACCGGGCGGCTCATATTGATGACGAATATGAGCGCGGCGAGCAGACAGCCGGTAATGACCCCAATCACGACCGTCGTCATGAAGGTTGCGCCCATGACGGCCACCACCACGATGGCATCGTGCAGATCGCGCCGCCAGGTCGGCGACGATTTGCGTAACAGCCGCGAAAAAAGTCGCAGGCTCCAGGAATCGATCATGGTGACGCCGATGGCGAGAAGTACGGCCGCCAACACGCCATTCGGCACCGCGGCGACCGCGCCGGAAAACGCCACGCCGACGACCAGTATGAAGGCCGAAGCGAAAAGGCCGGACAGTCTGGTTCGCCCGCCGGCGCGATAGGCCGCGACCGTCAGGCTGGGCGAGGAGGCGCTGGAAATCGGCGCCAGCAGCGCGGCAGCGCAGTTGCCCAGCCCTTGGGCGGCCAGTTCGCGCACCGGATGAACCGACAGGTCGGCGATGTTCTGCGCTGCGCGCAGCGACATCAGCGTTTCAAGGCTGGCGACAATCGCCAGCACCAGCGACACCAGCAGGATATTCCAGCCGCTGCCTAATACATGCGCGAGATTTTCAGGCTGCCATAGCGCCAGCAGCGGCGAGGCGAGCGTGACATCCGGCCGACCGATAGCGGGGCCGATGTCGACGCTGGGAAGGATCCAGAGAATGACATAGTAGATGCCGGTGCCGAGCGCGAAAGCGGCGAGCGCGCCGGGGACATTGGCCGCCGCCTCCGGCAGGCGAAGCAAGACCGCCAGCCGCTGGTAACAAAGCGCCAGCAGCGCGATGCCGACCACGAAGACCAGCATCCACGGGTGATGCGGTAAGAGCGAGGCCGTGCCGTCGCCATCAACGAAAAACGGTTTGATCTGCGCTTTGATGATCAGCAGCGCCGCGCCATTGGCGAAACCGGCGACCACCGGGTGTGGCGTGAATTTGATCGCACGCGCGACCCGAAAAATTCCGAACAGGATTTGCCACAGGCCGCTCATAAAGACGCACAAGGCGGCGGCGACGACGACCAGCGCCGGATTGCCGGCAAAATTCTGGTCGATCAGCAGGCCGGCGACCAGCGTTGCCAGCACGAGCGCGGGGCTGGCGCGCGGAACGGTGACGACAAAAGACGATGTGCTGAGCAGCGCCGCGACCGCGCCCGCGATGATGAAGCCGAACAGACCCGCAGCCGCCCCTTCGGCGACGTAATCGTGTCCGAGCGGCGCGAAGACCAGCACGCCGGCAGCCAGGCACATCGGCAGGCCGAGCACCGCGGCGACCGCACCGGCTTTCAATTCCTTTCGCCAGCGGGTGTCGTTCGACCCCGCTTCGCGCGCCGTTTCTGTTGACATTACTCGTGCGGCCTCCCAGCCACTGGCTAACATGCATCGGTCGCCGGCGGTTGCCAAGTACCGCAGACCATCGTGGTTGTAGGATGCCGATTTATGACGCGATTTATGACAGTGACATATTGGGAGAATGCGGTAGCGGCGGGCTTAAACTTGCTCGGCGTTGAGATAAGCCAGCCGCGCACCGCAGAAGGCGCAGATTAGTCCCAGGCCAAGCGCCGTGAGGCCGGCGGCGACATCGAGCGTGCCACCAAGACTTCCGCTCTTGCTCATTATGCCGCCGGCGGTGGCCACCGCGAAGACCAGCGCAATCAGAAAGCGCTGCGCCAGCCGGAACAGAAACTCGCGCTCGCGCGCGGCCGCGATCAGATAAGCGCCGGTCGCCCAGCCTCCCGCAAAGCCGGCGCCGCCGATCGCCCACCAGGCGAGCGCCGAAACGAATTGCCGGTTTTGGTCGGCGCCGCCATCGCGCAAAACGGCGTCGAGCCCGACGCCGAACACCGTCAGTGCAATATGCACGACCAGCGCCGCGAAAATGCCGCAGGCGATGGCCGCGGCGTAATGCAGGCGACGGAGGGCGTCGGATTCCATAGGGCTCTGTTTCCAGACAGCGGCGTTTGCGTCGCGGCCGAACAATAGCCGATGGCTTCCGCCGCTGCGAGTTGGCTTAGCGCGGCGCCGTCCGCAGGAGGTCGCGAAATTCCTGTTCGAGCGCATCGAGCGCGGCGCGCCGCGCTGGCGTCATCAGGTTTTGCTCGGTGTCGCGGTCTTCAACGCTACGCTGGCCGGACGGCTTTACTGGGCTGTCACTGGTGTCCACGCGCATTCGTCTCCCCGAGTTCCCCACGAATCGCTATGACAAGACTAGTGGTATTTGGGTCGGGACGCGGCAATCTGGTTGTGGATAACCCGCATTTTTCAAACGTCGCGGGGGAACCGCCGAAACTCCCGTGGCGCGGACGCAGCTATTTGTCGGCTTTCGCGGCCTTGCGCGCGCTCATTTTAAGTGCGGTGCGGAAATCGGCGCTGCGGCCGTATTTTTCCAGCAAATCACGGAAGGCTTCTTCGGTAATTTCCGGCAGGTCCTTCATCTGCTCGCGCGTCAAGAGATCAATGGCATCCCAGGTGGCGCGATCGAACTGAATGCGCTTGCCGACGAGGTCGTCGTCTTTTTGTTTCTCAGGCTTGGCTTTGGATTTGCGCTTTTTCGCCATCGCCGCCAACGCGCGGCCCATATGAAAGGTTCAGGCCGCCAGCTCTTTCATGATGCGGTAGAGATTGGCCTGGCCCTCGAAGCCGATGCCGGGGCGGTCCGACAGCGTAATCGCGCCGTTTTCGACGCGGGCGTCGTCGGCGAAGCCGCCGAAATCGCCGAACACGCCCGGATACGATTCCGCGCCGCCGAGCCCGAAGGCCGCCGCCATCGCCAGCGACATCTGATTGCCGCCATGTGGGAAGAGCGAGGTGCGCGGCCAGCCGTGACCTTTGAGCATGTCGAGCGTCTGCACATACGGGCCGATGCCGTAAGCCTGCGGCGGATCAACTTGAATGATATCGTGGCCGGCGCGGAAGCCGCCGAAACGCGCCAGGTTTTCCACGTCGCGCGTCGAATAAAGATTTTCACCGGTAGCGAGCGGCGGCGCGTAGACGCTCGCCAGTTCCGCATAAAGCGCGAAGTCGAGCGGATGGCACGGCTCCTCGAACCAGCGCAGTTTGAACGGCGCCAGCGCTTTGGCATAGGCGAGCGCCTCCTCGCGTTCGAACTTGCCGTTGGCATCGACCGCGAGATGTTCGCCGGAGCCGACGACCTTGAGTACGGCTTCCAGGCGTTTCACGTCCTCGGCGAGCGGCAAGCCGCCGACTTTCATCTTCACCAGCGTGTAGCCGGCGTCGAGATGGCGGCGCATCTCGTCCTGAAGGTCGTTGATGGTCTGGCCCGGCCAGTACCAGCCGCCGCCGACATAACAGAACACCTTATCGGGCAGCTTGCCGCCGCTGAAGCGCTCGGCCAGCAGCACATGTAATGGCTTCTCGGCGATCTTGGCGACTGCATCCCAGGTAGCGACCTCGATGGTGCCGATGCCGATCGAGCGTTCGGCATCGCCGCCTATTTTTTCCCGCCGCATCATCTGCGCCAGAATTTTTGCCGGATCGAGATTGGCGCCGCTTTCATCGAGCAGCGCCTCAGGCTTTGCCGCCAAAATGCGCGGGATAAAGCGCTCGCGCATTTGCGCGCCGCAGGCGTAACGTCCGGTTGAGTTGAAGGCGAAGCCGCAAACCGGCTTGCCGTTGCGGATCACGTCGGTGATGACGGCGACGACGGAAGTGGTCATCTCGGTGAAATCGAAACTTGAATTGGCCAGCTTCGATTTCAGCGGGATGGTGGTTTCGCGGATGCCGACGATGCGCATGGTTCTTGCTCGTGTCCCGGGCGCAGCGCAACACGATGGTGGTGCGCCGCAGACCCGGGACATGAGCTTTCTTTTATTTAATCGTCGGAATATTCGCGTCCTTGATCACCTTCGCCCATTTTTCGACGTCGGTCTTGATATAGGTAGCGAATTCGGCCGACGTATCGGCGACCACGTCGAAGCCGAGCTGGGCGCATTTTTCCTTCACGTCCGGCAGCGCCATCACCTTGACGATCGCGGCGTTGAGCTTGGCGACGATGTCCTTCGGCGTGCCGGCCGGCACCAGCACGCCCTGCATGGTCTCCGAAATCTGCTCCTTGATGCCGGCCTCTGCCAAAGTCGGCACGTCCGGCAACGCCGAGGAACGCTTTGCCGAAGTGACGGCGAGCGCACGCAGCTTATTGCCTTTGACCTGTGGCGCGGTCGGCGGCAGCGCTGTGAACGCAATCGGAGTGTGACCGGCAACCGCCGACTGCACGGCCGGCGCCGCGCCACCGAACGGCACGCTGGTGGCGTCGAGTTTGAGCTGAAGTTTGAACAGTTCGGCCGCCAGTTGCGGCGTGGTGCCGATGCCGGGATTGGCGATGTTGTACTTGCCGGGGTTTGCCTTGATCAGATCGATCAGTTCCTTGACCGTCTTGGCCGGAACATCCGGATGCACTACCAGAATATTTGGCGAGGCGGCGGCGAGCGTCACCGGCACGAAGTCCTTGTACGGGTCGTAAGGGTTCTTGGCGTAGAGGCTCGGATTGACTGTAAAGCTCGAGCTTGCCACCAGAATGGTGTAGCCGTCGGGCGCGGATTTCGCGACCAGGCTCATGCCGATATTGCCGCCGGCGCCCGGCTTGTTCTCGATAAAAAACTGCTGCTTGAACTGCTCCGACAATTTTTGCGCGATCAGCCGCGCCATCACGTCGGTCGGCCCGCCTGCCGCGAAGGGCACGATCACCTTCACCGGCTTGTCGGGATAATCGGCGGCCGAAGCCGCCGGGCTCATAAGAACGGGCAATAAGCCGGTGACGCACGCCAGTAGAATTCGGCCAATTAAATGCATTCGCGTTTCCTCCTCATTTTTTTGCGATAGTAACAGCGCGCGCAAACTTCGCCAGAGGAACTATCGCAGGGCTCCCGTTAGGCACTTGCATCGCAGCCGCGCACAGGCTGTATTCCGGCAGCCTTCATAAAACTTGCTTTCATCAGAGGAAACTCAATGGCGTCCAGGAAAATCACCCGTCAGGACATGACCGCCGCGTCCGAGAAGTACAAGAACTGGGGCAAGTGGGGTCCAAATGACGAGATCGGCACGCTCAACTACACCTCACCGGAGGACATTGTCGCCGCCACCAAGCTGGTGAGAAAGGGCAAGGTGATTTCGCTCTGCCTGAACTTCGACCACACCGGGCCGCAGGGCGCCAAAAGCAAGTATCCCTCGATGGGCCGCACCAACGCGATCCACACCATGCTGCGCACCGGCA
Source organism: Pseudolabrys sp. (assembly GCA_035648715.1). GTDB lineage: Bacteria > Pseudomonadota > Alphaproteobacteria > Rhizobiales > Xanthobacteraceae > Pseudolabrys. The sequence goes on from DASRLA010000079.1 coordinate 36,934, forward strand.
CCGACGCCTATTCGGGCGTGCTCGACAAACGCGGCATCCGCGCCGCCGACGACATGGTGACCATGCCGTTGCAGTGCGGCACGCAATGGGATGGGCTTGGGCATGTGTTCTATGAAAACTATATGTGGAACGGTTATGACTGCCGTGAGGTGACCTCGGCCGGCGCGCAGAAATGCGGCATCGAAAAAACCAAGAACAAGATGGTCGGCCGCGGCGTGCTGCTCGATGTCGCCCGTTACAAGGGCGTCGAGTCGCTCGATGACGGCTATGGCATCACCTGCGCAGATCTCGACGAGACAGCGAAGAAGCAGGGCATCACCATGAAGCGCGGCGATTACGTCATCGTGCGTACCGGTATGATGGAACGCTGTCAGAAGGCGGGCTCCTGGGATGGCTATCCCGGCGGCGACGCGCCCGGTTTTGCTTTCGAGACGCTGGAATGGATCAAGCGCGTCGAACTGGCGGCACTCGCTTCCGACACCTGGGGCTGCGAAGTGCGCCCGAACGAAAGCGAGGAGGGCATCAACCAGCCCTGGCACTGGATCACCATTCCGATCATGGGCATGACCATGGGCGAAATCTTCCAGCTCAAGGAACTGGCCGACGACTGCGCCGCCGACAAGGTCTATGAATTCATGTTCGTGGCGCCCGCCATCCCGATTACAGGCGCGGTCGGCTCGCCGGTCAATCCGCTGGCGATCAAGTGATCGCGCAGCAATCATCCCGGCCGGTGCCCGGGAATCAAGCCAATGAGTAGCGCAGGAGCGCGGTCTTCCGGACGGGCCGCCGCCGGTCGGCAAGCGCTATTGCACCAACGGCATTGCGCTGAAACTCATCACAGCCTGACCCTTCACAATTGGAATTGCAAATGACTGAAGTCGGACACAACACCAAACGCACCGGCGCCGAAGTTCTGGCCGACATGCTGGCCGGCTACGGCGTCACCCACGTCTTCATGGTGCCGGCGGTGCTGCGGCGGACTTTCGCCGAGATGGAGCGGCGCACCAAGATCGCGCGCATTCACTGCCACGGCGAAAAATCCGCCGCCTATATGGCTGACGGTTATGCGCGCGCGTCGGGCAAGCCCGGCATCTGCATGGCGCAGGTGATCGGCGCGCTTAATCTTGCCGCCGGCCTGCGAGACGCGTTCCTGGCGCATTCGCCGGTGATCGCCATGACCGGTGGGCGCGATCCGAAAACCAAATTCCGTAAGGTCTATCAGGAAATCGACGACATGCCGGCCTTCGAGCCGGTGACCAAGATGAACGCCACCATCGACGATGTGTCACGATTTCCCGACATGGTGCGGCAGGCCTTTCGTGTCGCCACCTCCGGCGCGCCCGGCCCGGTGCATCTGCAATTCCGCGGCAATGAAGGCCAGCTCGATCTCGACGAGGCGGTGATGGAGCCGATGGTCGAAACGCAATTCGCGCATGTGCCGCCGTTTCGTCCGCAACCGGAAGCGGCGCATGTGAAAGCCGCGCTCGACATATTGCAGAAGGCCGAGCGTCCGATCATCGTCGCCGGCGGCGGCGTACGCGCATCAGGCGCGGCGGCCGAACTGATAGCGCTCGCGGAAGCCTTGCAGATTCCAGTCGCCACCTCACTCAATGGCAAGGATACGATCCCGGGCACCAACCCCCTTTCGGTCGGCGTGGTCGGCAGCTATTCGCGCGAAAGCGCCAACATCGCGGTCAATCGCGCCGATCTGGTCTGCTTCATCGGCACCGAGACCGGCGGCATGACCACGCATTTCTGGGCGGTGCCGAAAATCGGCACGCCGGCGATTCAGATCGACATCGAACCGGAATCGCTCGGCCGCAATTATCCGCTACAGGCGAGCGTGCTCGGCGACGCGAAGGCGGTGCTTTCCGCCATGCTGGCACAAGCCGACAAATCGAGCGCGAAAAAGCGCGAAGCCTGGATTGCGGAAATCGTCAAGCTGCGCGCCGACTGGGCCGCGAAATATAAAAGCATGCTCGAATCCGACGCCGTGCCGATTAACCCGGCGCGCATTTGCGGCGACCTCACCAAGCATGTGCCGGAAGACGCCATTGTCATCGTCGACACCGGCCATGCCGGCATGTGGATGGGCGGGCTTTATGACACACGGGTGCCGACGCAAAGCTACATCCGCAGCGCTGGTCATCTCGGCTGGGCTTTCTGCGCCGGCATCGGTGCCAAAGCGGCGTGCCCGGACCGTCCGGTGGTAGTGTTCACCGGCGATGCCGGCTTCTGGTATCACATCGGCGAAATCGAAACGGCGGTGCGCTGGAAGCTGAATTCCATCACCATCGTCAACAATAATGGCGGCGGCAATCAAAGTAAGCGCGGCTTCGATCGCGCCTATGGTGGCGAACAGACCGAGCAGGCGCGCGAACTGTGGACTTACCGCCAGACCAATTTCGCCAAAATCGCGGAGGATATGGGCGCGCTCGGCATCCGCGTCGAAAAACCGGCAGACCTCGCGCCCGCTTTGGCCAAGGCGCTCGCCGCCAACCGGCCGGTCATCATCGACGTTGCCACCGACCTTGACGTACTCGCGCCCGCCGCGGTCAGCTAGACACTTTGGGCCGGCTAAGAGAGGCAACGGCCCAATCGGCGAAACGTTCCATCGTCGCTGCGATTTTGTTTTGCGATATTATTTATTGTCGCAGGCATTTTTCGGATGCCTTATGTTCGGCCCATTCGCGGCCGACCTCACAAGCACGCGTCCGAACCGGCGCTTAAGCGGGGGATGACATCGTCCGATGCTGACTGCGCGCCATGAAGCGATCCGACTGCTCAAATTGATGATGGTGGCATCGGTGGTGCTGCCGGCGGTGCTCTTTGCTTTCGCTGCCTGGGTCAGCTACCGCAATTTCGAAAAGGTTACCGACGAACGCATCGACCGCTCGCTCGACATTCTGCACGAGCACGCGCTCAAGGTTCTGCAAACCATCGAGCGCACCTTCGGCGAAATCGACGAGGTCTTGCGCGGCATGTCGGACGACGACATCCGCCGTGACGAAGGCCCGCTGCGCGAGCGCCTGAAGCGGCTGGTAGATGCTCTGCCGCAATTGCAGGGCATCGCGATCATGGACCGGGATGGCCGCCCGCTGGTGTCGTCCAATTTCCAGCCGGTGCCGCAGGGTCTAAACTTTGCCGACCGGGATTATTTCAAGGTGCACGAGCGCAACGATCCCGGAACTTATGTCAGCCGGGTGCTGGCGCCGCGCATGCGCGGCATCGGCAGTGTTTTCTTCGCAGTGACGCAACGGCGGCCGTCGGCCAATGGCGCATTTAACGGTATCGTCTCGATCGCCGTGCTGCCGGGTTACTTCGAGACCTTCTACGGCCGCATGGGCTTGAACGAAGGAAGCTATTTCGCGCTGGCGCGCGAGGACGGCAATTTCCTGGCACGTTTCCCGGTGCCGAAAGATCGCTCGCTCAAACTCGACGAGAATAGCGCATTCCGTAAAGGCGTCCGGCAGCATTTAGAACGCTCGATCTTCACCGTCGATTCGCAGGTCGACCGCGTCGGCCGCCGCATCGGCTATCGCAAGCTCGCCGGTTTTCCGATCTATGTGCTGGCCGGCGTCGAGCAGTCGGCGGTCATCTACGAATGGCTCGGCTATCTCACCACGCATCTTCTCTTCGGCATTCCGCTCACCGTTTTCCTCTATGCCGGCTTGGCGCTGGCGTTGCGGCGCACGCGCACGCTGTACGACGAGGCCGACCGGCGCGAAACGGCGGAGGACGCGCTGCGCCAGTCGCAGCGGCTGGAGGCGATGGGGCAATTGACCGGCGGCGTCGCGCACGACTTCAATAATCTCCTGATGATCATCAGCGGAAGCGTGCAGCGGCTGCGCGGCGAACTCACCGAACAGAAGCACACGCGACTACTCGACATGATCGCGACCGCGACTCAGCGCGGCGAGACGCTGACGCGCCAGTTGCTGACTTATTCGCGCCGGCAGATGTTAACGCCGCAGGTGATCGACCTGTCACAGCGGCTGCCGCTGGTGCGCGACCTGCTGACGCGTTCGCTCGGGCCCAATATCGACGTTACGGTGGATGCGCCGCCCGGCGTCTGCGCCGTACGCGTCGATAGCAATGAACTCGAGCTCGCCATCCTCAATCTCGCCGTCAACGCCAAGGACGCCATGCCGGACGGCGGCACGCTGTCGATCCGCGCCAAAACGGTGACGCTCAAGGGCGAAGCGGGCGAGGAAGACGACGAAAAATTGACCGGCGGTTTCGTTGCCATCCGCATCGCCGATACCGGGCATGGCATTCCCGCCGACGTACTGAGCAAGGTATTCGACCCGTTTTTCACCACCAAGGATATCGGCAAGGGCACCGGACTGGGCCTGAGTCAGGTCTATGGCTTCGCCAAGCAATCAGGCGGCATGGCGACAGTGTCGAGCAGCGAAGGACGCGGCACCGCGATCACGATCTTCCTGCCGCGCAGCTACGACACTATCGCCGCGGTTGCGGCGCCGGCGCAACCCGTGCCGCCGCCGCAACCGGCCGGCGACGCCGGCACCGTGCTGCTGGTCGAGGACAATGCGGACGTCGCCGAAGTCGGCGCCGATTATCTGCGCCAGCTTGGGTTTCAGGTGCGCAGCGTCGCCAATGCGCAGGCGGCGATCGCCGCCTTGCGGCTCGATGCCAATGTCGTGCTGGTTTTTTCCGACATCCTTATGCCGGGCGGCAAGAACGGCCTCGACCTCGCGCTCGAGATTAATGAGCGCCTCCCCGGCATCCCGGTGCTGCTCACCACCGGCTATAGCGCCAGCGCGCAGGAAGCAGTGCGCCAGGGCGTGGTCGTGCTGCAAAAGCCCTACGATCTCGAAAGCCTGCGGCGCAATATCCGCGAAGCAATCGAGACCACGAAAAAGCGCCAGCGTCAGGATGCGACGGCCAAGTAGCGCGGCTGAGTGGTGACTATTGCTGACGCCGTGCCCGGTCGAAGAATGCGGTAATGACCCGAAAGTCCTCGCCATCGCGGGAATAGACAACGCGCAACACGCGGCCTTGCCGTTCGGGAATGGTGCGAAAGGCACGAAAAATATTTTCGCGCTCGCGATCGGATTAGACGGCATCTGGCTTAGTAATTGTAAGGTCGACCCAATCACGCTGGCAAATCTAGCAGGAAACGCGGCTGAGGCGAAGTCTCACCCTTCCCCGATCTCCTTCAATATCTCCGCCGAATGTTCGCCGAGCAGCGGGGCAGGGCGCTCGCTCGCCGCCCGCCAGCCATCGATCACGATCGGTGTGCGCACGCCCGGAATGGATCCGCCTTTAGCGGCCTTGCTCGGCAGATCGAGCTTCATGCCGCGAAATTTCACCTGCGGGTCGTTGAACACCTGCTCGACATCGTTGATCGGACCGGCCGGCACCTGCTGCGCTTCCAGCTTGGCGAGCAGATCGTCGCGTTTGAGTTTCGATGTCAGTGCCGACAATTTGCCGATCAGTTCTTCGCGATGCTTGAGGCGGCCGATATTATTGCTGTAGTCCGGATTCTGTCCAAGCTCCGGCGCGCCCAGCACGTTGCAGAATTTGATATACTGATTGTCATTACCAGTCGCGACAATGGCGTAGCCATCCGATGTCGGGAAGACTTGATAAGGCACGATATTGGCGTGCGCATTGCCGATGCGCTTGGGCACCTTGCCCGACACCATGTAGTTAAGCGCCTGGTTCGACAAAACGCCCACGGTTGAATCGACCAGCGCGGTGTCGACATAACAGCCTTTGCCGGTGCGCTCGCGCTCGACCAAGGCCGCCAGCACGCCAACCACCGAATAAACCCCGGTGAAAATGTCCGACATCGGAATGCCGATGCGCGTCGGCTCGCCATCGGCGGTGCCGGTCAGATCCATGATGCCGCCCATGCCCTGCGCCATCAGGTCGTAGCCGGCGCGCTTGGCGTAAGGGCCATCCTGGCCGAAGCCGGTGACCGAGCAATAGATCAGGCGCGGGCATTCGGCCGCCAGGCTCTTGTAGTCGAGCCCGAACTTGGCAAGGCCGCCGACCTTGAAGTTCTCGATGAGGATGTCGGACTTGGCGGCCAGCTTCTTGACGATGCGCTGGCCTTCGGCGCTCTCGAAATCGAGCTCGATCGAGCGCTTGCCGCGATTGGCGGAATGAAAATAGGCGGCGCCAATCGACTTGCCATCGGTCCCTTCGACGAAAGGCGGGCCCCAGCCGCGGGTGTCGTCGCCGGCGCCCTTGCGCTCGACCTTGATGACGTCGGCGCCGAGGTCGGCCAGCGTCTGTCCGGCCCAGGGGCCGGCCAGGATGCGGGCAAGTTCAAGAACGCGGATACCCGCCAGCGGCTTGGCCATGTCGTGAAACTCCGGCAGTTAAGGAATGGATCGTGATGGCGGGGGTTATAAATGCATCCACCCATGCTTGCCAGACCGGAAAATCCTTCTTGTTGCACCGCAGCTTGCGGCTGGATCGACCAACGGCCTATGGCGCTGTGTCGCAGTGGAAGCTAGTGTGCGGATGGGGGCACCGTAATAAAGAATATCGGCCAGACGCCGGACGACCGGCGATCGATATCCCAAACGCGGCGGATTTCCCCGTCGCCATAAAAGATCGAAATGGAGGAGAACAATGAAAAAGCTCACAACTCTGCTTGTCGCCACGGTCGCGGCTATCGCGCTGTCGGCGTCGGCACAGGCGCAAGTGATCCTGAAGGCGTCGCATCAGTTCCCGGGCGGCAAGGGTGACCCGCGCGACGAGATGGTCCAGATCATCGCCAAGGAAGCCAAGGCAGCCAATGTCGGCCTCGAAATCCAAATCTATCCGGGCGCTTCGTTGTTCAAGGCGAACGACCAGTGGAATGCCATGGTCAACGGCCAACTCGATCTTTCGTCGTTTCCCCTCGACTACGCCAGCGGCAAGGTGCGCGCCTTCGGCGCCACGCTGATGCCGGGCCTCGTGCGCAGCCATGATCGCGCTTCGCGCATGAAAAACTCGCCGTTCATGAAGGACATCAAGGCCAAGATCGAAAAGGCCGGTGTCGTCGTATTAGCGGACGCATGGCTAGCCGGCGCGGTTGCCTCCAAGAAGGCCTGTATCCGCAAGCCGGATGATATCAAGGGGCTGAAAATTCGCTCCGCCGGCCCGACTTTCGCGGCGATGTGGCAGGCGGCCGGTGCGTCAATCGTCTCGGTTCCTTCGAACGAGGTTTATAACGCGCTGCAGACCGGGGTCGCCGACGCGACCGATACTTCGACCGGAAGCTTCGTCTCATTCCGCATCTACGAGCAGGTCAAGTGCATTACCGCGCCTGGAGACAACGCGTTGTGGTTTATGTACGAGCCGGTGCTGATGTCGAAGAAGAGCTTCGACAAGCTCAATAAGAACCAGCAGGACGTGCTGATGGCGGCCGGCAAGAAGTCGGAAGACTATTTCGCAAAAGAGAGCAAGGAGCTCGATGCGAAGATGGTCAAGATATTCAAGGATCACAACGTCGAGGTCGTGACCCTGACACCGGCCGAATACGAATCCTGGCTGGCAGTGGCGCAGAAAAGCTCGTACGCCGGCTTCGCCAAGGAAGTGCCCGACGGCAAGAAGCTGATCGACGAGGCGCTGGCGGTGAAGTAGTTCAGACGAAGCCAATGCGGCCGGCGGAGCCAATCCGCCGGCCGTTCTTTTATTGAAGTGCCTTTAAGAAAGGCTCGTTCTATGGACTTGTTCATCCGCGCCGTTACCCGCATTTCGCAACTCTGCGGGATTATCGCCGCCGGCCTGATCGCGGGCGGCGTACTGATCGTGTGTCAGATGGTATTCGTGCGCTACGTGCTCAATCAGAACACGATCTGGCAGACCGACTTCACCACCTATTGCCTGGTTGGCGCCACCTTCATCGGCAGCCCCTTCGTGTTGCTCACCCGCGGGCACGTCAATGTCGATGTCCTGCCGCTTTATCTCGGACAGACTGCCCGTTATTGGCTGGCGCTTGCGTCGATTTTGATGTCGCTGTCGTTCTGCCTTGTGATGACCGTCCTCACTTTTAATTTCTGGCACGAAGCGTGGGAACAGAACTGGGTGTCGGACTCCATGTGGCGGGCACGGTTATGGATTCCGTACGCCACCATGCCGATCGGCCTCGGCCTGATCATGTTGCAATATGTCGTCGATCTTTTGAGTCTGTTGACCGGCCGACAACCGCCGTTCGGGCTCAAACCGCGCGAGACCGCCGAAGAGGCGGCACGCGAGCAGGCGCGACAAGCTTTGGGAGAAACCCAGTGAGCCCGACCACGCAAGGCGCAATCGTACTCATCGTCACGCTGGTCGTGCTGCTTTCCGGCGCCCCAGTGGCGTTCGGACTGGGCGCCATCGCAATCTCGTTTCTGGTTATTTTTCAGGGTTTCGACGCGCTGCATGTGGTGGCGGAAACCTTCTACACCGGCCTGCAGGACTTCACGCTGGTGTCGATTCCGATGTTTGTGATGATGGGCGCGGCGATCGGCTCATCGCCTGCCGGCAAGGATCTCTACGAGGCGCTCGACCGCTGGCTCTATCGCGTGCCCGGCGGCCTGGTGATCTCCAATCTCGGCGCTTGCGCGATCTTTGCCGCGCTCACCGGCTCCTCGCCAGCCTGCTGCGCGGCCATCGGCAAGATGGGCATTCCGGAAATGCGCAAACGCGGCTATCCGGACGACGTGGCGACCGGTTCGATCTGCGCCGGTGGCACGCTCGGCATCCTGATTCCGCCTTCGATCACTTTCATCCTCTACGGCATCGCGACCGAGACCTCGATCGGCCGGTTGTTTCTTGCCGGCGTCGTGCCGGGACTGATGCTGACCGGTCTGTTCATGTTGTGGACGGTCTTCATCATCTGGAAGCGCGGGTTCCATTCGCACGCCATCGACTTCCGTTATTCATGGAAGCAGAAATTCGAATCGATCCCGAAGATCGCGCCGTTTATCGCCATCATCGCCGGCGTAATGTACGTGCTCTATGGCGGCGTGGCGACTCCATCGGAAGCCGCCGGCGTCGGCGCTGCGCTCTGCGTCGTAATGGCGGTCGTCATCTACCGCATGTGGTCGCCGGACAAATGGTGGGCGATCCTGCGCGACACCACGCGCGAGTCGGTGATGATCCTGATGATCATCGCCACCGCCGTGCTGTTCGGCTACATGCTGACGTCGCTTTATCTCACCCAGACGCTGGCGCACGCCATCGCCGACATGCACGTCAATAAATGGGTGTTGATGTTGATGATCAATCTGTTCCTGCTGGTGTCGGGCTTCTTCATCCCGCCGGCGGCGATCATTCTGATGACGTCGCCGATCCTGTTGCCGATCATCACCGCCGCCGGGTTCGATCCGGTCTGGTTTGGCGTCGTCATGACGATCAACATGGAAATCGGGTTGATTCACCCGCCGGTCGGGCTGAACATCTATATCGTTAGTTCCATCGCCCCCGATGTTCCGGTGACAAAGGTCATGTGGGGCACCATTCCCTACGTGCTCTGCATGATGTTGCAGATCGTGCTTTTGTGCTTACTTCCTGAGATAGCGACTTGGCTGCCCGATCACCTGATGGGCGCCATTCATGCTGGCGGCGGATGAACACCTCGTTTTTCGGAGAGTTGCTCCAGACCATTTCGGAACGCGGACGCGCGCTGCTTGATCGCGGCCGCGACCGGCGCGGGGAAGCGTCGGCGCGCTCGGAAAGCCTGATCGAATTGTGCGAGGATCTCCTGTCCGGGCGCGGCGAGGCCTCCGGCGTGGCGCTGGCGCGCGAAATCCTCAGCCGCTACTCCGAACTGACCATCGGTCCGCGCATCGCCTTTTTCGAGGCGCTGGCGCAGCGCTTCGGCACCCAGCCCGACCGGATGGAACAGACCATCGCCGCCTGGCGGGAGAAGCCTTCCGATGACACCGCCCGCCAGGTGCATATGGCTTCAGAGCCGCGCCGCCAGGAACTGTTCCGCAGGCTCAATCTCGCCCCCGGCGGCACGCAGGCGCTGGTGCGCATGCGCGAGCAACTCATGGACGCGCTTCCCAACCGCGGCGATCTCGAAGCGGTCGATGACGACTTCGTGCATCTGTTCACGTCCTGGTTCAATCGCGGCTTCTTGGTGCTGCGTCACATCGATTGGTCGACGCCAGCCATCATCCTGGAAAAGATCATCCGCTATGAGGCGGTGCACGAGATCAGCGACTGGGATGACCTGCGCCGCCGCATCGATCCGCATGATCGGCGCTGCTACGCGTTCTTCCATCCGGCGCTGGTCGACGAGCCTTTGATTTTCGTCGAGGTCGCGCTCACGCGCGAAATACCGGATGCTATCGCGCCGATCCTGGCGACCGGGCGCGACACGGTGGAACCGGAAAAGGCGCGCACCGCCACGTTCTATTCGATTTCAAACTGCCAGCGCGGGCTCGCCGGTGTTTCCTTCGGCAGCTTCCTGATCAAACAGGTGGTCGAGGAAATCTGCCGCGAATTACCCAAGATGTCGACGCTGGTGACCTTGTCGCCGGCGCCCAACTTCGCCGGCTGGCTGAAAGCCGAGCGCGCGCAGGAAAACTCCGCCGCGCTCAACGAGGCGGACAAGGACGCGCTCGCCACGCTCGATGAAGCGGGCTGGTGGCTCGATGCGGAAAAGGCCGAGGCGCTGCGCGATCCCATGATGCGCGCCGCTGCCTGGTATTATCTGCGCGCACGCACGCCGCGTGGCTTGCCGGTCGATTCGGTCGCGCGCTTCCATCTCGGCAACGGCGCGCGGCTCGAACGCATCGACTGGCTGGCCGACGTGTCGGAAAAAGGCATCGTGCAGTCGCATAGCATGATGGTCAATTATCTCTACGATCTCGACGACATCGAGAAGAACCACGAGGTCTTTGCCGAACAGCGCAGCGTCGTCGCTTCCAACAATGTGCAGCGTCTGCTGCGCCCGCCGCTGGAACTGGTCCCGATCGCGGGGTGACGCTCACGCTTTCCCATACACCGGCACGATGGCGCCGCGCGTAACTTTGTTCTCCGGGGAAACCAGAAACAAAATCGTCGCTGCCACTTCCTCCACCTTCGGCCATTTATCGAAGTCCGCCTTCGGCATCGCCTTGCGGTTTGCCGTCGTGTCCATGATCGACGGGGCGACTGCGTTGACCAAAATGCCATCTTTCGCCACTTCCTCCGCCAGCGCGATGGTCAGTGTCGCCACGCCCGACTTGGCAATCGTATAGGCGGTCATGCCGGCGCCTGCGCGCGGCTCCAGCGCCGGACGCGCCGCCACATTGACGATGCGTCCGCCACCGCGCATCGTGAGCACCGCCGCGCGGCAGCACAGAAAACACGAGACCAGATTGCCGTCGATCTGCGCCATCAAGGCGGCTTTATCCGTATCCGTCACCTTGCCGTCGGCATAGCCGCCGGCGATGTGGATCGAGCCCCATAGCGGCGCGCCGTCATAGACCTTCGCCACATCAGCTTCGCTGGCGAGATCGGACACCTTGACCAGCTTCAGTTTGCCGTTGTCGCGGTGGACAAAGCGCTCCATCTCGCCGTCATGCACATAGGGCACGGTGCAGGTGGCGCCGGCGGACAGCAGCGGGCCGACCACCGCGCCGCCAAGTGCGCCGGTTCCCCCGGTCACCACCACGCGCTTGCCCGAGAAGTCCATGCTTGCCTCCAAATACTGTGACTTTAGCCGCCGTTAACGTGAGCTACGCTAGATTGTCGCCGGCAAGCCGCCCATCCTCGTCAACCCGGCGCGAATCAGCAAGCACACCTTATGGCCGACTACGACCTCGCGATTATCGGTGGCGGCATCAATGGCGCGGGTCTGGCGCGTGACGCCGCCGGCCGGGGCGTGCGGGTATTGCTGGTCGAGGCCAACGATCTGGCCGCTGGCACCTCGTCGGCCTCCTCGAAACTCATTCACGGCGGCCTGCGCTATCTCGAACACGGCGCTTTTCGTCTGGTTCGCGAGGCACTTTCCGAGCGTGAGGTGCTGCTCACCATGGCGCCGCACCTGGTGCGGCCGATGCGTTTCGTGTTGCCGCCGATGCCGGGCTTGCGTTCACCGATCATCTTGCGCTTCGGCCTGTTCCTCTATGACCTGCTGGGCGCGCGCCATTTGCTGCCGGGCGCAAAGACCATCGATCTTACCCATCATGTGGTCGGCCAGCCGCTCAAGCGCTCGTTCCGCTACGCGTTTGAATATTCCGACTGCGCGGTCGACGACAGCCGGCTGGTCGTCCTGAACGCGCTCGACGCGGCCGAGCGCGGCGCCGTCATTCGCACCCGCACCCGCTGCGTGCGGGTCGAGCGCCGCGATGAATGGGAACTGATACTCAACAGCCACGGCCGCCGTTCCACCGCGACCGCGCGCGTGCTGGTGAATGCCGCCGGCCCCTGGATCGGCGAGGTGGCCGACACCGTCATCCGCAAGCCGCTCAAGGCGCATGTGCGGCTGGTCAAAGGCAGCCACATCGTGGTGCGCAAGCGCTTCGATCACGACGAAGGCTATATTCTGCAAGCCGCCGGCGGCCGCGTCGTCTTCGTACTGCCCTTCGCGGAAGACTTCACGCTGATCGGCACCACCGACGAAAATTTCGTCGGCGATCTGAAAGCGCCGGCACCCGACCCGGGCGAAATCACTTATCTGTGCAACGTCGCCAACCAATATTTTCGCGACAAGATCGCGCCCGACGAACTGGTCTGGTCCTTCGCCGGTGTGCGTTCGCTCTACGATGACGGTCACGGCAAACCGGAAGACGTGACGCGCGATTATGTGCTGGAGCTCGACGCGCCGCACCGCGAGCCGCCGCTGCTCACCGTCTACGGCGGCAAGATCACCACCTATCGCCGGCTGGCCGAGCACGCGATGCAGAAAATCGGCGATTATTTCCAGATGCGACCGGCCTGGACCGCCACCTCAAAATTGCCCGGCGGCGAGTTTCCGAGCCAGGACTTTGCCGAATTGGTGGCGGACATGACTGGCCGCTGGCCGTTTTTGAGCGCGCAGCATGCGCGCCGGCTGGCGCATGCTTACGGTACCCGCTGCGAGCGTATTCTTGGCAACGCGCAAAGCATGGCCGATCTCGGGCCAATCCTCACCGGCGATCTCACGCAGGCGGAGTTGCGTTATCTGGTCGCGCATGAATGGGCGCAGACTGCCGACGATGTGTTGTGGCGGCGCAGCAAGCTGGGTCTCACCGCCAGCGCGGAAGAAACAAGCGCCATCACCCGGTTTATCGCGTCGCTGGCCGGCGCGGGCGCCGCCTAGGGCATTTTCCGGCGAAGTGGGAATCGGTGCGCCGTAGAAAATGCGAGCAAACTAGGAATCTAGAGCGCCGACTTGCGGTTAACGAATGGTTAAAGCGTTCGCGGCAATTGCGACGAGACCGCTCACGGCACATCCATAACTTTATGCTTGAATCAATCTGTAAATTTATCGCGGAGCTGAACCGGACCCTTCAATGCCAATGGATTCAAAAGCCCTCGATGCCCGTCTCGCGACTTGCAAGGTGCTGGTCGTCGACGACGAACATTACATGCGCAAGGTGGTGCGGACACTGCTGATGAGTGTCGGCGTGCGCTCGATTTATGAGGCGGTCGACGGTCCCGCCGGCCTCGAGATGATCCGCAACGTAAGCCCCGATATCGTCATCCTCGACTGGGAAATGCCCGGCCTCGATGGCGCCGGCTTTGTGCGCATGGTGCGCTCGCCGCAGACCTTCCCGCTGCCCGACATTCCGATCATCATGCTGACCGGCCACGGCGAGCGTTCGCGCGTGATCGAGGCGGTGGAAGTCGGCGTCAATGAATTTCTGCTTAAGCCGGTGTCGTCGAAAGCCCTGCGCGACCGCATGGTCGCAGTATTGGCCAAGCCGCGCCCGCTGGTGAAGACCGGCGATTATTACGGGCCTGCGCCGCGCAAACTGGTCGGCGACATTCACGTCGATGGCGACCGGGCTGTGGCCAGCAAGGCCAACGATCATTTCGTGATGATCAACTAGGCCGCCGCTTTGCGGCCTGAAAGCCGCATTACCCGCTCCCGCAGCACAGCCGAATCCGCTAGCGTCTCCGTCGCCATAGCCGGGGACTGCTTTTTGCCGAACCACCTCGTCGCCATCGATCAGGGCACCACGTCGACGCGCGCCATCGTCTTCGATGCGGACCTAAAGCCGCTCGCCACGGCGCAGCGCGAGTTGCGCCAGATTTATCCGGCGCCCGCGCACGTCGAGCACGACGCCGAGGAGATCTGGGCGGCCACCGTCGCCACAGTGCGCGAGGCGCTCGCCGCCGCTGGGCTTGCGGCCAAAGACATCGCCGGCATAGGCATCACCAATCAGCGCGAAACCACCGTGATTTGGGAGCGCTCGACCGGCAAGCCGATCCACAACGCCATTGTGTGGCAGGACCGCCGCACCGCTGCCGCCTGCGATGCCCTGCGCGTGCAAGGCCACGAGAGCGAGATCGCCGCCAAAACGGGTCTGCTGCTCGATCCCTATTTTTCCGCCAGCAAGATCGCCTGGCTGCTCGACAATGTGGCGGGGGCGCGCGCGAAAGCGCAAAAGGGCGAACTCGCCTTCGGCACCATCGACAGTTTTCTGTTGTGGCGGCTGACCGGCGGCAAGGCGCACCTGACCGACGCCAGCAATGCCGCGCGCACCAGCCTGCTCGACATCGGCAGCGGGCAATGGGACGAGAGCCTATGCCGTATCTTCAACGTGCCGGTGAACATGTTGCCGCGGGTCGTCGACTGCGCCGGCAAATTCGGCGTGAGCGAGCCTGAATTGTTCGGCGGACCGATCGCGATTCTTGGCGTTGCCGGCGATCAGCAGGCCGCGACCGTTGGGCAAAGCTGTTTTAAGCCCGGCATGATGAAGTCGACGTACGGCACTGGCTGTTTCGTGCTCCTCAACACCGGCGAGGAACGCGTTGCATCGCGCGCGCGCCTGCTCACGACCATTGCCTACCAGCTCGACGGCAAACGCACTTACGCGCTCGAAGGCGCCATCTTCATCGCCGGCGCGGCGGTGCAATGGCTGCGCGACGGCTTGAAGATCATCGCCAAATCGTCCGATGTCGGCCGGTTGGCCGAAGCCGCCGATCCGGCGGCGCAGGTTTATCTGGTGCCGGCCTTTGTCGGCCTGGGCGCGCCATATTGGGACCCACAGGCGCGCGCCGCCATTTACGGGCTTACGCGCGATGCCGGCGCGGCCGAGATCGCGCGCGCCACGCTGGAGTCGGTCGGCTACCAGACCCGCGACCTGTTGGAGGCGATGCGCGCCGACTGGCCAGCGGCCGGCTCGGCCGAAACCGTGCTGCGCGTCGATGGCGGCATGACCGCCAGCGACCCTTGCATGCAATTTCTGGCCGATATCCTGGCCGCGCCGGTCGACCGCCCGCAGGTGATGGAGACTACGGCGCTCGGTGCCGCTTATCTGGCCGGGCGGGAGGCTGGGATTTGCCCCGATTTGGAAGGCTTTGCCGCGCAATGGCGGCTCGACCGCCGCTTCGAGCCGGTCATGGCGGCCGGCCCGCGCGAGGCGAAATATGCCGGCTGGAAGGATGCCGTGCGCCGAACGTTAACGGCAAAATGACCATTTACCTCCCATATTCGCAACCCCGAAGACGAGCCAATGCATGAATATCAGCGCCAAACGTTTCGAGTATCAGCTTGCGCAACTCCGCGTGCTGGTGGTCGACGATAATGCGTTTACCCGCAAGATCGTGCGCAGCCTGCTCGGTACCATCGGCGTCAAGACCATCAACGAAGCTTCCGACGGCATCGCCGCGCTCGAACTGATCCGCCAGGCCTCGCCCGACGTCATCATTCTCGATTGGGAAATGCCGCTGCTAAACGGGCCGGAGTTGGTGCGTATCGTGCGCTCGCCCGGCGTTTTCCCGACTCCGGATATTCCGATCATCATGCTGACCGCGCATGGCGAGCGTTGGCGCATCGTCGAGTCGGTCAAGCTCGGCGTCAATGAATTCCTCTGCAAGCCGGTCTCGGCCAAGGCGCTGCTGGAGCGTTTAATCTCGATCCTGCTCAAACCGCGCGAGAGCGTGAAGCTCGGGTCCTACTATGGTCCGATGCCGCGATTGCCGCAGCCGAAAGCGGAACCGGTCGGCGAGGCCGGGCCGGTCGAGTTGTGAGAGAGCGCTAGTCGCTACGACTCTGTCCGGGCGGGCGGAACAGATAGGCCAGAAACCAGATCGGCACGATCACCAGGGCGCCGAGCAGCACATTCGGCCAGGCCCAGGAAAATCCGCGCTTGGCGTATTCCTCCAGGCGGTCGGCCGACAGCCCGAACTCGCGCATGAGCTGCTCGGCGGTAATGCCGAAATGCGCAAGAATAGTGCCGACCACCAGCGAGGCGATGGCGACTTTGACCAGGGTCCGGAGGATGGGATTGAGCATCCGCGTCCTATCGTGCCGGCGGGGCAAGGTGGATCGGCGGGCCGGCGGGTGATTCGTCCCGTCCGGCATAGTAATCGATTGTGACTTGAAAAGTTATTACGGTTTGGCCGCCGGGCCCGCTTGCTGCTCGGCCGTCGGCATTTCCGGCGATTTCGCCACCGGGGCGCTATGGGTCAGCCGCTCGATTGCCGATCGCACGGCCTCGCGCGCGCTGCGCTCGCGCGCCGCATTGAGCAGCGGGGCGGCGGCGCCGGAACGGCGGATCAGCGCCTCGGCGTCCGGCAGCATGATCGGATCGTCCCACGAACCCTGCACGATGAAGGGCAGTTCGAACGGCGCGGCGCCGGTCTTGGCGTTGGCGGTGACCAAAGTCGCGCTGCCCTTGAGGTCGAGCTCGCGCTCCGGGATCGAGGCCGCGCCGGCCATTTCGAGCCGCACGGCGTTGCTCTCGATTTTTACCGCCTCGACCGCGACCGTGCCATGCGTTACTTTCAGCCTGACCGCGATCGTATCGTAGGGCGTCGAGCCGGTGCGGAATTCGCCCCCGCCTGAGAGCGGGCGCCGCTCCAGCCGGCGCAGCAATTGCTCGACATTCAGGCCGGCGAGCGCTCCGTTCTGCCCGATCAACGAAGCGGTGCCGTTGAGCGTGCGGGTGACCGCCAGCACGCTTTCGCCCGCGCCTTCAATGTTGAACGAAATATTGCCCTTGCCTTCGAGCCGGCGCAGCCCGAACAATTGGCCGAGGCAGCTCTCCAGGTCGACATTGGTGAATTGCATCTGCGACTTGAGATCGATGTCGGAATCGAAGTTGGCAAGCGCCAGCGATCCCTGGATAACGCCGCCATAGGCCTGCGCCTCGCCGACCGTGACCGTCAGATTGCCGGCGCGCAAATTGGCGCCGATGGCGGTGCGCCCGAAGGTGGCGTTGGCCACCACCAGCTTGGCCGCCGACATGCGCAGATCGAAGTCGATGCCGGATAAGCCATCCGGCACGATGCGGGCATTGCTCCATTCGCGCTGGTTGGAAGTGAGCAGCCGAACGGTCGAGATGTACGGCGTCAGGTCGAGCGTATCGGCGGCGAGCGTGCCTTGCAGCGTCTTGCGGCCGTCGGTGGCGAAGGTCAAAACGCCTTCCGCGCTGTTGCCGTCGAGTTCGACATTGACGCCCGACAGTCCGATGGTGCCGCCGACCACATTGGTCTGCGCCTTGATTGCGAAGCGGCCGAAGCCGCCGCCGGGCAGCGAGTCCTGTCCGGCCCAAATCAGCGCGGTGCGCAGCGATTTGGCGTCGGCGGCGAGTGTGCCTTCGATCTTAAGCGTCGGCGTGACGCTGATCGAGCCTTCGAACGCGGCCTTCATCGGCGCGCCGGCAACGCGCAGTTTCAGTCCGGTGCGGTTGCCGAGCAGCGCCGCCGGAAAATCGGCCAACGTCACGCTGGCATCGACCGGTTCGTCATGCCAAACGAAATGCCCGGTAGCGCCGAAGCTCTTGGAGATCGACGGCCAGGCCAGTGAAAAATCCACGTCGCGCAGCGTCTCGACAATCTTGTCATCGTGGTTGCGCAGCACGACCGTGCCGTTGTCGATGCGCATTTCGGAAAAGGCGGCAACGCCGCGTTTGGCGTGCGGCTTCTGATTGCGCGCTAGCGCCGCGATCAACGCGGACCAGTTGGATTTTCCGTCCGGCTGAAGATCGATCGAAATTGTCGGCCGCTCGAGCGACACGTCGGCGATCTCGACTCTGCCGATCAGCAGGGGGAAGAAGCGCAGGCGCGCTGTCAGCCGTTCGGCGGTCAGCGCCGGCCGGTCGGCGTCGCCGAGCACGACATCGCCGAAGCTGACGCTGCCCTTGGGAAAGAGCGATACGGTCACCGGGCCGCGCAGGACCGGGTCGAGCCCGGTGGCGGAGCGGATGCGGCTCAAGACCTCGGCGCGCACGGCGTCCGGCGAAATCAGATAGCCAGCCATGGTCAGCACGCCGGCGGCGGCGGTTGCCAGCGCCAGCAACACGAAACCCAAGCGTCGGAAGCCGGTGGAGGCCGTCAAAATCGTAATTTCCGGTTATTAAAAGCGCCCGCAGACTATACCATCGGCGACGCCAGGGCCAACCTTGCGCGGCCTCTGTGACCCTTTCATGGCCGCATTTTTTGGTCGCATGGTTGACCGCGCTGCCAGGCGTTTTTGCGGCGCTTTTTAGGCCGGTGGGCGCGGTTAGCGCTATCGCGCAGGAGCAGCCCTTGCGTCGGCGATCTCGGCGATCATCTTCTTGACGATCGCCTGGCCGAAGGAATTGAAGTCCTTCGCCTCCATCACGAAGCTGCCCGGCCCGCCGGTGACGTTCTCGCGATAATAGGCGGCGAGCCCGCCGGACGGATTAGTGTGTGTTCTGGATTCCACGGCATCGGGGTCTCGCTCAGGATCACCAGGCCGTTGATGGCAATACCGAGCCGCAGCGCATCGTCGCGCGCCTTGCTCACGTCGCGGCCGGCATTGTTGGTGCCATCGCCGGATACGTCGATGGTTTGCCGCTCGGACAAAAACGGCGCGCGCGCAAATTGCGTCACGGCGAAGTCGATGCCGCCGCTGATGGAGGTACGGCCGAGCATGGAGCGCGGCTCCTCCAGCAGTTGGTCACCAAACGCCTGCGCCGTCTTCGGCCCATCGATCATGGTCCAGTCGATGACAACTTTCTGGTCGCCGGCGTTGGCCCATTCCATGAAGAGAACGGCAATGCGGTGATTGCGGCCGGAAGCAATAGCCTCGAGCACGCGTGGGTCGGCGACCGCGGCCGCATAGCCCTCGCGCTGTAATTTGAATTTGTCGCTGGTGACCGAGCGCGACACGTCGGCGGCCAGTATGAGCAGAAGATCGGCCGGCTCGGCCGCGCGAACCGGAGACGCGGCAAAAGACAAAAGAGCAAAACAAAGACCGACAAGCCGGAAAAGCCACCGCATAACGCGCCTCGCGTTTTCCCCCGCGGACGAAAGGCTAGCCGAAACATCGTGGCTTGCGAATGGCGGCGAATATAAATTCGTGCGGGTCTGCGAAAAGGCTCGCTACTCGGCCGCCAGCACCCGCGTCGCCGGAAAAGCTACCTCCACCAGGGTGCCGTCTTCCGGCCGGCTGGTGATGCGGAAACGGGCGTGGTTGGCCTCGGCCAGCGCCTTGGTAATCGGCAGGCCAAGGCCGGTTCCGCTCGCGCCCCAACGGGAGGCGGTGGCGAGTTGGCGGAACGGCTCAAGCGCGGTCTGCAATTCGTTTTCGCTCATGCCGACGCCGGTGTCGCGCACGCGCAAGACCGCCTCGTTATCGTCGTTGAGCGCGGTCGAGACGATCACCTGGCCGCCCGCGCCGGTGAACTTGATCGAGTTCGACAAAAGATTGAGCGCGATCTGGCGAACTGAGCGTGTGTCGGCCACGACCGCCGGCAGGTTGCCGCCGAGCGCGGTACGAATGATGACGCGCTCTTTATTGGCCTGCTGCTGCATGATGGCGACGCATTGCTGCACCAGGTCGTTCAAATTGACGCTGACGAAGCTCAGGTCGAGCTTGCCGGCTTCGATCTTCGACAAATCGAGCAGGTCATTGACGAGCGAAATCAGATGACCGCCTGAACTGTGAATGTCCTTGAGATATTGCTTGTAGCGCTCGTTGCCGATCGAGCCGAAGCGCTCGTCCATCATTACCTCGGAAAAGCCGATGATGGCGTTGAGCGGCGTACGAATCTCGTGGCTGATCTTGGCGAGGAATTCAGACTTGGCGGTGGAGGCGCGCTCGGCCTGCCGGCGCGCATTGATCAATTCCTCTTCGGTGCGTTTCCAGGCGGTGACGTCGCGCAACACCGCGCAGAATTTCTCGGCCCCGGTGACGCGGCCCATGGTGATATAAAGCGGCACCAGCCCGCCTTGCTTGACGCGGCCGATCGCTTCGCAGCCGGCGTCGATCAGGCGGTTGCCGCCAGCCAGCCGTTCGAGATAATCGATGACGCCGAGCCTACTTTCGGGCGCGAACAGATCGCTTAAGGAAAGCTCGGTGAAATCGGCGGCGTCGTAGCCGAACAGCGCCTCGGCGCTGCGATTGGCCGATAGCACGCGGCCGGCGCGGTCGAGCACCAGCACGCCATCGGTGGCGGTGTCGAGAATGGTGCGCAGTTCGTCATTCTCGTCCTTGGCGCGGCGCAGCGATATTTCGGTCGCCTGGCTACGCTCGTCGGAGACGACATGGGTGTTAATCATCAGAACCAGCGCGTTCTCCTCCTGCCATGGCGCGCTGAACAGGCGGCCTTCCACCGCCTTCTGTTTGCCATTGACGGTGGCGATGGTGAGCGATTTGCCGCCATTGTCGGCCGGCGCCGCGGCGGTCTCGATGAACAGCGCATCGAGCCCGCCGGCCTCGTTCAGGGCCTGAAGCGAGGCATAGCCGGTCCAGTCGAGGAAGGCGCGGTTGGCGTAGAGCAGATTATTGAGGCGATAGACCAGAATGCCGATCGGAAGTTTTTCGAGGATCGGCCTTCCGTCCGGCGCGGCATGAGTCGGCGCGACCGATTGCGCGGCGCCGACCGGCGCGGCAACGGGGCGCGATGGATTTTGCAATTGCGGCGGTGAAGACGCCGGTTCGCCGTCGAATTCGTCAGTCGCCGCCGGTTCCGCGCTAGGTCTGCCTTTTAGCCGCGCATTGAGTTCGCGCGCCAACTCTTCGAAGGCGCTGTGCTCGCCGGGGCTGAGCGAAGGCGAGGGCTCTTGTGACGGCGTCGGCGGCGCTTGCGCAGGCTGCGGCGGGAAAGTCAGTACATTCGCCTGACGATCATTGGCAATTTGCAGTGGCGGCTTAATCGGCGCCGGCGGTGCGGGCGCAGGCTGTTCGACTCGGTGTTGAACCTCATCGAGCCGCGCGGCATCGCGACAAATGGCGAAGCCGCGAAACCCCTGCAATTGCCGGTCGCGGTCGAAGATCGGCATGGCCGACATTTCGATGGCGATGCGCTCGTTACTGCCGGCGATCGGCCACTGGACGTTTATGCCGCTCCAGGTTTCGTGCGCGGCGAGCGCGCGGGCGACCTTGCCGTCGCGATCGAGATGGAGGGCATCGGCAAGCTCCGCCCAAGGGCGTTCGAGCAGATGCGATGCTTGCGATCCAATAACGGCGGCGAAATTTTCCGCGCCGTGGGTAAAACGGGCGGCGGCGTCCATTTGCCAGAGAAAACGGAAGGGCAGGCGGCGCGCGCTTGGCGCCTCGGTGGTGTTCGCCGTTGGCGCGGCTTTGGCGTTGTCCGAAAAAACGGCGAGCAGGGTCACGGTGGCGCCGGCGCCAAGCCGCGATATTTCAATCGGCCCCACTGCGCTGTCGCTGGTGGCGCGGCCGTTCAAGCTTGCCGCGCGCGCGAGATTGCCGGCACCGAGCGCGTTCAAGTCGGATTTATTGCCGATGAGGGCGCGTGCCGATGCCGTCGCCTCGACCAATTCGCCGTCGGCTGAAAAGACCGCTGCCGGACGCGCGATATCGGCGATGAGACGGGAGGCGCGTTCGGGCAGGTTCAAGTCCTTGCCGGCGCGTTCGCTCGACACGACCAGAATGGCGGCGGTGTTGTCGACAAGCACGATGCGCGAGCACAGGCAGAGCAGCGTGCCGCCGATATTGCCGCCGAAACCGCGCAGTCGTTCCAGCCGCGGCGCGCCACCGTGCGGTAGCGTGCCGGCGAGGCGCGCGATTTGTTTGACCGCCGGATGATCCGCTTCGAAGTCGCGTTGCGAAAGGGCGCGCGGCGTCGCCGCGTCGAAGACCGCGGCTGCTTCCGGATTGGCCCAGAGCACGAATGCGCCGTCCGCGCGCCACAGCCAAACCGGCGAAGGGGACAGCGCGTGTTCAGCCAGGCGCGGGTCGTCCAGCCAGCCTATCGAATGTTCATTCATCGCCAGCTTCGCTCACTTCGTACGGCACGGAATACGGCTAATGAATGATTAATACGGCTGCACCGTGCCGGCGTCCACGGCAGCGAGGCTTTTCAACGGAGCAAGCGGCGATAACCTTAATGCGCAGGTTCCACGCTTAAAATTTGGGCTGGCGTGACCGGCCCGCCGTCCTAGATAAACCCAAATGAGAAAGTAGCGTAAGCGGGCGTTGCACAGGCAGGAGATTATCATGGCGCAAAACGGCAATATGAACTTCGAGATTCCGGCGGAAATGCGTGAACTCGCCGAAAGAAGCGTCGAACAGGCCAAGCAGGCCTTCGACGGTTTCATCGCCGCAACCCAGCACGCGCTCGGCACCGCCGAGACCCAGGCCAAGACCATGCAGACCGGCGTCAAGCAGGCCGGCGAACTGGCGCTGAAATTCGCCGAACGTAACGTGCAGGCTTCGTTCGCTTTTGCCCAGCGTCTGATGCAGGCCAAGGATGCAAAAGAAGTGACCCAGATTCAGGCCGAATACATCAAGAGCCAGATCGCCGTCTTGACCGAGCAGGCCAAGGAACTAAGCCAAAAGGCCGGAAAAGTGGTCTGATGAGTTTAGCGTTCCGGCAATAACGCACGATCGAGCCGATATTAGCGATTTCCGTGGCGAGGCTGCCGGCGGCGTTCTCGCGGTGCCAAAATTTGTGCGATGCAATATTTTTATTGCGCCGCAACAAAATTGCCCTATATTGGGATTACGCCCCGAGCGCAAAACGGGGACCACAAATCAGGTGCGGGCCGATACACCGGGGACGGCGGCTCGCGTACAGCCGGAAACCGTCCTCAGTCATAAAAGGATGTTTCTCATGGCAGAAGTCCAGACCGCCACCAACACCACGAAAGCCAAGCCGAAAGTCGCCACGGTCACGGGCGAGGCGAAATTCGAAATGCCGAAATTCGAAATCCCGAAGTTCGAAATGCCCAAGTTTGAAATGCCGAACATGGAAGTGCCGCCGGCGTTCCGCGAGCTAGCCGAGAAGGGCATCGCCCAGGCCAAGGACAATTACGAGAAGATCAAGAGCGCGGCCGAGCAAGCAACCGATGTGCTCGAAGATACCTACGCGACCGCCTCCAAGGGTTGCTCGGACTACGGCCTCAAGGTGATCGAGACCACGCGCGCCAACACCAATGCCGCCTTCGATCTGTACGGCGAATTGTTGTCGGCCAAGTCCTATTCGGAAGTGGTCGAACTCTCGACCGCCTATATGCGCTCGCAGTTCGATACCGTCACCGCGCAGGCCAAGGAACTTGCCGAGCAGGCGCAGAAGGTCGCGACTGAGACCGCCGAACCGATCAAGGAAAGCTTTTCGAGCCTCGGCAAAGCCGCCTAAGGCGCGAACCAGCGAACAGCTTCGCCGCCGGCCCACAAGGTCGCGGCGTGGATAAGCCCGGGCGCTTGCCGCCTGGGCTTTTTCGTATCCGCATGTTGCGCTTTTCCGCCGCCAGCCAAAACGCTTGCCAAGCGAGGATGTGGCTTCTAGGTTCCGCTCGCCCGGGTCAGCCCGGTCACGCGTGCAGGCGTAGCTCAGTTGGTTAGAGCGCTGGTCTGTGGAACCAGAGGTCGGTGGTTCAAGTCCACCCGCCTGTACCAATCCCCTCATCCCACGATCGTCTTGCCCGGCGCTCCGGACATGCAAAAACGCCGGCGAGATTTTCGCCGGCGTTTGCAGTTTTATAGCGTCGCTTCGTTAGCGGGTGACGACGCGGCCGTCGGCGCCATAACGCGGACCGACGCCACGGCGCGGCCGGTACACCGGCTCCTGCTGCTGGGCGTGTGAACCGCCGAATAGGAAGTCGAAGAAATTCGGGCCGTTGCTGTAGCCGCCGCCCGATCCGCCATACATGCCGACGGGCATGCGTACCGGCTTCGAGGAGGAGTTCGGCGCCCGCTCGATCGCGATGTCGGCGACCTTGCGGTCGCTGCCCTTGAGGATCGCGATCATGCGCGCATCGCGGTCGTAGACGTCGTCACGGAATTGCAGCTTGCCATCGCCGTCCACGAAGGCGGTCTGATAGGTCAGATGCACCCAGATGTGCTTGGGGAAGTTGATGTTGATCTCGCTCCCCCCGAACATCTTCTCCAGCCGCGCCGCGGTGTAATGCTCGTTCGGCAGCACCAGCGACAACAGCTTCTCGCCGTATTCCAGCGGATTCTGCACTCGCATACAGCCATGGCTGTAGGCGCGCTTGTCCTTGGCGAACAGATATTTGTCCGGGGTGTCGTGCTGGTAGACCAGGAACTTGTTGGGGAAGTTGAAGCGAATGCGGCCGAGGGCATTGGCGGCGCCCGGTGGCTGGTAGACATGCACGGTGCCGTCCGGGTCTTGCTTGATCTTGAGGCCGATGCGGTCGAGCGCGTCCGGATCCTGTTGCAGGGCCGGCAGGTATTCGTTCTCGATGATCGAGGGCGGCACGTTCCAGGTCGGGTTGACCGTGATGAACTTCATCTCGGCGCTGATCAACGGCGTCGCCTTGCCCGGCTTGCCGACCACGATCTTGGTGGTCCAGTAAACCTTGCCGTTATTCCACAGCGTCAGGCGATAGTCGGGAATGTTGACGATGACGTGCGGATTGCCGAGATCGCGCGGATACCAGCGCCAGCGCTCCATGTTGACGATGACAGTGTCGATCGGATCGGCCTGCGGCCTGCGCGCTTCATGCTTTTCGCCGTTGAGTGCGGCCAGCGTGGTGGGGCCGACATTGCCGTCGGCGCCGATGTCGGCTTGCGTCTGGAACGCCTTGACTGCGTCGATCACCGCCTCGTCGTAGACCGAGCTGTCTTTATCCTTGTCGATTTGCAGCCGCTTGCGCAGCGCGACCACGCGCGCGTCCTTAATGCCGGGACGCATAATCGGACCGGAAGCGATATGCACCGCCGGTGCCGGCTTTTCGGCTTCGGCCTTGGCGGCGTCGTTCTTGCCGGCGCGCAGTTCGGCGAGCTTTCCGCGCAGCGTCTTGAACTCAACCTGCGGCGGGTTGTAGCTGTCGAGTTGCTTGCCGGCGTCGTCGACGCTGGCGAGCTTTGCCAGCACATCGGCCGGATCCGGCGCGACCAGATCGAACGAGATGTCGCTCGAAACGCGGGTGTAATGAATGCGGCCGATCTGCGCCTGACGCGCAAACGTCAGCGCGCTCGCCGTCATTTTCAATTCGGCTTCAGCCAGCGCTTCGGCGGTCACGGCCGATTGGAAGTCGGGCGTCGGATAGTCGCGCGCATCGAGGCCGACTTGATCGGCCTTGGCGAGATAAGCGGCGGCCGATTTGGCGCGGGCGTCTCCGGCGCCGTCGTGCACCCAGATCGGGGCATAGTCGTGCGCCTTGTAGAACGCTTCGGCGCCGGCGCGATCGGCTTTGCGGCCGATGATGCGATCGAAGTTCTTGCCGGAAACCATTTCGCGCAATTTGTCGGCGATTGCTTTGTCCGATGTCGGACTGTCGGCGGTAACGACCGGCGTGGCGGCGGTGGGCGGATTCGTTGTCGGCGTGGCGGCGGCCTTTTCCGGCGCGGGTTTTGTCGGATCGACTTTGACGGGTTGGGTCGCGGCGGCAGCAGGCGACGGGGTTTCGGTAATCCCGAAATCCTTCAGCGTCGGTGGCGGTAACTCGTCGGGCAAAGGCACCACGATCTCAACCTGCGGCTGACTTTGCGGCTGCTGCGCCTTGGCAGCATGACTTGACAACACCAGCACCAGTCCGAGGGCAGTCGATGCCAACAGACGGTCAAACTGAACGACTTTCACCACGAAGTCTCCCAAAGGCTGAAGGAGGATGACGATCCTCCATAATTGCCACTCTATCCGATAGTGTTGCGTAGGTTACCTTTTTCACATCATAGGCGCTGTGACGCCCATCACGTGTGACTATTTTGCATGGGTGTCAAATTACCGCGTTTTCTCGATGGTTTCTGCGGGCCTTGGCGGGCTTCAATGAAGCAACTGCCGGTTCTGCCGCTTGTTCCAATTCCGGCATCCGCCGCTTTTGCGAGGATTTCGATGAACTTCACGTGATGGCGGGCGGGCTTCTCAAAGATGGCGCTCAGGGACTGCTTGGCGACTAAAGGCGCCATAGCTTTATCTGTTTCGCGAAAAGCAGCGCACCGTCGAGATCATGAACGAGATGACCAAGGCCTTCACCGACTACGATCTGCGGCTGTTCTCCGACAATCTCGCCAAGTTGCCGCCGCCGCAGCCGGTGACAGATGCCGCCGATGCCGCGCGCCTGCAAAGCGGCCGCACCCTGACCACCCAGCACCGTTGCAACAGTTGCCATACGCTGTCATTGGAAGGGCGCGACAACATTCCGCGTATCGCCGGCCAGCGCGAGGATTACCTGGCGCGCACCTTGCGCGAATACAAAAGCAACACGCGGCACGGCTATGACGGCGTCATGGCGGAAGTGACGGCCTCGCTCACCGACGCCAGATCGCCGATCTCGCTTGCGCCCGAAAAAAACCGGGCCCCGTGAAGGGGCCCGGTTGCAGTATGCCGGCGTGGGGGCCGACACCTATTCCAGAGGGGAACAGGCTGCGCGGCGGCGACTCTGGGAGGATATACATCCGCCACGCAGCGAAGCCTGACTATGCGAGCCAGCATCGCGCGCAGCAATGGCGCGCGCTTCATGTCAGCCATGCCAAATCGCAAACCGGTGCTGGGACAGATGGGACGCATGGCCGCTATGCGCGAACCGTTATGCGCAGAGCAAAACTAGAAGTGCCAGCGTTGTGCGTTCGCCACCAGGAAGTCGCGGAAAACCTGAATGCGCGCCACCGACTTGAGTTCTTCCGGGTAGACGAAATAAGCATCGAGCGCGAGCGTGTCGGCCTCGCCGAACAGCTGCACCAGCCCGCCGTTTTCCTCCACCAGATAATCCGGCAGCATGGCGACGCCGAGGCCGCGCTGGCAGGCGCGCACCAGGCCGAGTACGTTGTTGATGGTGAGTTGCGGCACACGTGGGTTCCTGGTCTCGCGGCCGACTTCAAGCAAAAAGCGCCGGCTGGAGAAATGCGCCGGCACTGCGCCGCCGAGCAGAATGATGCGGTGCTTGTCGAGTTCCTCATGCGTGCGCGGCGTGCCGAAGCGCTTGAGGTAATCGGGCGAGGCGTAGGCGTGGAAATGCACCGAGAAAATCTTGCGCTGAATGAGGTCGGGCTGGGTCGGCTGGCGCAGGCGGATTGCGACATCGGCCTCGCGCATGGCGAGATCGAGTTCTTCGTCAGTGGTGATCAGCGTGATCTGGATGTCCGGATAAAGGTCGAGGAATTCGCCCAGCCGCGGCGTCAGCCAATGCACGCCGATGCCGGGCGTGGTCGAGACCTTCAATTCGCCGTTCGGCCGTTCGCGCGAGTCGGTCAGCTTGGTGCGCGCCGCTTCCAGCTTCATGAACACTTCATGCGCCGTGCGGTAGAGGAGTTCGCCCTGTTCGGTCAGGATCAGCCCGCGCGCATGGCGATGGAACAATGAGACGTTGAGATCGCCCTCGAGCGCGGAAACCTGGCGCGACACGGCCGATTGCGACAACCCGAGCCGCTCGCCGGCATGGGTGAAGGAGCCGGCTTCGGCGGCCGCGTGGAACACTTTCAGCTTGTCCCAGTCCATCGAGTTGTTGTTGCCCGCCATGGTCTATTCCGCCGCCGCGTGTTGATGCTCATGCTCATGCGCGGCCAGGAATTTCTCGGCTTCGAGCGCGGCCATGCAGCCTTGTCCGGCGGCGGTCACCGCCTGGCGGTAGATGTCATCGGTGACATCGCCGGCGGCGAAGACGCCGGGCACCGAGGTCGCGGTCGAATGGCCGGCGGTGACGATGTAGCCTGAGGGCTTCATCTGGATCTGGCCGGCGAACAGTTCGGAGGAAGGTGAATGCCCGATGGCGATGAAGACGCCGTCGGCGGGACGCTCGGTCACCACGCCGGTCTTGAGATTCTTCATCCGCACCTTGTTCACCTTGAGCGGATTGTCGGCGCCGGTGATGTCGTCGAGCACCGAGTCCCACACCACTTCGATCTTGGGGTGCTTGAACAGCCGGTCCTGCAAAATCCGTTCGGCGCGGAAGTTGTCGCGGCGGTGCACGACCGTGACCTTGGAAGCGAAATTGGTGAGGAACAAAGCCTCTTCGACCGCGGTATTGCCGCCGCCGATCACGAACACTTCCTTGTTGCGGTAGAAAAAGCCGTCGCAGGTGGCGCAGGCCGAGACGCCATAGCCCTTGAACTTCTGCTCGAACGGCAGATCGAGCCAGCGCGCCTGTGCGCCGGTGGCAATGATCAAAGCATCGACGACATAAATGTCGCCTGAGTCGCAGGTCAGCTTGAACGGCCGGCTGCCGAGTTCGACCTTGGTCACGGTGTCGGTGACGATCTTGGTGCCGACGTGCGTCGCTTGCGCCTGCATCTGCTCCATCAGCCAGGGCCCCTGGATGACATCGGCAAAGCCCGGATAATTCTCGACATCGGTTGTGATGGTGAGCTGGCCGCCCGGCTGGATGCCCTGGATCAGGATCGGTTCCAGCATGGCGCGGGCGGCATAGATCGCGGCGGTGTATCCGGCGGGACCAGAGCCGATGATCACGACCTTGGCATGGGTGGTTTTAGGCATGTCTTCGCCCCCCTGGCGGGCGTAATCGGGATTAGCGCTGCTAGTGCTAGCCCGGCGGCCGGAAAGTGAACCGGCTCTTCACGTGTCGGAACCCAATCTATGGCTTTCGGGGAGCTATGCAAGATACGCAACCCCCCGCACCCACAAACTTCGGAGCTGCGGAGCTCGATGCCCGCAGAAATTGAGCAATAATCTTTCGCGAAACATTATTTCGCGGTATGGCTATAGGGCCGCAAACGACCTGCCCTCAAGGGGATACTGCTTGCCAGCCCGCTTAGACGCCATTGACCGCAAGATACTGAAAGAACTTCAGGACGACGGTCGCATGACCAATGTGGAACTCGCCCGGCGCGTTGGCATCTCGGCGCCGCCGTGCCTGCGCCGTGTGCGCGCGCTTGAGGAGGCCGGCTACATCAAGGGCTATCGTGCGCTTTTGGACGAGAAGCTGCTCGGCTACGAGATCGTGGTCTTCGCTTTCGTGCATCTGTCGAGCCAGGCGGAAGCCGACCTCACGGCCTTCGAGGACTTCGTGCGCAAGCAGCCGCTGGTGCGCGAGTGCTGGATGCTCTCGGGCGAGATCGACTTCGTCCTGAAATGCGTCGCGCCCGACTTGAAGACATTCCAGGCTTTTGTCGAGAAGCTCACTTCCGGCCCGACCGTACGCAACGTGAAGACCTCGTTGACACTGCGGCAGTCGAAAGACGCCGCGATGGTGCCGATGTGACTTGAGCCGTCATTCCGGGGCGCGAGCGTAGCTCGCGAACCCGAATCCAGAGACGCTTAGTGCATATTGCTGGATTCCGGATTCGCGCCTTCGGCGCGCCCCGGAATGACAGATCGGCCTACTTCCACTCCACCTTCTTGATCTCATAGCCCTTGGCGCCGCCGGGCGCGTTGACCTCGACGACCGCGCCTTTGGCCTTGCCGATCAGCGCCTTGGCGAGCGGAGAGGTGATCGAAATGCGGCCCTTCTTGGCGTCGGCTTCCGGCTCGCCGACGATCTGCCACACCTTCTTCTCGTCGGTGTCCTCGTCAACCAGGGTCACCGTGGCGCCAAAGGTAATGGTGTCGCCCGACAATTTCGAAACGTCGATCACGTCGGCGCGCGCGAGCTTGTCCTGCAATTCGTCGATGCGCCCTTCGTTGAGCGACTGCTGCTCCTTGGCGGCGTGATACTCGGCGTTCTCCGAGAGATCGCCATGCGTGCGCGCTTCCATGATCTGCTGGATGATGCGCGGACGCTCCACGCTCTGGCAGTGCTTGAGTTCTGCTTCGAGCGTCGTGTAGCCCGCCGCCGTCATCGGAATTTTATCGACCATCGTCTTTCTCCTCCTGGCGGACGCCGGTCACGTCAAAGCGCCGTTGCGCCGCCAAGCCTTTCCTCTTCGAAATCATCCGAGCGCTCGAACCAAGCACTCGAAATTCGACTCCGGCCTCGGGTTTCCCCGCGCCGGAGCCAAGCGAAACAAATCCAACCAGTGCCGGTCAAAAACCGTCGGACCGCGGCGGGTTCGACACCCCATCCGCGACCGTCGATCTGCCCGGCCTAACTCGCGCCGCCGTCCAGGGTTCGAGCCAGACGCAAAATTAAGCTCAAGCCCGCCCGTTAAAGTAGCTTTGCAGCGCGCGCACCTCGAGGTCGCCCCCAAGATAGGCTTTTATGCCTTGCGCCGCGGCGACGGCTCCCGAAAGAGTGGTGTAGTACGGCACTTTATGCAAGAGGGCGGCATGGCGCAGCGAGCGGCTGTCGGCCAAGGCGGCGGCCCCGTCGGTGGTATTGAAAACGAGTTGAACCCCGCCGTTTTTGATGGCATCGACGATATGCGGCCGGCCTTCCAGCACTTTATTGATCCTGGTGGCTTCGACGCCCTGTTCGGCCAAATAGCGTTGGGTACCCGACGTGGCGATGCACTGAAAGCCGAGCGAGGCCAAGAGTCGCACCGCCGGCAGAATGCGCGCCTTGTCGTCGTCGCGCACCGAAATGAAGACGGTGCCCTTGCGCGGCAGGTTGGTGCCGCCGCCGATCTGGCTCTTGGCGAAGGCGATCTCGAACGAGGTGTCGAGCCCCATTACTTCGCCGGTTGACTTCATCTCCGGCCCGAGCACGGTATCGACGCCGGGGAAACGCGCAAAGGGGAACACCGCTTCCTTCACCGCTTTGTGGGCGTAAGACGGCTTCTTGAGATTGAAGCTCGCCAGACTTTCGCCGGCCATCACGCGCGAGGCAATCTTGGCAACGGGCAAGCCGATCACCTTGGCGACAAAGGGCACCGTGCGCGAGGCGCGCGGATTGACTTCGAGCACGTAGATGTCGCCGTCCTTGATCGCGTATTGTACGTTCATCAAGCCACCGACATTGAGCGCCAGCGCGAGTTCGCGCGTCTGGCGTTCTAGTTCGGCGATAGTCTCCGCCGACAGCGAATGCGGGGGCAGCGCGCAGGCGCTATCGCCCGAGTGAATGCCGGCTTCCTCGATGTGCTCCATGATGCCGGCGATGAAAGTGTCCTTGCCGTCGGCGAGACAATCGACGTCGACTTCGGTCGCATCCGACAGATAGGAGTCGATCAGCAGCGGGCTCTTTTTCGAAACGACCAGTTCGGACGGCTTGTCGAGCGTGGAGGCCAGCCGCGCGACGTAACGGTCGAGTTGCGCCGCGTCGCGCACGATTTCCATGCCGCGGCCGCCGAGCACGTAAGACGGCCGGATCACCACCGGATAACCAATCTTGTCGGCAATGGCGCGCGCGGCGTCGGGCGAGGTCGCAATGCCGTTGTCGGGCTGACGGATCTTGAGCTTGTCGAGCAGCGTCTTGAAGCGGTCGCGGTCTTCGGCGAGATCGATCATGTCGGGCGATGTGCCGAGGATCGGTACCTTGGCCTTTTCCAGCGCTTCGGCGAGCTTGAGCGGTGTCTGTCCGCCAAATTGCACGATCACGCCATGCAGGGTGCCGTTCGACATTTCCGTATCGATGATTTCCAGCACGTCTTCCGGCGTCAGCGGTTCGAAATAGAGCCGGTCCGAAGTGTCGTAATCGGTCGATACCGTTTCCGGATTGCAGTTGATCATGATGGTCTCGTAGCCGGCTTCTTTCAGCGCGAAGCAGGCATGGCAACAGCAATAGTCGAATTCGATGCCCTGGCCGATGCGGTTCGGCCCGCCGCCGAGGATGACGACCTTTTTCTTGTCGGACGGCCGCGCTTCGTCGGCCATCGCGCCGGCGAAGGAGGTTTCATAGGTCGAATACATATAGGCGGTAGGCGAGGCGAATTCGGCGGCGCAGGTGTCGATGCGCTTGAACACCGGCCGCACGCCGAGCTTGCGGCGCTGTGCCTTCACCTTGTCGGCATCGCTCTTGGTCAGCTTGCCGAGGCGGGTGTCGGAAAAGCCCATGGCTTTCAGCCGGCGGAACGGCGCCGCCGTTTTCGGCAGGCCCTTTGCCCTAATCTCGGCTTCCGCGTCGATCAGCCCGCGAATTTCGGCCAGAAACCAGGGATCGATGCGGCAGGCGGCATGGATCAATTCATCGCTCGCCCCGAGGCGCATCGCCTGCGCCACCTTCAGCAGCCGGTCGGGCGTCGGCGTGCCGAGCGCGGCGCGGATGGCGGCCTTGTTGTCGGCGTCGTCGACGCTCTTTTCCGCGTCGAAGCCTTCGATGGTGATTTCGTCGAGGCCGGTGAGGCCCGTTTCGAGCGAGCGCAGGGCCTTCTGCAAGCTTTCCTGGAAGGTGCGGCCGATTGCCATCGCTTCGCCGACCGACTTCATCGAGGTGGTTAGCACGTTCGACGCGCCGGGAAATTTCTCGAAGGCGAAACGCGGAATTTTGGTGACCACATAATCGATGGTCGGCTCGAACGAGGCGGGCGTCGCGCCGCCGGTAATGTCATTGGCGATTTCGTCGAGCGTGTAGCCGATCGCCAACTTCGCCGCGACACGCGCAATGGGGAAGCCGGTCGCTTTCGAAGCGAGCGCGGACGAGCGCGACACGCGTGGGTTCATCTCGATCACCACCAGCCGGCCGTCTTCCGGATTGACCGCGAACTGCACGTTCGATCCGCCGGTCTCGACGCCGATCTCGCGCAGCACCGCGATCGAGGCGTCACGCATGATCTGGTATTCTTTATCGGTGAGCGTCAGGGCCGGCGCCACCGTCATCGAGTCGCCGGTGTGCACGCCCATCGGATCGATGTTTTCGATCGAGCAGATGATGATGCAATTGTCTTTCTTGTCGCGCACCACCTCCATTTCGTATTCTTTCCAACCCAGCACCGACTCTTCGATCAGCACTTCATTGGTCGGAGAGGCGTCGATACCGCCTTCGACGATCTCGATGAACTCGGCTTTGTTATAGGCGATGCCGCCGCCGGTGCCGCCGAGCGTGAACGAGGGCCGGATGATGGCGGGCAGGCCGATGTCTTCGAGCGCTTCCAGCGCCTGCGCCAGCGTCTTGATCTGATGCGAGCGCGGCGACGGTAGCCCGATCTTGGTCATGGCGTTGCGGAACCGCTCGCGGTCTTCCGCCTTGTCGATGGCGTCGGCCGTCGCGCCGATCATCTGCACGTCGTATTTCTCGAGCGTGCCGCGCTTGCGCAGCGACAGCGCGCAGTTGAGCGCGGTCTGCCCCCCCATGGTCGGCAACAGCGCAAAACCGCCGGGGACGACACTGCGCTCCTTGGCGATGATCTTCTCGACGATTTCGGGCGTGATCGGCTCGATATAAGTGGCGTCGGCGAGATCGGGATCGGTCATGATCGTCGCCGGATTGGAATTGACCAGGACGACGCGGTAGCCCTCTTCCTTCAGCGCCTTGCAGGCCTGCGTGCCCGAATAATCGAATTCGCAAGCCTGGCCGATCACGATCGGGCCGGCGCCGATGATCATCACGGTTTTGATGTCGGTGCGTTTGGGCATCGGACCTTCGAAAACTGCACACAAAAAAAGGGCGCGCTTGCGCGCGCTTTCAGACTGAGTAGTACCGGTCAGCCGGCCGGAAAGCGCATCATCTAAGAGGACACGCAGGGGCAAGCCCGCGCGCGAGGGGGGTGTTAGACCAGAATCGCCGGGGTGGGAAGCCTCGGAACCGGCCTGAACACAGCAACTTGCCCCTCGTTTTGTCGAAACTTTGCAAGGGTATTGCCGTTGTTCCCATATGGGCTTGGGAAAGCGCATTTTCAATACGGTCAGGCATAGCAACAAGCCGGCTCTGCTCGCCGGGTTGGCGCTGGCAGGCACCTATGCCGCCGCCGTCGCGCTCGAGCGCGGCCAGGGCAAAAGCGAACCCAGCGATGCGCCGGAAGCGCTTCAGCGCGGCTGGCCGTTCTGGAAGCGCGTCCTCTACCGCACCTATCAGGAGATCAATGACGACCGGCTGCTGGCGCTCGCCGCCGGTGTGGTGTTCTACGGATTGCTCGCAATCTTTCCGGCCATCACCGCGCTGGTATCGAGCTACGCACTGTTCGCCAAAGCCTCGACCATCAACAATCATCTGGCGCTGGTGTCGTCACTGATGCCGCAAAGCGCCTACGGGATCGTCGACGAGCAGGTGACCCGCATCGTCACCCGCACCACCGGAGATCTATCCTTCACGTTTTTCTTCGGCCTTGCGCTGGCGCTATGGAGCGCGAATGCCGGCGTCAAGGCGATCATCGACGCGCTCAACATCGTCTATGGCGTGAAGGAGCGCCGCTCCTTCATTAAGCTCAATCTGGTGTCGCTCGGCTTCACCATTGGTGCGCTGCTGGTCTTGCTGCTTGCCTTCGCCGCCATCGTCGTGCTGCCGGTCGTGCTGTCTTATCTGCCGTTCTACGGCTATGACGCCACGCTGCTACCGTGGCTGCGCTGGCCGGTATTGGTGGTGCTGGTGATGTCCGGCATGGCGGTGCTCTATCGCTTCGGCCCAAACCGCGATCATGCGTGCTGGCAATGGGTGAGTGCCGGCGCGGTCTTTGCCACCGTGGCCTGGCTCGGCGGCTCGGCGCTGCTGTCGTGGTATCTCGGCAGTTTCGCAAATTACGACGCGACCTACGGCTCGCTTGGCGCTGCTATCGGCTTGATGATGTGGCTGTGGATGACGGCGATCGTCGTACTGGTGGGTGCCGAGTTGAATTCGGAAATTGATAATGCCGCGCGGCCGCTGCCGCGTGCCGAAGAAGGCCAGCTTGGCGAAGCGGCCGAATAGCTTTCGCAAGAAGAAACCTTCAACCCGCGGCACATTGCGCGCCCCACACATCTGCGCCTATCTTTGTGGGCGCCGCCCGTTTGAGGACGTTCTGCCATGGCCCTTTCCGCGCAACCTTCTGTGTCGCTTCTCGGCGGCGATAAAATGCCGATGCTCGGCTTCGGTACCTCGCCACTCACCGGTGGCCTGTCGACCGATACCGTGTTGAAAGCGCTAAAGATCGGTTACCGCCACATCGACACCGGCCGCAAATACGGCACTGAGGAAGCGGTCGGCGAGGCGATCCGCACCTGCGGCATTCCGCGCGAGGAGATTTTCGTCGTTACTAAGGTCTCGCACGAGAACCTGCGTCCCGCCGATTTCGCGCGTTCGGTCGAGCAGAGCCTCGCCGCGCTCAAGCTCGACTACATCGACCTGTTGATGATCCATTGGCCGAACCCGGAAATTCCGCCGAGTGTGGCGGTGCCGTCGCTCGCCAAAACCAAGCAGCAGGGTCTGGCGCGCCATATTGGCGTTGCGAACTTTAATACGATCTTGCTCGCCGAGGCTGTCGCCGTGTCGCCGGAGCCGATCGAGGTCTTGCAGGCCGAGATGCATCCCTTTCTCGATCAATCCAAGCTGCTGGCCGCCGCGCGCCGGCACGGCATGGCCTATGTCGCGCATTGTCCGCTCGCGCGCGGGCGTATGTTCACCGATCCGATTTTGATGGACATCGCCGAAAAGCGCGGCCGCAGCATCGCGCAAATCGCGCTGCGCTGGCTGTTGCAACAGAACATCGCCGCGATCCCGTTCTCATCCAAGCCGGAACGGATCGCGGATAATTTCAACGTGTTCGATTTCGAATTAAGCGCCAGCGAGATGGCGCGCATCGGCGCGCTCAAAATCGCCGCCATGCGCATCGCCAATCCGGTCGAGCGCGTCGCCGGTGGGTGGGATTAGGTGATTATTTAGTTCAGAGTTTGGTCCCGCCGTCGCTCAAGCTTTGGCGGGCGACCTTTCCCTGGGAGAGGTGAAGTCACATCGCCTTCTGCTTATGCCCGCAGTCCTTGCAGGTGTATTCGACCCGGGTCTGACCTGGTGCGGCGTTGACCTTGTTGACCGTGCCGCACTTGCCGCATTTGGTTTCGATGCGGGTCTCGCCCTGCTTGACGGCAAGTCCCTTGCGCTCCATCGCCTCCCGCATCAGGCGTTCGGCTTCCGCGCGCATTTCCTGTTTCGACATCTTTCACCCTCGGCTCCGGCCGGATGCTTCTATCTATGAAAGCCGGGCATTTGTCACGGGGGAATACGTCGCCCGCCTACGCTCTATCGAGCTTCGGCGGGCAGCCGCCACGCGTAGGCCTTGCCTCGCCCGTCTTCGCCTTCGGCTACGACGGGCAACCTACGCGGAGCGAAGATTGGCTTGCCAACCGAAGCGGCCTTGGCCGCGTAGGTTGGAGGCCCGGCCTGGAATTGAACCAGGGTGGAAAACCTTGCGGGGTCTTCTGCGTACACACTCCGCCACCGGGCCGCCGCCGGATTTACGCCATCCCGCTTGCCGGAGTGTTACCCAACGGCCGGGCGGCGGTCGGTGCGGTTAATGGCTTCTTACCAAAGCGGCAATCGCCCTAACAGGTTGCTGAAAAACTCTTTGCCGTCATTCCGGATGCCGCGTAGCGGCAATCCGGAATCCAGAAATAAAAGGAAATTCAATAGATCTGGATTCCGGGTTCGCGCCTTTGGCGCGCCCCGGAATGACGCCGGATACTTTTCAGTAGCCTGCTAAATCGGGGCCGACAAAAAGGTCATGCGGCGCTGGTTATGGCCGATATTGTGCGCCGCGCGCCGGGGTTTGAAGCCCGCGGCTTTCAGCTTGGCCAGCATGTCGGCTTCATCGTAATGCGACAGGCCGTGCGTCTTTTTGAGCGTGAAATAATCCGACACCAGGATGCGCATCAGCCCGCCGACGGCGGCGAGGAAAAACCCGTTGGCGGCGCCGAAGCGCAGCAGCGCCAGCGCCGCCCAGACCGAGGCGAATTGCGGCGGCACAATATCGCCAAGCACGAAGGTGCCAGTGGGTTTGAGAAGCCGGCGAAAGGTCGCCATCATGGCGTCGAGTTCGGCGGCGGTGAGATATTGCGCCACCGAATGCAGCACGATCAGGTCGTAGG
Source organism: Pseudolabrys sp. (assembly GCA_035648715.1). Taxonomy (GTDB): domain Bacteria; phylum Pseudomonadota; class Alphaproteobacteria; order Rhizobiales; family Xanthobacteraceae; genus Pseudolabrys. The sequence goes on from DASRLA010000079.1 coordinate 74,178, forward strand.
TGCCGGCCGCTTGCGCCGCCGCTTCGTCCGGCGTCAGCACGGAGATTTTGGCGTTGCCGGCGTAACGCTCGCGCAACGCGGCGCGCACATTTGGCGCGGCTTCCACCATGGTGAGATGCGCGCAGGCCTCTGCCAGCAATGCCGCCGAGGTCGCTTCACCGCAGCCATAGTCGAGCACTTGCGCGGTGGGCGAAGGCACCAGATCGCGGATATCCTTGGCGATGGTCTCGTAATGCACGTCGCGGTGACGCGCGTTCACGTAGATCACCGAATGCTTGAAGTCGTAGAAGCTGATCCAGTCCATTCAGGATTTCCAAAGGGCCAGAAGCGGCCCGCCGCGTCCGGCGACCGGATCGCTCGATGGCTTTGCCACAAGCGGAATCGTTTTCAAAGCCGGGCCATGGTCGGCCGGATTGTCGCCGCGGCAGAGATTATACGTGCCGTCGGGCGGATAGGCGCCTATCACCACGAGGCCATGATCGCCCGACAGCCGTTGATGCCCGGTGCCGGCCGGCAGCACTGCGACGTCGCCGGGCGCGAGCTCCAGCACTTCGCCCTTGTCGCCGCCGAAGCGCACGGTGGCGTGACCGCGCGCGATGCCGAGCACTTCGTGGATCATGGAATGATAATGCGCGAACGGGAATATGCCGTTGCGCCATTGGCCGTGACCCCAGCCATTGGTGGCGAACAATTTTCAATCTCGCCTTCCGGATCGCGGCTTTTGCTCAGATCGAGTGCGCCCTTGTAGATCAGCATCGGCCAGCGCGGATGGTTCGGCATCACGTCGTCGTCGGTGAAGTGGAAGGTGAGGGGCTCGATCGCCGCCATCAGATTCAAGCGACGCGCTTGCCCTTGTCCACGCCCGGCTTCCAAAGTCGCCGCACAGCGGTTTTCTTAAGCCGTTGTTCGGCGAGCCGTAAATCGTAAGCGGCCTGCAAACGCAGCCACATGTCGGCCGGCGGATTGGTGAAAGCGCGTTCAAGCCGCACCGCGATGTCGGGCGTGATTGGCGATTTGCCGTTGATGATTTCCGACAACGTCTTGCGGCTGACGCCGAGCGCCTTGGCGGTTTTGGTGACGGTCAACCCGAGCGGCACCAGCACATCTTCTTTGAGGCCTTCGCCGGGGTGAGGCGGTGTCATCATGGCCATAGCTCACCTCAATGATAATCGACGAGATCGACGTCGGCGACGTGACTTCCTTCGAAGCGAAAATAACGCGCCAGTTTCCGGAAACCGAAACACTCCAGAAGCCATCCAGGTTCCCGGTAAGCGGATGAAGTCGCAGACCGGGAAAGTCCATGTCGCGCGGTATGCGCGCGTTGTGCAGATAGCCGAGAATACGGATGATCCGCTTTCGATGCGCGGCGTGAATGCCCGCGGCATCGCCGCGCTCATGCAGCCGTTTCAGTCCCCGATGCCGGAAACTGCGGATCATGCCGCAATTTAACGTGTAACCCGTTGGGTGTCAATGTGCGCACTAAGCGCCCTTACGTTTGCCTTCGCGCATCATCTCGACGAACCGCGTGAAGAGATAATGCGAGTCGCGCGGACCGGGCGAGGCTTCCGGATGATACTGCACCGAGAACACCGGCTTGCCGGCAAGCGCGATGCCGCAGTTCGAGCCGTCGAATAGCGACACATGCGTCTGCTCGACATCCTGCGGCAGCGACTCCTTGTCGAGCGCGAAGCCGTGGTTCATCGAGGTGATCTCGACCTTGCCGGTGGTCATGTCCTTCACCGGATGATTGGCGCCGTGATGGCCCTGGTGCATCTTCATGGTCTTGCCGCCGACGGCGAGGCCGAGCATTTGGTGGCCGAGGCAAATGCCGAAGGTTGGCGTGCCGGTATCGATGAGCGACTTGATCACCGGCACGGCATATTCGCCGGTCGCGGCCGGATCGCCCGGGCCGTTCGACAGGAACACGCCATCCGGCTTGAGCGCCAGAATATCCTCGGCGGACGTCTTCGCCGGCACCACCGTCACCTTGCAGCCGCTGCTCGCGAGCAATCGCAGAATGTTGCGCTTGATGCCGTAGTCGATGGCAACGACATGGAATTCCGGCTTTTCCTGCCGGCCATAACCTTTGCCCCATACCCACTCGGTCTCGTCCCAGGAAAAGCGCTGCGTGCTTGTCACCATCGGCACCAGATCCATGCCAATCAGGCCCGGCCACTCGCGCGCCTGCTTCTTCAGCGCCTCGAGATCGAATTTGCCATCGGCCGCATGCGCGATCACGGCATTCGGCATGCCCTTTTCACGGATGAGCGCGGTGAGCGCGCGCGTGTCGATGCCGGCGAGCCCAATAATGCCGCGGGCTTTCAGCCAGTCGTTGAGCGCGCGCGTCGCGCGGTAATTCGAGGGCGCGGTGATGTCGGTGCGCAGGATGACGCCGCAGGCGCCCGGCCGCGCCGCCATGTTGACCGACTCGATGTCTTCCTCGTTGGTGCCGACATTGCCAATATGCGGGAAGGTGAAAGTGATGATCTGCCCGGCATAAGACGGGTCGGTGAGGATTTCCTCATAGCCCGTCATGGCGGTGTTGAAGCAGACCTCGGCCACCGCCGAACCCTCCGCCCCAAGGCCAAAACCCTCCAGAACGGTTCCATCGGCCAGCACCAAAAGCGCGGTGGTTTTGGGCTCGGCCCATTCACCGGCGGGCGCGGCTTTGTTCTGGGTCATGGCCTCTTAGTTGCGTATTATAGGAAGCGAAGCAAGGGGCCGATTCACGCCGCCCCCAGGCCAATAGAAGAGGGGTTTCCCATGCTGCGCGACGACATCAACAAGGCCTTGACCGAAGCCCAGAAGGCCAAGAACGAGCGCGTGGTCTCGACGCTGCGCATGGTCAATTCCACGCTCAAGAACGCCGATATCGAGGCGCGCACCACCGGCAAGCTACTCGGCGATCCGGAAGTGCTTTCGATCCTGCAAAAGATGATCAAGCAGCGGCAAGAGTCGGTCGAGATGTATAAAAAAGGCGCGCGCCCCGATCTGGTGAAGCAAGAAGAAGAAGAAATTGCCATCATCTCCGGCTATCTGCCGAAGCAGATGTCGGAAGGCGAAGTATCCGCCGCCATCGAAGCGGCGATCAAGGAAACCGGCGCCGCCGGCATGAAGGACATGGGCAAGGTGATCGGCGTCCTGCGCGGCAAATACGCCGGCCAGATGGACTTCGGCAAGGCGAGCGGTATGGTGAAGACAAAATTACAATAAAGCTGCAATAAGCCGTCTTGCGGGCGCGCGTCGGTCTGTGCAGGAATCGGGTGTCGGCCAAGTCGCGCGCATCATAAATATCTCCTGCCATGCAGGAGAATGCCCGATGAATGTTCAAACAAAAATTACAACGGACAAAACTACCAGGCGCGTTGCCTCTATCGATTGGGAGCGCGTCCCCGCCGATCTGAACGCGCATGGATGCGCCGTTCTGGACAAACTACTGACGCCGAAGGAATGCTGCCAACTCGCCGCGCTCTACCGGGAGGACGACGGCTTCCGCAGCCGCGTCGTCATGGCCCGGCATGGCTTCGGCAAAGGCGAGTACAAATATTTTTCATATCCGCTGCCGGACCTGATCGAGCGGCTGCGCACGGCGCTCTATCCGCCGCTGGCCGCGATCGCCAACGATTGGAATCTGCGTATGGGGCTTGCTACGCGCTATCCGCAAAAGCACGCCGACTTCCTCGCGCTCTGCCATGACGCCGGCCAGACCCGGCCGACACCGCTGCTGCTGCAATACGGTCCCGGTGACTTTAATTGCCTGCATCAGGACCTTTACGGCGATCTCGGCTTTCCCTTGCAGGCGACGATCCTGCTGTCGGAACCGGCCAAGGATTTCAGCGGCGGCGAGTTCGTCATCACCGAGCAGCGGCCGCGCATGCAGTCGCGCGCCGAGGTCGTGCCGCTGGCGCAGGGCGACGCCGTGGTCTTCGCGGTGCATCACCGGCCGGTGGCCGGCACGCGCGGTACCTACCGGGTCAATCTGCGCCATGGGGTCAGCCGTCTGCGCTCCGGGCAGCGGCACACCGTCGGTCTCATTTTTCATGATGCAAAATGAAATTGCGGACCGAGACGGCGGGCCACTTTCTCGGCTAAATTCGCCCCATAAGCCTGTGCTGACAAGCGGGCGTCACTATGGGGGACTCATGAAACGCGTTCTGTCGTTACTCGCCGCCGTCATCGCCTTGGGAACAATGCCGGCCTTTGCCGAAGACTATCCAAGCCGGCCGATCCACGTGCTCACCACATCGAGCGCCGGCGGCATCAGCGATATCTTTATGCGCGTGCTTGGCGACGCGTTGCGTCCGAGCATCAACAACCAGCCGCTCATCATCGAAAACCGCCCGGGCGGCGCCGGCAACATCGCCGCGCGCGTCTGCACCGAGGCCGCCCCCGACGGCTACACCATCTGCATCATCAACGCCGACACCGTCGTCTACAACCAGTACATGTTCAAGAAGCTACCGTTCGAGCCGCGGAAGCTCACGCCAATCGTCAACTTGTTTCACTTGATCCAACTGCTGGTGATCAACTCCGATTTGAAAGCCAAGACTGTCGACGACCTGATCGCGACCTCGAAAGCGAAGGCCGGTACGCTCAGCTATCTCACCGCTTCGATCCCGATGGTTGTCTACATGGAAAGCCTTAAGAAGGACAAAGGTGCCGACTGGGTGCGCGTGCCGTTCCGCGGCGGCGGCGAGGCGACCAGCGCGGTGCTGTCCGGTTCGACGCCGATCGCGCTCATCGGGCTCGCCAACGTGATTTCGCAGATCAAGGCCGGCAAGATGACCGCGCTGGCGATGATCAACAACATCCGCTCGCCGCAATTGCCGGACGTGCCGACGCTCGCCGACACCGGCTACAAGGGCGCGCCGTCGTCGACCTGGTACGGTCTGTTCGCGCCGGCCGGCACGCCGAAGGCGATCATCGATAAGCTCAACGCCGAGATCGTGCGTGTGGTTTCCGACAAGGCGTTCCAGGAAAAATACATCATCGCACGCAGCCTGGTGCCCGCGCTCAACAAGCCGGAAGAATTCGCCGCCGAGATCAAAGCCGAAAGCGCGGTCGCGAAGGATGTGGTGAAGGCGAGCGGCCTGCCGCGGTTGTAGGCGCGACATATTCAAAGTGTCATCGTCCGCGAAAGCGGACGATCCACTCACCCACGCGTCCGCCGTGATTACTGGACAGCCGGAGTTCGCAGCGAGGAAGGCGCTCACCCCACCTCGATCAACAATTCCGCCAGCCGCTCCGGCATGTCGACCATTACGTCATGCCCACATGGCATCGAATAAGTGCGCCATGACGGATCGGCTTTGACCTCGCCGAGCGCGCGGTCGAACCCGGGATTGGCATAAGCGCCGGCGCGGATATAGCTCTTCTTCGCGATGCGTTCGCGCGCGCCGGTCAGTTTTATTTTCTCGGTGAAGCTTTTCATCGGCTGCGGCCCGCACAGCCCATCGACCCAGGCGCAGTCTTTTTCGTTGACGCAGAATGTCGCCGCCGGGCGCGGCGGCGATGCCGTGCTCGTCTTTCTCGCGCGCGATGCGCATGTTCTCCTTGACCACTGGCGCGGTGATGTCCTCGACCGCTTCGCCGTTTTTCGGCAGGAAGGCGTCGAGAAATACCAACGAGGAAATCGCGCGCTCCATCTGCTCGGCGACGCCCGAGATGACCATCCCGCCATAGGAGTGACCGCACAGGGTAACGCCATCGAGGTCTTCCCATTTCATCAGATTGACCACGTCGGTGATGTGGGTCGACAGATCGATGTCCGGCCCGAGCAGATGCGCGCGCTCGCCCAGGCCCGTCAGCGTCGGCGTGAATACGGCGTGTTCTTGCGCGCGCAACAGCGTGGCGACGCGCACCCAGCACCAGCCGCCATGCCAGGCGCCGTGCACGAGGACGAAGGTTTTCTGGTTCATCGCGTTTCCTCCCAATTCGTCATTCCGGGGCCGGGCGAAGGCCGGAACCCGGAATCCAGAGCGTATGGCGCAATTTGTATCTGGATTCCGGGTTCGCCGCTGCGCGCCGTCCCGGAATGATGGAGAAAAATTACGCCCGCTTCTTGCTCTTCTTGGTTTTCTTCTGCTGCATGTAGGATCGCAGCACGGCATTGATGCGGCGCTGATATTGCCCGCCTTCGTTCTTGAAGAAATCGAGCACGTCCTCGTCGACACGGATCGAGATCGGTTTTTTCTTAGGCGGCATCACGAGGACCGCTTCACCCCAGTTCCAGTCGTCGCTCCAGTCGGGATCGTCTTTGATCGAGGCTTCGATCTCGGCATCGGTTAATGCATCGAATGCAGCCCAATCAGTCTTGCCCCGGCTCGGCGAGTCCCGTGAGACGATTGTAATATCTTCGCCGTTCGCTCCTGCTGGCGTGGCGAGCCGAGATGATCCAGCAGAGCGTGCCCCGGAGCGTACAGGCGACCGAGACTTCGCGCTCTTGGACATAACCAAAGATTTGGTACCTGACTTCGTCATGACGATCCGATCGACGGATGAATGTGTAGTTATTTAGAACTTCGCGCGCGTCCTCGAAGTCGATTTTCTTGTCGCGCAAATTGATTTCGCGCTTTCTCGGGTTCCATCCGAAGTCGCGAATTTGCGCAAACAGCACGGTGTAATCTTCTTGCATCATGATCTTAGCCCTGGACTACGGATGCGTACGCGAAACGGACCGCTACTACGACCGACGGGACAACTGACCATTACAAAGATTACATCGCGGTGGATTGTATATACAATCGTATGCCGAATAAGTCAACGGAGAGATAGCCTCTTCTCCCCCTGTGAATAACGGTTAAAACCCTCCAAATCCGAGGTCCTGATCGGCCTCCCGCGTTATACCCCGACGCAGGCCCAATCCGCGGCCTATGATGGAACGACCGATTCGGCACAAACAGCTTGAAGAGTACGCCGCGCGTTCGCGGCGAAGGAGCCATGCGCTTCACGCCTCAATTCCTCGATGAACTGAAAGCCCGGCTTCCGGTTTCGGAAGTCGTTGGCCGGCGCGTGAAGCTGATCCGCTCGGGCCGTGAGCTCAAAGGCTTATCGCCGTTCAACAAGGAGAAGACGCCGTCCTTCTTCGTCAACGATCAGAAAGAAGCATGGTTCGATTTCTCCTCCGGCAAGAACGGCTCGATCTTCGATTTCATCATGCTGACCGAAGGCGTCGCCTTCCCGGAAGCGGTCGAGCGTCTGGCGCAAATGGCCGGCGTGCCGCTGCCGCAAGTTTCGCCCGAGGAGCAGAAGCGCGACGCGCGCGCCAAGACCTTGCACGAGGTGATGGAGATTGCTGCCAAGTTTTTCGAAACGACGCTTGCCTCGCGCGTTGGCGCCAAGGCGCGCGGCTATCTCGCCGACCGCGGGCTGGATGCTGCGACACAAGTGCAATTCCGCTTGGGTTATGCGCCGGGCGAACGCTACGCGCTGAAAGAACATCTGGGCGGGCAGGGCATCCCGACCGCCGACATGGTGGAAGCTGGATTGCTGATCGCCGGCGAAGACATTCCGGTGCCGTTCGACCGCTTCCGCGATCGCGTGATGTTTCCGATCGCCGATCAACGTGGCCGCGTCATCGCCTTCGGCGGCCGTGCGATGGAAAAAGACGTGGCGGCGAAATATCTCAATTCGCCGGAAACGCCGCTCTTTCATAAAGGGCATACGCTCTACAACATCGCCGCCGCGCGTCAGGCGGTTCATGATGGCGCGAAAGTAGGCGTGCCTTTGGTTGTCGTCGAAGGCTATGTCGATGTCATCGCCATGGTCACCGCCGGTTTCCCGGCTTCCGTTGCGCCGCTCGGCACCGCGCTCACCGAAGACCAGCTCGGCCTACTCTGGAAAATGGCCGACGAGCCGATACTTTGTTTCGACGGCGATGGCGCCGGCGTGCGCGCCGCCTATCGCGCGGTCGATCTCGCCATGCCGCGCCTCAAGCCGGGCAAAAGTTTGAAATTCGCATTGCTGCCGTCGGGCCAGGACCCGGACGATCTGTTGCGCTCGGCCGGCCGCGAAGCGGTCGCCGACGTCATCAACGCTGCGCGTCCGCTTTCCGCCATGCTGTGGTCGCGCGAGACCGAAGGCCACACCTTCGATACGCCGGAGCGGCGCGCGGCGCTGGAAGCGCGCATCAACGAAGTCACCAATGCGATCGGCGACGAAGCCGTGCGCAAATATTACCGGCAGGATTTCAGCGACCGGCTGCGCGCCTTTTTCGCGCCGGCGGACCGGCAAGGATTTAACCAGCGCGCGCCTTTCACGCCCGGCCAACGCGGCGGGCCCGGCCAGAACTGGCGCGGCGGCAGCGCCCCGTCGCGCTTCGGCCGTCCGCGCCCCGAAGTCGGATCGCATAACACGCCTTATGTCGTGGTTTCGCAGCAGATGGCGGCAAGCCCGGTGCATCGCGGCGCCCGCACCTCGGTGCCGACGCGCGAGGCGCTGATCCTGCAAGCGGCGCTGAATTACCCTTGGCTGCTGCATGACCACCTGGAGGAACTCAGCCAGCTTGAGTTCCGCCATGCCGATGCCGAACGGCTGAAAGCCGCGCTCATCGATATCGCGGCGCATTCCACGAATCTTGCGACCGACCACGCCGCCGGTTTTTCGCCCGACGCCCTGCGCGCGGAACTCGAATCCCGCAACTTGTCTGATGTGCTCGCGCGCATCGAGGCCTCCGTCACCACCTCGTCGGTCTGGGGCGTGCGGCCGGATGCCGGCGAGGAGGACGTTTTGGTCACCTGGCGGCAGCTCGTCGCCTTGCATCGCCAGTGGCATTCACTAACTAAGGAGCTCAAGGAAGCCGAGCAGGCCTTGGGCCAGGATGCCAGCGAGGCCAACTACTTACGGCTGCGCGATGTGAAGGACCGGCTGTCGCAGATGGACGGCACCGAGGCCCTGATCGAGGGTTTTGGCGCTTCATCCGGCCGCGGCGCCCGCAGCCTGTGAAAATGCGCGGCCGGGATGCGCGAAAAAGCGCGGCTGGACGGGCTTTAAATGCTTGACCTCCTGTTGAGTCGAGGGCACGCAAAAGGCGCGGTCAGGTGACGAAAAGAACGCAAACCGGCAGGGAAGATGGTCGGCCCCGGCGGGTTTTTCACTAGGGTTAATCGGGGCTTAAGCGAGTTCCGACAAGACTGGCGGCCTGATTCGGGGGGCGCGGCGAACTTTGCCGGCGGCCCCTTTTGGCCATGCGTTCAAGTTCTTGGGTTCGGTTCGAGCCCGGATTTTTGTAAAAAGCGCGGCAACGCGGCGGGGTTAAAAGATGGCTGGGAAGGTCCAGGAGAAGCAGATGGCGACGAAGGCGAAGGCCGCCCAGCCCAAGGAAGAAGCGCCCGCGAAAGATGCCGAAGGCGCGCCCGATTCCCCGCTGCCGCTTCTCGATTTAAACGACGCCGCCGTCAAGAAGATGATCAAGGCCGCCAAGAAGCGCGGCTATGTCACCTACGAACAGCTCAATGCCGTGATGCCGTCGGAGGAAGTCAACTCCGAGCAGATCGAAGACACGCTTTCGATGCTGTCCGAAATGGGCATCAACGTGGTCGAGAACGAAGACGCCGACACCGACGAAGACGGCGAGAAGGCGACCGACGAGCAGGACGACGACGACGATGACGACACCGGCCGCGAGGTGGTCGAGACCAAGACCAAGTCGCTCGCTACCGTCGAGAAGAAAGAGCCGTCCGAACGCACCGACGATCCGGTGCGCATGTATCTGCGCGAGATGGGCTCGGTCGAACTGCTGTCGCGCGAGGGCGAAATCGCCATCGCCAAGCGCATCGAGGCCGGCCGCGAGGCCATGATCTCGGGCCTGTGCGAAAGCCCGCTGACGTTTCAGGCCGTCATCATCTGGCGCGACGAGTTGAACGAAGGCAAGGTCTTCCTGCGCGACATCATCGATCTGGAAGCGACCTACGCCGGTCCCGACGCCAAGCAGATGCAGACGCCGCTCGGTCCCGACGGCAAGCCGATGGCCAATGTCGGCGGCACGCCCGTTCCCGGCGCACCGCATTTGCAGGTCGTGCAGCCGGCAGCGGCGCCGACCGCGCCGGCGCAAGCCACGCCCTTCAAGGCGCCGGGCGAGGGCGGCGACGGCGAGGAGAAAGACCCGTCGGAAGCCGCCGCCGAATCGGATTACGATGAAGACGACATGGAAGGCTCGCTCTCGCTTGCCGCGATCGAAGCCGAGCTCAAGCCCAAGGTCGTCGAGACCTTCGACAACATCGCCGACTCATTCAAGCGCCTGCGCCGTTTGCAGGAGCAGGACATCGATTTCCGGCTCAAGAACACCTCGCTGTCGCCGGCGCAGGAGCGCAAGTACAAGAAGCTCAAGGAAGAGATCATCACCGAGGTGAAGTCGCTGCGGCTCAATCAGGCGCGCATCGACAGTCTGGTCGAGCAGCTTTACGCCATCAACAAATCGCTCGTCTCCAACGAAGGCCGCCTGATGCGCCTGTCGGAGAGCTACGGCGTTTCGCGCGAGGACTTCCTCAAGAACTACATGGGCTCGGAGCTCGACCCGCGCTGGCTCAACCGCATCTCCAAGCTCTCGGCCAAGGGCTGGAAGGCGCTGGTCGCCAAGGAGAAGGACAAGATCAAGGAGATCCGCGGTCTGGTGCACGAACTCGCCGCGCAGACCGGCGTTGAGATCGCCGAGTTCCGCAAGATCGTGCAGATGGTGCAGAAGGGCGAGCGCGAGGCGCGCCAGGCCAAGAAGGAAATGGTCGAAGCGAACCTGCGCCTCGTCATCTCGATCGCCAAGAAATACACCAACCGTGGCCTGCAATTCCTCGACCTGATCCAGGAAGGCAATATTGGATTGATGAAGGCCGTCGACAAATTCGAATACCGCCGCGGCTACAAGTTCTCGACCTACGCGACGTGGTGGATCCGGCAGGCGATCACGCGAAGCATCGCCGATCAAGCTCGGACGATTCGCATCCCCGTGCATATGATTGAGACGATCAACAAGATCGTGCGTACGTCGCGCCAGATGCTGCACGAGATTGGCCGCGAGCCGACGCCCGAGGAGCTTTCCGAAAAGCTCCAGATGCCGCTCGACAAGGTCCGCAAGGTCCTCAAGATCGCCAAGGAGCCCTTGTCGCTCGAAACGCCGATCGGTGACGAGGAGGACTCGCATCTCGGCGACTTCATCGAGGACAAGAACGCGATCTTGCCGATCGACGCCGCGATCCAGTCGAACCTGCGCGAGAC
>DASRLA010000080.1:0-3875 GCA_035648715.1 Pseudolabrys sp.
ATCGCGTTGTTGGTCCAGTCGGATAGCCAGACTTTATCCTTGGCATCGACGAACACCGCATAGCAGCCATTGTTGCTCTTCGGCAGTTGCCACACGCGCCAGACTTTATTGAGCGGATCGTAGCGGCCGACCTCGCCGGTATTCCAGAAGCTCACCCACAAGAGGCCCTTCGAATCCGACCAGATGCGGCGCGGGCCGACGCCTTGCTTGGGCGGCTGGATCATCATCGCGTCGCCGCTCACGGTGTCGATCTTGGCAATGTGATCGCCGGCGAGCGAGGCGTACCAGACGTCACCGCTCGGCGTCGTCGTGATGCCGTAGGGCCCGACGCCCTTCGGCGCCTTCCAGGCCTCGACTTTGCCGGTCGCCGGATCGACGCGGCCATAGACGCCGTTCTGTCCGGTAAACCAAAGAATGCCTTTGCGGTCGAAGGTCGCGGTGTTCAAGTTCGCGTTGGGAAATTCCTTAGGCAGCGGAAACAACTTCACCGCCTTGGTTGCCGGATCGAAACGCGCGATTGCGTTCTGTCCGCCATCGGTGATCCAGGCGGCGCGGTCGGGTCCGACGATGACGCCATGCGGCGCCGAGTCCGCGCCGAGCGGCACCTGCGTCACCTTGGCGGTTTTCGGATCGAGAATGCCGAGCGCGCCCTGGCTCTGCGCGGTGTACCAGACGGTACCGTCCGGCGCCGGCGCGACATCGTGCGGATGCGCGCCGCGCGTCACATCGTAATACGACACCTGCGAACTCTGCGCCGGACCGACGCCGAGCGCGATGACCGCGAGCGCCGCGACAACCATAGGAACCATGATGCACTCCCCCAGCCTGTACGTGCGCTCATTCCGCCGCATGGCGCTTGCCGCTTGATGCCGTCCATCGCCCGGCGGCGACGTCGTCCTGCGTTTTCGCCTCGACCCAGATTTTACCGTCCGCCTTCTCGACCTGCTTCCAGAACGGCGCGCGCGTCTTGAGATAGTCCATCAGAAATTCGGCAGCCTCGAAAGCGGCGGCGCGATGCGCCGACACCGTCACCACCATCATGATGTCCTCGCCCGGCGCGATGCGACCGACGCGATGAATGACGGTGGCGCCGAGGAGCGGCCATCGCGACGCCGCCTCGGCGACATGGCTTTCGATCTCTTCCTCGGCCATGCCGGGATAATGCTCAAGCGTGAGCGCCGCGATCGGCGTGCCGTTTTCTTCGCCCCGGCAAATGCCGGTGAAGGTCACGACCGCGCCGGCATCGCCGCGCCCGCGCGTCAGCGCCGCCACTTCGGCGGCCAGATCGAACGGCTCGTGCTGGATGCGGACGGTCGTTTTCATGGGGGGAATGTAGTGCGATCCGGCAGACTCTGGAAGTACGTGTCCCGGGCGCAGCGCAACGCCGCTTGGTGGTGCGCTGAAGACCCGGGATCCAGGTTTGCCGATTTAAGCCAAGAAAGCTGGGCCCCGGATCAGCGCCGCACCACTTCGTGCTGCGTCGCGTCCGGGGCACCGAAGCTACCCCCCCGTCATCGGCGGAAAAAACGCGATTTCTTTGGCCGCGCCAATCGGCATATGTGGCTTGACGTGGGCGCGGTCGATGGCCGCGCGGATCACCTTCGGATTCTCGAATGCGTAGGCATATTCTTCGCCGCGCTTCGACAACCAGGTCATTAGCTCACCAACGGTCGCGATGCCGGCGGGAACTTCGATGTCTTCTTCCGGCTTGCCGATGCGCTCACGCACCCAGGCGAAATATCGGAGTTTCAGCGTATGACTCATTCATCCATCATATAAGTTAGCCCGGCGCGTAAGTAATCCCAGCCGGTATAAAGCGTCACGATCGCCGAAACCCACAACAATGTGATGCCGATCTCGATAGTAATCGGCAGCACTTTCTGCCCCGCCTCGCCCGCGATCAAGAACCCGATGGCGACCAATTGTCCCGCCGTCTTCCATTTGGCGAGCTGCGTCACCGGCACGCCGACGCGCAACTCGGCGAGAAACTCGCGCAGGCCGGACACCAGGATTTCGCGGCATAGTATAATGACGGCGGCGAGCAGCGCCCAGCCGTGAATGGTGGTGCCGGCCGCCAGCATCAAGAGGCACGACGCCACCAGCAATTTGTCGGCGATCGGATCGAGCATGCGGCCGAGGGAAGATTGCTGGCCCCACATGCGTGCGAGATAGCCGTCGAGAATGTCGGTCAGCCCGGCCGCGATGAAAATCGCCAGCGCCACCCAGCGCAGCCATAAGCCGCCGCCGAGAATGCTCTGCCAATACAACAGCGCCACCACCACCGGGACGGCGGCGATGCGCGCATAAGTCAGGATGTTCGGCAGCGCCAATGGATGCGCCGGCAGACGCCTGGATTCGGCTGAATTCATGCGGCACAAGGAACACCGGAGACGCAGGAAGGTCAACCACAACAATCCGTCATTCCGGGGGATCGTTCGGCGCAACATTTCTGGATTCCGGGTCCGCCGCTTCGCGGCGTCCCGGAATGACAACCGACTTACTGAATCGGCGCCCTCGGCAGTTTGCTCACGCCCGGCTCCATCACGAACGTCTGGTCGAGCGAGTACCATTCGCCTTTCACGTCCGGCGCCGGCGCGGGACCGGTGTGGCGGACATAATCGCCGATCAGCGCGCGGGTGACGCCGAACTGCGAGTCGGTTTCCAGTTTGTCGTCGCCGCTGACATAAATTTGCGAGATCAGCGTCTTGAAACCTTGCTTCAGCATCAAAAAGTGCAGATGGGCCGGGCGGAAATTATGCCGCTTGCCGGCGCGCAGCAAATCGCCCACCGGCCCATTGTCCGGGATCGGATAGCCGGCCGGCTTCACACTGCGAAAACCGAAATGGCCCTTGGCGTCGGTGGTGAACTTGCCGCGCAGGTTCATGTCGGCCTGGTTGGGGTCCTGCTGTTCGTAGAATCCCTCCGGCGAGGAATGCCAGACGTCGATCTCGGTGCCCACGATCGGATTGCCCTTGGTGTCCTTGAGCCAGCAATTGACGAACAGTTCCGGCCCCGGCGTCGGCGAGCGCACGATGGAGGCGCCGTTTTCGGTGCGCGGCGAATTCAGCCGCCAGAACGGCCCGAGCAGATTGGCGGTGGTTTCGGTCTGACCGTTATTGCCGTTGTTGAGAAGACAGACCAGCGCGGAAAATCCGAGCGAGCCCGACATCAATACCACTTCGTTGTGGTTCGGCGTGGTCATCTGGCCGAGTCTGGCGACGATCTGCGCACCTTTCTGGAATTCTTCCTCGGTCAGATGCACGTCGCGTGCAAAGGCGTGCAGATGCTTCACCAGCGAGGCGACGATCTCGCGCAGGCGCGCATCTTCGATGTTTTTGTAGGCATCCACCACGACCGGCGTGACATCTTCTTGCGTCCTGATGATCATGTCTGCGTCCCTGCCCTGCCGCGCAATCTAGCGCGTCGCGTGTTCGTGGAAGAACTCATATATCTTTCTCGCCGTCTCTGCATTAATTCCCGGCACATTGGCAAGATCGGCAAGACTTGCCCGCTCGATCGCTTTCAGCGTGCCGAAATGATGCAGCAGCGCCCGCTTGCGGGTGGGCCCGATCCCGGCGATTTCCTGCAAGCCGGCCTCGCGAATGTCCTTCTTGCGGCGCGTGCGATGTGAACCGATGGCGAAGCGGTGGGCCTCGTCGCGCAACCGCTCGACGAAATAAAGCAAAGGGTCGCGCGGCGGCAGCTTGAACGGCGTGCGGCCGGGCATGAAAAAGGTCTCGCGGCCGGCGTCGCGGTCCGACCCCTTGGCGATGGCGACCAGCGGCACGTCGGCGATGCCGAGTGCGGCAAGCGTCTCCGTCGCCACGGTCAGCTGACCCTGACCGCCGTCGATCAGCACCAGATCGGGCCAAGAT
>DASRLA010000081.1:0-28539 GCA_035648715.1 Pseudolabrys sp.
GCCTTACGCGCTGCGGAAGCGGCTTGGGTGGCGGCGGGGTTTCCAGACGACAAGCCAGCCCTTGACGGAATCGCGGACAAAGCGGCGAAGTCCCCGCCCGCATAAAGAAAGTCCGCAATGTCCCTCCTCTCCGGCTTTGCCGACATCTCACTGTGGCAGTTGCTGCTGGTCGCGGCCGTTGCCCTGTTTGCTTCGATCATCGGCGGCGTGTCGGGCTATGGCACCGGCGCGCTGATGCCTCTGGTGCTGGTGCCGCTGGTCGGCGCGGGGCCGGTGGTGCCGATCATCGCGATCTCGGCGCTGTTCAACAACGCCAGCCGCGTCACCGCATTTGTTAAATACGCCGACTGGCGGCGCGCATTGATCGTGACAATCGCGGCGGTGCCGACCTGCGTGCTCGGGTCGTGGGGCTATACGCACCTCTCAAGCGCCGGCGCGGCCTTGGTGATCGGTGCCATGCTGATTCTGAGCGTGCCGCTGCGCCGGCTCTTGAAACATCACAATGTGCATATCGGCGATCGCGGATTGACTATCGGCGCGGTCGGCTATGGCGTGGTGGTCGGCGGCACCGCCGGCTCCGGCGTGATCCTGTTGTCGCTTCTGATGGCGGCGGGCGTCGAGGGCGCCGGCGTCGTCGCCACCGATGCCGCCATTTCGATTATCATCAGTCTCGTCAAGGTTTCCGTGTTCGGCATCGCCGGCGTTCTCACCGCGCAGGTCATATGCTTCGCGTTGCTGATTGGTATTGTCGCGCTTCCGGGCGCGTTTCTGGCGCGCGCCTTTGTCGAACGCCTGCCGGTGCATTTCCACGCCGCGATCCTGGACGCGGTGGTGTTGCTGGGCGGCGCGATGATGGTGTTCGCGGCGTTGAAGTAAAAGAGTGGTCAGCTTACGGCCACTTCACCACCGGCGGCATCGACGATAAAATAGAATCGACATTTCCGCCGGTGCGTAAACCAAAGATCGTACCCCGATCGTAGAGTAGGTTGAATTCGACATAGCGCCCGCGGCGGACGAGCTGCTCCTCGCGCTCGGCCTCGTCCCAGGACTTGGCGAAATTACTGCGCACCAGCTTGGGATAAACATCGCGGAAGGCACGGCCTACGTCTTGCGTAAAGGCGAAGGTCGGCCCCCAGCCCGTTTCGAGATAGTCGTAAAAAATGCCGCCGATGCCGCGCGGCTCATTGCGATGCTTCAGGTGGAAATAGTCGTCGCACCATTTCTTGAACTTGCCATAATCGGCGACATCCTTATGCGCGTCGCAGGGGATACGCATGGCGGCGTGAAAGGCGAGGGTGTCTGGATCGGTTTGCGTGCGCCGCGCGTCCAGCACCGGCGTCAAATCGGCGCCGCCGCCGAACCACGCCTTCGATGTCACCACAAAGCGCGTATTCATGTGCACCGCCGGTACATGCGGATTGTGCGGATGCGCGATCAGTGAAATGCCGGAGGCCCAGAAGTTCGGGTTCTCGGCCGCGCCTGGAATTTCCTCGCGGAATTCAGGCGCGAATTCGCCGTGCACGGTCGAGCAATGCACACCGACTTTCTCGAACACGCGCCCGCGCATGATCGACATCACGCCGCCGCCACCCGGCTGACCGGAATGGTCGGTGCGTTGCCAAGATGTGCGCGTAAATCGCCCGGCTGGTTTGTCCGACAATGGTACGGAAGCGTGCAGGGCGTCTTCTAGCGCCTCGAAGCTTGCGCAGATTTCGTCGCGCAACGTCTCGAACCAAGCGCATGCTTGGGCCTTGCGGGTTTCTACGTCGTCGCCGGTCATGCCGGCGAGTATAGCGACAGCGATGTGATTGCGCACGCGCGCGTCGCTATAAACCGTGCCGTCGCTGCCCAATTGGAAGCCTCATTCGGCGTCCAACTTTTCCGCCAACCAGACCTTGATCAGCGATTGGTAGGGAACGTCGCGCTTATTGGCAGCAACTTTGATACGGTCGAGAGTGCCTTGCGGCAGCCGCAGCGAAATGGCGGTGGTTGACAGTTTGAGATTGGGAAAGCGCACGCGTATCGCCTTGCTCCAGTCCAAATAGTCAGTGGAGTCGTGAGTTTCCCAAAACTTCCGTTCCGCCGCTTCGTCACGGAATTTGGGTATCGATTTAAGCTTGGGCTTTTTGCTCATAGAAGGCCTTTTCCTTACGATTCATGGCGCGCGCGGAAATCACTCGAACGCGCCGGCCATTTCCGCGAAGCGTGAACGTGACATGCAGACGCCGTTTGTCGGCGGTCTCGCCGAGCGCCTGAAACCTGACTTCCGCCTGACTGTGCGCGACATCTTCCGCGAGCAAAACCTCTCCGGCGAATACCTGCTCGGCCTCCGCCTGGGTTACGCCATGCTTATCGAGGTTTTTGTGAGCATTGCCGTCGTCCCAGTCGAAGCCCTCGATGGCGGCGAAGTCGATCATCGCTGTATATTGACATAATATACATGTTAGGCAAGACCCGGTCTAGGACGGCCCAATCCACCCGCCTGCCGCAACATCTCGCCCGCGACCATGGCAACCGACACGGCGATGTTGAGCGAGCGCAGGCCCTCGCGCACCGGGATGCGCAGGCGCACGTCGGCCGCCGCGTGCACCGCCTGCGGGACGCCCGCGCTTTCGCGCCCGAACAGGATGATCTGATCGGCGGAAAAAGCATGGTCGAGGTAGGATTGTTCAGCGGCGGTGGTCATCAGTACCAGCGTCAGGCCTTCCCGCCGCCGCCAGTCCAAAAATGCGTCAAACGAGACGTGGCGGACGATCGTGACCTGGTCGAGATAGTCCATTCCGGCCCGCCGGAACGCGCGATCGGTCACCGGAAAGCCGGCCGGTTCGATGATATGGGCTTCCAGCCCCAAACAGGCGCAAGTGCGCAGAATCGTGCCGGTATTCTGCGGAATGTCCGGCTCATAGAGGGCAATATGCATCTGCCGGCCTGCCAAATTTTACCGTTCCGCACATCCGGTCCTGCGGGCTAACCCGCTCTAGACGAATGATTTATGCGACTAACTTTCGCAGCCGCGATAGCGGGCTTGCACTCGCACCGCAAGGGTGCCAATAGAACCCACCGAAAACGCCATCCTGCCTAGGATTGCCGTGAACGGTCCGCCCCGCCGCCATGGGACCTTGTCCCGAGGCTCCTGCCGTGGGCGGCAGAATAGCCAGCCGGGGGAGAGGGTTCAGACGTGACGACCGTGTCTTCTGCGGAGCACACGCGCCGCGATTTTCTCTATATCGCCACCGGCGCTGTCGGCGCTGTCGGCGCAGCCGCGACCTTGGTGCCGCTGGTCGCGCAAATGAATCCAGACGCCTCGACCATCGCGGCCGGTGCGCCGGTCGATATCGACCTGGCGCCGATCGCGGAAGGTCAGATCGTCAAGGTGTTCTGGCGTTCGAAGCCGATCTTCATCTTCCATCGCACGCCGAAGGAAATCGAAGAGGCCAAGAAGGTCGACGTGGGAAGCCTTCCCGACCCCGAGCCAGATTCGGCGCGTGTCAAGGAAGGCCACGAACCCTGGCTGGTCGTGATCGGCATTTGCACGCATCTCGGCTGCATCCCGCTCGCGCATCAGGGCGAGTATGACGGCTGGTTCTGCCCGTGCCACGGATCGCAATACGACACCGCCGGCCGTATTCGCAAAGGCCCGGCTCCGAAAAACCTCTTCCTCCCGCCGTACAAATTCGTTTCCGACACCAAGATCCAAATTGGCTGAGCGAAACGAACGTATTCAAGGTTCGACCATGAGCGGAAATTCCACCTACCAGCCGCAGAGCAAAGTTCTGCAATGGTTCGAGAAGCGCCTGCCGATCGGCGGCCTCATTCATTCGTCGTTCGTCGCCTATCCGACGCCGCGTAACCTCAATTACTGGTGGACCTTCGGCGGCATCCTTTCGATGATGCTCGGCGTCCAGATCATCACCGGCATCGTGCTCGCGATGCATTACACGCCGCATGTCGATCTCGCCTTCAAGTCGGTCGAAGCGATCATGCGCGACGTCAATTACGGCTGGCTGCTACGTTATGCGCACGCCAACGGGGCGGCGATGTTCTTCTTCGCGGTATACATCCACATGTTCCGCGGTATCTATTACGGCTCATACAAGGAGCCGCGCGAGGTGCTGTGGATACTCGGCGTCATCATCTACCTGTTGATGATGGCGACCGGATTCATGGGCTACGTGCTGGTCTGGGGCCAGATGAGCTTCTGGGCCGCGACCGTCATCACCAATCTGTTCTCGGCGATACCCGGCGTCGGCGACACCATCGTCACCTGGCTGTGGGGCGGTTACGCCGTCGGTAACCCGACGCTCAACCGCTTCTACTCGTTGCATTACCTTTTGCCCTTCGTGATCGCCGGCGTGGTGGTGCTGCACATCTGGGCGCTGCACGTCGCCGGCCAGAACAACCCGACCGGCATCGAGCCGAAGTCCGACAAGGACACAGTGCCGTTCACGCCCTATGCCACGGTCAAGGACGGCTTCTTCATGTGCTGCTTCCTGATCGTGTTCGCCTGGTTCATCTTCTATGTGCCGAATTTCCTCGGCCATCCGGACAACTACATTCCGGCCAATCCGGCGGTGACGCCGGCCGAGATCGTGCCCGAATGGTATTACCTGCCGTTCTACGCCATCTTGCGTTCGATTCCGGACAAGCTGATGGGCGTGGTCGCGCTGTTCTCGTCGATCCTGATCCTGGCCTTCCTGCCCTGGCTCGACACCTCGAAGGTGCGCTCGGGCCGCTACCGGCCGCTGTTCAAGCAGTTCTTCTGGCTGTGGGTGATCGCCTGCGTCGGTTTGGGCTGGCTCGGTTCGAAGCCGCCGGAAGGCATCTACGTGATCCTGTCGCGCCTGTTCACGATCTATTATTTCGCTTTCTTCCTGATCGTCCTGCCGCTGCTTGGCATTTTCGAAAAAACCAGGCCGTTGCCGAATTCGATTTCGGACTCGGTCTTGGGCGCGAAAGCGTGAGCGGGGAAAGAATCATGACGACCAAACACGCCATCCTCGCTCTTATGCTGGCAGGCTCGCTTGCCACGCTCGCGTTGCCGGCCGCCGCGCAGGAACATCAGGTTCCGCCGCCGGCCATGAAGTGGTCGTTCGCCGGTCCCTTCGGCAAATATGACGAAGGGCAGCTTCAGCGCGGCTTCAAGATCTACAAGGAAGTCTGCTCGGCCTGCCATTCGCTCGAACTCTTGTCGATCGGCTCACTTGCCGATGCCGGCGGCCCCGGCTTCTCGGAAGCACAGGTCGAGGCGCTCGCCGCCACCTACAAGATCGCCGATCTCGACGACAAGGGTCAGCCGGTGGAACGCGCCGGCCGGCCGGCCGATCATTTCCCGTCGCCGTTCCCGAACGTGGCGGCCGCAGCTGCCGCCAATGGCGTCGCGCCGCCCGACATGTCGACGCTCGCCAAGGCGCGCGGCTACCAGCGCGGCTTTCCGACTTTCGTGTTCGATGTCTTCACGCAGTACCAGGAAGCCGGGCCGGACTACATCCACGCCATCCTGAACGGCTACAAGGAAGCGCCGAAGGGCTTCACGGTGCCTCAGGGCGGCCACTACAACGAATATTTCCCCGGCCATGTCATCGCCATGCCGCCGCCGCTCACGGACGGGCAGGTGCAATATGACGACGGCTCGCCGGCGACGCTGGCGCAATATTCCAAGGATGTCACCGCCTTCCTGATGTGGGCGGCCGAGCCCAAGCTCGTGCAGCGCAAGCGCACCGGTTTCCAGGTCATCATCTTCCTGACCGTCCTGTCGGGCCTGATGTACTTCACCAAGAAGAAGGTGTGGCACGAGGTCGAGAAGCCGCGCGAAATCGCGGCCGGCCAGGATCCGTCGAAGACGACGCTGTAACCGCACCGAAATCCGAAATTCAGAAGGCCCCGCGAGGGGCCTTTTGTTTGCGCGAGGGGTGACAGTGCTGCGCCGCTCGGCGATGATCAGGCATAAGTTGCGCGGCGGAGGTTCGGCAGGCATGACCAAAGCGGTACTCGGCATTATCGGCGGCTCCGGCGTCTACGACCTGCCGGGCCTTGCAAACGTGCGCGAGCAGCGTATCGCGAGTCCCTGGGGCGAGCCATCCGGCGCCTTGCGCATCGGCGAGATCGACGGCCTGCCGGTGGTCTTCATGGCGCGCCACGACAAGGGCCACCGCCTGTCGCCATCCGACATCAATTACCGCGCCAATATCGACGTGCTCAAACGGGCGGGCGTCACCGATCTGGTGTCGCTGTCGGCTTGCGGATCGTTCAAGGAAGAACTGCCGCCCGGCACTTTCGTGCTGGTCGATCAGTTCGTCGACTTAACCCGCAAGCGCGAGAGCTCGTTTTTCGGGAAAGGACTGGTGGCGCATGTCTCGATGGCACATCCGGTCTCGCCCTTGCTGCGCGGACACATCGCGGCGGCGGCGCGCAAGGAAGGCATCGAGCCGCAGTTGGGCGGCACTTACGTCTGCATGGAGGGCCCGCAGTTTTCCACCTATGCGGAGAGCATCACCTACAAGACCCTCGGCTATTCGGTGATCGGCATGACCAACATGCCGGAGGCCAAGCTCGCGCGCGAGGCCGAGATTTGTTACGCGACGGTTGCGATGGTGACCGATTTCGATTGCTGGCATCCCGCTCACGACGCCGTCACCGTGCAGGACATCGTCAAGGTGCTGATGGAAAACGCCGCGCGTGCGCAAGGTCTGGTGGCGCGGCTGGCGAAAGATTTCCCGCGCGAGCACGAGTGGTGCCCCGTCGGCTCCGACCGCGCGCTCGACACCGCGCTCATCACGCAGCCGGACGCGCGCGATCCGGAACTGATCAAGAAGCTCGATGCGGTGGCGGGGCGGGTGCTGAACAGCTAAATCTGGCGCCAGGAAAAATAATGGCCCATCTTTGTTTCTGATCGACGCAGGCGAGCGCGCGCTCCGCCGCGGTTGCTTATCGCCGGAAGGTTGGCCAGAGTGCGCCTGCAACGCCCCCTGAAACGCCGAGACG
Source organism: Pseudolabrys sp. (assembly GCA_035648715.1). Lineage (GTDB taxonomy): Bacteria > Pseudomonadota > Alphaproteobacteria > Rhizobiales > Xanthobacteraceae > Pseudolabrys. Next base: position 6,982 of record DASRLA010000081.1, read on the forward strand.
CTCCATGACCGCTCCGCTGCCTGAGAACGACCTACGCTCGACCATCCGTTCGATCCCCGATTATCCGAAGCCCGGCATCATCTTCCGCGATATCACGACGATGCTCGGCAATGCGCGCGCCTTCCGCCGCGCAGTCGACGAGATGGTTCAGCCCTGGGCCGGCATGAAGATCGACAAGGTCGCCGGCATCGAAGCGCGCGGCTTTATCCTTGGTGGCGCGGTGGCGCACCAGGTTTCGGCCGGCTTCGTGCCGATCCGTAAGAAGGGCAAGCTGCCGCATACGACGGTGCGTATCGCCTATTCGCTGGAATATGGCCTCGACGAGATGGAGATGCATGATGACGCTGTCGAAAAGGGCGAACGCGTGATCCTGGTCGACGACCTGATCGCCACCGGCGGTACGGCGGAAGGCGCGGTCAAGCTATTACGGCAGATGGGCGCGGAAGTGCTGGCGGCCTGTTTCGTGATCGACTTGCCTGAACTCGGCGGCGCCGACAAGCTGCGCAAAATGGACGTGCCGGTGCGGACGCTGATGGCGTTCGAGGGGCATTGATCCGATTAGTTTCCGCGCGGTCCCCAAGGACCACCTGGCGGGTCTACCGGCGCATCGCCCCAAGGGCCATGAGTTGCACCTGGAATGCCGCCCCCCGGCGCGTTGCCGCCCCAAGGTCCGCCCGGCGGCGGTTCGCTGGCGATCCGCGCAGGCTCTTGCGGCGCTTCGATCGCCAGCGGTCCCGGGTCGTGCCCGCCGGCGAATTTCACCAGGGCCGCAACGCGCGCATCGACGGAAGGGTGTGTGTCGAACACGTTGGAAAACCCGACGCGCGGATTGTCGATGCACATTTCCATGACGGCCGAATTGGCGCGCGCCAGTTCGCCGCGCCCTTCGATCTTGCGCAGTGCCGAAATCATGGCGTCCGGGTTCTTGGTCAGCTCGACCGAGCCTGAATCCGCGAGATATTCGCGTTGGCGCGAGAGCGCAAAGCGGATGACGAGCGACAGCACCCAGGCGACCACAATGAGCGCGATGGCGATGACGATAGCGATGCCAGCGCCGCCTTTCTTGTCGTTGCTGCCGCCGCGCGTGCGCATGCCGCCATAGAAAAACATCCGAAAAACGAGTTCGCCGAAGAACGAAATAACCCCGGCGATCACCACCGCGATCACCAGCATGCGCACGTCGCCGTTGCGGATGTGGGTCAGTTCGTGACCGAGCACCGCTTCCATTTCCTGGTCGTTGAGCGCGTTCATCAGTCCGCGCGTCACCGTGACGGAATATTGCTTTTGACTGAGGCCGGTGGCGAAAGCGTTGAGCGCGTCATCGTCGGCAATGCGCAGCGTCGGCATGGGGATGCCACGCGAGATGCAGAGGTTTTCCAGCAGATTATAAAGCCGCGGCTCTTCCGTTCGGGTCACTTCGCTCGCGCCGGTGACGGCGTCGATCATCGATTGATGGAACTTGTAGGCGATCAGGATCCAGATTATCGAGCCGAGGGTGGCGAATGGCAGCGCCTTTATGAAATCGTAGATCGCGGCGTTGATCAGATAATCGAGCGGCGCGTCGCGCACACTGAGTGCTTCGGCCAAGAGCGCGCCGGCAAACACCAGCACATAGACGAGAAAGAATAATCCGATCAGCAGCGCGATCGAGCGGCGCTTGTTCGACTGGATGTGGGTGTAAAGACCGTAGGCGGCCATTTCTCTCTTTCGTCATTCCGGGGCGGCCGAAGGCCGAGCCCGGAATCCAGAGGGGACATTGTTGCGTGCATCTGGATTCCGGGTCCGCGGGCCATAGCGCGTCTAAGACGCGCGTAAACGCGCTTATGGCCCGCGTCCCGGAATGACAGACTTAAAACTTCACGTTCGGCGCCTGCTCGAGCGTGGCGCGCTGATCGCCGAGGTCGAAGAAGGTGCGCTGGGAGAAGCCAAACATGCCGGCGAAAATCGCCGCCGGGAACTGCTGGATGCCGGTATTGTATTCCTGCACCGCGCTGTTGAAGAAGCGGCGGGAGGCGGCGAGCTTGTTCTCGATGTCGGTGAGCTCGGCCTGCAACTGCTGGAAGTTCTGGTTCGCCTTCAGGTCGGGATAGCTCTCCGACAGCGCGAACAGTTGCCGCAGGGCGCCCGACAGCATGTTCTCGGCCGCCACCTTCTGCTCGACGCCGGGCGCGGCAATAGCGGCGTTACGCGCCTGCACGACCGCCTCCAGCGTGCCGCGTTCGTGCGCTGCGTAACCTTTGACCGTTTCGACCAGATTGGGGATCAGGTCGTGCCGCTGCTTGAGCTGCACGTCGATGTCGGCAAAGGCCTGGTTGGTCCGCTGCCGCATGGCGACGAGGCCGTTATAGACGCTGATTGCCCAGATCACGATCACGACGACGACGCCGAGAACGACCCAGCCGGTGGTGGACATAATGGCGGCTCCTGAAAAGCGGTGGAACTTGCGAAAGAAGAGATGGGGAGCGCCCGGCCAAAGGCAACCGGGTAGGGCTTGGACAGGTTCCGAAGGTATCCGGTTGCCCGGACAGAAAAAAGGCCCCGAACCGAAGTTCGGGGCCTCTTCGCCGGACGGCTATTCGGGGGGTAAGGGGGGAGCCGCCCGACTGAAACTACTCGCCGGACTAACATCGAGCGCCGGGATTGGTTCCGCACCCTGGTAGGCGATGGCGATTATTTTTTTAAGATAGTTTGCCATTCATTAGCGCGGCAATTTTGTCGATTTGAATCAATGTTTGGGCGCGCCAGCGCGTAAGGCGGACCGGTGAGTTTGTCCCCAATCTTTACAGCGCAAATGTCGGCAAGCCGACGTTAGCCGGCTTCGCGGAAGCGCACCGCGGCTTCCAAATCGACCGAAACCAGTTGCGACACGCCGCGCTCGGCCATGGTGACCCCAAACAACCGGTTCATCCGCGCCATGGTGATCGGATTATGCGTGATGATCACGAAGCGGGTGTCGGTCGAGCGGGTCATCTCGTCGAGCATGTCGCAGAAACGCTCAACATTATGGTCGTCGAGCGGCGCGTCGACTTCGTCCAGCACGCAGATCGGTGCCGGGTTGGTCAGGAACACCGCGAAGATCAGTGCCAATGCGGTAAGCGCCTGTTCGCCGCCCGAGAGCAACGAAAGCGTCGCCGGCTTCTTGCCCGGCGGCTTGGCGAGGATTTCGAGACCCGCTTCGAGCGGATCGTCACTCTCGATCAGTTGCAGCTCGGCGGTGCCGCCGTTGAACAGCTTGGTGAAAAGCTGCTGGAAGTGGGCATTGACCTGCTGGAACGAGGCCAGCAGACGCTCGCGCGCTTCGCGATTGAGACTCTGGATGCCGAGGCGAAGTTTTTTGATTGCCTCGACCAGATCGTCGCGTTCCGTGGTCAGCGAGGTATGTTGCGTCTCGACCTCGATCAGTTCCTCTTCGGCGCGCAAGTTCACGGCACCCAAGCGTTCACGCTCACGGCGCAATCGGTCGAGCTTCTCTTCGACCTCGGCCAGTTCGGGCAGCGTCTCGCCTTCCTTGATCTCGGCGAGTTCGGCGACGCCGGACGGCTCGATTTCCAGCATGTCGTGGATTTCGCGCGCAATGTCGGTCAGCCGCCGCTTGGCCCCTTCGAAGCGCTCCTCGCCGCGCGCGAGCTCCTCGCGCGCGGCGGAAGCCGCTTCCAGCGCGGCGCGGGCATCGCGGTCGGCCTCGGCCAACGCGTTTTCCGCCTCTTGCAGGCGGTCGGCGCAGGCGCGCCGTTCGGCCTCGGCATTCTGCACTTCGCCGATCAGCGCCTGACGCTTTTCATCGAAAATGCGCGGGGCGTCTTCGAGTTCGGCGCGGTCGCGGGTGGCTTCCGCGATACGTTGCGCCAGCGTTTCGGTCTGGTTGCGCGCGCCCTCTTGGCGCTCGACCCAGCCGGACTTTTCGACGCCAAGCTGGTTGAGCCGGCGGTCAGCGATTTCGGCTTCACGTACGATCGCCTGTTGCTCGGCCCGTACTTCGGCCAGATGCGCGCGCTTGCCGGCGATGTCGTCGCGCACGGCGGCGAGTTCCGTTTCGAGATCGGCGGCGGGCGCAAGGGCGGCGAGGCCGGCTTCGGCCTGCGCGCGCGCGGCGTTGGTTTCGTCGCGGCTCGCGGTGAGGCGCGCCTGCGCCTCGGCCAAAGCGGAGAGGCGGGCAGCGTTGCGGTTGACCTCGCGCTCGGCGGCGTCGTGGCGGTCGCGCGCGGCATTGGCGTCGCGCTGGCGCTCGCGCGCGGCGTTGCGGGCTTCGCCTTCGGCGCTGCCGGCGGCCTGCAACGCAGCCTGCGCGGCTTCGGCCTGACCGCGCGCGGTCTCGGCGTCGGCGCGGGCACTGAGCAGTTCGGCTTCGATATCGGCGAGGCGCGCGCGCTCGGCGAGACGCCGGGCGGCGCCGGTCGGTGCGTGCGCGGCGGCGGCAAAACCGTCCCAACGCCACAGGTCGCCTTCCGGTGACACCAGCCGCTGGCCGGGCTTGAGTGAGGAGGCCATGCGATTGCCGCTCTCGCGATCGACGACGCCGATCTGCGCTAGGCGGCGTGCGAGTTCGGCGGGGGCCTGCACATGCGCCGATAAGGCTTGCGCGCCTTCCGGCAGTGCCGGATCGGCGGAATCGACGGTGGAGCCGACCCATCGCATCGGCGCCGACGGATCGACCGGCGCGTCGAGATCGTCGCCCAAGGCGGCGCCGAGCGCCTTTTCGTAACCTTTTTCGACCTGGACGTGGTCCATGACCGGCGGCCACATATTCTTGGTCTCGACCGCCAGCACCTTCGACAATGTTTTGGCTTCGGTCTCCAGCCGCTGCACGCGGCGTTCGGCTTCGGTCAAAGGCGTGCGCGTTGCTTCCAGCGCCTGACGCGCGGCGGCGTGCGCCGCTTCGGCGTCGATGGCGGCATTCTCGGCGGCGGCGACCGCGCGCTGGATGTCTTCGACTTCGAGTTTGAGCGTCTCAAGATTGGGGCCGTCGCTGGCTTTGAGCGTATCGACTTCGCGCGCGATCTCGGCCATTTCGGCTTCGAGTTTGGCCGCGCGCTCGCCGTGCTGGCGCAAGGCGGTCTCAAGCTGGTTGCGCTGCGCGGTCAGGTCGGCGAGCCGCGCGGTCAATTCGGCGAAAATCTTTTCCGCCGCCGACAAAGCGCCATTGGCCTGCTCGACGCGGGCATCGACGCCGCTGCGGCGGCCGGCGCTTTCGGCGGCTTCGGCGCGGATGGTTTCTTCTTCCGCCGAGAGCCGCGCGATCGCTGCTTCGGCGTCCGCCACCAGTTTCTGTTCGCGCTCGCTGTCGGCGGCGAACTGCACCAGCCGCAGGTCGAGCTCGGCGATGCGGTCCTTGGCGCGCTGTTCTTCGCGATCGAGTTCCTGCATCGCGACATTGAGCCGGTGCAGCGCCGCGCCGGCGCGCGCTTCGGCGTCGCGTAAGGGAGGCAGCGCGGAAGATGCATTGGCCTGACGCGTTGAAGCCTGCGCCTGCTCGGCGGTGCGTTCGCCGACCTGACGCACGCACAGATCCTTGGCGTGGCCGGCCTCGGTCTGCTCGGCGCTCGCGGCGGTCCAACGCAGATGATAGAGGGTGGCCTCCGATTTGCGCACTTGCGCGGAGACGGTGCGATAGCGGATCGCCTGGCGCGCCTGCTTTTTCAGCGCTTCCATCTGCCCCGCGAGCTGACCGATGACGTCCTCGATGCGCAGCAGATTGGTTTCGGCCGCTTTCAGGCGCAGTTCTGCCTCATGGCGGCGCGCATGCAGGCCGGAGACGCCGGCGGCCTCTTCCAGCACGCGGCGGCGCTGTTCGGGCTTGGCCTGAATGATCTCGCCGATGCGGCCCTGATGCACCAAAGCGGGCGAACGCGCGCCGGTCGAGGCATCCGCGAACACGATCTGCACGTCGCGGGCGCGCACTTCCTTGCCGTTGATGCGGTAGGCGGAACCGGACTCCCGCTCGATGCGGCGGGCGATTTCGAGGACGTCGCTGTCGTTGAACTGCGAGGGCGCCGAGCGCTCGGCATTGTCGATCGAGATCGCGACTTCGGCATTGTTGCGCGCCGGCCGCGTATTCGAGCCGGAGAAGATCACGTCATCCATCGAGGAGGCGCGCATGGATTTGTACGAGCTTTCGCCCATGACCCAGCGCAACGCTTCGACCAGATTGGATTTGCCGCAGCCGTTCGGCCCGACCACGCCGGTCAGGCCCGGCTCGATCTGGAAATCCGTCGGCTCGACGAACGATTTGAAACCGATCAGACGTAAGCGAGTGAGCTTCATTCTTCAGGCCTCGACCCGCGCAGGGTGAACGCCCGACGTCCTGCTGGGTACTGCATTGGGACTAATAAGATTCTTTGCCGGGGGCACGGCCCGGAGGGAGCGATATGCCGCATTCGAGCGGACAATGAAATTTCGTGAGGCTGCGAGCAACACAGTTACGGGCGTGGGGGACGGTTTTCCAGACCTTTACGCTGTGGGTAAGCGAAATATTGGCCTTTTTTGCGCTCGGCGGGACGGGAGGCCACGCTCGGCGGAGCGAAAAAACCCTGATCAGCCCTTGAGATAGGCGTCGATTTTCTTGGCCATATCCTCGGTTGTCAGCGCGCCGCTAACCAGTTCGCCGTTGATGAAGAAAGAGGGTGTGGAATTTACCTTGAACTTGTCGACCGCGCGCTGGCGTACCTTTTCGATGCCGTCGAGCAGCTTCTGATTCGCGAGACACTCGTTGAAGGTTTTCTCGGTGAAGCCGGCCTGTTTGGCGAGTGCCAACAACGGCGGCAGCGGCGTTTCGACCGCCCAAGTCCGCTGCTGGCGGAACAAGGTGTCGACCAGGACGAAATATTTGTTCGGGTCGGTGGTCGCGCCACTGGTCGCTGAGCAGCGCGCCAGCATGAAGGCGGCGGCGGCCAGCGTATCGAGCGGGAATTCGCGAAAGATGTAACGCACCTTGCCGGTGTCGATGTATTTCTTCTTGATGTCCGGGAAGGTGGTTTCCTGGAAATGCGCGCAATGCGGACAGGTCATCGAGGCATATTCGATGATCGTGACCTTCGCCTTCGGATCGCCGATGGCCATGTCGGGCAAAGCTTCCGGCGCCATCAGTTCGACATCCGAAACCTTGGTCTGGGCCGCGGCCGGGGTCACCAGCGAGGGCAGGGTCGTCAGGCCCAAGGCAGTGGCGAGCGCCACGGTGGCAGTGTGTTGGCAAAATTCGCGGCGGGTGATCTGCAACGGGCGCTCCGTGGGCTTAAAACGGGGAAATGAGCCGATATCGACTATCTGGATAGGACAATTGTGGCAATGGCAGGCCGCCCTGCCAATAGGCGGAAACGCGCCACCGGGGGTCACTTTCGCTTGACCGCCGCGCCCAGCCGGGCGAGCGCCTGGCGTAGATCCTCGTCCTCGATTTGCGGCATGCCTTCGGCGATGCGGGCCGTGACCGCCGGATCGGGCGCGGGTGGCGGTAGGGCGGGGGTCCTGCGGCGTAACGGGGCTTGGCGTAAAGCGAGGCGGCCGATCGCCTGCCAGCCGAAAAAACGGTTCACCCGCTCGACGATAATCGCCGACTGATGCTGGATTTCGAGCGCCGCCGGACCCTCGACCCGCAGCACCAAAGTAGCGGGTTCGGCCTGATCCCCGTCGCCGGCGTCGTTTTTGACGCGCGGCCAGTTGATCTTCATCGGCTCGCTATGGGCGGCGATTTCGGGTCCGACGATATCGGCCCAGCGGGAAATGATTTCGGTCGAGGCAAAGCCCTGCGCCTTCATAACGCCGCCCAGCGTCGCTCCGAGGAACTCGGATAGCGGCCGGGGAAAACTGCGCGCGGGCTTGCTCATCTTTGCTTTCTATGGCGGGGTTTGCCGACCATGAACGTAGCAGTCCGCTCCCTTAAGCGAAAGAAAGCGGCCAGCCCCGATCCGGCCGATTTGCTGGCCTGGTACGACCGCCACCGGCGCGTGCTGCCGTGGCGGGCGCTCAGGGGTGAGCGCGCCGATCCTTACGCCGTATGGCTGTCGGAAATCATGCTGCAACAGACCGGCGTCAAAACGGTCGCGCCGTATTACGCCAAATTCCTGGCTAAATGGCCGACGGTGGAGAAGCTCGCCGTAGCGCCGCTCGATGACGTGCTGCGCAACTGGGCGGGCCTTGGCTATTACGCCCGCGCGCGCAATCTGCATGCCTGCGCCAAGGCGGTGGTCGAACAGCATGGCGGAATTTTTCCGACGGACATGGAAAGTTTACGCGCGCTGCCCGGCATCGGCGACTACACCGCCGCCGCCGTCGGCTCGATTGCCTTCGACGCGCCGGCCGTGCCGGTCGATGGCAATGTCGAACGGGTGGTGTCGCGCTTGTTCGCGGTTGAAGAAGAATTGCCGGCAGCCAAGCCGCAGATAAAGAGGCTGGCGGCCTCATTGTTGCCGGGCAATCGCTCCGGCGATTTCGCGCAAGCACTGATGGACTTGGGCGCGACGATCTGTTCGCCAACGAGGCCGGCTTGCGTATTATGTCCGTGGAACGAAGTTTGTTTGGCGCGCGCGCGTGGCGACCAGGAGACCTTCCCGCGCCAGGCGCCGAAGCGCGAAGGCAAAAAGCGGTATGGTGCGGCCTTTGTGGTGCTGCGCGCGGACGGCCGCGTGCTGCTGCGGCAACGGCCCGAGAAAGGCCTGCTCGGTTCGATGACGGAAGTGCCGGGCAGCGAATGGTCGCATGACTTCGACGCGAGCAAAGCGCTCGTCGCCGCGCCGCGTTTCAAGATAAAAATTAAATGGCGCAAGCTCACCGGGCAGGTGACGCATGTTTTCACTCATTTCCCGCTCGCGCTCACAGTCTATACAGCTCGGTTGACGCGAGGCACGCCCGCGCCCGAAGGCGCACGCTGGGCCAAGGTGGCGACCCTGGTGGACGAGGCCCTACCCAATGTCATGCGCAAAGTGTTGGCCCATGCGTTACATAGACGATAGGAATTCTGGAGCATTGCATGCCGACCGATCCAAAATCCGCCGTCCTCGTCGGCCAATGGGCGCCGAGCCTGCGCTATCCCGATCCGCTGGTGACCGCGCTCGACGAACGCTTCAAGAAATATACCCTGCCGCTGGCCAGCGTGGAGCGGCTTTACACCGGAACGCGCTGGTCGGAAGGTCCGGTCTATTTCGGCGATGCGCGCTGCCTGATCTGGAGCGACGTGCCGGGAAATTGCATGTATCGCTGGGACGAGGAAACCGGAAACGTCGCGCCGTTCCGCAAGCCGTCCAACAACGGCAACGGCAATACGCGCGACGGGCAAGGGCGCCTGGTCACCTGCGAGCATCTCACCCGCCGCGTCACTCGCACCGAATATGACGGCTCTATCACCGTCATCTGCGACAGCTTCAACGGCAGGCGATTGAATTCGCCCAATGACGTGGTGGTGAAATCGGACGGCTCGATCTGGTTCACCGATCCGCAGTTCGGCATTCTCGGCAATTACGAGGGCGACAAGGCCGAACCGGAGTTGCCGATGTGCGTCTATCGAGTCGACGGGCAGACCGGCGTCGCGACCGTGGTGGCGGACGACATCAACGCGCCGAACGGGCTTGCCTTCTCGCCCGACGAAAAGAAAATCTACATCGTGCAGTCGCGCGGCGAGCCGCGCAAAATTCTGATCTACGATGTCAATGGCGACAAAATCTCGAATGGCAAGGTGCTGATCGATGCGGGTCCCGGCGGCACGCCCGATGGTTTCCGCGTCGACATCGAAGGCAATCTCTGGTGCGGCTGGGGCATGACGCCGGAACTCGACGGCGTGCGCGTGTTCACGCCACAAGGCGAGCCGATTGGCCACATCTCATTGCCCGAACGTTGTGCCAATGTCTGCTTCGGCGGCAAAAAACGAGACCGCCTGTTCATGGCGGCCTCGCATTCGCTTTACGCGCTTTACGTCAGCACGCAGGGCGTAAAGAGCGGGTGAGCGCCTGTTATCGCCGCTTCGTGCGTCGGGCTGCTTGAGGCATTCATCAATCTCCTTGTTCGTCCTGAAGGCTAAATCGCCGGTATGCCGGCCGCCGCCGCGAGGAAGGCGTTCTCGGCCTTGTCGACGTCGCTCGGCTTTGGCTGCTTGCGCATGGCCGCCTTCTTGTTGATCTTGCGCTTGGCGATTGAGCCCAGCTTCTTGTCGGTCGCCTTTTCCTCTTTCAGGTTCATGTTGAGAACCTTGGCGACGTCGTTGCGGCCGATCACCTTGGCCCAGGCAACCAGGGTGCCATAGCGCGCGATTTCGTAATGCTCGACGGCCTGCGCCGCCGCGATCAAGGCGGCATTCAATACGGTCTTGTTGTCGATCTCGCCGGCGATCTCTTTCGCCTCGTCGAGGATGCCGTCGATGGCCGGGCACTTGGTCCCCTGCGGCACCGATTTGATCATCTTGAACACACGGTCGAGCCGCTTGATCTGACCCTTGGTCTGCTTGAGGTGCGTGTTGAAACCCTTCTTGAGTTCCGCGTCGGAAGCCTTTTTGGCCATGTCAGGCAGCGACTTGGCGATCTTGTTCTCGGCGTAATAGATGTCTTGCAGCGTATGGACGAACAGCTCGTCGAACGTGTCGATATCGGATGAAAACCAGCCCATGGCGAAAACCTCCCTCGCGGGCCTCGGATGAGGCCTTTGCGGTATAAATGCCGGGCGGCTTAACGAGTTCCCTTGACGAGTTTCCTTGGCACGCAAAGACGGCTAGGAATCCGGCGGGAAAATTTTAAGGGAGGCCCCCATGGCCATTGAGCGTCACGAGGTCGGCCCGCGCATGAGTAAATGTGTGGTGCACGGCAATACGGTTTATCTCGCCGGCATCGTTGCCAACGACCCGAAGAGCAAGAACGTCACCGAGCAGACCAGGGACATCGTCGCGCAGATCGACGGCTTTCTGGCCAAGGCCGGCACCGACAAGTCGAAGCTGTTGTCGGCCAATATCTGGATCACTGACATGGTCAATTTCGCCGAAATGAATGCCGTCTGGGATAACTGGGTCGCGCCCGGCAATACGCCCGCGCGCGCCACGGTCGAGGCCAAGCTCGCGACGCCGGATTATAAAGTCGAGATCATGGTCGTCGCCGCCAAGTAGTGCCGGCGGGCAAGGGATTAGGTTATGGCATTCGATTTCGGACCGCTTTTTCCGGCCGGCACGCCGGCGCCGGCGGCGAAATGGATCGGCTCGCCCAAATTCAACTTCACCGGCGGCAATAACGATCCCGACGCGGTGCCGCTCGATGGCCTGATGTCAGCCGCGCAATCGGTACTGGCGCGCGAGGGCCGGACGCTCGCCACCTATGGCCTGCAAAGCGGGCCGCAGGGCTACCGGCCGCTGCGGGACTTTCTCGCAACCAAGCTCAAGCGTGACGCCGGCATCGGATGCACCGCCGACGACATCCTCATTGTTTCCGGTTCGTTGCAGGCGCTCGATCTGGTGAACGCCACGTTGCTTACGCGCGGCGACACCGTCGTCGTCGAGAAGGATAACTATCAGGGCACGCTGAACCGTCTGAAGAAGCTCGGCGTTGAGACGGTCGGCATTCCGCTCGATGAAGGCGGCATGCGCATGGATGTGCTGGAAGCCGCCTTGGCCGAACTCAAAAGCCGCGGCATCAAGCCGAAATTCATCTATACCATCCCGACGGTCCAGAATCCCACAGCCACTATCCTCGACGAAGAACGCCGCCGGACCATGCTGCGGCTGGCGGACGAATATGGCGTGCCGGTCTTCGAGGACGATTGCTATTCCGATTTGATCTGGAGCGGAGAGCGGCCGCCGTCGCTCTACGCCATGAGCAAGAGCGAAAACGTAATCCACATCGGCTCGTTCTCGAAATCGATCGCGCCGGCCTTGCGCGTCGGCTTCCTTGTTGCGCCGTGGCAAGTGATGTCGCGCATCCTCGCACTCAAGACCGACGCCGGTTCGGGCTCGCTCGAACAGATGGTGTTGGCGGAATATTGCGCGCCGCATTTCACCGAACACGTGCCGGCGCTGCGCAAGGGCCTGCGCGCGAAGCTCAAAACGCTCATGGAAGCGCTCGCCGAACAATTCGGCACGGCGGCGGAATTCGACGATCCCAAAGGCGGTATCTTTCTCTGGGTAAAGCTGCCGGACAATGTCGATACAATGGCGCTCAATCAGGCGGCGTTGAAGAAAGGCGTCGCCATTAATCCCGGCCCGGAATGGTCGACCGACGCCACGCACAGCAAAAGCCGCATGCGGCTGTGCTTTGCCAGCCCCTCGCATGAAGAAATCCGCGAAGGCATCGCCGTCCTGGCCGAGGTTTGCAGTGAGGAATTCGGCGTGCCTACCCGCAGCGGCAATGTCGAGCGGAAAGCATGACACAGTCCGGCGTACTCGCGATCTGGAACGACTGCCGCCCTGGCGACGAAGCCGAATTCGAAGCCTGGTTTCAGGGCGAGCATTTGATCGAGCGCTTGGGCGTGCCGGGCTTCCTGTTCGGTCGCCGCCATCAGGCCATCTCGGGCGCGTCCGGCTATTTCAATTTCTATCTGGTCTCGTCTCCCGATGTGCTGACCTCGAAGCCTTATCTGGAGCGGCTCGACAGTCCGACGCCGATGACCAAGAAAGTCATGTCGGGCATCTTCATCAACATGAGCCGCACGCTTTGCTATCGCACGCTGCGGCGCGGCGCCTTTCGCGGCGCCTATGCCGTCACTGTGCGCTTCGATGAGACGCCGGATGTGGCCGCGCTCACCGGCATGGCCGACGATCTGGTCAAGGATTCGAACATCGCCGCCTGCGAAATCTGGACGGCGACAGATCCGGCCGGTCAGCCGGTTTCGATGGAAGAAAAATTGCGCGGCGGCGACAAGAAAATCAAAGCCTGTCTGATGGTCGATACCTTGCGGCAGTTCGACGCAGAAAATCTCGGCGCCTTGATGAAGTCGGATTTCCCCGGCGCGGAGGTCGGTGTGTTTCGGGTGCTCTGCCAACTTGGCCAAAGAATGGGAATCTAATTCATGCAATCGTTAGCGCCACTCGCCGAAAAAATCGCCGCGCGCCTTGTCGCGCGCAAGGAAACCATCGCCATCGCCGAATCCTCCACCGGCGGCCTGATCGCGGCGGCGTTGCTGGCGGTGCCGGGTGCGTCGGCTTATTTCGTCGGCGGCGCGGTGGTCTATACCAAGACCTCGCGCGCCGCGCTGCTCGGAATTGGCGATGCGGACATGAAAGGCCTGCGGCCTTCAACCGAAGCCTATGCGGCTTTAGGCGCGCGCCGCGTACGCGAGAAAATGAATGCGACCTGGGGTCTGGGCGAAACCGGCGCGACGGGTCCGACCGGCAACCGCTATGGCGATGCGGCCGGCCACACCTGTATCGCTGTTGCCGGCCGCTCCGAACGCGCGGTCACGCTGGAAACCGGTAGCGCCGACCGGGCGGCGAACATGGAAGCGTTTGCGAAACGGGCGCTGGAGCTTCTGGACGAGATGCTGTCGGCCAAGTAGCTGCCAAGTTTATGGATACTGGCCTTGCGCTTGCCATAGTTGGTAACATATAAGGTACTATCGAAATGCAGGTCCTTGAATATTGGGATCCGAGTGGGCGGAATTCGTTTGCGCGCTGGTTCGACGGTCTCGATGGACCGGCCGCCGCCAAGGTCACGATTGCCGTGGTGCGTTTAGGCTTGGGTAATCTTTCGAATACGAAAGGCGTGGGCGGTGGCGTGCTCGAACAGCGGATCGACTTTGGGCCCGGCTAACGGATTTATTTCGGCATGGACGGCGAAACGGCGATCATTCTTCTCGGCGGCGGGACCAAGCGACGGCAGCAAGACGATATCGGAACCGCGCAACTGCAATGGGCGGATTACAAGCGGCGAAAGAGAGAGCGGTGATATGGCGTTAACGCGCGATTTCAAGGAGACGGTCAAGGCTCGCGTTGAGCGCGATCCGAAATTCCGGGCGGCGCTGTTGACCGAAGCAGTTGAGCAGATGCTTGGCGGCGATATGGACACCGGTAAGGCGGTGCTGCGCGACTATATCAATGCGACGGTTGGCTTCGAACGCCTTGCGCGCGAAACCGGTACGCCGGCAAAGAGTCTGATGCGGATGTTTGGACCGAAAGGAAATCCGCGCGCGGATAATCTGTTTGCCGTCATCAGCCGGCTGCAAAAGGCCTCCGGCATACGCCTGGGCATCGCGGCGGCTCGCTAAAACTTACTCCGCCGCTTCGGCCATCTCCGAACGCACCTGCGCGCGCAACTCGTTGATCAGCATCAGGCCCTTCGGCGTCTCAAGGTGCCAGAACGTCCAGCCGTTGCAGGCATCCAGGCCTTGCGCGACCGCGCCGATGCGGTGGATCGAGCCGACGGTGTCGCCGATCGACACCGCGCCGTCGGCACGAACGACCGCCTTGTGACGCTTTTTCGCGTCGGTGAGTTGCGCGCCCGGCATCACCAGCCCGCGTTCGATCAATGACGCGAAGGCGACGCGCGGCGCTTCGCGCGCGGTGATGAACGGTGCAATCGAGGGTGAGGGTACGACTTGTACATCGGCGATGCGTTTCTCCGCGGCAATAGCGTATTTCTTCTCTCGCTCGATGCCGATGAAGTTGCGGCCGAGCCGCTTAGCCACCGCGCCGGTGGTGCCGGTGCCGTTGAACGGATCGAGAATGAGATCACCGGGCTTTGAGCTCGACAGGATCACACGCGCCAGCAAGGCTTCTGGCTTCTGGGTCGGATGTAGCTTCTTGCCGTCGGCGCCTTTCAGGCGCTCACCGCCGGTGCACAGCGGGAAAGTCCAGTCGGAGCGCACCTGCACGTCTTCATTGCCGGCTTTTAGCGCCTCGTAATTGAAGGTGTAGCCCTTGGCGCCCGGATCGCGCGTGGCCCAAATCATGGTCTCGTGCGCGTTGGTGAAGCGGCGGCCACGAAAGTTCGGCATCGGGTTGGTTTTGCGCCAGATCACATCGTTGAGGATCCAGAACCCCATGTCCTGCATGATGGCGCCGACGCGAAAAATATTATGATAGGAACCGATCACCCAGATCGTGCCGGCGGGCTTGAGTACGCGCTTGCAGGCGGCGAGCCATTCTTTTGTAAAAGCGTCGTAAGCGGCAAAGCTCGCGAATTTGTCCCAGTCATCGGTGACCGCATCGACATGCGAATCGTCCGGCCGCTTCAAATCGTTGGCGAGCTGGAGGTTATAAGGCGGGTCGGCGAAAATCAGGTCGACCGAATTGGCTTTGAGCTTGGCCATCTCGCTGGCGCAATCGCCAATGAGGATGCGGTGCTGTGAGGCGCTCTCTGAAACTCCACGGGGCGCCCGAAGGGGCGCCCCGCGACGCGACACTACCATGACTCACATACTCTGACTCAAGGACGACGCGGTCGGCAGACGCGGGACCTACAAACCGACAGGCGTGCAATATGGATTCGCAAGGTGAAGAAACGGTTTAAAGGGTGCGCCTCCGAACTGGGCAAATTCTGCCGGTTTAACGGTGGGTTAGCACAGATTAACGGGCGTCAAAAAAGCGCCATTGGACGCGCCCTAAAGCATGCGTAATGATTGAAATTGGCGTTCGAGGAGACGGCTTGCATGCGTTGGGATGACTTTCGCCGCAGCGACAACATCGATGACTATCGCGACAGCGGCGGTGGTGGCGGCGGAGGCTTCAATATCGGCGGCGGTGGTGGCTTGGGGATTGGCGCCATCGTGGTCCTCAGTCTGGTCGGCTGGGCCTTCGGCATCGATCCGAGCATCCTGATCGGCGGCGCCGAGATGGTCAGCGGTAACCGGACGCAGTATCAGCAGCCATATCGGCCTGCGCCCGGTCAGACCGGCGCGCCCAAGGATCAGATGGGCGATTTTGTTGCGGCCACGCTCGGCAATACCGAGGACGTCTGGACGAAAATATTCGAGGAAAACGGCCGCACCTATCGCGCGCCGCGGTTGGCGCTTTACCGCGGCTCGTTGCAGAACGGTGGTTGCGGTTTGGCGCGGGCGGCGATGGGGCCGTTTTATTGCCCGCGCGACCGGCGCATTTATCTCGATACCTCGTTCTTCAATGACATGCGCGTGCGCTTCAAGGGTTGCAGCGGGAAGGCTTGCGAATTCGCCGAGGCTTACGTAATCGCGCACGAGGTCGGCCACCACGTGCAGAAACTACTCGGCATTCTGGACAAGGCGCATGACGCGCAAGCAGCAAGCGGCAGCAAAGCGGGCGCCAACCGCATCCAGGTGCGGGTCGAATTGCAGGCCGATTGCTTCGGCGGTGTCTGGGCCAATCGTTCGAGCCAAAAATGGAAGACCATCGAGCCCGGCGACGCCGAAGCCGCGCTTCAAACGGCATCTGCGATCGGCGACGACCGCTTGCAGAAACAGGCGCAAGGCTATGTCGTGCCGGACTCGTTCACGCATGGCTCCTCGGTGCAACGGCAGCGCTGGTTCAACATCGGGCTGAAAGAGGGCAAGGTGTCGGCCTGCAATACCTTTGCGCAAGGCGCGCAGTTATAAGGCGCTGTTTTAGCGGCATCCTTGAGAACGACCCGCAGGCATGGTATAGGCATTGCATCCGGGCCAACGACAACCGCCCGGTCAACTGCCTGCCGGCAGTCAAGCGTTGTCTCGCTCCGTGATGGAGATGAGACATGTCTTGCGGTGGCGGTGCCTGTGTTTCCAATAATCCGAATGATTTAATCGCCGGCGATAATGCGCCTGCGCGTCGATCCCGGCTGCTGCGGTTTCTGGCCAAACTCGGCGCAATGTTCGTGGAAGCGGGCCGGCGTCAGGTTGCAATCGACTTTGAAAAAGTGCGCCAGCGCAGGCTACTATTGCAGCTTGACGACCGATTGCTGAAAGATACTGGCCTCACGCGCGAGCAAGCCGAGCGGGAAGGGCGCAAAGCTTTCTGGGAATAGCTCCCGCCGATCAAGGAATTGCTTTATTGTGGTGGTCAAGGACGTGATTGCCCGGTCGCAAGCTGGGCATGACGGAGTGTAGATGATGCCCGGTATCGACGACACCCGCCCCTTTGTGCCGCTCAAGATCGCAGTGCTGACGGTCTCCGACACGCGCGAACTGACTGACGACAAATCCGGCAAGACGCTGATCGAGCGAATACGCACCACCGGCCATGTCGTGGCCGAGCGCGCCATCGTCAAAGATGAGGTCGACGAGATCAGGAAAAAGGTGATGGCCTGGATTGAAGACAAGTTCATCGACGTCGTCATCTCGACCGGCGGCACCGGCTTCACCGGCCGTGACGTGACGCCGGAGGCAGTCGAGCCGCTGTTCGAAAAGCGCATGGACGGATTCGCCACCATGTTTCTGCTGGTGAGCGAAAGGAAGATCGGCACCTCCGCGATCCAGACCCGCGCCACCGCCGGCGTCGCCAACGCGACCTATATCTTCTGCTTGCCGGGCTCGCCCGGGGCCTGCAAGGACGCCTGGGACGAGATCCTGGTGCACCAACTCGATTACCGTCACCGGCCGTGCAATTTCGTCGAGATCCTACCGCGACTTGATGAGCATATGCAGCGCGGCAAAACCGCCAGCCCGCCCAGTCCTGATTCGAAAAATTAAGCCTGCCGCGGCCGGCGTTACAATTCCATATCCCAGAATTCCGCCACCACGTCCTTGCCCCAGCTGTGCCGCTTCTCGCTCGAGGTAACCGTGAAGCCGGCCTTCTCGTAACAGCGCCGGGCGGCGGTCAGAATGCTGTGGGTCCATAGCGTGATCTTTTTGTAGCCCGCTTCGCGCGCGAACTTTACGCATTCATCAGTGAGCCGCTGGCCGAGACCAAGTCCGCGCGCTTTGGGATCGACGATAAGAAGGCGAATGCGCGCGGTGCCGGGCTTGTCGTCCTTCACCAGCATCACCGAGCCGACCGGCTCGCCGTTCATCTCCGCGATCCAGCAGCGCTCGTGCACTTCGTCATATTTGTTGACGAAGTCGGCGATGATGCCGGCGCACAGGCCTTCGAACGGATCGCCCCAGCTATATTCGCGTGCATAGATTTGCGCATGCGCGGTCACGATCCAGCCGAAGTCGCCGTGCCTGGGTTCGCGCAGGATGTAGGAGCGGGCAGGCGGCGCGGCTTCCTCACCCAGCAAAGCTTCGATTGTCCGCATCGCGCTCACCAACTGTTTTTGTTTGTCCCCCGGCAATTTCGCCAGCATCGCCGCCACGTCGCTTTGCGAGCGCTTTTCGGCCGGTGCGAAAGTCTTTCTTCCGAGCGCGGTCAGCGAAAGCAGGCTCTGGCGCGCGTCCTGCTTGGAAGTCTTGCGTGCGACCAGCCCGCGTTTTTCGAAATTGCGCAGCACGCGCGAGAGGTAGCCGGCGTCGAGATCGAGCGCGCGGCCGATGTCGCTGGCGGTCACGTCTTTTCGCTGCGCTAGTTCGTACAGCACCCGCATCTCGCCGAGCGAGTAGGGGCTGTCGAGATAGTTTTTGCGCAGGACGCCGATCTGGCGGGTGTAGAAGCGGTTGAAGCGGCGCACCGCGGCGATGCAGTCTCTATCGGCACTGTTGGTTTTCATAGTGCTGGGAGGTTCGGACAATTACTTGACAAAGTCAAGTATCTACCCGATGTGGCGCGCGCCCGCCGCCAGCATCGAAATTCGCCGCCGTCCGAGTTGCCGCAGCATGGCTGTTTCGGCTTGTTCGCCTTCCGGATGCCCGCCAAGCGCGTCATAAAACTGCCGGGCGATTAGCAGACCCTGCTCAGGCCTCGGCCCACCGCCCAGCATCACGCGCAGTAGCGCCAGCATCTCCGATAGTCCGGGGCGCAGCAGATCGGCCGCCGCGGGCGGGCGGAACACGGCGGCGCAGGTCTGGCCGTCGAACTGGCCGGCCGCATCCATGAAGCGCTCGCAAGCGGCAATCCAGCCGGTCTCCGGTACGCAGCCGGCGCGCAGGAACATCAGCCAAGGCGTGCCAGTAGATTTGGCCGCCTGCTTCAGCCGGGCTCCCTGCGGGCCGTCTAGGCGCATGAAGCGGCAACCGGCGATGTCGGCGACTTCCTCGGTGGCGTCCGTCGAGCCGCCATCGGCCACCACCACCTCGCTGATTAGCCCGCCGGTCGCGCCCGGCACCAAAGCGGCCAGCGTCGGCACCAGCGCGTGCTCCGATTCGTGGGTGGCAATGACAATACTAAGCATGGAACCCGGGTGGAACGGAAAGCCTGTGGATCGGTTGCCACCATATCATGTGGGTTTCGGATGTCGTCCCACGAGATCGAGCCCGGAAAAGCCCTCTGAAAAATGTTCTTGTTATGTTCACATGTCGTCACTAGGTTAGGCCCATGGCTCACTCAAATGCAGCCTTGAAACGCCCGCCGGTGTCGCGCGGTTTTGCCGACCGACCGGAGCTGCCCTCCGCGCCGGCGGGCGTACGCACTGACGACCTGACCGGTCTGCTCGGCGTCGTGGTCGAGCATGAGCGGCGGCGCGGGCGCGGGGCGCAGTCGAACGCCTCAGGCCGCTACGAGCCGCAGGCGCGCATCGCCTTCGACGACGGCTGGCAGACGCTCGACGACCTGCCCGCCTTCAAGACCACGGTGCAGACCGACGCCACCCGCAAGATCATCACCCGCAACGAGTCGCCGGACATCGGCTTCGACCGTTCGATTAATCCCTATCGCGGCTGCGAGCACGGCTGCGTCTATTGTTTCGCGCGCCCGACGCATGCCTATCTCGGCCTCTCGCCCGGCCTCGATTTCGAATCCAAGCTATTCGTCAAGCCGGAGGCAGCCGACCTCCTGGAACGTGAACTTTCTTCGCCGAACTATTCGCCGAAGGTGATCGCGATCGGCACCAATACTGACCCGTACCAGCCGATAGAGCGCAAATATCAGGTGATGCGCCGCATCCTCGAAGTGCTCGACCGCGCCGGCCACCCGGTCGGCATCGTCACAAAGTCGGCGCTGGTGTTACGCGATCTCGACATTCTCGCCCGCATGGCCGAGCGCAATCTCGCCAAGGTCGCTTTGTCTGTGACCACGCTCGATCCGGAACTGGCGCGCCGCATGGAGCCGCGCGCGGCTACGCCCTCGCGGCGGCTGGAAACCTTGCGCCGTCTGTCGCAAGCCGGCGTGCCTACCACGGTGATGGTGGCGCCTGTCATCCCGGCGCTCAACGACAGCGAGATCGAACGCATCCTCGATTCGGCGGCAGCCGCTGGCGTCAAGGAAGCCGGCTATGTGCTGCTGCGGTTGCCGCTCGAAGTGCGCGACCTGTTCAAGGAATGGCTCACGGCGAACTATCCCGACCGCGCCAATCACGTGTTCAAGCTCATCCGCGACATGCGCGGCGGCAAGGATTACGACTCGGAATGGGGCAAGCGCATGAAGGGCACCGGGCCCTATGCCTGGATGATCGGTCGCCGCTTCGAAGTGGCGTGCGAGAAGCTTGGACTTAATACCAACCGGCTACAGCTCTCGACAGAGCATTTCAAGCATCCGAAGCCCGACGACGCGCAACTCAGCCTGTTCGAAGCATCTTAAGCGAGCCGACTATGGAAGACCCGCAAGCTATCCTCTCGCTGGTGACGCTGGGCGTCGCGGATCTGAACCGCAGCATCGCGTTTTACGAAGCGCTTGGCTTTGAGCGGCGGGCGCAAAGCGCCGAAGGTGTCGGATTTTTCAAAGCCGGTGCTTGCGTCATATCGGTCTTTCCTTCGGATGAACTGTCCAAAGATGCCAACATTTCATTCAAGGATTTATCGCCGGCCTTTCGCGGCGTCTCGCTCGCCTGGAATTGCCGCTCGAAGAAAGAAGTCGATGCGGCAATCGATCGCGCCTATCGCGCTGGCGCTACCGTGCAGAAATCCGCCGAGGATGCGTTCTGGGGCGGTTACAACGGCTATTTCTTCGATCCCGACGGGCATTTGTGGGAAGTTGCCTACAATCCCGGTTTCCCGCTCTCTTCCGACGGGCGCCTGCAACTGCCTAACTGAAGCGACTTACATTTTATGCAGCCGTTCGAGAATCATTGGGCGCAGCCCTTCCAGTAATCCCAAGGGAAAACAGGAGTTAGCCGCGAAAGTTCCCTGCGCCGGGCTGCCAATGCGCCGCGCTATCCCCGTTTTCACCGAGATTCAGCTGGCTGATTGAATTGCGTTTGAGTCGCGCGTACTCACGTTGCTCATGGCCCGCGCCTCCAAACCAAAACCAAAGCCCAAGCCCGCCGCCAAGGCGCGGCTGCCTTTGCCCGAGCCTATATTGCGTCCGACTTTCCGGCGCGAGCGGCGCGCGCTCAAGTGCGGTATTTTCCCGGTCGCCGGTTGCGACGAGGCGGGCCGGGGGCCGCTCGCCGGGCCGGTGGTCGCCGCCGCCGTGGTGCTCGACCCGGCGCGCATTCCGCGCGGTCTCAACGATTCCAAGAAGCTTGACGCCGAGACGCGCGAAAAGCTGTACGAAAAAATCTGCGCCAGCGCACAGGTGTCGGTCTGCTTCGGCGCGGTCGAGCGCATCGACCGCGATAATATTTTGCGCGCGTCGCTCTGGGCACTGGCGCGCGCGGTCAAGGCGCTGCCGGAGCGGCCGAGGCTTGTCTACGTCGACGGCAACATGAAGATCGACTGCGGCTGCGATTGCGAGGCGGTGATCTCGGG
>DASRLA010000082.1:0-2166 GCA_035648715.1 Pseudolabrys sp.
CCTGCGGGGCGCGATGAACCGGACCTGGGCGGCGCGTATCGGCTATCTGCTGGCGCGCGGCGCCTTTCAAACGCTGCGCGACAAGATGGATCCGCGCAAATCCAACGGCGGGGTGTTTCTCGGCCTCAAAGGCATCGTGATCAAGAGCCATGGCGGCGCCGATGCGGAAGGTGTCGCCGCGGCCATCGACACGGGCTACGACATGGTGCGCTACGAATTGCTTGCCAAGATCGCGCAATCCATGGCGCGCGACATGCAGGCCAGCGCGACCGCGCTGGCGAGCGGAGCAGGCTCTTGAACCAGTTGCGTTCTGTAGTGCTCGGTTGCGGCAGTTATCTTCCGGCGCGCATCCTCAGCAATGACGAATTGGCCAAGTCGGTGCAGACCACCGACGAATGGATTGTGCAGCGCACCGGCATCCGCGAACGCCATATTGCCGCCGCCGGCGAATTCACCTCTGACCTGGCGCTCAATGCAGCCCGCGCGGCGCTCGCCAATGCCAAAGTCGAGGCCAGTTCCATCGACCTGATCGTGCTGGCGACTTCGACGCCGGACCAGACTTTCCCGGCGACCGCCGTATCGGTGCAGGCCGGGCTTGGCATCACCCATGGGGCGGCCTTCGACCTGCAGGCGGTCTGCTCGGGCTTCATCTATGCGCTGGCTGTGACCGACGGCATGCTCAAGAGCGGCGGCTACAAGCGAGCTTTGGTGATCGGGGCGGAGACCTTCTCGCGCATCCTGGACTGGAGCGACCGCACCACTTGTGTGCTGTTCGGCGACGGCGCCGGCGCTTTGGTGCTGGAGGCGCAGGAGCAATCCGGTACGGTGGCAGACCGCGGCATATTGACCACCCATTTGCGCTCGGACGGGCGTCATAAGAGCAAGCTCTATGTGGACGGCGGGCCGTCCTCGACCCAGACCGTCGGCCATCTACGCATGGAAGGGCGCGAGGTGTTCAAGCATGCGGTGGCGATGATCACCGACGTGATCCATGACGCCTTTAAAGCCACCGGCACCAGCGCCGCCGATATCGATTGGTTCGTGCCGCATCAGGCCAACAAGCGGATCATCGACGGTTCGGCCCACAAACTCGGCATAGCGCCGGATAAAGTGGTGATCACCGTGGACCGCCATGGCAATACTTCGGCGGCCTCGATCCCACTGGCGCTCGCCGATGCGGTAGCCGACCGGCGTATCAAGCGCGGCAACCTGCTGCTGCTTGAGGCGATGGGCGGAGGGTTCACCTGGGGTTCGGCGCTGCTGCGTTGGTGAGTGCGGGGCCGTGTTTTTCAACCCGGCGTTGGGCTTAAAGGCAGGACTTAAGTCCGGTCGGAGACTGTGCCTGATTTGCAATCGCCCGGTTGACCCCCGGGTACGATGCTAATATCGTCGATAATTCAGCAGGATACTTGGCCGGGGGCTGAGTTGGCGATGACTGGTAAGACGGTAACGCGGGCGGACCTTTGTGAGGCGGTCTACCAAAAGGTAGGGCTCTCACGGACGGAATCCGCGGCGCTTGTGGAGTTGGTGCTCAAAGAGATCACCGACTGCCTTGAGCGTGGGGAAACCGTCAAGCTTTCCTCCTTCGGCTCGTTCGTGGTGCGCAAGAAGGGCCAGCGCATCGGGCGCAATCCCAAGACCGGCAAGGAAGTGCCGATCTCGCCGCGCCGGGTGATGGTATTCAAGCCGTCGGCGATCCTCAAGCATCGCATAAACGGCCACGCCGAATAGTTTTAGTACTGCGTTCAACTCAAACGTGAGAGGGGCCGCTTTGGATCACAAGGCGCCGGACGCATTTCGCAGCATTTCTGAAGTGGCGGACGAACTCGATCTGCCGCAACACGTGCTGCGATTTTGGGAAAGCCGTTTCCGCGACATCAAGCCGATGAAGCGCGGCGGCGGGCGACGTTATTATCGCCCCGACGACGTCAATCTTTTGCGCGGCATTCGCCATCTTTTGTATGGCGAGGGCTACACTATCCGCGGCGTGCAACGAATCCTGCGCGAGCAGGGCGGGCGTTTCGTACAAGTGGTGTGGCAGGAAGGCGCGCCGCAGCCGCCGCATGGCGCAGCCGAGGATGAGGAATTTGCGGAAGGCGCCGTTGCGGTGGAAACCGAAGCGCTCGAACAACCGCGCGGCTTGCGTGGCCGGTTATCGTCCCTGAT
>DASRLA010000083.1:0-49694 GCA_035648715.1 Pseudolabrys sp.
CGACGCGGTCGTGCTCGACATCGGGTTGCCGAAAATGGACGGCATCTCGGTGCTGGAATCCTGGCGGCGCAATGGCCGGATCATGCCGGTGCTGATGCTGACCGCGCGCGACCGCTGGAGCGACAAGGTGCAAGGCTTCGACGCCGGCGCCGACGACTATGTCGCCAAGCCGTTTCATCTCGAGGAAGTGCTGGCGCGGCTGCGCGCGCTGCTGCGCCGTTCGGTCGGCCACGCCAAGAGCGAGTTCGAATGCGGGCCGGTGCGGCTGGATTCCCGGAATGGACGCGTTGCTGTTGACGGCAATCCGGTGAAGCTCACCAGCCACGAATACCGGCTGCTCGCTTACCTGATGCATCACAACGGGCGCGTGGTGTCGCGCACCGAGCTGGTCGAACACTTATACGATCAGGACTTCGACCGCGACTCCAACACTATCGAAGTCTTCGTCGGCCGCATTCGCAAGAAGCTCGGCGTCGACATCATCCAGACCGTGCGCGGACTCGGTTATCTGCTTAGCCCTCCGGGTGCCTGACTCGCATGATTCCGAAAAGTGGGAACCGGTTTTCGGATAAGATCATGCGCAACGGAAAGTAATTCGATGCGCGCCAATTCGCTCGCGCTGCGCCTGTTCGTTTCGGCCACCGCCTCGGCCGTCATCATTCTCGTCATCACCGGCATCGTATTGTCCTCGCTTTATCGGCAGGCCGTCGAGCGCGCCTTCGACCGCCGGCTCGGCGTCTATTTGCGCACGCTGGTCGCCGATGTTGCTTCGCCGGAAGATGCGGGCGACAAGATTCCACCGGCGCTGGGCGAGCCGTTGTTCGAACTGCCGCTGTCGGGCTGGTATTGGCAGGTGACGCGGCTCGACGCCGGGAAGACCGACCTGCGGGCCTCGCGCTCATTGTGGGACGGCGGACTGCCGCATTTGCAGGATCTCGGCATTCCGGCAGGCAGCGATGGGTCGCGCGAAGGCTATGTCAACGGTCAGGAAGACCAGAAACTCCGTCTGGTCGAGCGCAACATCGATCTTGGCGACGAGGGCCACTATCTGGTAGCGGTCGCCGGCGATGCGGCTGAGATTACCGACGAGACGCGGTCCTTCGATCAGGCGCTGGTGATTACGTTTTCGATTTTGCTGGTCGTGCTGCTGCTCACCACCATGTTTCAGGTGCGGTTTGGTCTGGCGCCGCTCAAGCGCATCACCGACAGCCTGACCGCCATTCGCTCGGGCACGGCCGAGCGGCTGGCCGGCGAATTTCCGGTCGAGATCGCGCCGCTCGCACGCGAGACCAATGCGCTGATCGACGCCAACAAGGAAATCGTCGAGCGCGCGCGTACCCATGTCGGCAATCTCGCGCATGCCTTGAAGACGCCGCTATCGGTCATGGTGAACGAAGCGACGCCGCGCGGCAGCGACGCGCTGGCGCTTAAGGTTCTGGAGCAGGCCGCCATCATGCGCGATCAGGTCGCGCGCCATCTCGAACGCGCAAGGCTGGCGGCGCGCTTGACCGTTGTCGGATCGGTCACCGACGTGGCGCCGGTGGTGACAGCGCTGGCGCGCACCATGGAGAAAATTTATCGAGACCGCGGTCTCATTATCGATGTGCGCGGCGGCGAGGCGCGCTTTCGCGGCGAACGCGCCGACCTCGAAGAGATGATCGGCAACCTTGTCGACAATGCCTGCAAATGGGCGGCTGAGCGGGTGGTCGTCGAGGTTGTGCGCGAACGCCGCGATCCGGCGAGCGACGCCCAAGCAGTGCGTATCGTTGTCGACGACGATGGCCGCGGGCTGTCGCCTTCCGAACGCGAGCAGGCGGGCATGCGCGGCAGGAGGCTGGATGAGACCAAGCCAGGCTCGGGACTGGGGCTGTCGATCGTGGTCGAACTGGCCGCTTTATATGGCGGCGAACTCAAGCTCGGCGCTGCGCCGCTCGGCGGCTTGCGGGCCGAATTGGTGCTGCCGGCGGGCTAAAGGCCTCTCCAGCGCTTGTCGATTCGGTAGGCTTTCAGCCCCCTGCCTCCCGTGCCATGGTCGTTGCCGCGGCTGACAACGTCAAATGCGACGGATGGTTGCGCTTTTGGCCCCGGTTTTGCCCCAATCCATGCTTCTCCATAGGCTCCTCAAACCGGACGAACGGCGGTCGGGCTGTTTGTCGATCCATTTTTCGGGGGGTACTGATGTCCGTCATCAAGTTCGCTGCCATTGCCGCCATCGGTCTGTCGCTCGCCGCCTGCGCCGGCACGCCGGACGGCCGCGGGCCGCGCGAAAACTCCGGCACATTGATCGGCGCCGGTTCGGGCGCGGTACTGGGCGCGGCGGTGGCGGGCGGCGGTACTGGCAACCGGGTAGCCGGCGGCGTCATCGGCGCGGCGCTCGGCGCCATCATCGGCAACCGGATCGGCGCGGCGCTCGATGAAGAAGACAAACAACGCGCTTATGCGGCGCAGGAGGCCGCGCTCGAACGTGGCGAGCCGGGCGCGCCGATGTCATGGCGAAACCCTGACTCCGGCCGCTACGGCACTATCGTTCCGGGCCCGCGCTATATCGAAGCCGGCCATAATTGCCGGTCGTTCACTCATACCATCTATATTGACGGCCGCCCGCAGACCGCGCGCGGCACCGCCTGCCGCAATCCGGATGGAACCTGGACGCCGCTGAGCTAGCCCGCCGATATCCTTAATGCCTTCTTAACGCCCGCCGCGTTATCAAACCCGCTTGGTATCCAATGCGGGTTAAAGCGGCGATGGCGGGCGCCGACACGATCGAGCGGTTGCAACAATACTTGCGCGAGTTATCGCCGCAGGCGCGCACGCTATTGATCGGTGAGTTCGAGCGCAGTCTGCTGCGCGGCGACGAATTGGTCAGCACCGATCTGGTCTTGCAGGAGTTGCGGCGGCTGGCGCGCGAGCAGCGCGAAGGTGCCCCGCGCATCGCCTCGAGCGCGCGCTTGTTTTTCAAACCGCTTGAACCCTTCCTGGTCAACGACCAGGCGCAGCACCGCCATCCCGGCCGCATCGCGCGCTCTTCGCTGGAAATGCTGTGGACCTGGATTTGCCGCGACGTCGTGCCCGACGATGCCAAAGTCATGGACGAGAAGGTGTCGGCCGCGATGATCGCGGGAGACGACGAGAAAGCCCAATACTTCATTCGTCAGTTTCAGGATCGCGTCGCGGTCGCGCTGGCGGAAAATCTGCGCGCCGCCGAAACCGACGAGCGTACGCGCCGCCGCATGCTGGCGCAGATCGGCACGCAGCGCGCCAGCGAAGACGTCACGACCTTGAAATGCGTGTTGAGCGCGCGCGACGGGCTGAGGGACATGGCTTCGCATCTGCCATTGCGCGTTCCCAATCTGGCGAGCGGGCAGATCGAGGAATGCAAGGCCCTGATCGAACGCACCTGCGGCCGCAATGACGAACTGTTTCCTTATACATTGTTGACGGTGATGAGCCGGCTGGCGGCGCCGTGGCAATTGATCAGGCTTGGTGTCAAGGCGGCCGGCAGCGATACCGCCGCGCGCGTCGCCGAGACGCCTTACGCGGTGTCGGTCAACATCGTGCTGGCCGAGCTCGAGCGCCAGGTGAACGAATTGCGTGACGATCTGCGCAGCGGACGCGGCGTCGCGGTTGGCGCGCTGCTCAAGAGCATCCATGATGCCGCGCGCGGCTTGCGCACCGAGCTCGATCTGCCGGTCGACAGCAGTTGGGGCCGCTCGTTGGCGGGTCTGCGCGGAAAAATATCCGACATGCTGCGTTCCGAAATCGATTCGATGCCGGGCAGGGTGCGGCGCCTGCTACGGCCGCGTCCGGCTTCAGAGTTTGGCGCCGGTGGCGTGCTCGATCCCGACGAGGTGACCGAGACCGAGGCGCTGGTCGCTTTTGTCGGCACCTGCCGCTATTTCGCCAGCGAACTGGCGATCAACGAGATGACACAGCGCAGTTTCGCCGATCTGCAAAAATACCTCGATGGCGCAACCCAGAGCCTGCTCGACGGTCTGCGCCAGACCAGCCCGGCCGAACGCCAATTCCGACAATCGCAGGTCGATTGCGCGGTACGGCTATGCGCCACGGTGTTCGGCAAGGAATACGCCGCACAACTGGGCAAGGCCGCCGAAGCCGCGGGCGCCGGCCGTCGGGCAGCGCAAAACTGACCTATCCTCCGCTCCCGCTCCCACTTTGATTTTGCTCATTGCCGCCATGATTGCGGCTGATGTATCCCCTGCGGGCTAGCGGTCCCCTTCGGCCGGTAAAGTGGATACACTCGTCTTATGACCCTTTGGTTCGCGTTTGCGCTGATGACCGCGGCGGCGATATTCGCCGTTTTGTGGCCGCTCGGCCGGCGTGCAGGCAAGCCCGGCGGCAGCGACCTCGCGGTCTATCGAGATCAACTGGACGAGATCGCGCGCGACCGCGCCGATGGCCGCATCGGCAAGGCCGAGGCGGAGGCCGCCAAAATCGAAGTCTCGCGCCGGCTAATCGCCGCGGCCGACGCCGCCGAAGCGGTAAAATCCGACGGCGCGCCACCCTCGCTTTGGCGCAGGCGGCTGACGGCATTAGCGGCGCTGGTATTGCTGCCGGTTGGCGCGACCGCGCTTTATATCGTGCTCGGCTCGCCGCAAATGCCCGGTGCGCCGCTCGCCGCCCGCTTGCAGGCGGTACATCAGGACCGCTCAATCCAGACCCTGGTGTCGCAGGTCGAAGCCCATCTCGAGCGCAATCCGGACGACGTGCGCGGCTATGAAGTGGTAGCGCCGGTCTATCTCCGGCTCGGCCGCTTCGACGACGCGGTGCGGGCGCGGCGCAAATTACTTGAACTCGGCGGCGAAAGCGCCGAACGCCAGGCCGATCTCGGCGAGGCGCTGACGGCGGCGTCAAACGGCGTCATCACTGTGGAGGCGAAGGCGGCGTTCGAGCGCGCGGTGGCGCTCGATCCGAACGATCTGAAGGCTAGATTTTACATCGGCCTTACCGCCGAACAGGATGGTGACCGCCATAAGGCCGCGGCGGTCTGGACCGGCATGCTGAAAGATGCGCCGGCCGATGCGCCCTGGGTGCCGATGGTGAGCGCGGCGCTTTCGCGCATTGACGGCACGCCGCCCAAACTTGCGCAAGCGCCCGCCACGCCGCCGCCTTCCACTGCGATGCCCGAGCCGAGCACCGCCGATGTCGACGCCGCGCAAGGCATGAGCGAACAGGAGCGCGGCGACATGATCCGCGGCATGGTGGCGCGGCTCGCCGGCAGACTGAAAGAAGACGGCGGCGATCTCGCCGGTTGGCAGCGCCTGCTGCGCGCCTATATGGTGCTGGGCGAGCGCGACAAGGCGCAAGCCACAGCCGGCGACGCCAAAAAGGCGCTGGCGAACGATCCCGACAAGCTTCGCCAAATCAATGAGATGATCAAGAGTCTGGGATTGAAGAGCGCATGATCCCGAAAAGTGGGAACCGGTTTTCGGAAAAGATCATGCGCAAGGACAAAATATTATGACGCGCAAACAGCGGCGATTGATCCTGATTGGCGGCAGCCTCGGCGTGCTGGCAGTCGCAGCCGCGCTGGTGCTGAGCGCGCTCAAAGATTCAATAGTCTTCTTTAACTCGCCGAGCGATATCGCCGAGAAACATATTGGTCCCGGCACGCGCATCCGCATCGGCGGGCTGGTCGAGACCGGCAGCCTCAAGCGCGGCGACAATCTTAATATCAGCTTCAAGGTGACCGATGGCGCGCATGATATCGCGGTGCGTTATCAGGGCATCGTGCCGGACCTGTTTCGTGAAGGGCAGGGTGTGGTGGCGGAAGGAAAACTCGAACCGGACGGTTCGTTTGTCGCCGACACCGTATTGGCCAAGCACGACGAACGCTACATGCCGAAAGAAGTCGTCGACGCGCTGAAAAAGAGCGGGCGCTGGCAGGAAGGCGCCAATGCCGCCGCGCCGGGCGCGGCGGCGGGAGGCAAGACGCCATGATCCCCGAGCTCGGTCATTATGCTTTGGTGCTGGCGCTGGCGCTCGGTTTGATCCAGGCGGTAGCGCCGCTCATCGGCGCCTGGCGGCGTGACGAAGCGCTGATGCGGCTCGCCACCTCGACCGCGCTGATGCAATTCGGTTTTGTCGCGCTATCCTTCGCGGCGCTGACCGAATGCTATGTGACGTCGGATTTCTCGGTGGCGACGGTCTACGAGAATTCGCATTCGATGATGCCGCTGCTTTATAAATTCACCAGCGTCTGGGGCAATCACGAAGGTTCGATGCTGTTGTGGGTGCTGATCCTGTCGCTGTTCGGCGCTTCGGTCGCGGCGTTCGGCAACAATCTGCCGGCGACGCTGAAAGCCAATGTGCTGGCGGTGCAATCCTGGATCGCGTGTTCGTTCTATCTGTTCATTCTGCTCACCTCGAACCCGTTTTTGCGGCTGGCGCGCCCACCCTTCGAGGGCCGTGACCTCAATCCGATCTTGCAGGACATCGGCTTGGCCGTGCACCCGCCGCTTTTGTATCTCGGTTATGTCGGCTTCTCGATTGCGTTCTCATTTGCCATCGCTGCCCTGATCGAAGGGCGCATCGACGCGGCCTGGGCGCGCTGGGTGCGGCCCTGGACGCTCGCCGCCTGGATGTTTCTCACCGTCGGTATCGCGATGGGATCGTACTGGGCCTATTACGAACTGGGCTGGGGCGGCTTCTGTTTCTGGGATCCGGTCGAGAATGCCTCGCTGATGCCGTGGCTTGCCGGCACGGCGCTACTGCATTCCGCCGTGGTGATGGAGAAACGCAACGCATTGAAAGTGTGGACGCTGCTGCTTGCGATTCTCGCTTTCTCCTTGTCGCTGATCGGCACCTTCCTGGTGCGCTCGGGCGTGCTGACTTCGGTACATACGTTTGCCAGCGATCCCACGCGCGGCATTTTTATCCTCGTCATCCTGGTGGTGTTCATCGGCGGCGGGTTGACGCTGTTTGCCTGGCGCGCGCCGCTCTTGAAGCAAGGCGGGCTGTTCGCGCCAATTTCACGCGAAGGCGCGCTGGTGTTCAATAATCTGTTCTTGACGACCGCCTGCCTGACCGTGTTCGTCGGCACGCTCTATCCGCTAGCGCTTGAAGCGCTCTCGGGTGAAAAGATTTCGGTCGGCGCGCCATTTTTCAATCTAACCTTCGCGCCGCTCTTTATTCCCTTGTTGTTCGCGATGCCATTCGGGCCGTTGCTGGCCTGGAAGCGCGGCGACATTCCCGGCGTGGCGCAGCGGCTGATGGCGGCTTTCGGGGTCGGCATCGTGGCGGTAGCGGTTACCTTTGCCGCGGCGGGAGCCGGTTCGGTGCTGGCGCCGTTCGGTATTGGGCTGGCGCTTTACGTCATGGCCGGCGCGCTCACCGATCTGGTCGAGCGTATCGGCTTGTTCCGCGCGCCGCTTGCGACATCGGCCAAACGCGCGGCCGGCATGCCGCGTTCGGTCTGGGGTACGGCGGTGGCGCATTTCGGCATGGCGGTGACGCTGCTCGGCATTGTCTGCGCAAGCACCTGGGGCGAGGAGCGCATCGTCGCGCTCAAGCCCACGCAAGTTGTGTCGCTTGCCGGTTACGATTTGACCTTCGACGGCATGGCGCAACGCAGCGGGCCGAACTTCCGCGAATTGGCTGCGAAATTTACCGTGCGTAGCGGTGGCGGTGTCATTGGCGTCATGGATCCGTCGAAGCGCAGTTTTGCTTCGCGTAATTCATCGACGACCGAAGCGGCGTTAATGTCGCGCGGCGTCAGCCAGCTTTACCTATCGCTTGGCGACGTCAATGACGATGGCTCGGTTGCCATCCGCGTCTATTTCAAGCCGTTGGTGTTGTTGATCTGGCTCGGGGCGGTGGTGATGATGCTGGGCGGCGCCTTGTCACTATCCGACCGGCGCTTGCGCGTCGGCGCGCCCAAGCCGGCGGCGAAATCCACCAAGTCCACGCTACAGCCGGCGGAGTAGGGCGATGCGCCGCTTTGTCCTCATCGCATTGTTGACTTTATTTCTTGCACCCGGCCTCGCTCATGCGGTGACGCCGGACGAAATGCTGAAAGATCCGGTGCTGGAAGCCCGCGCGCGCAACCTATCACAGGAATTGCGCTGCATGGTCTGCCAGAACCAGTCGATCGACGATTCGGAAGCCCCGCTCGCCAAGGACATCCGCTTGCTGGTGCGCGAGCGTCTGGTGCAAGGCGACAGCGATAAGCAGGTGCTCGATTTCCTCGTTGCGCGCTACGGCGAGTTCGTATTGCTCAAGCCGCCGTTTCAAGTCCAGACGCTGTTGTTATGGGGTCTTTCGCCGCTGGCGTTGCTGATTGGAATCGGCGCGTTGTTTCTGATGGCGCGGCGGCGCAAGACGGTGATTCCAGAGACCACCGCGCTCACCCCGGAGGAACAGCGTCGGCTTACCGGCATTGCCGCGGCCGATTCTCCACGACCGCTGATAAAACCCTGATTTTATTTGAAAAATTGTTTTGCACACGCCTTACTAAACTTTAATCCCCCCGACAGGACGCTGTAAGGCTCATCCCCCCATCTTGAGCGTTGAAACAGTGCGCACATCCGATGCGCCGCCAACGCGAAATTCAAGATTGGAGACTTCCCGATGAACCTGAGCGCACCCCCCGCTCCCCCAAATTCGACCGCTCCCCCAAATCCGAAAAAGCGGCGCGTACTATCGACCCGCCGCGTCATTCTTCTCGCCACCACGATTGTCGGCCTCGGCGCTGCCGCTCTGGTGATTACCCCTAACGTCAACCTGCAATTCGCCTATCCGGGAGCGGTCGCGCAAAATCTGACCGAGCAGGCGCACAAGCTGCCGGCCCCGGTCGGCTTTGCCGATATCGTCGCCAAAGTGAAGCCGGCGGTCATGGCCGTCCGCGTCAAGGTCGATGGCGGCTCGCAGACCACCGGTGTAGGCGGCGAGAATATGGACAATATCCCGCCGGGCCTGCGCGAATTTTTCCGCCGCTTCGGCATGCCGAATGGCGACGACGGAATGCCGCAGCGCATGCCGCGTAGCCAGCAGCATCATGTCATCATGGGCCAGGGCTCGGGCTTCTTTATTTCGCCCGATGGCTATGCCGTGACCAATAACCACGTGGTCGAAAAAGCCGAAAGCGTTGAAGTCACCACCGACGACGGCAAGATCCACAAGGCCAAGGTGATCGGCACCGATCCGCGTACCGATCTCGCTTTGATCAAGGTGGAAGGCGGCGATTTCCCCTACGTGAAATTGTCGGGCAACGTTTCGCGCATCGGCGATTGGGTTATCGCGGTCGGCAATCCGTTCGGCCTCGGCGGCACCGTCACCGCCGGCATCGTGTCGGCGCGCGGCCGTGATATTGGCGCCAGCGCCTATGACGACTTCATCCAGATCGACGCGCCGGTGAACAAAGGCAATTCCGGTGGTCCGACCTTCGACACCGAAGGCAATGTGATCGGCGTCAACACTGCGATCTTTTCGCCCTCTGGCGGCTCGGTCGGCATCGCTTTTGCGATCCCTGCCGACACCGTCAAGAGCGTGGTCGCGCAATTGAAGGATCACGGTTCGGTCACGCGTGGCTGGATCGGCGTTCAGATTCAGCCGGTCACGCAGGACATCGCCGACAGCCTCGGCCTCAAGAAAGCGGAAGGCGCATTGGTCGCGCAACCGCAAGACGACGGTCCGGCCAAGAAAGCCGGCATCGAAGCCGGCGACATCATCACCACCGTCAACGGCGAAGAGGTGAAGGATGCCCGCGATCTCGCCAAGAAGATCGGCGCCTTGCAGCCGAACGCCGAGGTGAAATTGTCGATCCTGCACAACGGCGCGCAAAAGACCGTTTCGCTGAAGCTCGGTGAAATGCCGAACCAGAAGCAGGCGAGCAACCGTCCGGCCGATGACAATGATAGCGGCAATGGCGTCGAACTCGGAAAACTGGGCTTGACGCTCGCGCCCGCCGATCGGGTCGCCGGCGCCGGCTCCAAGGGTGTCGTTGTCACCGGCGTCGATAGTTCGGGCACCGCCGCCGAGCATGGCTTTGCCACGGGCGACGTCATTCTTGAGATAGCCGGTAAATCGGTCTCGTCGCCGAGCGATGTCCGCGACGCGATTGCGAGCGTGAAGAAAGACGGCAAACGCACCGTGCTGCTGCGGGTGAAGAAGGGTGACAACACCCGCTTCGTCGCGCTGCCGGTTGCGAATGGCTGATGGAATGACGCGCATGATCCTGGATCGGATTGTGCGCCAGTGAAAATGAGTTTGAGGCTTGTGCCGCCGGCAACCGTCGCCCCCGCTGGCGGTACATCCTCAACGGGACGGGCCTTGTGCCCGTCCCGGCTGAATTCCCGGCCTTCAGTCATGAAGGCCGGACCGTACTCCGCCCCCGGCAACCGTCGCCCCCGCTGGGGAGGAGTCGTTGAGGGGGTGGCGGCTTGTCCGCCACCCCCTCGCGTAACGACAAGGCGGGCAAGGCCCTGCCATTTCCTCGGGGCACAATCCGACAACCGAAATCGGGGGCATAAACAGCGATCCGGCGTGCAACCAGGGCTGAACCGGTCCGCCGCCGCCGAATCGCCTGGAATTGGTGGTACCGATGCCGGCATATGCTGATAATCACGCACAACGCACGATCGGCCGGGCTGCCGACGCGCAGCCGGACCGGGTCACCATGCGACTTCTGATCATCGAAGATGACCGCGACGCGGCTGACTATCTGGTCAAGGCCTTCCGCGAGGTCGGCCACATCGCCGACGCTTCCACCGATGGCGAAGACGGCCTGGCCATGGCGCTCGACGGGCAATATGACGTGCTGATCGTCGACCGTATGCTGCCCAAGCGGGACGGCCTCTCCGTGATCGTTGAACTGCGCGAGAAGGGCATCGAGACCCCGGCGCTCATCCTGTCGGCGCTCGGCCAGGTCGATGACCGGGTCAAGGGCCTGCGCGCCGGTGGTGACGACTATCTGCCGAAACCCTATTCATTTTCCGAATTGCTTGCGCGCGTCGAGGTGCTGGCGCGCCGCCGTGGCGGCCGCAACGAGGAAACCGAATTGCGGGTGGGGGATCTCTCGCTTGACCGGCTGTCGCACGAAGTGCGCCGGGGCGAAGAGGAAATCATCCTGCAACCGCGCGAATTCCGCCTGCTGGAATATCTGATGAAACACGCCGGCCAGGTGGTGACCCGCACCATGCTTTTGGAGAACGTGTGGGACTATCATTTCGATCCGCAAACCAATGTTATTGACGTGCACATCTCGCGTTTGCGCTCGAAAATCGATAAAGGTTTCTCCCAGCCGCTACTGCACACCGTTCGAGGCGCGGGATACATGATCCGTGACGGCGCTCGGTAAACTTTTCCGCACCACCACGTTCAAGCTGACGCTGGTCTATTTGACCGTGTTCGCGCTGTTCGCGGCGTTTTTGCTCGGCTATTTCGCTCTCAATACCCGCCGCCTGATCACCGAACAGATCACCGATACCGTCAATGCCGAAATCACCGGGCTGTCGGAGCAATATCGGCTCGGCGGCATCCGCCGGCTGGTGATCGTGGTCGATGCGCGGGCGCGCCGGCCCGGCTCGAGCCTTTATCTCGTCACGACTTTCGCCGGTGAAACGCTGGCCGGCAATGTCACTTCCTTGGCGCCGGGCACACTCGACAATCCCGGCTGGCTGGAAACGCAATATCGCCGTCTCGATGAGACGGAAGGGCGCGACCACCCCGAGCATCATGCGCTGGTGCGGGTGTTTCAATTGCCCGGCGGCTTCCGCATGCTGGTGGGGCGCGATCTCGACGAGCGCGAGCGACTCTATCACATTTTGCTGGCGGCCGGCCGCTGGTCGGTCGCCATCGTGATCGTGCTCGGCCTTGCCGGCGGCCTGTTCGTCACCCGCCGTGTGCTGCGCCGTGTCGATGCCATGACCGAGACTAGCAAAACGATTATGGCGGGCGATCTCGGCGAGCGGCTGCCGGTCGACGGCACCGGCGACGAACTCGACCGCCTCGCGGAAAATCTCAACATCATGCTCGAGCGCATCGAGGCGTTGATGCACGGGTTGAAGGAAGTCTCCGACAATATCGCGCACGACCTCAAGACGCCACTGACGCGGCTGCGCAATCGCAGCGAGGAGGCCTTGCGCAGCGCCAAGAGCGAGGGCGAGTATCGCGCCGCGCTCGAAGGCACGATCGAGGAATCGGACGGGCTGATCCGCACCTTCAACGCGCTGCTGATGATCGCACGCGCGGAATCGGGGCAGGCGCGCGACGACATGGTGGAGTTTGACGCCGCCGAGATCGCGCGCGACATCGGCGAATTGTACGAGCCGGTGGCCGAGCAGAAGGGCATCACCTTGATGGTCGATGCGGACATCGCGGCGCCGGTCAACGGTAACCGGGAACTGGTCAGCCAGGCGCTCGCCAATCTGGTCGACAACGCCATCAAATACGCCAAGCCGCCGGTCGAGCCGGCCAACGGTTCGGCGGCCGAGATCGTGGTGCGGGCGCTCAACAATGGCGAGCGCGTCATGTTGTCGGTGTCCGATAACGGCCCGGGCATTCCGGAAGGCGACCGCACGCGCGCGGTCGAGCGATTTGTGCGGCTTGAGCAGAGCCGCTCGCAACCCGGCTCGGGCCTGGGCCTTAGCCTCGCGGCGGCGGTGGCGCGGCTCCATGGCGGCGAACTGATCCTTGCGGATAACGAACCGGGGCTCAAGAGCATCATTGCCTTGCCACGCGGAGGCCCGGTACAGATGGCGGGATGAGGCCACCGGTCAAGAAACCGCCCGCCCGCAAGAAGGGCGCCGCCAATAAGGCGGGCCGCGCCAAGTCCAAATCGAAGAACCCGCCCGCCGCCAAGCCGAAAAAGCTCCAAGCAAAGCCCGCCGTCGTTGCGTCCGGCGGACCCTTATGCAAGCGCATTGTTACCGCGCCGTTCCTCATGGAACCGGAGGCCGCCAGGGCGCGCGTCGCAAACTGGCTGGGCGGCCTGACGGAAGGCGAGGGCGCACCGCTGCGGGTGCTGCTCGCTGGAAATCAAAATCTCCAAACACTGCTGGAAAGTCTGGCCGAGAGTTCGCCCTTCCTGTGGGACTTGGCGACCGGCGATGCCAAACGGTTGCTGACCCTGTTGAAGGCGGAGCCCGAGCAGCATCTGGCCGAACTTCTGGCGGCGAGCGGGCAAACCGCCGCTCAATCCACTGACATTGACGACGCCATGCGCATCTTGCGCCGCATGAAAGCGGAAGCCGCGCTGTTGATCGGGCTCGCCGATATCGGCGGCGTTTGGCCGGTGATGCGGGCAACGCGCGCCCTCACCGATCTCGCCGATACCGCCGTCGATGCCGCCGTGCGCTTTGCGCTATCGGAAGCCGTGCGCGCCGGGCGACTAAATCCGAAGGACAAAAAAAATCCG
This sequence comes from Pseudolabrys sp., assembly GCA_035648715.1. Taxonomy (GTDB): domain Bacteria; phylum Pseudomonadota; class Alphaproteobacteria; order Rhizobiales; family Xanthobacteraceae; genus Pseudolabrys. Next base: position 13,373 of record DASRLA010000083.1, read on the forward strand.
CAGGTTGCGAGCGGCTACATCGTCCTCGCCATGGGCAAGATGGGCGCTTACGAACTTAATTATTCGAGCGATATCGATCTGATCGTGTTCTTCGATCCCGACATTGCGCCTCTGGCGAAGGACGCGGAAGCAGCACCTACTTTCGTGCGCATCACCCAGCGCGTGGTGAAGTTGTTACAGGAGCACAGCGGCGACGGTTATGTCTTCCGTACCGATCTACGTCTGCGGCCCGATCCCGCTTCGACTGGTATCGCCATCTCGACCCCGGCCGCGCTCGATTACTATGAAAGCATGGGGCAGAACTGGGAACGCGCGATGCTGATCAAGGGGCGCGCCTGCGCCGGCGATATCGCGGCCGGCGAGGCCATCCTCAACGAGCTCGCGCCTTTCGTCTGGCGCAAATATCTCGACTTCAACGCGGTCGCTGACGTGCACGCGATGAAGCGCCAGATCAACGCCTTTCGCGGCCACGGCGAGATCGCGATGGAAGGCCATAACATCAAGCTCGGGCGCGGCGGCATTCGCGAGATCGAATTCTTCGCGCAGACCCAGCAATTGATCGCCGGCGGGCGCAATCCGCATTTGCGCGGTCGCGATACGCTCGGAACGCTTGACCGCTTATGCGAGGACCGTTGGATCGAGGCGACCGCGCGCGACGCCATGAAGGCGGCGTATTGCTTCCTGCGCGCGGTCGAACACCGGCTGCAAATGGTCAATGACGAGCAGACGCAAGTACTGCCGGGGACGCGCGCCGATATGGAGCGGTTTGCGCGCTTTCTCGGATTTCCCGACCGCGACGCCTTCGCCAAAATCCTGGTCGGTCATTTCGAAAAGGTGCAGCGCTATTACGCGCGCTTGTTCGAAAAGGAGCCCGAGGCGGAAGATGCCGGTCTCGTCTTTCCGCCCGAAGCCGACGACGGAAAGACGCTCGACCGGCTTTCGGCGCTTGGCTTTCGCGCGCCGCTGGAAGCCTCCAGCATCGTGCGGCATTGGCTTGAAGGCGAACACCGGTCGCTGAAAGGCGATATGGCGCGCGGGCATCTCACCGCCTTGCTGCCCGTGTTGCTCGAACATATCGGCCGCACCGACAATCCGAACGCGACGCTGGTGCTGTTCGACCATTTCCTTGCCAATCTGCATGGCGCGGCGCGGCTGTTGTCGCTGCTGAGACAGAAGCCCGAACTCATCGCCTTGATCACGCTGGTGCTCGGCACCGCGCCGCGCCTTGCCGATACGCTGGCGCGCCATCCGCAGGTCATGGACGCGCTGGTCGATCCGAGTTTCTTCGGCGTGTTGCCGGACGACGAGGAATTGCAGCGCCGGCTCGACGTTGCTTTGGCGCAGTCGCGTTACGACGAAGATTTGCTCGAACGCATCCGGATGTTCGGGCTGGAGTACATGTTCCTCATCGGCGTGCGCATTCTGTCCGGCACCTTGACTGCGCGGCTGGCGGGCGAAGCTTTTGCGCGGCTCGCCGATGCCGTTATCCGCGCCGTGCATAGCGCGTTGACCGAGAATTTTGCACAGACCTATGGCACAATGCGCGGCGGTGAGACGGCCGTGCTGGCGATGGGCAAGCTTGGTGGGCGCGAGATGACCGCGACCTCCGATCTCGATCTGATTCTGGTCTATGATTTCGACGACACAACGCCGGAATCGAGCGGCAAGCGCAAGCTCTACGGCGGCCAGTATTTCGCGCGCCTGACGCAGCGGCTGATCAACGCGCTAACCGCGCAGACCAATTACGGCGCGCTTTACGAAGTCGACATGCGGCTGCGGCCTTCGGGGCAGGCGGGACCGCTGGCGACCCAGCTTGGCAGTTTTACCGGCTATCAGGAGAGCGAGGCCTGGACCTGGGAGCACATGGCGCTCACGCGCGCGCGTATCGTCTCGGCATCGCCCGGATTCCGCAGGCGCGTCGAGGGTGTCATCCACGATATTCTCCGGCAGCCGCGCGATGCTGTCCAGATCGCCGGCGACGTGGTCGAAATGCGTTCGGCCATTGCGCGCGAAAAGGGCGACGGCAATCCCTGGGACCTCAAATACGCCGCCGGCGGCCTGGTCGATCTCGAGTTCATCGCGCAATATCTCCAGCTTGTGCACGCGCATGCGACGCCGGATATTCTCGACACCTCGACCGCGCGCGTGCTGGACAAGGCCCGGCAATTGCGTCTGGTTTCGGTGGAGGATGCCGAAGTACTGCGCCCGGCGGCGCAGCTTTACCACGATCTCACGCAGATCCTGCGGCTGTGCCTGGCCGGCCCCTTCGACGCCAAGACCGCGGGGGCGGGCCTCTTGCGGCTGCTGGCGCGCGCTGCCGACGTGCCGGATTTCGCCACGCTTAATGCGACGCTGGTGGAGACGCAAGCAAAAGTACGGCACAATTTTGTGCGCATCCTTGGCAAGGCGCCCTGAGTCGCGGGCCACAGCCCACATCTTCCGCCGCGCAGCCCTTGCTGGCACACTCTGATTCAAGAAACATCACGGGGAGGAAACCATGAACCACATGTCGATTCGACGCGCCATAATCCTGGCCGGCGCGCTGGCGCTGGCGCTGGGCGGCGGTCTTGCTGCGCCGGCACAGGCGCAGGACAAGCTCAAGCTCGCCATCGGCCAGATCAACGCCTGGGCCAATCAGGCGCCGACCCTCGGCATGAAGGCCGGCATTTTCCAGAAGCACGGCATCGTGCTGGAGAATTTCGGCACGCAAGGCGCAGGCGAAACCATCCAGGCGGTAGTGTCCGGCAGTGCCGATATCGGCATCGGCGTAGGCACGCCCGGCGCCATGCGCGCCTTCGTCAAGGGCGCGCCGATCCGCATTCTTGCCGCCGGCTATACCGGCGTCGAAGACATCTACTGGTTCGTGCCGACCAACTCACCAATCAAGTCGGTGAAAGACGTCACCGCCGCGCATACCGTCGCCTATTCGACCAGCGGCTCGACTTCCGACAGTGTGCTCAAAGCGCTGATCGCGCATTACGGTCTCAAGGCAAAACCGACCAAGACCGGTGGGCCGCCGCCGACGCTGACCATGACCATGTCGGGCCAGATCGACATCGGCTGGTCGGTGGCGCCGTTCGGCCTGAAAGAATTGCAGGCCAAAACCATTCGTCCGATCATGCGCGGCAGCGATATTCCCTCGATGCGGCATCAAACCGTACGGGTCGAAATCGTCAACGCCAATGCGCTGAAGGAGCGCCACGACGTGATGGTGCGCTTCATGAAGGCCTATCGCGAGACGGTCGACTGGATGTATTCCAGCCCTGAGGCGGTTAAGCTTTATTCCGAGAGCATGAAAATGGCGCCGGAATTGGTCGAGCTTCAGAAGAAGGAGTTCAATCCGAAATCGGCGATGAACCCGGACAAGCTCTCCGATGTCGACCTGGTGATGAAGGACGCCATCGACGGCAAGTTTCTCGATGCGCCACTGACCAAGGAGCAACTGGCGGAGCTAATCCAGATTCCGCCACGATAGCCATACGAGGGCGTAAATTACGCTGCCTCTTCCTTCGGCAGCGGGCATTGCGGCATCAGCGGCAGCCGCACCACGACTAGCGTGCCCTTGCCGAGGGCGGAGCGGATGCGCATGCGCCCGCCGTGCAGTTCGACCAGCGATTTGGCGATGGCGAGGCCGAGGCCGGAGCCTTGGTGGCTCTTGGTGAGCTGGCTCTCAACCTGCTCGAACGGGCGGCCGAGCTTGGCGAGCGCGTCCCTGGCAATGCCGATGCCGCTGTCGGCGATGGCGAGCACGATGCAGTTGTCGGTTGCGCGTCCGCGCACGCTGATCCTACCGCCGGACGGCGTGAACTTGACCGCGTTCGATAGAAGATTGAGCGCGATCTGCTTGAGCGCGCGCCGATCGGCGCGCAGATGCAGATCGGGCGAGATGCGCGCGTTGACGGCGAGCTTCTTGTCGTCGGCGCGGGCGGAGACGACGCGCATGGATTCGGCCAGCAGCGTGTCGAGTTGCAAGTCCTCGAAGTCGAGGCGGATGCGGCCGGCCTCGATCTTCGACATGTCGAGAATGTCGTTGATGACGTCGAGCAGGTATTGCCCGCTGCCGTGAATGTCGCTGCAATATTCCCGGTACTTCTCGGCCCCGAGCGGGCCGAACATGCCCGTCTCCATGATCTCGGAAAATCCGATGATAGCGTTGAGCGGCGTGCGCAATTCATGGCTCATGTTGGCGAGGAATTTCGATTTCGCCTGGTTGGCGTCCTCGGCGCGGGTCTTTTCCTCGGCATATTTCATAGCCAATTCCGCGCTGCGTTGTTGCGAAGCGCGCAGGTCGGAATTGGTCGCGATCAGGCGTTTTTCGCTGTCGACCAGCTTTTCCTCATGCGTCTTGAGCGCGGTGATGTCGGTGCCGACCGAAACGTAGCCGCCGTCCTTGGTGCGGCGTTCGCTGATATGCAGCCAGCGGCCGTCTTCGAGTTGCGCTTCGAAAGTTTGCGCGCCCGGGATGACAGGCTCGCCGGTGATGACTTTGTTGCGAACGACCGGTTTGGAGCCGGAGGCCACCACGGTTTCGTAGGACGCCCCGACCGCGATATCTTCGTCGGTAAGACGATGCAGTTCCTGGAAATTGGAATTGCACAGCACCAGACGATTATCGGCGTCCCACAGCACGAAGGCTTCCGGAATGGTCTCGATGGCGTCGCGCAGGCGCATGTCGGCGGCGACGGTTTTTTCCACCAGGCTTTTCTGCTCGGTCACGTCGACCGCGATTCCGATCAGGTGCAGGCCGGGATCGCCGGCCTGCTGCACCAGTTCGCAGCGCGCGCGCAACCAGACCCAGTGGCCGCCGGCGTGCCGCATGCGGAAGGCGTGATCGATGGTGGTGACGCGCGCTTCGGCGAGGTCGCTCGCTAGATCGTAGAGATTGGCGTCGTCGGGATGAACCAGCGCGCTGACATCGCCGAAGCTCAACAGGTCGTCCTTGGCCTTGAGGCCGAGAATGTCGAACATCGACTGCGACCAGAAAATGCGTCCGCGCGCCAGGTCCCAATCCCACAGACCGCAGCGGCCGCGGTTGAGCGCGGTGTCGATGCGGCTGCGCACCGTCTCGTAGATCGTGTCGGCCTCGCGCGCGCGCGTCGCCTGCCAATGAAAGGCGAAGCCCAAAATCAGCACCACGAAACCGGTCGTGGCCGACAGCGTGATGGTGAGGGTGGTGAGCGAGCGCCAGGAGCCGAGCGCGGCGGTGCGTGACTGCATCACGGCGAACTGGCCAAGCGGGGCGCCCAGCATGCGGACGCTCGCCAGCGCGCGGCTATCGTCCGGCAGCGTGATTTCCATGACGCCGGCTCCGGCGCCGAATGTCGTCAGCGGCTGCGTCGCGCCGATAAGATCGATCAGGCGGCGGCCGATGGTGGCGTCGGCGGCCGGAATGGCAGCGATCACGAGGCCATGTTCGTTGGTCAGAAGAAAGCGCCGCCCGGCCTCGGTGGCCCAGCGGGGTAGCGCCCTGGCGAGCAATTCCTGCGGCCGTTCGACCGCGTCAAAGGCTTTGTTGGGCGGCAATTGCAGGCGCTGGGCGGCGACGTCGGCGGCGGCGTCGAGCGCAAGCGCCATGGTGCCGAGGGTCTGGCGTCGCTGGTCGAGCACCTGCACCAAAGCGCCGACGCAGATCGTGACCAGAAAGGCGATGATCAGCACCGGCACGGCGCGACGTAACAAAGGCTCCGCTGTCAGTAGCCGCCGATACGCCGGGTTGGCGATCGATTGCGCAAGGCCTTTGATCGAATCGCTTCGTGCAGACGCACTCGCCAGGTTGGCGCGCGCCATTCAGGCCTCCGTTGTAAATAAATCCCCTGCCACAACCGAGCCGGAAGTACCGCCACGCCATCCGAATCAGTGATGCGATTGGAATCGATGCGTGCTGATTTGTCGAGAGTCCCAAGAGTCAATTGTTTAAAAATCGTTACTCACAGAAATACGAGTCCGATCAAGGGGTAAGCGCGAGCATGCAGACGCAGGTACCGCGGTCGGCGATCTCACGAGAGCGTTTTCGAGCGAAGTGGGTACCGGTTCGCGTGAAGAAAACGCGATAAAATAAAAGCTAGAGTCTCGGCTTTGATTCCATCAAAGCCGGAAAGCCTCTTGGCAATCTGGATTATCCGAGCGCGCGTTCGACGATGTCCGCGACATCGCGCGATAGCGACGGCGCACTTTTGATTCGGCGCAGCGCCACCTCGGCCAAACCCCGACGGCCGGGTTCAAGCGTGCGCCAGGCGCGGAAGGCGGTCGCCATGCGCGAGGCAAGCTGCGGGTTTTTGGGATCGAGCGCGAGAATGGTATCGGCGACGAATTCGTAGCCTTGCCCGTCCGGCCGGTTGAACTGGGTCGGGTTGCTTTGCGCAAAGGCGCCGATGAGCGCGCGCACTCGGTTCGGATTGGCCATGGAGAAGCCGGCGTGGCCGGTGAGCGCGCGGACTTCGTCGAGCGTTTCCGGGTCCGGGCTCATCGCCTGTAACGAGAACCACTTGTCGATCACCAACGCGTCGGCGGCATAGCGCGCATAGAAATCGGCCAGCGCCGTGGCGCGCTCCGGCACATCGTGCAGCGCGAGGGTGGCGAGCGCGGCGATGCGGTCGGCCATGTTGTCGGCGGCGTCATATTGTCTCTTGGCGCGCGCGATCGCCGCGGCCGCGCCATCGGCGGCCATGAGGTCAAGCGCGACATTGCGCAAGGCGCGTTTGCCGGCGGCGGTGGCGTCGGGCGAGTAGGGGCCGGCGACCGCGAGATTGTCATAGGTGCTGGCTAGCGCAGCCCCGAGCTTGCCGCCGATGTCGGCGCGCAGCGCGGCGCGGGCGCGATAGATCGCCTCCGGATCGACGTCCTTGCCGGTCTCGCGCGCGATATCTCCTTCGCCTGGCGGCGTCAGCGCCAGCGCGACAAAAGCGGGCTCGATCGCTTTATCGTTAAGGATCGCGGCCATCGCCGCGACCAATTCGTCGCCGCCTGGCGGCGTCTGTCCGGCCCGCAGGCGCGCCGTGTTGTCGATGAGCAGGCGCATGGCGGTGGTTTGCAAGGCCTGCCAGCGGTTGAACGGATCGCTGTCATGCGCGGCCAGGAAGGCAAGATCGCTCGCGGTCAGATCGCTGATGAGTTTGATCGGCGCCGAGAAGCCGCGATTGATCGACAATACCGGCCGTTCTGTGATGCCGTTGAAAACGAAGGTTTGCTCGGTGTCTTTCAGCTCCAGCACGCCGCGCGCTACAGTAGCGTCGCCAGCAAATTCCAGCGGCACATCGTTGCCGTCCTTGCCAACCAGGCCGGTGAGCAGCGGGATCACCATCGACGCTTTTACCGGCTGATTTGGTGTCGGCGGCACCATCTGCTTGCAGGAGAGCGTATAGGTTTTGGCGGCGGGGTCGAAGGCACCGCTCACCGTCACCTCGGGCGTGCCGGCCTGCGAATACCACAACATGAACTGCGTCATGTCGCGGCTGCTGACATCGGCAAAACACTGGATAAATTGCTCGATGGTGGCGGCTTCGCCGTCGTGGCGCTCGAAATAAAGATCCATGCCGCCGCGGAATTTTTGCGGGCCCAGCAGCGTGTGCACCATGCGCACCACTTCCGAGCCTTTTTCGTAAATCGTGCTGGTATAGAAATTGTTGATTTCTTTGTACTGCTCGGGCCGCACCGGATGCGCCAAAGGCCCGGAATCCTCGATGAATTGCGCGGCGCGCAGGCCGCGCACGTCGGCGATCCGTTTGACCGGACGCGAGCGCATGTCGGATGAGAATTCCTGATCGCGGAAAACGGTGAGGCCTTCCTTCAGGCACAATTGAAACCAGTCGCGGCAGGTAATGCGATTGCCGGTCCAGTTGTGGAAATATTCGTGCGCGATCACAGCTTCGACGCCGGCGAAATCGCTGTCGGTAGCGACGTCGCCGGTCGCCAGCACGTATTTATCGTTGAAGACGTTGAGGCCCTTGTTTTCCATCGCGCCCATGTTGAAGTCGGAGACGGCCACAATCATGAAAATATCGAGATCGTATTCGCGCCCGAAGGCTTCTTCGTCCCAGCGCATTGAGCGCTTGAGCGAATCCATGGCGTAGTCGCATCGGTCCTCTTTGCCGTGCTCGACATAAATGCGCAGCGTGACGTCACGGCCAGACATGGTGACGAATTTGTCCTCGACGCACGCCAGGTCGCCGCCGACCAGTGCGAACAGGTAAGACGGCTTCTTGTGCGGGTCATGCCAGGTCGCGAAATGGCGGCCGCCGGGCAGATCGCCGGCCTCGATCAGATTGCCATTGGCGAGCAGCACCGGCGCCTGCGCCTTGTCGGCCTCGATACGCGTCGTGTAGACCGCCATCACGTCGGGGCGGTCGGGGAAGTAAGTGATGCGGCGGAAGCCTTCTGCCTCGCATTGCGTGCAGAACGTGGCGCTTGAGCGATAAAGCCCGGACAATTGTGTGTTGGCGGTGGGATCGACCAGCGTTTCGATCTCAAGCGTGAAGGGTCCATTCGGCGGCTGCGGAATGGTCAGCTGATCGGGCGTCGCCATGAAGGCGTCCGGGCCGGGATCGACACCGTCGATCTTGAGCGACACGAAGGACACGCCGTCGCCGTCGAATACCAGCGGGGCTGCGGCGGTCTCCGGGTTTGGTCGGAGCCTGAGTGTCGCGCGCACTTTCGTCTGCGTGGGATGCAGCGAAAAATCGAGGTCGACGGTTTCCACCAGCCAGTCGGGCGGGCGGTAGTCTTTCAGGCGGATTGGCTGGCAAATGTCTGTGCGCATGGCAGTTGATTTAGGATGTCCGGGTTGCGAAGGGAAGGCGGCGGGCGGATTTATGGGCGCATCGGCTCGACGTGGCCGATGGCGCGCTTGATCAGCGACGAATGCTCCCGCAGCGCGCGTTCGAGGGCGTCGACCTTTTCGTGCGCGGCCTGCACGCTCATCTCCGGGTCAACGCGGCAATGGAAATTGACGATCTCGCCGTCGTCGGTTTCGCGCACGCGCACGTTATGGACATTGCGCAGCGCGCGGTCGCTGGCGGCGAGTTCCGAGAGTGTCGCCTGCACCGCGGCCACACGCTCGGGTGGCGCCTCGCGGCCGGAGGCGTCCTCCGCTTGCAGCGGTTCGATATGGGTTTCGACCTCGACCCTGGCGCCAAGTTCGTCGGCGATTGCCGCCTCCAGCCCGTCGGCCAGCGCATGCGCTTCGGCCATCGAAAGCTTGCCATCGACCTCGAGATCGAGCGCGATGGCGAGCCGGTCCTGGATATTGTGAACCGTGACATGGTGGACTGCCAGCGCGCGGTTGCGCGCGATCACCATCACGCGGTCGAGCACGGTCTCGTTATCGAGCGCAATCGGATCGGTGATGACGACCGGTTCGGCGCCGGGCATTTGCCGGGCGAGCGCGTCCGTCACCGCGGATTTGATCGCGCTGACGCGGTCGAGCGGCAGCGTGCGGCTGACCGCGACGGTAAGATCGATGAAGGTCCGGTCTGAGACGCTGCGCGCACGCACCTGTTCGACCGCGACCACGCCGGGCACCGTTTCGGCGATCGCGGCGATCTGTTCGGCGGCGCCGGCGGGCGCCGTGTCGGTCAGTGTTTCGATGGTGCGCCGGCCGAGCCGCCAGCCGGCAACGCAAACCAGAACGGCAACGGCAAGAGCGGCGACGGAATCCGCCCACCAGTACCCAAAGCGCACGCCAACAAGGCCGGCGATCACGGCGAGTGAGGCCCACAGATCAGACGAGAAATGCAGCGCATCGGCTTCCAGCGCCTGGCTGTGAGTGGACTTGGCGACCCGCGATAAAGCGCGGGCGCGAAAAAAGTCGATCACGACCGATCCCGCCATCACGCCGAAGGCCCAATAGGTCACGACCACCATATGCGGCTCGTGATAGATCAGACGCTTGACCGCCTCCCAGATCACGATGCCGGAAAGGAAAAACAACAGCGCGGTCTCGCCTAGCGCGGACACGCTTTCGACCTTGCCGTGGCCGTAATGATGTTCTTCGTCCGCGGGCTTGCCCGACACCCGCACGGCGGCGTAGGTCATGATCGCCGCGCCCAGATCGATCAGCGAATGGCCAGCCTCCGACAAAATCGCCAGCGATCCGGTGGCGATACCGACCAGCCCTTTGGCGATGGTCATCGCCGCCGACGCAGCGATCGAGGTGAGGGCGACCTGTTCTTTTTCGTGCTGCATGCGGGTTCCTTGACGGGTTCGTTTAACCCATTCAATGCGGCATTTCGACAGCGATGATCGCTCTTGCGTCCAAGTCGCAATTAGAGCGTTTTCGAGCGAAGTGGGTACCGGTTCGCGTGAAGAAAACGCGATAAAGTAAAAGCTAGAGCCGGCGTGGCCGGACTAAAGCCTATTCCGGCCGGTAATTGCTCGCGGCGGTGATCAGCCGCTGCGCGCCTGCTGCTTCTGCGTCCGCGCCATGGCTGCGCAGCAAGGCATCGATATTATGTTCCACGGCGTGGGCCGCCGTAGCACTGACAGCCGCGGCGGTCAGCGCCGGTATCAATTCGAACAACATCGCCTGTTCGGCCTGTTCGGCACGCAGCTCAATGGTCGCTATCTCTTGGCGCAGGGCCTGGACGGCGTCATCGCTCATCTGCGGCAGCGGTTTCATGGCTTGGCGCGCGGCCCGCAGCGGTCGCACGACTTTCTGATGCCAGGCGGCGACGCTTGCCTTGATCGCCGCGAGATTTTTATCGTTCAGCGCAACTTTTTGCGCGCTTCCCATGAAGGCACAGAACAAAAGCACGTTAACGTCGATCTCCAGCCGGCGCTGCAAATTCAGGCATTCGGCCGCGATTTCAGGTGCGCCGTAAACCGCGAGCGAAAATTTCCAAAACGGATTATCGAAACTCAGCACCTTGCCGCACCCCAGCCGGCCGCACGATCAACGCGGCGTTTTAGCCGGTGCCTTCTGCCGGCGTTCCTCGCCGGTCCAGCGCTTCACCAGATTGAGTTCGATGCCGAACAGGTCAAGCGCGCGCCCGAGCGTATGATCGATCATGTCCTCGATCGATTGTGGCTGCGAATAGAAGGCCGGCACTGGCGGATAGACGATGGCGCCGGCTTCCGTCACCGCCGCCATGCTTCGGATGTGGCCGAGATGCAGCGGCGTTTCGCGCAGCATCAAGACGACGCGGCGGCGCTCTTTGAGCGCCACGTCGGCAGCGCGCGAGATCAGGTTAGCGGTCACCCCGGTTGCGATTTCGGCCATGGTCTTGACCGAGCAGGGCGCGATGATCATGCCGAGATTTTGAAACGATCCGCTCGAACAGGCCGCGCCCACGTCCTGGTTGGAATGCACGACATCGGCGAGCGCCTCGACGTCGGAAATTTTCAACCGCGTTTCGGCGGCGAGCGTCATGTGCGCGGCGCGCGACATGATCAGATGCGTTTCGATCTCGCTGTCCCGCAGCAGCTCAAGCAGCCGCACGCCATAGATCGCGCCCGAGGCGCCGGTGATGCCGACGATCAGCCGTTTTCCGGGGTCGCCGATGTTCTTCTTGCGTTTGGTCTTTTGCAGCATGGCTAGCCATCCTAGTCGAAACAGCGGCTTTTGTCGATTGGCCGGCCGCCGCGCAGCCTGCGCCTTTACTGCCGACGAGTTCTCACGGCGCGCGGGTGCGCGCGAACGAAGCCTCGTGTTGCGCAAAGGCGGCCAGCCAGGCGGCGAGCACCGGATAAGCGTTCCGCCATTCGACGGGTTTACGCCAATCAAGATAACCGAGCGCGCAGGAAAGTCCGATGCTCACGATGTCGGTCTTTGCGGGGTCGGGCGGCGTACGTTCGAAAGCGGAAAGGGCGCGCGTTATTTTCCCGCGTTGATGCGCCAGCCAGCGCTCCGAATGCGCGCCGGTGTCGCGGAAGCGGCCCTCATAAACCATCAGGATGGCGGCTTCGGTGATGCCGTCGGCCAGCCGCGCCAGCGTCAGTGCCTTGAAGCGCGCCATTCCGCTCGTTGGCAGCAGTCTATCGTCGCCGGCCGCGTCGGCCAGAAACTCGATAATGACGCCGCTGTCATACATGGCGGTGCCGTCGGCGAGCAGCAGGCACGGCATTTTACCGAGCGGATTTTGCTGGCGCAGTGTGTCGCTTTCGTCGAGCGTGTCGGCCGGCGCCATCGTGACGCGGTCGCTTAATCCCAGAACGTCGATCGCCATGCGCACCTTGCGGCCGAAAGGCGAGGTGACGGTCGAGCGCAGCACGAAGTTCTGGTCGGACGGCATGGTCTTTCCGTTGCGTGCTCAGGCGACGCCGTAGGTCTTGAACAGGTCGGGCGCGAATTTTAGCCCGAAGCCCGGCGCGGTGGGCACCTTCATTTTGCCCTTGACCGGCTTAGGCGGGTCGTCGAACAGCCGCCAAGTCCAGGGCATATATTCGAGTACCAAGGCGTTCGGAATCGCGGCCAAGAGCTGGACATGAATTTCCGGCAGCAGATGCGTGACGACCGGCAGGTTGAAGGCTTCCGCCATGCCGGCCACCTTCATCCACTGCGTGACGCCGCCGACGCGTAACAGATCGATCATGGCGATGTCGACCGAGCGGTGCGTCATCAATTGCCGGAACGGCTCGATGCCCCAGACATATTCGCCGGCGCAGACTGGCGTGCTCAGGGCGGCGGCAATCTGCGCCAGGCCCTGATAGTCGTTGGCGACGGAAGGATCCTCGATCCAGCCGAGCCCGACATCCTCGATGCGCGCGCCAATAGAAATCGCTTCCTGCACGCTCCAGCGCTGATTGATATCCACCATCAGATTGACGTCGGGCCCGACAACTTTGCGGATGGCGCGGATGCGCGCGATTTCCTGCGCGGGCGATAGATCGTCGCCGGCCATCTGGGTCTTGACTTGCGTGTAGCCTTTCTCGACCAGCGCCGCCGCCGCGCGTTCGACCTCGGCAAGCGGCGTGGTGCGGATGAGCGCGCCGCTGGCATAAGCCGGCACGCTGTCACGCTTGCCGCCAAGCAAATGCGAGACCGAAACGCCGGCGGCCTTGCCGCGAATGTCCCACAGCGCCATGTCGATCGCCGACAGCGCCAAAGTCGCAATGCCGGTGCTGCACGGCGCCGAGGCCGCGCGCAGTTTTCCGATGATGAGTTCGGTGCGCAGCGGGTCTTCGCCGACGGTGAGCGCGGCCAGATCCTCGACCGCCGCTTTGAGCGACCGCACGAGCTTGCCGCCGAACGTGGTAATGCCGATGCCTTCGATGCCGTCGTCGGTCACGATCTGGAGGGTGACAAAGTCGCGCAGCATGCCTGCGAAAGGCGGGGCGCCGGCGAGCGGCTCTTCCAGCGGCAGACGAACTAAATTGACAGTAACGCTTTTGATTTTCATGGATGCCTCTGGAAAGTACGCGTCTTCAATTGACGGCGAGCTTGTCGAGCAGATTCAGGTCCGGCTCGACGCCGAGCCCGGGCCCTTGCGGAACGGCGAGCGTGCCGTCGACCGGCTCATACCAGTCGCCGAAGGGACTTTCGGTCAGGTCGCAATAAAGTCGTTCGATCATCGGCGCGGGCGAGAGCGCGGCGCTCACATGCGCGGTGGCGATCAGGCCGGCGCCGAAATAGGCCGAATGCGGCGCCACCGCGACGCCGGCTTGGTTCGCCGCCGTGATGATGTCGCGTGCAATCGAAATGCCGCCAATCTTGGCGACGCTCGGCTGGATGTAGTCGACCGCCCGCGTCGCGATCAGGCGCGCAAAATCGCTGGGTGTGAGCACGTTTTCGCCGATGGCCACTGGCACGCCGCTGGCGCTGATTTTCGCCGCGCCGGCGAAGTCCTCCGGCGGCCAGACCGGCTCCTCGATCCATTTCAACCCGAGTTCGCGCAGCGGCGCGGTCGCCGCCAGCGCTTCCGGCAGCGTCCGGGGCGCGTTCACATCGACCATCAGCGAGCCGCCATTATGTTCGCGCAACAAACGCGCCGCCGCTGCGATTTCATCACAGCCGGTCTCGTGGATTTTGAGATCGCCGTAGCCGCGCGAAAGCGCCTCTTCGATGGTCGCGGTCACGACATTCACGTCGTTATATTTTAGCAGGCTGGCATAGGCCGGAATGCGGTCGAGCGGCTTGCCACCGAGCAATTTGTAGATCGGTTGATTCTTCACCTTGCCGAGAATGTCCCACAGCGCGGTGTCGAGCCCGGATAGCGCGTACATGGCAGGTCCCGCGCGGCCGACGCCGTGCACGTGGTAGATCAGCTTTTTCATCAATTTCGGAATGTCGGTCGGATCGGCGCCGATGCAGCCCGGCGCGATCAGGCTATCGACCAGCGGGCGGATCGCGGGCCAAACCCGGTGCGGAAAGGCTTCGCCCCAGCCGGTGACGCCCTCGTCGGTTTCGACCTTGATCAGTAGCGTTTCGAACGCATCGCGTCCTTCGCCGGCGAATTTCGGTTTGGGGCCACTCTTGAGATGCTGACGATAGACGACGCTGGATACGCGAATAATTTTCATTATTGTTTTTCTTGGCTAATTTTGCATGCCCCAGCGGCGCACGGTGATCGCTTCGATGTTGCGGAAGATCAGGCTTTCCACGATCAGCCCGATCAAAATGACGGCGAACAGGCCGGCAAACACCGCCGGTATGTCGAGCATGCTCTTGCTCTCGTAAATGTACCACCCCAACCCGCCTTTACCCGACGAGACGCCGAACACCAGTTCGGCCGCGATCAGCGTACGCCACGCAAAGGCCCAGCCGATCTTCAAGCCGGTCACGATCGAGGGGAAGGCGGCGGGAATGAGTATCTTCGCAATAAAGCGCGGGCCGGTGAGACCGTAATTGCGCCCCACCATACGTAGCGTGTTGGATACGGAACGGAAGCCGGAATGCGTGTTGAGTGCCACCGCCCACAACACCGAATGCACCACCACGAAGATGATCGAAATGTCCCCAAGCCCAAACCAGATCAGCGCGAGCGGTAATAACGCGATCGCGGGCAGGGGATTGAACGCCGAGGTGAGCGTCTCCAGCAGGTCATTGCCGATGCGCGACAGCATCGCGACCGCGGTAAAAATCATCGCCAACGCGAGGCCGAGACCGTAGCCCTTGAGCAGCAGCACAACGGAGTTGATCACCTTCTGCAACAAGTCACCGCTGACCATGCCATCCTTGAACGAGACGAGGGTCGCGCTGAAAGTCAGCACCAGCAGTGGGTTGTTGAGATGGCGCGCATAGCTTTCCCAGGCGACGACGATGACGAGAAGAATGACGGTCTTGCGCAGCCAGCTTTGCGCCATGAGGCGCTGCCAGAATGTCAGGGGTCGCTGCACCACGCCGAAGTCGGCGCTGGCGACGACATCGCTCATATATATTCCGGGCGTTGCGGCGGCGACGCGGCTTTGCCGCGCGTGTCGGTGTGAATGTCAACCATGCGGGGCCACCTCTTCTTCGACGCGGTCGGCAAACAGCGTCGCGTGAATGCGCTCGGATAATGTTTTGCCGCTCGCCGGATCGGTCGGATCGCTGCCGTCACTATTGAGTTCGCCCTTCACCTGTCCCGGGTGCGGTGACAGCAAAAGAATCCGGTTGCCGATCATCACCGCTTCCGGAATCGAATGGGTGACGAACAGCACGGTGAAGTGCGTATCTTCCCACAATTGCAAAAGCTCTTCCTGCATCTTGCGCCGGGTCAACGCGTCGAGCGCGGCAAAGGGCTCGTCCATCAGCAGCACGTCCGGCTCCATCGCCAACCCGCGCGCGATGGCGACGCGCTGCTTCATGCCGCCCGACAGCGTGTGCGGGTAGGAGTTCGCAAACTTCGTCAGGTTCACTTTCTCGATGTAGCGCATGGCCTGGTCGTCGGCCTGCCTGCCGCGCATTTTGCCCGACGACTCGAGCGCGAAGACCACGTTCTGCTTGACCGTCTTCCACGGCAGCAACTGGTCGAATTCCTGGAATACGAAAATCCGGTCTGCGCCCGGACTGCGGATCGGCTCGCCCTTGAGGCGCATGCTGCCTTCGGTCGGCGCCATGTAGCCGCCAATGGCCTTGAGCAATGTCGACTTGCCGCAGCCGGACGGCCCCAAAAGGACAAAGCGGTCGGCGCCGTAGACGTCGAAGCTGACGCGGTAAGTCGCGGTGACGAGATGTTTCTCGGTCCGGTATTGCAGGGTCACGCCTTGCACTTGCAGGAGCGGCGAGGGCTTAAGCGGTGCGTTCATATCTGGGCCGCCTTTCCGGCGCTTGCCGCTTTTGCGCGGCAGTCGCCATCCCGCTTTATTGAATTGGTGCACCGCAACGAAACGAACGGCGGGGCGTCGCGATGCGCAGGCGCCCTCATGCATTGCAGCCGTGCTGCCACGGCCACGGAATAATTGCCGATAACTTGGCACCTAGTCTATCATCAAATTCGGAGGGGGCGCCAAACTTGGCGTCCGCGTCACAAGCAAAACAAACATCACAGGGAGTGCGGCAATGGCAGCCAAAAAGACAACCTCATTCGGACCGGTCAGCCGGCGGCAGGCAATCGCGACGGTCGCCGGCGGCGTCAGCTTGCTGGCCACGCCGGCGGTGCTGCGCGCCCAGGCCCCGCTCACGGTCAAATTCGTTCAGCAACGCGGCCTGCTCTATATCCCGGTCGACGTGATGGTCAGCGGCGGCGTCCTGCAAAAGGAAGCCGACAAGATGGGCCTTGGCAAGATCGACGCCAGCGCGACGACCTTGAGTGGTCCCGGTCCGGTGATCGATGCACTCCTGTCGGGCGCCGCCGACTACGGCACCGCCGCGCTGCCCTCGCTGTTGACCTTGTGGGACAAAACGCACGGCACCGCCAACGAAGTGCGCGCCGTCGGCACCGTCTCGAATGGCGCCATGACCTTTTACAGCATCAATCCGAACGTGAAGACCTTGGCCGATCTCACCGAAAAGGACCGCATCACGGTGCCGACGGTGAAGATTTCGTTCAACGCCATGATGCTGCAAATGGCTTCGGAAAAATTGTTCGGCGACCCCCACAAGCTCGACCATCTCACCGTCGGTCTCGGCCATCCGGACGCGGTCTCCGCGATGTCGGCGGGTTACGGCAAGGCTTCGATCACGGGGCACATTGCCGTACAGCCTTTCACCAGCCGCGGATTGAAAATTCCCGGCGCCCATATCATCGCCGACAGCCGTCAGGTATTCGGCGGTCCACTCACGCAGATCACGCTGCTTGCCACCAAGCAGACCAAGGAGAAAAACCCGAAGCTGTTCCAGTGCGTGGCGAACGCCTTGCAGGAATCGATCAAGGTGGCCAGCGCCGACAAGCATGCGGCCGCCGTGCTGTGGAAAAACGCACAGAAGGCGCCCGACAAAATCGAGGACCTGGTCACGCTGCTTGACGATCCGGGCTTCGAGTTCACCTCGACGCCGCACCGCATCGCTTACTTCGCGGCCTTCCTCAATCGCATCGGCACCTTGAAGGGCAAGGTCAACGACTGGAAGGATATTTTCTGGGAGACGGCTTATAACCAGAAGGGCGACTGATATGGCGGGCGAACGTCTTCCGCTGTTTCATCCGAATCCGCGTAAGCCGAAACTGAAATTGCCTGCCGGGTCCTGGGACGCGCATTTTCACGTCCTGGGACCCAAGGCGATCTATCCGTTCGCGTCCACCACCACCATCGATCCGGGCGACGCGACCAAGGAAATGCTGTTTGCGCTGCACGCCAAGCTCGGCATCGAGCGCGGCGTGTTCGTGCAGTCGGCCGTGCACGGCATGGACAATCGCGTGGTCGAGGACGCGCTGGCGGCGACGAGTGGCAAATATCTCGGCGTCGCCTTGCTGCCGCCGGATGTCGGCAGCGACGAATTGCGCCGTCTCGACGGACTGGGCTTTCGCGGCGTGCGCTATAACTTCATGCGGCATCTGCACCAGAGCGCTACGCTTGATGATGTGATGGCCTTGACCGCGCGGCTCGCCGATGCGCGCTGGCATTTGCAGATTCATATGGACGGCTCCTTCATCGCCGACATGGCGCCGGCGCTGGCGCGCTCGCCGGTCGCGGTCGTCATCGACCACATCGGCCGCATTGACGCCGGGCTCGGCCTCGATCAGGCGCCGTTTACGGAGCTGATGCGCCTCATGCAGAACGAAAAATTCTGGGTAAAGGTGAGCGGCATCGACCGCATCACGCGCACCGGCCCGCCTTATGCCGATGCCATTCCCTTCGCGCGCCAGCTTGTTACGGAATTTCCCGACCGCGTGGTCTGGGGCACCGACTGGCCGCATCCGCATCATCCGCCGCCGGTACCGGACGACGGTGAGCTGATCGATCTGATCGCGGAAATCGCGCCAAGCGAAGAGCTGCGCCGCAAGTTGATGGTCGATAATCCGGACCGGCTTTACGACCGCCGGGCGGGAGCCTGAGGGCGCTGCGCCGGAAACCTTAAAGCATCAGCGGCAGGCCAGGACCACCCGATCCGGCCGCCATCTCGGCCATTGCGCGGGAGCGGTGCGGCATCGGCGCCTTTGCCTCGATGCGGCGCACGCCGGCATCGCCGATGGTAAAGAGCGGATCGAAGCTGGCAACCTCCACGTCCTGGCGAATGACAAGCGTGCGGTTGTCGAGGATGAGCCATTGCCCGTCATCGCGCACGGCGGCGACCGCGTGAAAATCGCGCACGGCGTTGTCGCGCACGACCACCAGCCGCAGGTCGCTTTCGGCGACACCGGCCTCGCGCAAGGCCACGTATTTGGCAATCGCATAATCCTCACAGTCGCCGGCGCCGGAGGTAAACGTCATCAAGGGCGTTGCCCAGACGTCATCGATGCCATATTGCGCCATGTCGCTCATCGGGCGGATTGCAAGATTGACCGCGCGATTGATGAGCCCGATGCGCGCGCGCCCTTGCGTCTTGCGCCCGAGTTCGATCACCGCCAGGAAGCGCTTGGCGGCCGGCACGCAAGCCTCAGCATTGCGTCGGCACATGTCCAGGAGCCGTTGCTCGACCTCAACGCCGTTGCTGACTTGCCGCCATTTTTCAACGAGGCTGCCGAAGGTCAGCTTGTCGGTGCTGACGCCGAAGGGTTCGAACGTTTGCTCGGGGAAATCGCGCGGGGTGAGCGCGGGCGGCGACAAATCGGGCGGCGCAAAGGTCGGCGACAGTGATGCGAGATGATAGGCCGCCGGCCGCGCGACATCGACCGCGTCGGCTTCGCTGCCGCTCGTTCCGGCGAACAGGCCGATGCCGAACGTCGCCAATGCCGCGCACAGCGAAATCGCTCGCTGGAATCGAAAGCCGCCTGACACCTGACACCCCTGCGGCGGGGTGCGTGCCGGCTTAAACTGCCGTTCCTGCCCCGTCCTGCGGGGAAAAATTAGGCCGGCGCCGTCTTATGCCGGCTTAAAGCCGAGCCGTTTCGCGCGCTGAATGTCCTGGCCTGGTAAAACCAAGCCAAAGCCGATTGCTAAAAATTGAACGATCGGCGCCCGCGCGTGGTTAAAAATTTCTTATTGCTATACGAAGTGCGTGAAACGATTACCGCGTCAGATAATCACTGGCGGTCAGTGCGAACATGAAAGTGAGCCAGAACAGCCCGGCCGCCGAGGCGATCCGCACCAGCACGCTCGAGGTCCGGATGTTCATGAACAACAGCATGATCAGCGCCCCCTTCAATGCCGACACCGTCATATTGATCAGGCCGTTGCCCGGCCCGAGCGGAATATAAGCCGAGCCCGTGGTGATGGCGAGCAGCACACACAGCGCTGCCCAGATCAGCAGCGGACCTTTCCAAAGTTCGATGGTCTGCCTGCTCATGATGCGCGCCCGATCAGATAAAGCAGCGGCAGCAGCACCACCCAGATGATATCGACCAGGTGCCAGTAGAGTGCGACGCCCTCATAGGCCGGGCTTACAAGCGGCAGCTTCCGCCGGTGCAACAACACGGTTAGCGTCGCTACCATGCCGATTCCGATAGTGAGATGGATAGCGTGCACCGCCGTCATCACCCAGTAGAATGTCCAGAACAGTTCGGCGCCGGTCTGGTGCAACGGAAAGTGCGGACCGGGCACGAAGCCTCTGATGATGTCGTCGTAGTACTCAAAGCCCTTCACGACGAGAAAGGCGAGACCGAACAGCGCCGTTGCAATCAGGCACCGGAAAACCATACGGCGCATATCCTGTTCGGCCGCGCGCACCGCCACCGCCATGGTGAGGCTCGACGTCATGATAATAGCGGTGTTGCTGACGCCGTAGACAATATCGGTCTCCTGCGCGCCGATCAGAAAGCCCTCCGGATACAGCCAGCGATAGACGGTGTAGCCGAGGAACAGCCCGCCGAAGAACAGCACTTCGGTTGCCAGAAACAGCCACACGGCGAAGGTCACCGCCTCGCGCTGGCGTGGCAGCGACGGCCAGGGTTCGTTGATGACGCGCGCGGTTTCGCTCATGTGTTCTCGTAATCGTAAGGCGCCGCGCTGACGACCAGCTGACGGTCGAAGTTTTCTTTCGGCGGCGGCGAGGTGGTCTGCCACTCAAGGCCGGTCGCGTCCCAAGGGTTGCGTCCGGCCGGCTTGCCGTAACGTAGCGACCACGTGAGGTAGAACAGCGGCAACAGGTAAGCGACCGCCAGGATCACCGCGCCGACCGAAGAGACCACGTTGTAGGCCTGAAACTGTTCGGGATAGACGTGATAGCGCCGCGGCATGCCAGCGTATCCCATGAAGAATTGCGGCATGAAAGTCACGATAAACCCGAGGAAGGTCGTCATCGCGCCGATGCGCGCCCAATTGTCGGGATACATGCGGCCGGTGATTTTCGGCCACCAGAAATGCAACGCCGCGAAGAAACCCGAGACCGCGCCGCCGACCATGATGAAATGGAAATGCGCCACCACGAAATAAGTGTCGGTGACATGGATGTCGATCGGCACCGAGGCGAGGAATAGGCCGGTCAGTCCGCCGATGGTGAACAGGCCGATGAAGCTCATGGCGTAAAGCATCGGTGCCTTCAGCGTGATGCGTCCGCCGTAGAGCGTCGCCGTCCAGTTGAACACCTTGATGGCGGAAGGCACCGCGACGATGAAGGACAAGAAAGAGAAGACGAGGTTGGCGAATTGCGATTGGCCTGAGACGAACATATGGTGGCCCCAGACCAGAAACCCGACCACGGCAATGGACATTAGCGAGATCACCATCGCGGTGTAGCCGAACACGGCCTTGCGCGCGAAGCAGGCGAGCACTTCGGAGACCACGCCCATTGCCGGCAGGACCATGATGTAGACGGCCGGGTGGCTGTAGAACCAGAACAGATGCTGGAACAGCAGCGGATCGCCGCCGTTTGCCGGATTGAAGATCGGCATGCCAAGCCAGCGTTCGGCGACGATCATCAACAGCGACATTGCCAGCACCGGCGTCGCCAGGATCATCACGATGCTGGTGGCATAGATCGACCAGACGAACAGCGGCAGCCTTTTCCAGTGCATGCCGGGCGCGCGCTGTAGATGCACGGTGGCGATAAAGTTGATGCCGGTCGCGATCGAGGAAAAGCCGGCGACGAATACGCCGGCGGCAGCCGCGATTACGCTCCCGTTGGCGTACAACGTCGAAAGCGGCGTGTAGAAAGTCCAGCCGGTGTCGACGCCGCCGGCAATGAGCGCGTAGATCGTGAACAGCGCGCCGATCACGAAGATGTACCACGACATGATATTAAGACGTGGGAACGCGACATCCTTGGCGCCGATCATCATCGGCATCAGAAAATTGCCGAAAGTGGTGGGAATCGAGGGCACCAGGAAGAACCAGACCATGATGATGCCGTGTAGCGTGAACAGCCGGTTATATTGCTCGTCGGTGAGCATCATCCCGTTCGGTGAGATGAGCTCCAGCCGCACTAAGCTGATAGCCGCCCCGCCAATAAAAAAGAAAAACGTGATCGACAGCGCATAGAGAATAGCGACGCGCTTGTGATCGGTAGTGAGCAGCCATGACGACAGTGTGTACCCTTCGTTGAGATAGGTTTGAGGCTGCTTGGCCTGCGGCAGGCGGTCGAGAATGGCGTCGGTCATCGGCGTTCGCCTTGCTGGTTGATCGTGGTGTGGCCTGCGAGCGACTTCAAATATGCGATGAGCTTCACCATGTCATCCTCGCCAACTGTGCCGGCAAAGCTCGGCATTTCCGGCTTGTAGCCGGCGACGATCGCGCTGCCGGGCTTGAGGATCGAATCGCGCAGGTAGGCTTCGTCGGCGGTGACGACACGGCCATCGCTCAAGTGCACCTCGCGCCCGTAGACTCCCGCGAGGTCGGGCGCATGCACGCTGGAATTCGGCCCGTGGCAGCCGGAGCAGCCGAGCGAACGGAAGAGCTTTTCGCCCTGCGCCGCCAGTCCCCGCGACGGCCCCTGCGAACGGCTCCAGCGCGCGTAATCGGGCTGCGTCATCAGCACCAGCCGCCCGGTCATGCGCGAGTGCTCGGTGCCGCAGAACTCCGCGCAAAGCAGATGATAGATGCCGGGCTTTTGCGCGGTGAACCAGAGATATGTGATGCGGTCGGGCAGCACGTCCTGCTTGATGCGCAGCGCCGGCAGGAACAGGCTGTGGATCACGTCCTGCGAGGTCATCACCAACCGCACCGGCGTCTCGATCGGCGCGTGAATTTCATCGATCTCCCGCACGCCGTTCGGCTGCTCGACTTTCCACATCCACTGCTTGGCAACGACATGGATGTCGAGAGAGTCTTTCGGATGGTCGAGCGCGCCGAGTTGGTTGGCCGCCGCCCACCAGAAAATGAACAAAAACAGAAAGAAGGTCGCCGGCGTCCAGATATATTCGAATATACGCGGCGGCTTGCGGCGATGAACTGGATTATCGGCGCGAAAGCGAACGCTGAACACGAGCAATAACAAAAAGACAACGCCGACAATGACGATCGAGAGCGCGGTGAGCGCAAAGAAGATGTGGTCGACGGCGATCGCTTCGTTGGAGACGCGTGAGAAATAGACGAAGGGGTTCATGCGCCCGCCCTCCGCCGCGCGCGCAGCGCGAGCAGCGCAATAAAGCCCGCCAGCAGAACGATGGTAGCGATGCAGAGTCCGCTCATGATGCGCCCGATCGAGGCGCTGTAGATGCCGGTCGCCGCATCGAAGCCGTAGCAAAGCAGGCGGATCCGATCGGCGATGCCGCCGACCTTGCCTTGGCCGGCCTCGACCAGCGCAAGCCGCAGGTCACTGCCTGAAAGCCCCAGCCCGGACAGTTCGCGCGTGATGTGGCCTTCGCCGGTGACCACGAAGGCGATGGCCGGATGCGCGAACTGGTCGTTCTCTTTGTCGTATACAAAATGATAGCCGGCGGCCTTCGTGGCCGCGCGCACCGCGTTGTCGCCGCCGGTCAACATGACGGTAGCGTCGGCAAGCGCGCCATCGCCGATGCGCGATTGCTTCATCGCGCGCGCTTGCGCCAGCGTGTCTTTCGGGTCGAGGCCGATGGAGACGACGCGGAAGTCCTTGTTAGGCGTCAGCCCGGATTTTTCCAGACCGCCGGCGGCGAAGGCGAGCACCGGACCGCAGATGTTCCGGCAGGTGAAGTCGGCGAAAATTACCAACGATGGCTTTCCGTCAATCGCTTTGCCCAGGGTGGTAGCGTTGCCGTGCTCGTCGGTGAAGGCGAGCGGCAGCGGCAGTTGTGCGTCCGGTTTGGCGTCAACACGGACTGTGGCAAGTTGCGCTTTGCTAAGGCCAGCCTGCGCGGGCGCGGCCATCATCACAAACAGAAGAGCAAGCGCGCCGCGCTTCATGGCTTGCCTCCCCGCGTTTGGATGGGGGCGTAAGCATTGGCGCCGCGTGCCGCGATGATGGCCATCGCCTTTTCAATTGGCATCGTGCCGCCGCCGCTTTCCTTCAATCGCGCGCGCTCATCTTCGCGCGTGATCGCTAATTCGTGTCGCGGGTGCGGTTGAAGCCGCGGCTCCGGCGCCGGCTGCGCCAGGCGCGGCGCGCGGTCGGTGACGCTGACATCGAACAGGGCGAACAGCACGCCCATGCTGAGGCCAAGGAAGATGAGCGCGCCGGCCGCGATCAGCATGAAGGGCTTGCCCGGTAGTCGCGGCGACTCGAAACCGTCCATGATGTTGGGTTTACGCGCCATGCGCGGTCCTCCAGCGGGCTGGAAGATCAAGCGGCCAATCACCCAGGATGGCGGCGATGATCAGCGCGGTCATGGCGCCGAAGGCGACCATGGCGGCCAGCACGGCGGCCACGCCGAAGGCCGGCCCAATCAGCCAGGTCTGGTAAAGCGCCAGGCCGAACAGCTCGCAGACGCCGGCAATGCCCAATCCGGTGTGGCTCCGGCGCACGCGCGCGAACATCAGCATCGCGACGGGGAGGAGGGAGCCGATGACGAAGGTGGCGACGGCCAGCGCCAGCCAGCCGTCGTTAAGCCGCTCCGTGAACCAGAATGTCTTAGCCGGCAGATCGCCGTACCAGATCACCAGCACGGCCATGAAATCGAGATAGGTGATGCCGAGCGTGACCGTCAGCAGAAGCCCGCCGAGATCTGCGCGGTCACGCGGCGCGGCGTCGAGCACGGCCCCGAGCGCCAGTACCGCGAGCAGCTGCGTTATGGCGACGGAAGCGCCGAACGAGGTGGAGAAGAACGGGGGCTCGATCGCCAGATTCCAGTCGAGGGCGAGGAAGCTGATGACGACGGCATAGGCGAACAGGCCAAGACCGGCGACTAAGCGTCCGCCGCGCGGCACAAACAGCGCCAGCATGCCGAGTCCCACTACGCCGATCAGCGAGCGCGCGGCGAAGGAGGGGGCGTTGAGATAGATGCTGGCCACGCTTGGCGTTAGTTCACCGATGCGCGCCTGTTCGGGCAAGAACCAGAATGCGCCAATCGCTACCGGCAGCACCAAGACAACCAACAGCAATGTACAGCGCGCCAGTGGCAGTAACACCGGCAGCAAGGCATCGCCCCAACGCCCGCCGGTGAGCCGGTGAATCATAATCAGCGCCAGCGCGCCAAGCGGGAAGGCGGCAACGTAGTTGAAAGCGATCAGCCAGCCGGCGGCGGCGATGCGCGGGTCGATGAAGACGATGACAATCATCGCGACAATGAAGCCGGCAGCAAGGATCAGGGCGCGGCGGTGCCGGGTCATGGCTTGCCCTCCGCCTGCGCGTGCCGCTGCAATTGCAGCGCGCGGATATAGGCCACGATGGCCCAGCGGTCGCGCGGCTCGACGCGCGCCGCATAGGAATACATCGCGCCATAGCCGTTCGTGATCACGTCATAGAAATGCGAAGCCGGCGCCTCAACCAGACGTTTTTCCTGATAGGACGGCGGCGCGGGGAAGCCGCGCTTGACCACGATGCCGTCGCCGTCGCCTGACAGGCCATGGCAGGGCGAGCAATAGATATCGAAACGTTCGCGCCCACGCGCCAGCAACTGAGGTGTCGCCGGCGGCGGGTTGCGGACGATGTCATCACGCGCGAGATCGCTTTGCGCCACGGTGTGTTCCGGCAGGGGCTGCGCGGAGGTGCCATCCTCGAAGATCGGCGCCGGCTGATAGGTGCCATAGCGGTTCTGCTGCGTCATGCTGACATCGCAGCCCGACAGAAGCAGGACGAGGCAAAGAAGAGTGGGCGCGCGCGTCATGCCGCCACCTCCATCACCTCAATGGCGCCGGCCTCTATCAGGCGCTGGCGCAGCGCGGCGATTTCTTTTTTGGCTTCGGGCGCTTCCAGCGCCAACAGGAATCGGTCCTGGCTCGCGCGTTCGAAGTCCGGTATTTCAAATAGCGCGTGGTGCAGACGCGGCAGCCCGGTCTCCGACAGGAGCGCGATGAAGCCGAAAATGGCGGCGGCCAGAATGCCGGTCGCGAACGGCACCAGCATAAACGTTGGCCACGAATTGAGCGGCCGTCCGCCCGAATTGATGGGATAGTCGATCACCGCGCTGTAATACTGGAGGCCGAAGGCGACCGCGGCCATGCTAAATCCACCAATGGCCATCACTACGCGCAAGCGCGTCGAGGTGGCGCCGAGCAATTCCGCCATGCCCTCGACCGGAAACGGCGTGAAAGCGTCGAGCACGTTGGTGCCCTCGCGCTGGCTTTCGCGCGCAGCCTCAAGCAACGCGTCAGCTTCGCTGAACTGGGCGATCACAACGTGCGTCATGCCGTCACCTCGTCATGGACGAGTTTGCGCACCTCGTGCATCGAGACCGCCGGCACCAGACGCACGAACAGCAAAAACATGAACGCGAAGAAGCCGAGCGAGCCGAGCAGTAACGACCAATCCCAGAAGGTCGGCACGAACGAGCGCCGCATCGACGGCAGGAAGCCGTGCGACAGCGTGTTCCAGATGATCAGGATGCGCTCGAGCCACATCCCGACATTGATCAGGACACCGATGACGCAGACCGCCTTGATATTGCGGCGGATTGCGCGCCACCAGAATAGTTGCGGGATGAACACGTTGCAGGCGAGCAGCGCCCACATCATCGGCGCGTAGGTGCCGGTGAACATGTACACGACCAGCGAACGGTCGGCGTGCTCGCCGCCGTACCACGCCGCGAACCATTCGGTCGCGTAAGACAGGCCCATGATCAGCGAGGCGGCGAGCATGATCTTCGCCATCACGTCGAAATGGTCGATAGTGACGATCGCCTGCATGCCGAAGCCCCAGCGTACGCCGGCCGCCAGCACCACCACCATCGCAAAGCCGGAATACATCGCGCCGACGACGAAGTAGGGCGGGAAGATTGTCTCCTGCCAGCCGGGCATCAGACTGGCGGCGAAGTCGAGGCCGACCACGCTGTGTAACGACACCACCAGTGGCACGGCGAGCGCAGCCATCGCCATGTGATAGGTTTCGTAAAAATGCCAGTGCCGCGCCGAGCCACGCCAGCCGAGCGCGAAGGCCCCGTAAATCGCCCGCTTGATCGGGCCCCTGGCACGGTCGCGGATGGTGGCGAGATCGGGGACCAGGCCAATATACCAGAATATGATCGAGAACAGGATATAGGAAAGGATCGCCCAGAAATCCCAGATTAGCGCCGAGCGCCACTGCGGCCACAGGTGCATCGTGTTGGGGTAGGGCGTCACCCAGTAAAAATAGAGCGGCCGCCCGAGGTGAATGATCGGGAAGATGCCAGCGATGGAGGCGGCGAATAGCGTCATCGCCTCGGCGAAGCGGTTGATCGAAGCGCGCCAGCGCTGGTGTGTGAGCAGCAGCATCGAGGAAATCAGCGTGCCGGCATTGCCGATGCCGATCCACCAGACGTAATTGGCAATCGGAAAGCCCCAGACCACCGTGGTGTTGTTGCCGAAGATGCCGATGCCTTTGTAAAGCACCCAGAACAGCGATGCCGCCATCAGCAAGGTCAGCGCGCAGCTTACCGCGAAGGCGATCCACCAGATGCGCCAGCGGAACGTCTCGCGCGCGAGCAGCGGCGCAGTCACCATCGCATTGACCGCGTCGTAGTTGCGCGCGCGCGGCATAACCCAGCGGTTGAGACGGCCAGTCATTCGCCGCCCTCCTTCAGCGCTGTGTTGGGACTGGTCAGGCGCGCCAGATAAGTCGTGCGTGGCCGCGTGCCGAGATGACCGAGTAGTTCGTAATGATGCGTTTCACCGCGTTTTTTGTTCACCGCGGCCTTTGGATCATTACGATTACCAAACGAAATGGCGCGCGTCGGACACGCCGATTGGCAGGCGGTGACGACTTCGCCGTCGGCGATGGTGCGATTCTCTTTCTCCGCGTCGCGCCGCGCCGCGCTGATGCGCTGGACGCAATAAGTGCACTTTTCCATTACGCCGCGCGTACGCACGGTGACGTTCGGATTGTGTTGTGCGGTGACGGATGGTGCGCCGAGGTTTTTGTATTCCTGCCCATCATTGTAGCCGTACCAGTTGAAGCGCCGCACCTTGTAAGGGCAGTTCGACTGGCAGAAGCGCGTGCCGACGCAGCGGTTATAGACCTGCACGTTGAGCCCCTCGCTGTCGTGCACCGAGGCGGAAACCGGGCAGACCGGCTCGCAGGGCGCGTGCTCGCATTGCATGCAAGGGACGGGCTGAAAGCCGCGCATCGCGCCCGGGCCTGACTCATAAGTATCGACGCGCAGCCAATGCATGTCGCGTCCGGCTTCGATTTCTTCCGGTCCCACCACCGCGACATTGTTCTCGGCCTGGCAGGCGACCACGCAGGCATTGCAGCCGATGCAGGCGGCGGTATCGACCACCATGGCCCAGGCGTAAGTGTCGTAAACATAGGGCGGATAAAAGGTCGGCTTCGGTTCGTCCTTGAATGGCTTTCGGTCGAGCCCTTTAGCCAGTTCGACGAGCGATACCAGCGGCAGCAATTCGTCCACTTCGCCTTCGATCTGGAAATGATGCTGCGTGGTCGGCACTGGCCGTGCCGGGCCGGCCTTGCGCAGCATGACATTGTCGATCAGCCAAGGATTTCCGGCTGTTCGCAGCGGATAAACGTTAAAGCCGATCTCATTGCCGATTGCTCCAGCGCGGCTGCGCCCGTAGCCCAGGGAAATCGCAATGACACCGTCTGCCTGGCCGTAATCGATGCGCGCCGGCCCTTGCACACGCTGTCCGCCCACTTCAATCTCGGCGATGTCACCATCCTTGCAGTCGAGATGCCCTGCATCGGCCGGCGCCAGCACGATGCTGTTGCCCCAGACTTCTTTGCTCAGCGGCTTTGGGCACTCCTGTAGCCAGGCATTGTTGGCGTAGCGGCCGTCCCACACCGACGGGTCGGGCGCAACCTTCAACACCATGGTTTGTGTCGGCGTGCGTGCCGCGACGGTGATCCGTTGTGGCTTGGTGGCAACCGGCGCCGAACGCGTGCCGGCGATGACACCGTCATGCAGTGTCTTGCGCCACCAGTTTTCGAAATCACCGCCGCCTTGCGCAGCCCACGTCGTGCGCACGATGTCGTAGGAGGATGGCGTGAGCGCGCCGCCGAGCATCGCCAGCACATCATGCGCCGTGCGCGTGTCGTAAAGCGGACGGATCAACGGCTGCACGATCGAGGCGGTGCCGTCGATGGCGCGCCGGTCCGACCAGCTTTCCAGCGTATGCGACAACGGCAGGTGCCAGTGGCAGAGCGCGGCGGTCTCATTGCGGTGCAGGCTGAGATGCGCGCTGAACGGCAGCTTGTGGATTGCAGCTGCGAGATCTAGTCGCGGCGGTGTGTCATAGGCCGGATTGGCGTCGAGAATAATGAGCGTTTCGGCAGCACCGCTATGGATGTCGGCGGCAAGCGACGTCAACCCGTTCGGGTCGATGTCATCCACCGGCTCGATCAGATCGACCGGTGCGCTGAGCGCGCTATTGATCCAGTGCGCGAGCGCGTGGATTTCCGGCGGCTGTGACGGCCCGACCAGCACCAGCGCGCGGCCTTGCCGGGCTTTCAGGTCTGCGGCGGCGGCTTCGACAAAACGCGCGGCGTGGCCTGCCAAAGGCGGCGGCGTCTCGCCGGCAAGATAAGCCGCGATGGCGATGACCGCATTACCGATCAGTTCCGGCCGCGACGTCAGCCGGTGATCGGCATTGGCGCCGGTCGCCGTCGTCGAACTCTCGATCGCATATAGCCGCAGGAATTGTTCGGCACCGCTCGCGGCGCTGCGCGCTTGCGCGAAACCGCGCGCATTCACAATCTGCGCCGGACCGGGGCCGAGAAAATCGCTGTCGAACGCAACGACGGCGCTCGCGTCTTTTAAACGCGGCAGCGCGACGAGCGGCCGCCCGAAAGCCAGCCGCGCGCCTTCGCGCTCATTGGTGTCCGCGACCGGCTCGTAGCTGATCCAGCGCGCTTGCGGAAATTCCTTCAGCAAACCGGCGCGCTGGCGCGCCAGCGTCGGCGAGGTGACGCGCCCCGACACGACGCGCAAGCCGGCGCCGCCACGCGCGCGCTCTTTGTCCATCTGCGCGCGCAACGCGTCGGCGAACGCTTCCCAGGATTCGACATTGGCCTTGCCGCGCACGGCCTTCGAACGATCGGGATCGTACAGGCCAAGCACGTCAGCTTCCGCGAATACATCGGTCGCGCCGAGGCTGGCCGGGTGGCGTGGATTGCCTTCAATCTTGATCGGCCGGCCTTCGACTGAGGTGACGATGGCGCCGCGCCCGTAACCGGAAAGATCGAGTGTGGTGGCGAAACGCAGCGGCACGCCCGGCACCACGCGCTCCGGCTGATCGACATAGGGCACGATTTCTTCCGCCGGCTTGCCACACGACGTCAGCGATAGCGCCAGACCGCCGCCGAGCAGCTTCAGCGCCGCGCGTCTGTTGAGGTCGTTCACCGGTGACATACCGAGCAGTCCGTCAGGTGTTCGGTATGAATGAGATATTGCGCCATCAGCTTGCGTGATTGTTCGAATTGATCCGCCGGCGGCTTCCAACTGGTACTGAAAATCTCCGATGGCGGGCGCAAATGTGGCGCCGGGTTACGATGGCAGTCAAGGCACCAGCCCATGGTCAGCGGCGCTGTCTGCTTTATCAGCGGCATGGTATCGACCGCGCCGTGACAGGTGGTACAGCCGACGCCCTTGGCGATATGAATCGAGTGATCGAAATAGACGTACCCAGGCAGAAGGTGCACGCGTTGCCAGTGAATCGGTTTGTGTTCAGCGAGACTTTCGCGCACCGGCGCGAGCATCGCCGCGTTGGTGAAAATCTGCGAATGGCAGGTCATGCAGGTTTTGGTCGGGGGCAGGCCGGCGAAGGCCGATTTCTCGACCGAGGTGTGGCAATAGCGGCAGTCGATGCCGAGTTCGCCGACATGATGCTCGTGCGAAAATGGCACCGGCTGGCGCATGGTCACATCCTGTCCGGTCGTGTAAGGTGAGCGCATCACGGCATAGGCGAGCCCGATGCACAGGAACGGCACGACCAGCAACGCGACAAGGATGATGCGGGCAATCGTATTGGCCGAAGGCCTGAAAATTTGAGGCACCCCTGGACCTCCAGGCTCCGACGGCGGGAAACCGTCGTGTCACAAATGATCGCCCGTTTTGGCAAAGCCTGGGGTCTGCAAAAGTTCCATCGACGTGGAAAAATTGCTCCAGCTTTGAAAGAATCGGAATTGCCCCGCTGCCGAAGCCTCCTAGCCGGCTAAGCGAGCGTGGCTACCCCTCGTGGTAGCCGATGGTCGATAACAGAGCGATATTAGGATCGCGCGAATCGAGCCGCGTATGTTGCACCACGATCGGCACGTCGGCCTCGATCACCGAAGCGTAGCTCACGTCGCGCGGCACCGGGGCAGGGTCTTTTAAGTCGTTGAAGCGCAAATGCAGCGTGCGCTGCGCGCCGAGGTCGACGCGGTAAGGGCCGACCGGCCCGTGGTCTTCGAAATACAGCGTGATCTCGATCTTGGCGTTTTTCATGCCGGCGTTCAGCAGGCAGACGGTCTCATGCGAGACCAGCGCGTGGTCCTGACTGACGCTGCCGCTCGGAATGTAGCCTTCTGCGATCGCCCACCGCATGTGTCCGATATCAGACATGAGCGGGCTCCCGAGTATCGATGAGCGCGAGCCCCGTTTCCGCGTCGTGCGACTTGTGCATCTTATGCTCCCGGTTTTCGTGCCCTTCTTAAAAACTGCGCGCCGGTGCGATTTGTTCCGGGACTTCGTGAGGAACCCGGCCGTTAAGTTGGTTAAAGCGCGCGCAATTTAACTGCGGCGTTGCGCGACGAAATGCGCGGCCGCGATCAGCACTGCTGCCCGGTCGCCGAATGGCTTGAGAGCGGTCTCCGCTTCGCCCACCAAAGTCTTCAAGCGCGCGCGGGCGGGTGCGATGCCGAGCAGGCTGACGAAGGTCGCTTTATGCGCAGCCGCGTCTTTACCGGTCGCCTTTCCGACCGTAGCGGCGTCGCCATCGATATCGAGCAGATCGTCGGCGATCTGAAAGGCTTCGCCGATAGCGGCGCCGTAGCGCTCGAGCGCGACGCCGAATTTCCGGCCCGCGTTTCCAAGCATGGCGCCGCTGGCACATGCGAATTGCAGCAGTGCTCCGGTCTTCATCGCTTGCAAACGTCTGACGCGTTCGACGCCTAGCTGCGGGACGCCATTTTCGGCGAAGCGCCCTTCGGCGGCGAGATCGAGCATCTGTCCGCCCGCCATGCCGCCGAGCCCGGCGGCGCGCGCCAATGCCGCGATCAATCGGACGCGAATGGCGGGGTCTTTGTGCGTTTGATCGCGCGCCAGAATATCGAACGCAAAGGTCAATAAACCATCGCCGGCCAGGATGGCGGTCGCCTCGTCGAAGGCCTTATGCACGGTCGGGCGGCCGCGCCGTAGCGCGTCATCGTCCATGGCGGGAAGGTCGTCGTGCACCAGCGAGTAGCAGTGCACGCATTCAAGCGCCGCGGCGACCATCAGGGCGCCACGTGGCGGGGCGTCGAATAGCCGGGCCGTCTCGGTCACCAGAAACGGGCGGAAGCGCTTGCCGCCGCCAAGACCGGCATAACGCATCGCGTCAAGCAGCCGGGCCGGGCGTTCCAGTTCGCCACCGGCCGGTTCGCGCGACAATAGCCGGTCGAGCAGGGCTTCGGTGTCGGCCGCCACCTTCTCAAGCCGGCGCTTGAATAGGGCGTCGGCAGTGGCGGTGCGGACTGGCCGGACCTTGCGAGCGGGGGCATTTGTTGAGGTTTGGGCAAATAAATTCATGAATTTCCCGGTTTCGTCCGCGTTAGTTGCAAATTCCCCGGTCGCCTAAAAAGTTCCCAAGGGGCTGAACCAATTTTGCCGTCAAAAGTTGCCGACCGGGTGGACTCCATTTCAGACCGGCGCGGATGAGCCTGATAATCGCAGCTTTATGTATCGGCCTGTGGGTCTATCTGCTGCTCGCCCGCGGCCGCTTCTGGCTGGGGCCTCGCCGGGACGCCGCCCGGCCGCGTCCGCCCCGGAAATGGCCGGCCGTTACCGCCATTATCCCAGCCCGTAACGAGGCCGGCGTCATTGCCGAAAGCCTGAGTTCCCTTTGCCGGCAGGAATACCCCGGTCCGCTCATGATCATCGTAGTTGACGACGACAGCAAGGATGACACCGCAGAGATTGTGGCCGAATCGGCTCGATCGTTCCCTGACCGGCATGTCGAGGTGCTGAAAAGCCCCGGCCCGCCCGCCGGCTGGACCGGGAAGTTATGGGCGCTACAGACCGGCATCGCCTTTGCCGGAGCCGAGGTGCCGGAGACTGAGTACCTGCTGCTGACCGACGCCGACATTGTTCATGCGCCGGACACGCTGGCGTGGCTGGTATCGCAGGCAGGGGCGGGCGGCTATGGGCTAACATCGCTGATGGCCAAACTGCG
The DNA here is from genome assembly GCA_035648715.1 of Pseudolabrys sp. Taxonomy (GTDB): domain Bacteria; phylum Pseudomonadota; class Alphaproteobacteria; order Rhizobiales; family Xanthobacteraceae; genus Pseudolabrys. The sequence continues at coordinate 46,607 of DASRLA010000083.1, forward strand.
CTGCGAGAGCCTGGCCGAACGTAGCCACGTGCCGGCCTTCATCTACTTCTTTCAGATGCTGTTCCCGTTCTGTTGGGTGCGCCAGACGCGATCGAAGACGGCGGCCGCGGCCGGCGGCTGTATGCTTGTTGACGCCGACGCCTTGCGGCGCGCCGGCGGCATCGCCAGCGTGCGCAACGCATTGATCGACGACTGTTCGCTTGCCGCGCGTTTGAAAGCCGTTGGCCCGATCTGGCTCGGACTGACCGGGCGCGTTGAAAGCATTCGCCCCTACGACACGTTCGCCGACGTGCGGCAGATGATTGCACGCTCGGCCTATGCGCAGCTTCGCTATTCGCCTTTGCTGCTGGTGGCGACCATTGCCGGAATGACGTTCACATTTCTCGCCGGACCATTGCTGGCGGTTCTCGGTTCCGGCGCGGCGCAAATTCTGGGCATTGCCGTCTGGCTGGCGATGGCATTTTCGTTTCAGCCGACGTTGCGGTTCTACCGGCTTTCGCCGTTATGGGGCTTCGCGCTTCCACTGATCGCCAGCCTTTATTCGTTTTACACCGTGCTCTCCGCTTTTCAGCATTTCGCCCGCCGCGGCGGCGCCTGGAAGGGCCGCGTGCATGTAAACGCGGCGAGCGCGTCATGACCGCAAGTGTCGAGCTTCGGTCTGGCAAGAGCCATCGCGACGAGAATTTTCCAGTCGCGTCATGGCTTATCGCAGCGCGGCATCGGCCCGCGATTCTCGCCTTTTACGAATTCGTCCGCGTCGCCGACGATATTGCCGATCACCCGTCCTTGCGCGCCGGCGATAAACTGGTCCGGCTCGAACGCCTCGAACAGAGCTTGCTCGGCGGCAATGAGGAGGAGCCGGACGGCGTTGCCTTGCGCGACATTCTTACACGCCGCAAACTTTCATTTCAGCACGCCCGCGATCTTCTGCGCGCATTCCGTCAAGACGTCACGCAACACCGCTACCGCGGCTGGAGCGATCTCGTCGACTATTGCGCTTATTCGGCGATGCCGGTTGGGCGTTTCGTGCTCGATGTCCACGGCGAAGCGCGTTCGACCTGGCCGGCGTCGGATGCGTTGTGCGCCGCGTTGCAGATCATCAATCACTTGCAGGATTGCGCCGATGATTATCGCGCCCTCGGCCGCGTCTATCTCCCGCTCGACGATCTCGCCTCGCATGGGCTCGGCGTCGAAGCGTTGGCCGGCGCGCGCGCGAGCCCGGCCTTGCGCGCCTGCATCGGCGAACTTGCGCAACGCACCGAACGCCTGCTGGCGCAGAGCCGTCCGCTGCCTCGGCTCGTCACGGATACACGGCTGGCGCTCGAAATATCGGTCATTCAGGCACTAGCCGCCCGCCAACTCGCGCGGCTGAAGGAGCGCGACCCGCTCGGCGAACGCGTTCGTTTGAGCAAAGCGGAAATGGCCGCCTTCACTGTCGGGACCGTCGGTCACGCTTTATGGCGCCGACTGTTTCGCGTCACTGACTCACGTCACAGGTATCAGACGCCATGACAGAAACCATGCATGCCGGTCTCTCCCACGTGACAGACATCGGGAGCCGAAGCGCGGTGCGGGCCGGCGGCAGCTCATTTTATCTGGCCATGCGTATCCTCGGCCGTCATCAGCGGCAGGCGATGTTCGAGGTCTATTCGTTTTGCCGCGCCGTCGATGACGTTGCCGACAGCTCCGAGCCGCGCGCATCGCGGCTGTCGCAACTTGCGCAGTGGCGCGATGCGATCGATGCGCTTTATGCCGGCACCAGGGTCGCCGGCCTTGAACAACTGTCGCAGGCGATCGACCGGTTTTCTCTGCGCCGGCAGGATTTCATGGCGGTGATCGACGGCATGGAAATGGACGCCGAAGCCGATATGCGCGCGCCCGATTTTGTCACGTTGGAGAAATATTGCGATCGCGTCGCCTGCGCCGTCGGCCGCTTGTCGGTGCGAATTTTTGGACTCGACGAGGGCGCCGGCCTGTCGCTCGCGCATCATCTGGGACAGGCCTTGCAACTCACCAATATTCTGCGCGATATCGACGAGGACGCAGCCGCCGGCCGGCTTTACCTGCCGTCCGAGGCATTGCACAAGGCCGGTATCGAGGGTACCGATCCGAAAGCCGTGACGGCCCACCCGCGCATCGACGTTGCGTGCCGGTTCGTCGCCGAGCGCGCGCGGACGCATTTCATCACGTCCGACGCCATCATGGCGGCGGCGCCGCGCCACGTCATTCGCGCGCCCAAAATCATGGAAGAAGTGTATCGCAAACTGCTTGACGACATGGTGGCGCAGGGCTGGACGCGGCCGCGTGTGCGCGTCCACGTCAACAAGCCGCGTCTGATATGGATTGCATTGCGCCATGGCTTCGTCTGATCGCGGCACGGTACATGTTATCGGCGCGGGCCTTGCGGGCCTTGCCGCCGCCGTTCGCCTCGCAGAAGCGGGCCGGCGGGTCGTCGTCCATGAGGCGACTTTGCAACCCGGCGGACGCTGCCGATCCTACCTCGATCAGGCGACCGGGATGTTGATCGACAACGGAACGCACCTGACGCTCTCCGGCAATTATTCGCTTTTGTCCTTCGCCCAGACTATCGGTTCGGCGGACGAACTGGATGGGCCGGAGGCGGCGGAATTTCAGTTCGTCGATCTTGCCAGCAACGAACGCTGGACGCTTCGGTTCAACGATGGCCGTTTTCCCTGGTGGCTGTTCGACAGCGAGCGCCGCGTGCCGCAGACCGGCGTCGTCGACTATCTGCCGCTGGCGCGGCTGATGTGGCTCACCGGCGACAGGCCGATCGCCGACGTGATGAATTGCAGCGGGCCGCTCTATGAGCGCATGTTGCGGCCGCTTCTGCTGGCGGCGCTAAATACCGATCCACGTGAGGGGTCGGCGCGGCTCGCGCAAGGCTTGATCCGTGAGACGCTCGCCGCCGGCGGCATAGCGTGCCGGCCGCTGCTGGCGAGGCGAGGCATCGGCAATGTATTTGTCGAACCGGCGATGCGGTACCTACAGAAGCATGGCGTCTCGATCGTGTTGCAGGATGAATTGCGGGCGCTGACCTTTGCCGACGGACGCATTTCCGGTCTCGATT
>DASRLA010000084.1:0-5327 GCA_035648715.1 Pseudolabrys sp.
GATGCGCTCGGACGTGCGCACGACGCCGGTGGAAACACCGATCTCGGCGTTTCGCGAAGCCTTCCCCTTGGGTTCAACCACGCAGGTGATCGCAGTGGATGAGGACGGCCGTTACGCCGGCATTGTGGTCGTGGCGGACGCTCATGCGCCCGATCTGCCGCTCACCGGATCGGTGCGCGAAATCCTGCGCCACGCCGATCACATGCTGCTGCCGCAGATGACGGCGCAGGAAGCGATCACGGCGTTCGACCGTTTCGAGGCGGAAGCACTGCCGGTGGTCGATAGCGGCGAGCGGCGGCAGGTCGTTGGTCTGCTCAGCGAAGCGCATGCGCTGCGGCGTTATTCCGATGCTTCGGAACGCCAGCGGCGGGAACTCATGGGCGAGATTTAATGGTCGCTGTCGATCTCGTGGGCGATCAACCGGCTATTTAAATGCTGAAACGACGGCTGGTACTCGGGGATCGGGCGGCTGAACGCGCACAGCCCAGCCGACCAGATCTCGACGCGATCGAGACTGGCGCGCGTGTCCACGAGCGCGCGATGCAATTCGCTTTTCACTCGGTCCGTTGCCATCTGGTTGTCGTTTGACATATCGCCCTTTCGGCAGCGTGGCTGCCTGTAAGGGTAAAGACCCTGGCCAAGTGATGGTTCCTCACTTAGCTACGATCACGTTTGTTCGATTAACGGAACATTCTCAATAAGTTAATTGAATCTCAGCGGTTCACGGGTTCCACGGTGCCCGGCCGCGCCTCCAGTACCTGCGCGCGGCCCACAATATCGCCAAACGCCATCGGATCGGCGCCGGTCATCCAGACCTGCGCGCCGAGGCCGGTGAGCGCGTCGTAGAGCGCTGCGCGCCGCGCCGGATCGAGATGAGCGACGATCTCGTCGAGCAGCAAAAGCGGCGCAAAGCCGGTCATGTCCTTGATCAGTCCGGCATGCGCCAGCACTAGGCGGATCAGCAGAGCCTTTTGTTCGCCGGTCGAAGCCTGCGAAGCCGGAATGCCTTTGGCATGGTGGGTGACGGCGAGGTCGGACAAATGCGGTCCATCGAGCGTGCGGCCGGCGGCGGCGTCGCGCGCGCGGTTATCCTTCAGAAGCGCGCGATAACGGTCCTCGATCTCGATCGCTTTGTGATCGGGCAGTAACCTCTCCATCCAGCCCTCAAGCGCGATCTCGGCGCGCGGAAAGCCTTGGTCGCGCGCAGCGGCCAGCGCGCCGGAAAGACGCGCGACCGTCTCGGCTCGCGCGGCGGCAACCGCCACTGCGACTTCCGCCGTCTCGTGTTCGATGGCGTCAAGCCAATGCGGATCGCTGTTGGCGTCTTCCAGCAAGCGGTTGCGCGAGCGCAATGAACGCTCGAGCGCGGCAACGCGACTGGAATGTTGAGCATCAACCGCCAGCACCAGCCGGTCGAGAAACCGCCGCCGCTCCGAGGCCGGCCCGTTGAACAGCGGATCCAGGGCGGGCGTCAGCCAGACCACGCGCAGATGGTCGGCGAAGGCTGCGGCCGAGAAAACACTCTCCCGGTCGATCCGGCATTTGCGAGACGGTGCTGAATCTTCGCCGGCCGGCGGGTCGATGCCGGTGCCCAAGGTCGCCAGCCCCAGCATGCCTTCGAGCTCGGCGTTCACCGCCCAGGCGCCGTCGCCCTCGGAGAAGGCCAGTTCCTCCATCGTGGCGCGGCGCAAGCCGCGGCCGGGCGCCAACAGCGAAATCGCCTCGATCAGATTGGTCTTGCCGGCGCCATTAGCGCCGGTCAGCACCACCGGAACCGCACTCGCGAGTTCGATCTGTGCTGAGTGATAACTGCGGAAATTGGTGAGCGTCAGGCGGCGGATGAAGGCGGCGGTCATGATCGAGCCTTACCGCCGGCAATGCGGGAGATCAAACCCGCATCGGCATCAGCACATAGAGCGCGCCCTTGGCGTCCTTGTCCTGGATCAGCGTCGGCGAGCCGGGGTCGGCGAGCTTGAGCACGGCCACTTCGCCCTCGATCTGGGCTGCGATGTCGAGCAGATAGCGCGAGTTGAATCCGATATCGAGCGGATCGGCTTCGTATTCGACCTCGAGCTCCTCGGTCGCGCTGCCTGAATCCGGATTGGTCACCGACAGCATCAGTTTCCCGCCGGTGATCGACAGCTTGACCGCGCGGCCGCGTTCGCTCGACACGGTGGAGACGCGATCGACCGCGGCCTCGAAATCCTTTTTGTCGACGGTCAGGCTCTTGTCGTTATTGGCCGGGATGACGCGGCCGTAATCGGGGAAGGTGCCGTCGATCAGCTTGGACGTGAGCACCACATCGCCGATCGAGAAGCGGATCTTGCCGGCTGAGAGTTCGATTGCCACTTCGCCTTCGCCGGTTTCGATCAGGCGCTGCACTTCGTTTACGGTCTTGCGCGGCACGATGATGCCCGGCATGCCGGCGGCGCCTTGCGGCAGCGGCAGCTCGACCTGCGCCAGACGATGGCCGTCGGTCGCAACGGCCCGCAACGTGCCGGCTTTGGCGGTGCCCGCGGTGTGCAGGTAGATGCCGTTCAAATAATAACGCGTCTCTTCGGTCGAGATCGCGAACTGGGTCTTATCGATGAGCCGCTTCAAGTCCCCGGCCGCGAGCTTAAAGGAATGCGTCATCTCACCGGCGGCGAGATCGGGGAAGTCGCTTTCCGGCAGCGTCTGCAGCGTGAAGCGCGAGCGTCCGGCGCGCAGCGAGAGCACGGCGCGGTCGCCGGAACCTTCGATCACGATCTGCGAGCCTTCGGGCAGCTTGCGCACGATCTCGTAAAACATATGCGCCGGCACGGTGGTGGCGCCACCCGGCGAGACTTCGGCGGCGACGCTGTCGATCACTTCGAGATCGAGGTCGGTGGCCTTCATGCTGAGCTTGCCTTTGTCGGCCTTGATCAGCACGTTGGCGAGAATAGGAATCGTATTGCGCCGCTCGACCACGCGATGCACGTGGCCCAGCGACTTTAAGAGTTCGGCACGCTCGACAGTAACTTTCATGGGAAACCCGCTACGGCGCCTTTGAAAAGGCCTGTTTTTTCAGGCGCGACGCCTAGCCGGCCGCCGCGGAATGCGGGGCCGGGGAGCAAAGGTGACGAAACTGCGACGTTTACGCAAGTCCGCCCTGTGGGGCAGAGAGCCTTTTCCCAGGCGTCCACAGCCTGGGCTAAAGCCTATTCCTGCAATTGCCGCTTCAAAATCTCGATTTCCTCGGCCAGCGCCATGTCGTTGCCGACCAAGCCCTCGATCTTGCGCACCGCGTGCAAGACGGTGGTGTGGTCGCGCCCGCCGAACCGGCGTCCGATCTCGGGCAGCGAGCGAAGCGTCAAGGTCTTGGCCAGATACATGGCGACCTGCCGGGGCCGGACGACATTGGCGGTACGGCGCGACGACAGCAGGTCGGAACGGCTCACATTGTACTGGCGCGCCACCACCCGCTGGATGTCCTCGATCTTGACCCTTTTGGGCTCCTGCGGGCGGATCAGATCGCGCACCTCGCGCTCGGCCATTTCGAGCGTCACGGCATGACCGGTCAGCTTGTTATGAGCGAGCAGGCGATTGAGTGCGCCTTCAAGATCGCGGCCGTTGTGGGTGACGGTCTTGGCGATATAGCCCAGCACCGGTAGCGGCACGTCAAAACTCGGATGATGCGAGCGCGCCGCCATGACCCGCGATTTGAGGATTTCGAGGCGGAGTTCCTCACCGAGCGCGCCCATTTCCACCACCAAGCCGCCGGCCAGCCGCGAGCGAACCCGGTCGTCGAGGCTCTCGAGGTCCGAAGGCGGACGATCGGATGCAATCACAACCTGACGGCCGGCATCGATCAGGGCGTTGAGGGTGTGGCAGAACTCGGCCTGGGTCGACTTGCCTTGCAGGAATTGCAGGTCGTCGATCACCAGCACGCCGATGCCGCGCAGCGCCTCCTTGAAGGCGAGCGCGGTCTGCGTGCGCAGCGCCGAAACGAAGCCGTACATGAATTTTTCGGCGGTGAGATAGAGCACCTTGCGCTCACCGGTGGCATTTCCCGTCCAGGTGATGGCCTGCAACAGATGCGTCTTGCCCAAGCCTACGCCGGCATGGATGTAGAGCGGGTTGAACATCACGGCATCGCCGCGCTTGCCAGAGGCCACCTGTTTGGCGGCGGCCTGCGCCAGTGTGTTGGAGCGGCCAACCACAAAGCTCTCGAAGGTGAGCCGGGCGTCGAGCGGCGAACCGCCCAGCGCCTCGTGCGCGCCGGGGTCGTCCGCCGGGAGCGTCCGTCCGTTGCCGTTGAGGCGAAGGCCTTCGATGACGCCGGCCTCCAACTCGGGCTTGGGCTTGGCGATGGCCGTGCGCAGTACCGCCGAGCGCACGGTCAATTCGATACGGCCGACTTGGGTCTGTTCCGCCTGCCAGCACGCCAGCACGCGCTCGGCGTAATGCGACTGGATCCAGCTTTTGAGGAAACGGGTCGGCACCGACAGGCGCACGGTGCCTTCTTCGATGGCTTCCAGGTCCATACGCGCAAACCAGCTCGAATAGACGTCGTCGCCAACCTCGGCGCGCAGACGGCCCTTCACGCGTGACCAGCCCTCGTGATCTACGTTCGTCATTTTATCTTACTTCTCTGTCTTCTTAACCGGTGAAAACGGACGCGGTTTGATCGGCCTGGCGGGCGCCTGCCGCCAACGCGCCGGAACTGGACACAACAAACTCGTCAAGGTGTCTCCCGGAGATTTGGGTGTCTTCAGGAGATTTGCCGGCCGCCTAATCTCAAAACTGGCGGACGCTCGCATCAGCCCAAAGGGGGAGCGAAGGGAGTAGCCCAAGGAGGAAATGGCGTAGCGGCTCGGTTCCCCGCCGTAGCCGCACCGTTCCTGCTCGCCAAAGCGCATCCTGCTGCTGTCATAATAACCCCCCTCAAATGGCTTAACGGGCTTTCACCCGCCGGTTCGCTTTACATCCCCCTCGCGGCAATCCGTCCAAGTCTTGACCCAGCTTTGCGGAAATCCAACTCCCGGATACCCGCGGCCGGTCTTTGATCAGTTTTTAGACTTGCCCGGCGTTTCGAACGGCCTGTCCTGCTAGCTGCAGGCAATAAAAGCCGTTCTCATGCGCGATGAGCGTGAGGCGAAACCTTTTTCTGAAGTCGCCCGCGACTTGCGAGCGCCTGATTTAAAAAAAACACATGCATTACAAACCCGCAATCAAAATCGAAAAAGTGCGCATGCCGCATGATGAAACGGCGCACTTCAACGCGTGTGCGTCTGTGGATAGTTTGGTTAGCAAGGCGTTGATGAGTCGCATGGAATTGCGCTGCCGAATAAGTAAAACGTCTGCCG
>DASRLA010000085.1:0-4194 GCA_035648715.1 Pseudolabrys sp.
TCGACGGCGCCGGTTTTCAGATCGATCTTGATGCGCGGGATTTTGTCCAGATCAGTGCCGGTGACGCGGATGAAGCGCGAAAGGTCCGGATAGTCGATCGAGTGGATGGTGCCGTCCTGGTAGATGCCGGCGTGGCCGGGCGTCAGGCGGTATTTCTTCACCGGCTTGAGCTTGGCGTGCTTGGGATCGCCGCCGTCGTCCTCGCGCTCCCATATGATCATGTCGGTGTATTTGGCGGCCTGGCCGTAGATCGCCCATGAGGCGCCGTGATCGTGCGGCGGCGAAACGCGCGCCTTGTTGTAGATGTGGGCGAGTACCTGGAAGCCGAGCTTGGGGTCCTCGTAGAGCACCTTCATGCCGTGCGGCTGGTCGTCGCCGGTATATTTGGCGAGGAAGTCCTGGTTGGCGAGCAGTTGCTCGAGCTTGACGCGCACCTGTTCGCGGCCGGCATGGCCGGGGTCGCGCGCCAGCGTGGTTTTGCAATCGGCGATGAATTGGTCGAGGTCGTAAGCCATGGCGTTTCTCCCTTTCGTTTGCGCATGATCTTGTCCGAAAACCGGTTCCACTTTTCGGGATCATGCGCCTGACGAAGCCGTGCAGACCACCAGTTTCGCAAATCATGGCGGCGGACGCCAGCGGCCTCCCCCTGCGGGAGACCGCTTTCATGTTCAGGACACTTTCTTCATCCGACCCCAGGTCTTGAGCGCTGACCATATGCCGCGCTCAAGCCGGAAGCGGTCGATCGGCGCCGACGACTTGATGGCGTTGATGCGGTAGAGGCCGACGCCGGTCCACTGGAAGCCGCACTTCTCCAGCACCCGGCGCGAGGCCGGGTTGGTGACGCGCGCGCCCGCTTGCAGCGCCTCGTGGCCCATATCCGCGAAGGCGTAGTCGATCACCGCGTGCAGCGCCTCGGTGGCGTAGCCCTGGCCCCAATGATCGACGCCGAGCCAGAAGCCGAGCTCCGGCGTCGTCTCGGCCTGGAGGACGAGACCGCAGGCGCCGATCACGGTTTTGTCGCGCAGCGTGATAAGGAATGCCGCTTCGCCGGCTTTGGCCGCGCCGGCAATGAAACTCTCGGCATCCGCGATTTTGTACGGATGCGGAATGCGCGCGCTGTTTTCGGCGATGCGGCGGTCGTTGGCGAGCGCTGCTACCGTTTTAGCGTCCCCGAGACGCGGCGCGCGCAGCGCAAGCCGCTTGGTCTCGAGGACGGGAATACTGCCTTCGTGGAAGGTTTCTCTTGGTATGCGTTCCAGCAGTGTCATGGCACGGGCTCCATTGTTTCAACGCAGTGGTTGAAATGCGAAGAGGGGGAGCCGGTCACCCGTCTCCCCCTCTCAGAGCCCATTGAGCCCTGCCGGTTTGACTGGAATGACCGGCAGACCTCGATTTTTGGTCTACCTTTACTCGGCTGCAGCCTCCGTCATCGGTACGATCGACACGTAGGTGCGGCCTTTGGCTTTCTTTGCGAACTGAACTTTGCCGTTAACGAGCGCGAACAACGTGTGATCCTTGCCGAGGCCGACATTGCGGCCGGGATGCCAGGTGGTGCCGCGCTGACGCGCCAGGATATTGCCGGCCACGACGATCTCGCCGCCCGACTTTTTCAAGCCAAGGCTCCGGCCCGCGCTGTCGCGGCCGTTGCGTGAAGACCCGCCTGCCTTTTTGTGTGCCATAACTACTCTCTCAAATTCGCCGTTTATATACACCGATTCCGTGAAGGAATCATCTCACTTTTTCTTGCTACTTCTTTTTGCCCTTTGTCGCGGGCTTGGCGCGTGGCTTGGGGGCCGGTTTCTTGTTGCTATTCTTGGCCTTTTTGGCCGGCGCGGCTTTTGCCTCGCCTTCGGCCTTCACCTTGGGCTCGCGCTTGGGCCGCGGCTTGGCCTCTTTCGAAGGCTTGGCGCCATCGGTGAGGATCTCGGTGATGCGGATCACCGAAAATTCGTGGCGGAAGCCGCGCTTACGGCGCGAATTCTGGCGCCGGCGCTTCTTGAAGGCGATGACCTTGTCGCCGCGCGTGTGCTGTAGCACCTCGCCGGCAACCGTCGCGCCCGCGATCGTCGGGCTGCCGAGCTGCGGGGTGTCGCCACCCAGCACCAGCACTTCGCCGAACTCGACGATCTCGCCCGGCTGACCGCTGACGCGGTCGATCCGGATGATATCTTCGGCGGCAACACGGTATTGTTTGCCGCCCGCTTTAATGACTGCGAACATCGTTCTTCCCTCGTGTTCGATCCCGGTGCTCGGAGGATTCCGGACCGGCTTCTTTCAGTCTGATTTAGTTGTGTTTTTAAGGGCTTAGGGGCCCCGAAAAAGGACGCGGACCCAAAGGCCCGCGTTCGGCCATCTTATGGGGTGGAAAAGTGCGGCCTGTCAAGAAAAGCTGGCATTTCCAGCCGGGCGGTTCCGGCCGGAAATATCGTTAATGCCTTAGGATTCCGTCTTAGCTTTCAGTCTTGGCCGGCGCCTCAATAGCGGCGACCGAGGCGGCGCCGTTTTCGGCTTCGTTGCCGTTCTGCGCCAGCCGGTAGCCGACGCCCAGTTCGGTGACAAGGATCTTGGGCGAATCCGGTTCCGGCTCGATCTTCTGGCGCAGCTTGCGCACGAAGATGCGCAGGTAATGCGTGTCGTGCACGTGGATCGTGCCCCAAACTTCTTTCAGAAGATGCTGATGGGTGACCACGTTGCCGGCATGCTGTGCCAGCACCTGCAACAGCCGGTACTCCTTCGGCGTCAGCGTCAAGCGGACGCCGTTGAGCGTCACCGCGCGCGTCGACAGATCGATGGTGAGCGGGCCGACTTTGACAGCGGGCTCGCCGCTTGCCGCGCGCATCTGCCGGCGTAACGCCACGCGCACGCGCGCCAGCAGTTCCGCCATGCCGAAGGGCTTGACCACGTAATCGTCGGCGCCGAGTTCGAGCAGAGTAACCTTCTGCGCTTCGGTGGAGCGCACCGACAGCACGATGATCGGCACGCTCGACCAGGATCGGATGCGCTCGACCACTTCGGAGCCGTCCATGTCGGGCAGTCCGAGATCGACGATCACGAGGTCGATCGGCCGCAGCGTAGCGGAGCGGATCGCCTCGGCGCCGGTGCCGGCTTCGTGCACCACAAAGCCGTTGAGTTCGAAACCCGTGCGCAAAAAGCGGCGGATCTGAATCTCGTCGTCGACGATCAGAACAATCGGGGCTGGTTCATTCATCTGCATCGCCTTCCATTTGCGTGACCACGGCTTGCGTCACCGGCACTTCGATCGTGATCGCGGTGCCGAGGCCTGTCCCTTCGCTCACGGCATTGATCGTGCCGCCATTGGCGGCCATGAAGGCAGTAGCGATCCACAGGCCGAGGCCGGAGCCGCTGGTGGTCGTGGCCAGGCGTTCGCCGCGTGCGAAACGATCCCATATTTTGGTCTGCTCGGCCGCGGTCATTCCGGCGCCTTGGTCGCTGACGCTCACGATCATGCGGCCGTCGCGCGCGCGCGCAGCCACCGTGATCTGCGAATCGGGGTTCGAGTATTTCACCGCGTTATCGAAAATCTGCACCAGCGCCTGCTGCACCAGCACGGCATCGACATGGATGAGCGGCAAGTCCTTCGGCAGATTGATCTTGAGAAGGCGGTTGGTCATGCGGTTGCGACAGCGCTCGATCGCCGAGTGGATGATATCGGCCGGGTCGGCCCATTCGAGAAGCGGCTTGATGCCGTCACTGGAGATGCGGCTGGCATCGAGCAGGTTCTGAATGTCGTTGTTGAGGCGCTCGGCTTCGTCGCGCACGTCGTGCACCAGCGCCTTGAGCTTCTTTTCGTTTGCCAGCGCCGGCGCAGCGCTCAGCACCGTGGCGGCGCCTAGGATCGAGGCGAGTGGCGTGCGCAATTCGTGACTGACCGAACCAATCAGCGCCTCGCGCAATTGTTCGGTCTGCGAGCGCATGTTGGCCTCGCTGATGGCGTGCGCCACGCCCAGCCGCTCCAGCGTGGCGGTGGCGTCGGACAGTACCGCGTCGACGCGGATGCGCAGGTCGTTCGAGGCTTCGTGCGATTCGCGGCCGAGATTAATGGCGATGACACCGAACTCGGAACTCTTGGGCGAAACCGCGCGGATCAGCCAGACGTCATCATTGCCGGCCGTCACCATCACACCGCCCTGCACGCTATTGCGGCCGGACGCGACGTCGGCGACTTCGGTACGC
>DASRLA010000086.1:0-37304 GCA_035648715.1 Pseudolabrys sp.
CGTCTGGGACCGCCGCGCGGCTGGCAACGGCGAGGCGCTCGAACTCGACTGGCGCGAAGAAAGCGGGCCGCGCGTCAAGCCACGGCGCAAGAAGGGGTTTGGCAGCATGGTGATCGAGGGCAATCTCTCGCGTGCGCTCGATGCCGAAGTTGCGATGACCTTCGAGCCAGACGGTTTTCGTTGCCACATCGTCATTCCAGCCAGTCAGATTTTGGCGCCGGCTTGAAGGTTGAAACGGTAACCGTTTCGGCACAGCGTCACGCCAGGAAAAGTTCAATACGGGAACTTGTGCGGAGTTCCGACGTTGTCGGAGTATCCCCATCACCAAGGAGCCTGCCATGAACAAATCTTTGATCGCACTTGCCGCCTTGGCGGTTGCCGCAGCGGTCGCAGCGCCAGCGCCCTCCATGGCGCAAGGCCGTGACCGGACCAAAGTTGGTATGCTGACCTGCGATATTTCCGGCGGAATCGGCATGATCATCGCGTCGAAGAAGCAGGTGACCTGCATGTTCACGCCGTCGGCCGCTGGCCCACGTGAAGTCTATTCAGGCTCGATCAGCAAGTTCGGGCTCGATATCGGCGCCACCAGCGGCGGCGAAATGGTCTGGTCGGTGTTTGCTCCGTCAAACCGCCGCTTTGGCGCGCTGGCCGGCCATTACGGCGGCGCGAGTGCCGAAGCCACCGTCGGCGCCGGCGTCGGCGCCAATGTGCTGATCGGCGGTTCGAACCGCACCGTGACCTTGCAGCCGCTTTCGGTGCAGGGCCAGACCGGTCTCAATCTGGCGGTCGGTGTTTCAGGCCTCGATTTGCGTCCGGCGCGTTAATTCGCGTTTCGCGGACGATCCACAATAACAACGGGCGCCGGTTATAAACCGGCGCCCGCTTTTATTTCGCGGACCGTGCGTTACATGCCCTTGGCGGCATCCTGCACCAGCGAATTATCGATATGCGCGCGCACGTCGAACGATTTCGGAATCATCTTCAACTCAGCCAAGGTGTCGATGTTGCTCTGCAAGGCCGCTTCATTCACCAGACCGTGCGGGTCGTGGTAGGTGTCCTTGCCCGGCAGCAGCGCCCATTCGGAGAAGGAATTCTCCGGCCGGCTGGTTAACTCCGCCATGATCTTGAGCACGCGCGGCCGGTTGGCTGGATCGTGCACCACATGGATGCCACGCACATAATCGGCGAGGAATTTCACCAGCACATCGCGATGCGCCTTGATGTAGTCTTCCTTGGCGGCAAATAGCAGAAACTGCGTGGTGCCCATGCCATCCTTCTGGTGGAACAGCGCGCGCATGCCGCCGTTCTTCTGGGCCTTGGACCAGAACGGCGCCAGGAACGAGCCGACCTGAACTTTATTCTCGCGCGTCATCGCTTCCATCGCGCCGAAGCCGGCCTCGATGATGCGCACGTCGCGGTCGGGCGTCAGGCCGTTCTTGCGCAAGGCGCTACGCGCCGCCATGTCGATGGCGCCGCCAAGGGCATTAACGGCGATCGTCTGACCCTTGAGGTCCTTGATCGATTTGATCGGCGAGGAGTCGACCACGCCGAAGACGGTGGAAAAGCTCGGTCCGTCCTGCGCCACGTCGGCAATGCCTTTGATCGGCAGATGCGCGTTGAGAATGCCGGTGGCGAAGGTGGAGAAGGCGAGCACGGCGACATCGACCTGATCGGCAGCGAGCGCCTGCAATTGCAGCGACGAGCCTTTGAAGCGGATGAAGTCGATTGAGTAGTCCTTGTCGAAATATTTGGTCTGGTCCGGCATTTTGAAAATGATCGGCGCCAGATGCGTCGGAATGGAATCGTAACCGACCCGCAGCTTGAGCGGTTCGGCGGACGCCGGCGCGATGGCGATGAGGGCTGCGCTTGCGAGCGCGGCCAGCAGGCCGAGTTTCCGAATTGAGCGGTGCATGGTCTTCCTCCCCAAATTTCACTGTCCTTGCCGGGGCGGGCGGCCGCTTTCGCGACCTGAAAACCCTTGTCCGGATGGCTTTACTGCCGATGGCCAAGATTAGCGCATTTTTGCCGCACCAGTTGGCAAATATTCGCGCTGCGCGCGGCGGCCGATTCAACCGGCGGCGGTGACGGCGGTTTCGTTGTGCCAGACCAGCAGCCGGGCCCGCAGCATGGCGAAGCCCTGAATGAAAATCAGGCCGGTGAACAATGTCGCCAACAGGCCGGCGAAGACCTTGTCGGATTGCGCGAACCGCACCGAACGGATCATGTAGCCGCCGAGCCCGTCGCCGCCGGTGAGCATTTCGGTGACGACCGCGATGATGAGCGCGAGCGGGAAGGCGACTTGCAGGCCGCTAATGATCTGCGGCGAGGCAGCCGGTACGATGACTTTCCAAAACAGCGCCTGGCGGCTGGTGCCGAGATTGCGCGCCGACCAGAGGAAATATTTATCGACCGTCGTGGTGCCGAGATAGGTAGCGCTGATGATCGGTACGACGCAGCTAAAGGCGATCATCAGAACTTTCGACAGATCGTCGAGGCCGAACCACAAAATGAAAATCGGCAGAAAGCTGATTTTTGGAATGGGAAAGGCGACCGAGACGATGGGCTCCATGATGCGACGGATTACGGCCGACATCGACATCAGCCCGCCGGTAAGAATGCCGAAGCCGGCGGCGATCGCAAAGCCGACCGCGGCGCGATAGGCAGTGGCAAGCGCATGGCGCGGAATTTCGCCGCTAATGAAGTCGAGCGCGAAGCGATAGAGCACGTCCGACAGCGGCGGCAGCAGGAAGTTGTTGAAGATGCCGGTACGGGTGGTCAGCTCCCACAGGATCAGTACAACGACAATCGAGCCATAGCGGGCGCCGGCGCGCCGCAGCCACAGCGTATGGGAGGGCGCTTTCATCATTCGCGCCACGCCAGCAGGTGGTCGTTGAGCCAGAGAAACAGCCGGTCGGCGGCAAAGCCGAGAACGGTCACCGCCAGCACGGCGGCGAACATGCCAGCGTAATCGCCATCCTCGCCGAGCGTCGAGATCAGATAGCCGAGCCCGCGCTGGCCGATCAGAAATTCCGCGCTCACCATCAGCGTGAAGGAAAGCGCGAGCGCGATGCGCAAGCCGCTCATGATTTCAGGGAGTGCGGCCGGCAGCACCACCTTCCACGGGATCAGCCATTTCGGCGTGCCCAGGCTCCAGGCCGACCAGACCAGTTGCTTGTTGATGCCGCGCGCGGCGTTGAAGGTCGATACGACAATCGGCAGCAGGCAACCGAGGAAGACGGCCGCGACCTTGGCGCTGTCGCCGATTCCGAGCCAGAGGATGAACAGCGGAATCAACGCCGATTTCGGTAGCGGGAAAGTCGCGCGCAGCAGCGGTTCGAGAATATTCCTCACCGTGCGGCTTTCCGCCATCAGGATGCCGGAGACGATGCCGAAGACGGCGGCGAGAAAAAATCCACTCGATTGCCGGAACAGCGAAAGCCACGCATGCGCGAGCAAGTGGCTCTTTTCGGCGAGCCGCACGAAGGCGACCAGCGTGTCGGTGAGCGAAGGGAAGATGGAGGGATTGAGCAGGCCAAGGCGAGCGGCGAGTTCCCAGAGAATCAGGATGGCGAAGATCGGCAGGTAGAAAATCGGGATGCGCAGCGCCTTGCTCACAGCCCGCGCCTTTCTTCATCGAGGGTGCGCACGACTTCGTCGCGCAGCAGGTCCCAGAGCTCGTCGGCTTTCTCATCGATCGCCGCGCGCGAGGCGTCGGGACCGAGACCGGTCTCGACGATGGTCTTGATCCGCCCCGGCCGCGCCGACATCACCACTACGCGCTGCGACAGGAATACTGCTTCGCGCACGTCATGGGTGACAAAGACGACCGTCTTGCGGAAGCGCTGCCACAGTTCGCGCAGCTCCTCCTGCAATATTTTGCGCGTCTGCGCATCGAGCGCGCCGAAGGGTTCGTCCATCAGCAGGATCGAGGGTTCGCAGGCCAGCATGCGGGCAATCGCCACGCGCTGCTGCATGCCGCCGGACAGCCGGTTCGGATAGGTATTCTCGAAGCCGGAAAGCTTGACCATGTCGATGAAGGATTGCGCAGTGTCGCGGCGCTCGAGCTTGCCGATGCCGCGCTCGGCCAGACCGTATTCGACATTGCCGAGCACCGTTTTCCACGGAAACAGCGCGAAATGCTGGAACACGATGCCGCGGTCGGGGCCGGGCGAATGCACCGCCGCGCCGCCGACGCGAATTTCACCCGCCGTGCTCGGTACGAACCCGCCGATCATGTGCAGCAGAGTGCTCTTGCCGCAGCCGCTCGGCCCAATGATGGAAACGAATTCGCCCTCGCGGATCGACAGATCGATATGATCGATCACTGTCAATTCCCGGTCGCCCTCGATCGTGTAATTTTTGCAAACGCCGTCGATGTCGATGAGCGACATGTTAGCTTTGCTCTCCCACTAGTGCGCCGGACGGTTGTTTCCGCCCTCTATTATGACGTGTTCGCGCCGCGGTTCAAACCGGGCCTTGTGCCTCGGTGCCGTATGGCCGGATGCTGTCGGCAACCGAATCCGCGATACGTTCCCTAGCCGAACGTAAAGGCGTCGTGATAGGCGCCCTGGATGCGGCCGCCGGGGATCGGTCCGCCGCCGGGCACATGCACCATGTTGCCGATAACCGCGACGGTAGCGCCGTGCAGCCCGTGTCGCGGAATCGCCATCGGCGTGAGTTGCTCCCAAGTGTCGGTTTTGGGATCGTAGCCCTCGTTGGTGCCGAACACCTTGCCGGTCGCCTCGCCGCCGAACACCACGATCTTGCCGCCGATGAAGACCGCCGACGGACCCGAACGAGCGGTAGGTAAGGGCGCACGGAAGCCCCAAGAATCCTTCTTTGGGTCGTAGACGGCATTGAGGCTGGTGTTGAAGTCGTATGAGTCCATGCGGCCGGCGATGGCGTAGATCAACCCGTCGGCAACGACGACGCCCATATGGTCGCGCTGTCCCACGAAAGGTTGCGTCATGGTCGAGCCGCGCATGGAGGCGCGGTCTTCGTATTTGTCGGTCGCCGGATCGTATACTTCGTGCCATTCGACCGAGCGCACGTCGCGCCCGCCGAGCAGATGTATCTTGCCGTCAAGCGCGACGGCGGAGATGGCGCCGCGCGGCCGCGACAGCGAGGCAATGCGCGACCATTTGTCGGTGGCCGTGTCGTAAACGTAACAGAGCGAATGCGGGCAGCGGTTTTGCTCGATGAAGCCGCCGAAAGTATAGACCTTGGAGCCGATGGCAACGCCGGCGACGTGGTTGCAGGGTGTGGGGAATTCCGCCTTCAGCGACCATTGCCCGGATTTTGAATCGAAGACCTGATGGAAATTGCCGTCGACGCGATGGCGCGCATAACCGGCGACAATATGAATTCTGCCCTGGCATTCGATCACCGCATGTTCGCCAGTCGGGATCGGCAGGCGCGGTTGCTCGACCCATTTTCCGGGATTAGCGGCCATGGGCGCGACGCTGGTCATATAGCGCTGTTTGGCGACGTCGGCTGGGATGGCTGTGATGGTCTTGTCGAACAGACCGGCGAACAGCGGATCAGTGATGGTGGTCATTTCATCGCCTCACATTTTATAAGTGGGAACGGCGTCGCGCAGCAGCTTACGCGTCAGTTCGACGCCCTCGCGGCAAACCTCAACGGGCGAACGCTCCCACAATTCGGGATTCGGCGCTTCGTAGGAAAGGTAGCCAGTGTAGTTTTTCTCGGCCAATAGACCGAGCATCTCTTTCCATTTGACGATGCCTTTGCCCGGTGCGAGGCGGTCGGTCGGCCGCCGCACGCCGGTCACCGGATTGGGCGAGACGTCGCTGTACTGGAAGCAATAGATCTTGTCGGCCGGTACGTTCTCGAAGCCGCGCCCGCCGGCGCCGCTGCGGGTGAAGTGATAAGCGTCGATCAGGTAGCCGCAATTGGGATGGTTGGCGCCTTCGATCAATTCGGTCAGCACGGCGAGGCTGTTGAGCACGTCGTGCTGCGAATTGAACTCGATTCCGAGCTTGAGCTTGTATTCGGCGGCGATGTCGCCGGCCTCTTTGAGATACTTGATCGCGTCCTTGATCGGACCCTGCACCTGACCGGGCGCGCTCATCAGCGTGTCGCAACTGAGCGCGACCGCGTTCTCGCAACTCTCGTGGAACACCTTGAACAGGCGTTTGCTTTCCTCGCCGGTCTCAAACAGCCAGCCATATTCGACGCCGAGAACGCCAACCGGAATACCACTTTTCTTGATGAGATCGAGCACTTGCGCGTTGCTCATGCCTTGATCGAAGCAGCGCTTGAAATCGGTGCGGCGCAATTCGACGGCATCGAAGCCGCCTTGCTTGGCGGCATCGAGCGCTACGGCCAGCGGCGTCGTGTCGATGGTCCACATATGCAGGGCGAGCCGCCCGAATTTTTCCGTCATGCCGTCCTTTGCTCCCTGACTTCTGTCCGCGTCTTTTATCGTTTAGCGCATAGGCGCGATCATGCGTTATTTCCTAGCCGAATGCAGGCTGCAAATTTCGCCTTTTCAGTTTGTGAAAACCGGCAAAACCAGAAACGGCGCGCTCAGCGTTCGCGGCTACGCTTCGTCGCGGCGGGGCGGGTCTGCGCATGCGTAGCTTCTTGCGCCGTGAGCGCGGCATAGGCATCGGCAAGACCGGCTCCGAACAGAGGATCGGGGCCTTTCGGGCCGAGATCTTTGGCGGTAGCGCGCAGAATAGCGCGCACCTTCGTGGGCGTCAGGCCACCTTTGCGTTCCAGCATCAGGGCGACGATGCCGCTCACTTCGGCTGCGGCATAAGATGCGCCGGAGGCTTTTGCATAGCCGCCGCCGGGCGCGGCGGTCTCGATATCGACGCCGGGCGCGGCAATCGCGATGTGACGCCCGCGGCCGGAGGCGTCCGAGAGCTTGTCGTTGGCGCCGGTCGCCACCACCGCGATCACGTTCTCATCGGCGGCCGGATAAAGCGGCGGCGCTTTGGCCTCGGTTTTTCCTGCCGCCGCCACCAGCACGATGTTTTTCCTCGCCGCCGCCGCCAGACTGCGATGGACGGCCGGATCGGCGGGCCCGCCAAAGCCCATATTAATGACGCGCGCGCCGTTTTCCGCCGCCCAGTCGATGGCCTTGACGATGCTGAAGGTGGTGCCTTGCACCTCGCCGCCATGTGGCGCGAAGGCCTGCGCCGCCAGAATGCGGGCGCCGGGGGCGACGCCCTTTAATTTGCCGCGCCCCACGATCAGGCTTGCGACAGCCGTGCCATGGGACTGTGGCGACGACGATGTGGCGGTAGCGTCGAAGCTCTGCGCGACCGCACCGGTCAAATCCGGATGGTTAAGGTCGACCGCCGTATCGATGATCGCGACTAATATTTTGTCGCCTGTGGCCAGCTCATGCGCCTGCGGCACATTCAGCTTGGCCAGCGCATATTGTTCGATGTTGTCGTCCGCCGTTTTGTCCTTCTCTGCCGGCTTCGCTTTGTCTTGCAGCAGCATGTAGACATAATTTGGCTGCGCCGATGCGACGGCCTTGTCGGCTTCAAGCGCGCGCACCACAGCGGCCACCGTTTTCTTGTCGTCGTCGATGCGCCAGCGGTGAATTGTTGCGCCGGTCAGCGGCAAGGCCTGCGACGCGATGCCGCTGAGATGGTGGCGGCGTTGCAGAGCCTCGATGGCATCGGGGCCGGGCGTGCCGGCAAATTCGATCAACACTTCATCGTCGATCAGGCGTTTTTCGCCGGCGGATGGCACGCCGCTTTGCGCAAGGCGCGGGCGCCGCGCGGACTGCTGTGGAACGTGAAGGCCGTCCGGAATAGTGCCGGTATCGATAATTTCGCCGCCGCGCGGCACCATCGCCGGATTGCCGACAATCGGGTCGGAAGGAATGGCCACAAAGCCGGGGTTATTGCTGGGCGTGCCTTCTTTATATCCAGGGCCGCGGCCCCAGGCGTTTGAGTTCGAACCCCAGGCATTCGGGTTGGAGCCCCAGGCGTTGGGCGTGGAGCCCCAGGCATTCGGCTTCGAGCCCCAGGCGTTTCCCGATTTGGCCCAAGGGTTTTCCGCAAATGCGGCGCCGCTCGCGAGCAGGCTCAATGCCGCCGCCGCCGCGCAAAGCAGACGGGGGGGCGCGCGCGCAAAGCTGGCGGCATGAGGGCCGCGTACTGACTCGATCGCGGCTTTAATCACCGTCGGAATCTCGGCGCTGGCGGTTATTAGAATCGGTGGACGCCGGTCAATCATATTGAATGAAGCAGTGGCCGCCAACGGCCTTGAGCTGCCTGCATTTTTCGTCGGCCTGATCGGAGCTCACGGGGCCGATCTGGGCGCGATAGAAGATGCCCTTGTCGCCGAGATCGGCGCGCCGGATGACCGGCTGGCGGTCACCTAGAATTTGCGGGAATTTGGCGCGGAGCGAATTGTAGGCGGCTTTAGCCTCCGCTTCGCTGCGTTGCGAGGTGACCTGCACATAGACCGCGTAGCCCGGCGCCGTGGCATTGGTATTCGCCTTAGCCTTCACCTTTGCATTTGTTTTAGCATTGCCATGCGAATCTGCCTGCGCCTGGCGGCCGGTTTGGACGAAGGCCGGGCGGTATTCGACCGGGTAACGCACCGGGATGAATTGCCGGGTTGGCAGCGAACCGGGGATGAAGTCGGCATCGGCGGCCATTGCCAATCGCTGCGGCGCGGCGGCAACGGGCGCGGGGGCCGGCAGAGCAACAGGCGCGCGCGAGGCGACTTGCGCCGGCGCAGCGAGCACCGGTGAGGGCGCGGGCGGAGCAGGCGGCGTAACCGCCGGCGGAGGCTTCGGCGCCACCATCGCCACCGGCGTATCGGCGCGCGGCGCCGACACCGTCATCGAGTCGATCATCCAGAAGCCGTCGATCGGCAGATATTCGAGTGCGAATTTGATCTGAAGCGGCTTTGACGGAAATATGCCGGCGACTTTCAGCAGGCCGCCCGGCGCCAGCGTGGGATTTTCGGTGAGCTGCGGCATCAGCACCAGTGACGGCGAAAGATCGAGATTCTGGCTGCGGAGGTCGGCGAAGGCTTTGGCAAGCTGAGCGGCGCTGGCGCGAACTTGCAGGCCCGGCGTCATCATGCCGCGCAACACGGAGTAATTCTCGGTGAAATTCGCCTGATTGAGCGCGGAAAGCGCCGCCCGCACCATCATGACGAGCACGTCATTCGGCGGCATGGTCACCGGACCGGACTGCACGCTGTGCGGCCGGCGCACGATAATCTGCTTGACCGCGGGCTTCGGCGCTTCGGGTTTTGGGGCGGCGATCTGTGGCTGCCCGGGCAGCACAATCGACGGTTCGGTCGGCGGCGGCGGGCGATCGCCGTAACGCGGCACCCATTGCGCGTGCGCAGGGAAGGCGGTGGCTATGACTGCCAAGGTGGCAGCGCAGCGGATCGCAAGAATGACATGTCGCATGGCGTCCCTCTTACGAATGTCTCCGGCCTAAAATTAGAGAGGGAAGGGAGCCGGATCCCCGTTAAGGGACCCGGCTTCCGGTCTTGTGGTGTTACTTGACGGCGCGGAAGCTGGCCATGGCGCCGGCGCCGAGGGCGGAAACGGAGGCAGAAGCGCCCGATCCCGAGATGCCGGCGACGGTGATCTTACCCGCATTGGTGATGGCCGCATTGTTGCTTGACGACTGGGTGATGTTGCCGACTGTTGCCGAACCGCCGACCGACAAAGTATCGGCGATGCTGTTGACTGAGAACGATGCCACCGAGCCGGTTGCACCGATCGACGCCGAAGCCCCGTGGCCCGCGATATCGCCGGTAATCGCCAGCGTACCGCCGTTGTTGGTGACCGCGGCGGTGTTGGTCGAGCCTTGCGTCACGGTGCCCATCGTGGTGGTGCCAGCAAGGATATTGCTGTTGCTGGTGATCGATGTGGAGGTGACGGCACCTGTGGCACTCACGCCCGCGGAAGCGCTGGGGCCGTTGATGGCTGCGATCGTCGCCGTGCCACCGCCACTCGCACCGTTGTTGTTGGTGACGGTCGCCCCGTTGGTTGCCGTCTGGCCGATGGTACCAAAGGAATCGGTGGCTTTGTTGGTGCCGAAGGCTGTGGATGACACCGAAGCCGCAGCACCGGTTGCCGATATCGAAGCCGAGGCACCGGCGCCGTTCGCGCCGCCAGTAGCACCCAGATTGCCGGTGGTGAACGTGGTCGCCGTATTGATCACGGCCCCGCCGGAGTTATTCGAGGCGGTTTGCAGGGTGTTGCCAACCGTTGTCGACACAGCCGACGCCGAGGGCGTTGAGTGGGCGATATTGCCGTTCGAGGTCGATGAAATCGAGGCTACCGCGCCGGTGGCTGAAACGCTGGCCGATGTTCCGGCTCCCGTAAGGGCGCCGGTTGTAACGCTAGCGATCGTTCCACCGTTGGTAACGGCGCCGGTATTGGTCGCCGACTGGGTCGGGGCGCCGAAGGTGACCGACGCATTATCGATGGTGTTGCCGGTCACAAGCTGTGTCGACGAAATCGAAGCCGCCGAGCCGGTCGCTGACACGCTTGCCGACGCGCCGTTGCCGGTCAGTCCGCCGGAGAGAGAGCCGATCGTACCGTTATTGCCGACAGCCGCAACGTTAGAGGTTGTTTGACCGATCGACGTACTGCCGACGGTCGTTGCGCCCATCATATTTCCGGCCCCCGAGCCGGCCTGGGTGGCCGAGACCGACGATACCGCGCCGGTCGCCGACACCGCGGCCGAGCTTCCAAGGCCAGTCAGCGACGTGAGGCTGATGGTGCCGGTGTTGGCGATCGTGCCGCCGGTCGCATTGGTCGAGCTTTGCGTGATGGTCGTACCGATCGAATTTGTGCCGGCTGCGGTCTCGACGTTCTGAATGCCAACCGACGCAACGGAGCCAGTCGACGAAACCGAGGCGGTCGCGCCCACGCCGCTGATGTTGCTGCCGCCGGAAGCGCCTACGGTGATCGTGCCACCGGGCGTTGTGATCGCGCCGCCGTTACTAGTGAGTTGGCCGATGGCGCCGACACCGGTCGCCGGCAGGTCGAGATTGCTGCCAGAGCCGAATGCGGTGTTATTGCTGAGCACGCCGACCGAAGCAACCACACCGGTGCTGCCGATGGACGCGCCGCTAAGCAGGCCGGAAATGGCGGCCGATGTAGTGATGCTGTCGGCGGCGTTACCTGTCACTGCGCCGGAGTTGGTGATGGGCGCGGGGGTACCGCTGTTTTGGGCGGCGGTAAGGCCCTGCGTGATCGCCACCTGCGCGAAGGCGCCGGGGGCCGTGCTCAGGAGCGCCGCAACGGCAACGCCCGTCATTAAGTGGAGTGACTTACGCGACATGTTCTTCTCCTGTTGCCGTGTTACGCTTTAGTTGCCCTGTTACGTTTCTGTTGTCGTTTCGCTTAGTACAGTCCGGAAACCGCGGCCGTCGCCAGACTCTGTGGATTGACGCTGAGGTAGTCGTCCTTGATCAAGAGATCGGCGATCTGATCGCCGCAGGCGTGCTGAGCGCGCGGAAACTCCTTCATGAGTACGTCGGCAATGCCGAGCGCGATCGGGCCATTGAGCGCTTCAAGCTGAAGGCGTTCCTGGTTCTGCAAATTGGCGGTGCCGGTGACCAAGGTGTTCTCGAAGGTCTTGCCGACGGTGGCGCCCAACTGGGTGTAGCGCACCGGGCGCTGGATCATGCTCATCTGCCGGTTGACGCGGGTCGCCACCTCATCGAGCTGGATCGAGAGCGAAAGCTGCGCCCAGCCGAGCTCCATCGTCGGACCGATGCCGCCGATGCGGATGTCGCTCTGCGCCGAGGTGCCGAAGTCGAGGCTGTTGAAGATGCCGTTGACGGCGTATTGCGACGGCACGGCCTTGGTCGGCGCGCCGAAATATGTGGAAACGACTTGGCCACCGGCCTTGGTCAGCGCGTCGGTGACATAGGAGGCGCTGCCGCCCTGCGGAACGAAGTTGCCGGTGGCGCCTTGCGCCACCGCGTTGATCTTGCCGGTCGAGTCCGCGAACGGTCCGACCACGAATGTCTTGCCGCGCAACACGCCGGTGCGGCGAATGCAGGCGAGCGTTCCCTCGATGCGTGGATAAGGCTGCACCGAACTCGGCATCGACGCCTTGGTGACGGGCACGCGCACCTTGCGGTCGGGGCCGCCGAGGTCGGTCTCGGAGGTGTTCCAGAATTCGGTGCTCGAGCAGCCGCTCACGAACAGCGTGATCGCCAGAAGCGCAGCACGGAGAGCAATCTTGGAGGCGGCATTGCGCCCCGCATTCAGCCTCCCTGTTGCCCGCATGCTTCTCACTCACTCTTTCCGCGCGAACAACCGCGCTCGTTACAAATCCGCTGCTGAAGAAATCGGATCTTAATCCCTTGCCCAGATTATTTGATCGCGATCGAACCGTTGGTGGAAACCGCGCCCGAATTGGTCGACGTCTGCGTCGCAGTCACGTTGGTCGAATTGCTATCGCCGATGATGGTCGTGGAGACGATGCTCTGTGAACCGATGGACGTGATCGAATATCCGGCGCCGCCGACCAGCAGTCCCTGTCTGGCGGCCGCCACCAGGCCGGCGTAGCTGGCGTCGTTGGCGTGCATGTTGCTGGAGTCCGACGCGGAGCCCGGACCGGCGGAGCCCCACATGCGGCCCGATGAGGCGGTGGAATTGGTGGTGGTGCCGGTCGTGCCGGTCGTGGCTTGCGCGTTAGCTGCCGGCGACAGGATCAAGAATCCGGTTGCAACGGCGCACGCGCCTACTAAACGCAATACTCGCGTCATCATCGACTCCCCAGCCGTGCGTTGATGGCAATGGCCATTTCGCGGTCGGCCCCCACTTACGATCGGGCATAATGGCATGATTAACGAATGCATAAGCGACATCCTTACAAAATGGTAAACGGTTGCCGTCC
This sequence comes from Pseudolabrys sp., assembly GCA_035648715.1. GTDB lineage: Bacteria > Pseudomonadota > Alphaproteobacteria > Rhizobiales > Xanthobacteraceae > Pseudolabrys. Next base: position 12,876 of record DASRLA010000086.1, read on the forward strand.
GGGCAGCGCCATTGAAGGGACGCTGTCTATAAATGGGACAGGTTGCGCGCTTGGTCTGCCTGAGCGACCGGCGCAAGGCCGGCAGCATGACCGCGCTGAGAACTGGCGGGGAGTTTTTTGGCTGGGGGACTAGGACCCTACGCGAACCATTGCGCAAGCTTATATAATGCTGCTATTAGCGGCTAACTTGACCCCGGCGTTGGGGTCAGAGCGTTAGGGGCAGAGTTAGGGTAGCATGGCAAAACGGGCGCCGCGACGAGGCACGGGCAGTGGGCGCGGCGACTACCGCTACTTAACGCAGCCAAGGGGGGATGGCACCGCATGGTACGCCGTCACGGAAGTGCCACGGACGCTTCGCGCAGTTCTGCGGAAGAAACGGCTCGTTCGTTCACTGAAGACAAATGACATCAACGTGGCGCGTGCGGCCCGGTGGAAGGCGCTGGATGCTCTTAAGGCAGAAATCGCTCGGGCGCGTAGTCCGCAAAACGCTCAAGAGGACCCGATACAATTGGAAGCGCTTGCGCTGCGTGAGGATTTCACGCGGGCGGATGATGAGGAGCGGGATGGCCTTATGTACTTCATAGAGGACCGGGCCCAACAAATTGACCGCGCTGAGCGTGGCGATTGGCAGGCAAACTCAATCGAAGAACAAGACCTGGACGTTCCTTCACAAAAGGCGAGTAACTACGTCAAGTTGGCAATCGGCAAGGCTACGCCGTTCGACACCTATATTGAGCGTTGGCTTACATCGTCCGGTTATACAGATCGCACCAAAGCGGACGCACGAACTGCTATGGAGCAATTCCAAGCTTGGTGCCTCCATGCGGGGCAAAGCGGCTTCATCGAGTCAGTGGACGACCGCCTGGCGTCTGACTTTCGGGATGGAGCTTTCGTTAATGCAAAAGCTCACCCTAAGACAGCCAACAAAAAGCTTTCAGCGCTCCGCCAGTATTGGAATTGGTTGGACAAGAGCCTGGGCATTCGGCCGAATCCTTGGGCGCGGAAGTCTCTTCCGAAGCCGAAGGCGCACCGTGTTTCGCCCGATGGACCGGATGGCCCCGAACGCCCATTTACAGATGAAGAGATGCTAACACTGCTTTCAGGTGCAGCAGATCGCGACCTTGGCGATCTCATGAAGATCGCCGCACTGTCAGGGATGAGGCTGGAAGAGATTGGCCAGCTTAGGATTAAGGATTGTCAGAACGAAAACTTTGCGATCCATCGGGGCAAGACTCCAGCAGCTGTTCGTACGGTTCCGATTCATACTGCATTGAAGAGCGCGGTGGCGTCTCGGACCAAAGCTAAGCGTGACGATGCATTTCTTTTCCCCGACCTGCCCGACACTGGATGGGATGATAACCGCACTATGGCCGTATCCAAACGGTTCACATATTATCGGAAGCGTCTCGGTGTGGATGATAAGCGAATCGGTGCGCGGCGCTCAAAGGTCAACTTTCACAGTTTCCGCCGTTGGTTTGCGACGAAAGCGGAGGAGGCCGGACAGCGCGAGAACGTAGTTGCCGCCGTTATGGGCCATAGTAAGAACGTAGGGTTAACTTTCGGCCATTATTCAAAAGCGACGCTTGTCGAGTTGAAGCGACAATGCATAGAAGCGGTGAGGCTGCCCAAGGAGTGAATGACGGCACTTTCTCGGGCAAATATGCCGATTGCAAGTGGCAATCCAATGTGGATTTCCATTCGTTCCGCCGATGGTTCACCACAAAGGCAGAGCAGGCTGGGCAGCTTCCGCATATCATTGACGCGGTTGCCGGGCATCAACGGCCGGGCGAGACGTTAGGCCGGTACTCTCAGGGGCCATCGGTGGCACAAATGCGGCGTGCGTTGAATCCGTAAAGCTGCCACCGCTTCCGGCCCATGTCCGCAAAGTTTTAGATCGCCAAACGCAAGCAATAGCCCGAAGTACGCGCACGATTAGAGCGACTGCGGAAAAGATTAAGTGACAAAATATCTTGGTTGTAAGTGCCTAGTCATGCGCGTTAACATATCCTTTGCTACTCTCATCGGGCTATTACTTAAGGTAACGAATAATGGCGTGGGCTAACGTTCATCCTTTTCCGGCGCGAATGGCTTCCGACATTGCGCTCGCAAAGGTTCAAGACTTACGCCGGAATTCAGTCGTCCTCGATCCTATGATGGGGTCGGGGACAGTTTTGCTAGCTGCCTCTAGCGCTGGTCATCACTGTATTGGATTTGATCTCGACCCGCTTTCGATACTGATCTCAAAAGTAGCAACTAGCCCGCTCGACAATAAGCGCTTCAACGTTCTTTTGGAGCTGCTATTAAAAAGCTCCAATCGCATCGATCTCAGGCAAGCCAAATTGCCTTGGGTTGATGCAGAGACGAAAAATTACATCGAATATTGGTTTGCTCCCGAGCAACGTCGTGCTCTTACACGGTTAGCTTTGGTACTTCATCGATCCCCTACATTTTCGGACGGGTCTCCAGAAGCTAATGCTATTCGGCTTGCCGTCAGCAAGATCATCATAACAAAAGAAACCGGCGCTTCGCTTGCTCGGGACATTTCGCATAGCCGACCGCATATCCGCGCTCCTCTGGCCGCGTACTGCGCCACCTCGGGGAGATGATCGAGAAGGAAGCAGAGCTTGTCATCGACCATCACTTGGCGGGGATGCTTGCTCTGAAGGCGGCATCGTCGCGATAGCGCTGCTGTGCGGGCAGCACCGAGGGGGCTAACGCGATCAATCTCCGAAGCTGCGGTTTCCGCTACCACCATTGTTGAATGTCGGGTTCGGGTTCCCGTAGCGCTGCTGTTGCTGTTGCTGTTGCTGCTGTTGCTGCTGCTGCTGCTGTTGCTGCTGTTGCAGGTACATCCCTTGCTGCTCCTGCTGCGATGGTTGCTGAGCCCTGAACGTGTTCCGCTGGCTCTGCTGGGCACTCGCTGGAACTGCCCCAAGGATCAACAGGGTCGCCGCTAGCACCGCCACGAATTCGCGCATTGGTAAACCTCCACGATCATGTGAAACTAAGAGGTGCGGCTCGTTAACAGCTGCGGTGTACAATGTCGATAGCGCACGACATCGACATGAACATTCCGCTGGCTGACATTTTGGCGTGCTATCAGGTCCGGGGTTGGCGGGGCGCACATATTGAGCTTCCCGGTCACTTCGCGCCGAGTTGCATGAGAACGCGCTGAAACACCGGGCACCCCGCGATGAACGACGGCAAAATCATTCAACGATTCGATCCGAACTTACGCGCCACCGATGACGGGCTGAAGAACGCTATCTCGGGTTTCGTCACTTACCTTGAGACCCGCGAGGCAAAACTTGGCGGACGAACGCGAGGGCGCAAGGATGCGGATCGTAAGAAATTCCATTTGGCCATCGAAGCTCTGCTCAGCAATCTAATTGTCGCCTATGCGCGGTCCCCGAAAACGCTGCTCAACGTTCCGCTCTCAAACAATACACTAAGAGGCAGCCCGCGATACAAGCCGGTGGTTTACGGGAAGCATTTCCGCGATCTCATCAAGCTCATGGTCAAATTGCATCTGATCAAGATTGTTACCAAGGGTCACAACGTCAAGGAATGGGGCCGAAGGGACATCACAACGATCCGCCCAACGGCCAAGCTGCTTAAGGCGTTTCCGCCCATCGCGACGGTCACGCAAAACGTATTCACGCGCATCGACCTGCCGGAGGTCATCGTCCTTAAAGACAGCGCCCGTCAGTTACTCGACTATTCAGACAGCAACGACACGCGGCGCTGGCGTGATGAATTGCGTAAGATCAATGACCATCTTCGTGGGGCATCCATTTCCATCGTCGGATCGCATGGCATCCTCTTAGATGAAAGCGGCTTCACCATTAGGCCGGATGTGCGGGAGCTTCGACGCATATGGAACAATGGCGAATGGACTCAAGGCGGACGGCTCTACGATGGGTTCTGGCAGACGATGAAGCGCGAGCAGCGTCCTCATATGATCCGTATTGATGACGGGCCAATTGCGAACGTAGACTTCAGCCAATTCAATCTGAGGCTCGCCTACGCACTGGCGAAAATCAAACCGCCGCGCGGTGACCTTTATGACGTGACCGGCGACGACGTATTGGGCCGCGACTGGCAGCAATTGCGCGAAGGCCGCAAAAAGCTGACCAGTGCGATGTTCAACAGAAGCGAGACGTTGAAAGGTTGGCCGGGTGATACGCCTGAAGAACGCTCGGCGCTGGCAGCCTGTTTTCCTTCCCGCACCACCGCACGGATCGCGACCAGCGAAATCAGGGCCAAGCATTCGGCCATCGCGGATTACATTGAGAACGGTCGCGGTCTCGGTTTCATGCGCATTGAGTCCGACATTCTGGTTGCCACGCTGCTGAGCCTAATGAAACGCGGCATCACGGCGTTACCAATTCATGATGCGGTCTTGGTGCCTGAACGTCATGCGCTGACCGCCAAGGCAACGCTGCAACGAGAATCCAAGCGGCGCATCGGCACGGCCATCCCTGCGGAAATCAAAACGGCGGGCGACTAAGGGCGGCGGCGGTGCGGAATCCTTACGTGTCCTCTAATGCTATGGGAGAAACCCAAAGTATCTCCATCAAGAGGCCGTCAAGGAGGCTTGCCCTCACGCTAACCTTCATGGGTCCCCTTGATGGGAGTTAAGTTGATTAAGTGTAACAACACCCCCTTGATGCCTCCCTTGGTGCCTTCCTTGATGCACCCTCAATGCCCTCCCACCCTAGGCGCTTCCCCGCACATGGCTACCATCAAGCTGTCCATGATGAAGCACCGTGAGCCACTTGGGGGGATGAGGTGGGCTTTGCCACCCCAGCACTTGGAGCACTGCATGATGGTGCCCTTGGAGTAGCCCAAGTTGGCAAGCGCCCATGGCGGGTCACCACTCGCCGAACTTCATGGTCATCATGATGTGTGGCGGCGGAGGCTACACTTGATGGGATGCATCATGGGGCAGCGACCCTTGAAGTGTTGCCTCAGTGTGACCGGGCAGTCGGGACCACCATGTGTCTCCTTGCCGGCACCCAACATGCTGCACCAACATGCCTCCGCCGCCGACTTACCTTGTGACAGTGCCGCCCATTGTCATCATCATGGTCACCATCATGCCGGTGAGCATAGCGGGGGAGCACATAGGGCAACAGCATGGGAGCCGTCATGGGTTAGGGCAGTCGTGAGGTTCGCATGGCTACTTCCATCCGCACCCACAGTGCACCGCCAAAGGTGCAGCCCTTGACGCAGCCCAATCTGGGAAGCTCCCATGATAACCATGATGACGGTTCGCCCACCAGCCGGACTTCATGGGCGACATGCGGGGGACGGTGGCAGTGGCATCATCATCGTGGGGGCAGGGCTTGAAGTGTGTTCCTCAGTGTGAGCTGGCAGTCGGGCCACCGTGGTCAACTTGATAGCACCCCGACATGCCGCCGATGATTTCCCCGTCAACAGGCACACAGGGCAACAACATGGGCCCCGTCACGGGGTAGCCCTGACGTGAGACCTGTATCTCCAGACACCATCATCCAGCCCTTTGGGATGACTTGCTTCACCACCAACACATCCATCATGGCGGCGGGGGAGCATGGAGGCGGAGCCGGATGGGTAGCCGTGAGGGTGGGTGAGCGGGTTTGGACGGATGCAGGAATTTGATGGTGACTCCGTTATGCCCCGACCACCGTGCCGTGCTTTGAGGGAGGCCCCAAGGTGATAGCAGCGCCATGATGGTGATCGTGATGGCTCGTGTTATACTAGCGTCATGACAGACGATGCCCGTACACAGTTGCAAAAACGCTTTGCCAAAGTCGGGGCAAAAGCGCTCGTCAGGCTTCAGCAATTGAACCCACATCTTCAGGGCAAAACTCTAGAAGAGACCGTTCTGATCCTCAAAGAGGACGAACGCCGGCGAAAGTGGGGGGTGCACCCTTTTGAAGACCTGCAGCAAACGCGAGAAGAAAACGGCACAACCTAAAGGTCGCACCGCCGCAATGGTCGGGCAGCGGACAGATTGCCAGTGATGTTGCCGCGAATTCCCATCTTGGTTCTAATTCTTGACGGTGGCGGCCTTCTTGGCGAGCGTTATGGGGCCGTGATTTTGAACCGGCGGGCGGGTCGCAGAGCACGCGCCTTTTTGGTCGCTTTCGATGCGAAGCGGACAATCGGCCGTCTGAGGCCGGAAGTGCTCCGTGGCTAATGACCCATCAGCGACATTATGGAGTTGTACAGTTGCAAGCAATTCGATCAATGTCGCATTGGCTCTGCGAGGTCTGCGTCAGAAATAGAAAACCGGCGAACCCAATCGGCACCAAAGCACTATCTTGCTGCCAGCATTTGCTTATCATCGCATAATTGGAATCTAAACGCAGGGAGATAACCATGCCTTGGCTGGATATACTTGGTTACGCGGCGTCCGCAGCCGTACTTGCGACATTTTGCATGAGCACCATGATTCCGCTGCGTATCATAGCGCTCGGCAGCAATGTTCTTTTTATAGCATATGGTTATTTCGATCATCTTTATCCTGTCCTTATACTCCACATAATCTTGCTGCCGGTTAACGCTCTGCGCCTTGTTCAACTCCAGCGCCTGGTGCGAGACATCCGGGACGCGCATCGGGAAGACTTATCAATTCAAAGCCTGCTGCCTTATATGAAGCGGAAAAAGTACGCGGCTGGCGAAATATTAGTCCGCAAAGGCGACAAGGCAGACCGGCTCTATTATTTGCTGGACGGCGAGCTGGAGATTGTCGATTTCGGCAAGGTTTTAAACGCTGGCTCGATGATCGGTGAAATCGGCGTATTTGCCCCTAAACAGACGCGCACAGCTACGATCAAATGCCGGACGGACTGCAATGTTTTCGAGCTGACCGCGCATAAGGCCAAGGAGCTTTATTTCCAGGATCGCTCGTTCGGCTTTGCCGTGATGCAGCTCATCATCACGCGTCTGGTGGAAAACAATGAGCAAACGATGCAAGCCAAAGCGACCTGAGGGCCAATGACATTCGCAGGCGCGCCCAGCATGTAGCCGCAGGCAAGCCGCGTGGGATTCGGCATACCGAAGAGATGGCGCCGGAGGCCAGAGACGACGAAAATACTGCCGCTGAATTCTTCCGGCTTTTCTGCGGTGTGTTTTGTCGTTAATGCCACATGACTGCGTTCGCCGCGACACACCATTTGGGACGCGATTGGGGGTGGTCTCAACTGATCGACGCAACACTTTATCTTAGAGGAAAAGATGGAGTGTGCAGATGGATAGAAATTTTCGTCGAGGATTTACTGCGGCAGAGAAGACGGAGTTGTGGGATCGCTGGCAACGTGGGGAGTCGCTCAAGGCAATTGGCCGGACTTTTGGTAAGCCCTCGTCGTCTATTCGCAATCAGTTGGCCCCGCACGGCGGAATTCGGCCAGCGTCACGGCGTCGCTCGCAGTTGGCGTTGACGCTGCCGGAACGCGAGGAGATATCCAGAGGCCTTGCATCGCATCAATCGGCGCGATCGATAGCAAGGCTGCTGGGCCGTTCCGCCTCGACGGTGAGCCGAGAACTCAAGCGCAATGGCGGCTATGATCGCTACCGAGCCGCGCCAGCGGATGAGCATGCCTGGGCCCGATCTCGCCGCCCAAAACGGTGTAAATTGGCGACCAGTCCGTGGCTCCGGCGGGCGGTGACGAGGAAGCTGAGATTGAATTGGTCGCCCGAGCAGATCGGCGGCTGGCTCAAAAGATCACATCCTGGCGACGAGAGTCATTGCGTGTCACCGCGCACGCCGCAGTTTCATGCAATTCTTTTAATTGTTCAAATTATTTATTCTGCTGCAGCAATGCGCCCCGCTTTGGGCGGCCTTTCTGTGCGTCGCCTTTCGGCGATGCAGCGAAGGACGCGATTGGCACTTAACGGACAAACCAGTCGCGCCCGCGTTTGTCGCCTGTTGGATAATACCGGACAAAGATCGGCACGGATCACACCGAGTCTTTATAACAAGGCAGTTTCGCGATGGCAGCCGCTTGGTCTTGATGGTCACCTCGCCGTACCCCCTCCGCAACACTGCGCCGACTGTGCCCTGAATGACATCCAGAATGCGGTGCTTGATGCCAGCGTCATCAGAGTCATGGGCCTCACAAACAAAAACCCCACTGCTTAGGCGGGGCTTTTCATTTCGAAGGGGCCGCTGTGGCTACTTCACTTTAATGTTTTCCGCAGATTCCTTGCCTCTGTTCGCGACGACCTCGTATTCGATCACAGCGCCCTCATTGAGCGTGCTCAAGCCCGCCCGTTCCACGGCAGAGATATGAACGAACACATCTTTGCCGCCGCTCTGAGGCTGCACGAAGCCATATCCCTTAGTCGGGTTGAACCACTTCACAGTACCGGTTGCCACTGCACTCTCCATTATTCACGCTACGGTTTGGCTATCATACGGCAGAGTGCTGACACCGGATACGGCCCCCAGCATCGGCGGCTTCGCTGAACGACTTATGATGGTCTGCGGTCTTGATGTCAGGGGGGCTGTGCATTGGCGCAACGTTTTTGCAGGGCAGGATGGTGGCAAAACGAGGCGTTGGGGGCAGGCCGTTGGGGGCGGCGTTAGGGTACGATGTCTAGGCCTGCCGACAAGTCATTGATATTATATGATTTATCAATGCAAATAAAACTGGCTGGGGGACTAGGATTCGAACCTAGATTGACGGAGTCAGAGTCCGCAGTTCTACCGTTGAACTATCCCCCAGCAGGGTTCGCCGGCCGGGCCGAAAGGCTCGCAATGACCGCCGGAAGGCCATGACATGCGGCAATTCGGCCGATTTGACAAGTCCGCATTGGCCGGGACATCGCCGCCGAACCGTGCTTTGCGCGCCCGGACAGGCCCGTCAGGCTTGGGCCGGTAGTTTCGGCAGGGTTGCCACGGTCAGCACCGCGATCAGGCCGAAAGCGGCGACCAGCAGGAACACCAGGCTCGGGTGGCCGGTATCCATCAGCGCCCCGAAGATCATGGGCGAGATGATACCGCCGATATTAAAGCCGGTGGTGACGAAGCCGAACACCTTGCCGAAGGAACCGGGCGGGGTGATCTCGCGCACGATCATGTCGCGCGACGGCGAAATGAAGCCGAAGAAAAAGCCGAATACGGTCATCACCGCGACCAAAGTCCAGGTGCCGAGGTCGAACTGGCCGACCAGCGCGGCCGCGACCGCCATGGCGACGAGGCCGAGGCTCGTCACCAGGCCGTGGCGCAGCGTGCGCGTGACCAACAAGCCACCGGCGAGCACGCCTACGGCGGAAAGTAACAACAGCGTGGTGAGCGCGGCATTGGCGGTTGAGACCGGCGTTGCGTAAAGCGCGCCGAGCGCAACGACCGAATAGTTGAACATGCCGCCACTCATCAGTGCGATCAGCATGAAGAACAGAAGATTGAGCACGATCGGCGCCGACAGCAGCAGCTTCCAGCCGACCGGCGATTTGTCGTCCGCCTTGCGCGCGGGCGTTTCCGCAACGGGAGTTTCGGGATCGCGCATCGTCAGAAAAAGAAGTGCGACCGCAAGACCCACAAGCCCGGCGCCGATGAAAGCGCCGCGCCAACCCCAGATATTCTGGAGCATCAACAGGCCCGCGGGCGCCGCCGCCGAGCCGAGCATGCCGGCAAATGTATGCACCGAAAAAGCCTGGCCGATTTTCTTGGCAGGCACATGTTGCGACAGCAGCGCGTAATCGGCCGGGTGGTAGACGGTGTTGCCGACACCGGCGAGCGCGAACATCGCCACCATGAACCAGAACGAATCGACCAGGCCGACGAGAACGAAAGCGATGCCGCCGAGCGCCAGACCGATGATCAGGAGAATACGCGCGCCCAGCCAGTCGACCAGAAATCCGGCCGGCGTTTGCAAGGCGGCCGATATGACGTTGAAGGCGGCGAGCGCAAGGCCGAGCTGGGTGTAGCTCACGCCGTAAGCGTCGCGCACGAAAGGCAAAAGCGGCGCCAGGATCAGAATATAAAGATGCGAGACGAAATGCGCCGTGCTCACCACACCGACCAGCCGCGCATGCGGCGCCAATTTGGCGGCAGGCGGTTTGGCTTTGAGGGTCTCGGTGATCTGCGACATTATATAAAGTTCCCGGCGCGGCGCGCGGACTATGGCCCGGTTGCCGGGCTCCATCCAGTGCATTTCCAGTGGGTTGGCTATGTGCTGCGGACGGGTTGCTTAGCTTCCGCTACCATCCAGACAAGCTTCATCACCCCTATTTTTTGCGCCCGCCTTCGCCTTTCGGCGCCAGCGCGGCACGGCCCGGGACAGGCCGTCACTTCGTAGCTGCGCTCCCCCCAAACCGAGGGTGCGCGGAACGCCACGGGTCCCGGAGGACCCACGCACCTCGACACCTCTCGACATCGAGGTCTGTCGAAGTAAAGTTTCGCAAGTCCGCCTTCTCCATGGCGTTCCGCGCGCGGTGTTTATAAGGTTTGCTCCGCTCCGCCCCCGGTGGAAGTACCGTTTCAGGCTCCCTTCGTTACCGAAGGAAAGCCTATCCACCGCTGCGGGCCCAAACGGCGCCCGGCAAATCTGACCATGCCGGCAACCATCGTCAGTGGGGCCCAGCGGCGCGCGGCTGGCGCGCCGGGACGAAGCGGCTTGGACCGCCGGGAAGGTTCATCGCGCCGCATCTCCGACGCCCCCTGCCGGCCACCACTCCCCGCCTTGTGTCTGAAGATGCTTGATCAGACACCCCTCGGTACGAGGCGGGATTAGGAGACTATAATCATAGGATTATGGTCGCATTATGGCGAGGGGAAAAATGTAGGGCGGGTTAGCAAATAAGTAGCCCGCATGGAGCGAAGCGAAATGCGGGGCATGGGTCTCCCGGATTTCGCTGCGCTTCATCCGGGCTACGGGTGGCCCAAACCTCGCCCATGCCCGCGCCGGCGCGGGGGTGAGCGGAGTTTTGATCGACGTCTACGCCGCTTTCTTCTTCGCCTTCTCGATCGCTTCCCAGATTTTAGACGCTGTCATCGGCATTTCCATCTCGCGGATGCCGTATTCGGCAAGCGCGTCGAACACCGCATTGGCGACGGCCGGAAGCCCGCCCGAGGTGCCGGCTTCGCCGCAGCCTTTGGCGCCGATCGGATTGCTCTTGGTCGGCACCGGACGGTTGGCGACGTCAATCATGGGCGCGTCATGGGCGCGCGGCATCGCGTAGTCCATGAAGGAGCCGGTCACGAGTTGGCCTTCGGCGTCGTAGACCACGCCTTCGAGCAGCACCTGGCCGAGCCCTTGCACGATGCCGCCTTGCACCTGGCCCTCGACCAGCATCGGATTGACGACCGTGCCGAAATCATTGACCGCGTTGTATTTAACCACGCGCGTCAAGCCGGTGTCGGGATCGATCTCGACTTCGACCACATGCACGCCGTTCGGATAAGTGCCGGGCACGGCTTCCGTCACATGCGTGACGTCGAGCGTGGCCGGCTTTCCATCGGGCAGCGTGATGCCGGCGCGCACCTTCTCGGCCAGTTGCATGATGCCGATGGCGCGGTCGGTGCCGGCGATGACAAAGCGCCCGTTGCCGAACTCAATATCACCGGCGGAAGCTTCCAGCACCTGCGCGGCGATCTGCTTGCCGTTTTCGATCACCTTGTCGGAGGCCTGCGCAATCGCAGTGCCGCTCATCATCGCCGAGCGCGAACCGCCGGTACCGCCGCCGGTAAGAAGCTGATCGCTGTCGCCCTGCAAAAGACCGATCTTGTCGAAGGGCACGCCGAGCTTCTGGGCCAGTACCTGCGCGAAAGCGGACCAATGGCCCTGGCCGTAGTCGAGCGTGCCGGTGACGATGGTGACGGTGCCGTCGGCGTTAAAGCGAATGCCGCCGAGTTCGGTCGTCATGGCCGCGGTCGTCTCGACATAACAGGCAACACCAAGCCCGCGCAATTTACCTTCGCGCTTGCTCATGCGCTTGCGCGCCTTGAAGCCGGCGACGTCGGCTTGGCTGAGCGCTTCCTTGAACAGGCCGGGGAAATCGCCGCTGTCATATGTGGTGCCGGCGGGGGTGGCGAAGGGCATTTCCTTCGCTTTGATGAAATTGCGCTTGCGCAATTCGAAGCGATCGATGCCGAGTTCGGCCGCCGCGTAATCCATCGTGCGCTCCATCGAGAGCGCGCCTTCCGGACGGCCGGCGCCGCGATAGGCGGAAACGAGCGTAGTGTTGGTGAAGACGCACTTGGTCGCCACTTCAAGAAGCGGCGTGCGGTACATGCTGATGATATTCTTGGTGACGTTGGCGGTCGGCAGCAGCGGTCCGAAGGCGGCGCAATAGCCGCCGAGATTGCCGTAGCCGGTCAGCCGGACGGCGAGGATGAGGCCGTCTTTGTCGAAGGCGGTTTCCACCGTCATGTCGTAATCGCGGCCGTGATGATCCGACATGAAACTGCCGGAGCGCTCGTCGGTCCACTTCACCGGACGGCCGAGAATTTTCGCAGCGTGCAGAATACAGACATATTCTGGGTAGACCGCGGCTTTCATTCCGAAGGAGCCGCCGACATTGCCGGTCATCACGCGCACTTTCTCAGGCGGCGCAGCGAGAATGTCCTTCAGCATGTTCTTGAGGCCGAACACGCCCTGGCTGCACGAATGCAGCGTCCACTTTTCGCCATCGCGGGTGAATTCGCCGATGGCCGAGCGCGGCTCCATGGCGGCGACGACGAGGCGCTGGTTGACGAGCGGCATGCGCACGACATGGGCGGCGTTCTTGAAAGCCGTTTCGACCTTGTCGTGGTCGCCATGCTGGTAATCAAGCGCGACGTTGGCAGGCACATCGTCCCAGACTTGCGGCGCGCCCGGTTTGACGGCCTCGCGCGCGCTCACGACTGCGGGCAGCGGCTCGATGTCGAGCGCGACGGCTTCGGCGGCGTCTTTCGCCTGTGCGACCGTCTGCGCAATGACGCAGGCGACCGGATCGCCAACAAAGCGCACCTTGTCGGAAGCAAGTGCCGGGCGCGGGGTATAGCGGATGGGCGAGCCGTCACGGCTCTTGAGCGGCAGATTGCACTTGAGTCCGCCGTAGCTTTTCAGGTCCTCGCCGGTGAGTACGACGAGCACGCCCGACATTACTTTGGCGGCCTCGGTGTCGATTCGCCGGATGATGCCGTGCGGCTCGCGCGAGCGCACCATGACGGCATAAGCCTGGTTCGGAAGGTTAATGTCGTCCGTGTAGTGGCCGTGGCCGCTCACCAGAATGGGGTCTTCCTTGCGCGTGACGGGCTGCCCGATGCCGAATTTGGTCTGCGAAAGGGTGGTTTCGGTCGTTCTGTCATCCATTTCGGGGCTTTTCCGCTGTCGCCTAAGGGGTGGGTTCCAGATAAAGCAGGCGGCGGGCTTCCACAACAACCCCTTTCGCCGGCGAGGGTTGCGCGAGGCTTGCACGAGATTTGGGCGCTGTTACACTTTTCGGCGAAGCTAGAAACATTTGTCGCGACCCTCCGGCCCGCAAGGGGCCGAGCGGTGCGGCCGAAAGGTTTAGATCATGAGCGGCGAGGCCGGGGATGACCCAGGCCTCGACCCCGCTATCGATCGGGTGCCGCGCGAGCGGTCCCGGTGGGGTCGGCGGTCGCCGGGACGGCGTGAACAAGCATCCTCCGGTCATGACCGGGGCGGGCCGACTTATGCCGCGCTCGATCTCGGCACCAATAATTGCCGGCTGCTGGTGGCGCGCCCGGCCGGCGACGGCTTTCGCGTGGTCGACGCCTTTTCGCGCATCGTGCGGCTCGGCGAGGGCGTCACCGCCTCGGGCCGCCTGAGCGAAGCGGCCATCGAACGCTCGCTCGCCGCGCTCGAGATCTGCCGCAACAAGATGCGCAACCGCGGCGTCACGCGTGCGCGCCTCATTGCAACGGAAGCCTGCCGTGCGGCCACGAATGGCGCCGAGTTTCGCGCGCGCGTCGCCGAGCGCCTCGACCTGTCGCTCGAAGTAATCGACCGCGAGACCGAGGCCGAACTTGCCGCCACCTCCTGTACGCCGCTGATCGATCCGCAAGCCGAGGGCGTGGTGCTGTTCGACATCGGCGGCGGTTCGTCCGAACTAGTGCGGCTCGACCGTTCGCCCAAATGCGACCGCGGTCCGCCGCTGCCGCAGATCCGCGGCTGGATTTCGCTGCCGCACGGCGTGGTGACGCTGGCAGAGCGGCATGGCGGCTTGAACGTCACGCGCGAAACTTACGAAGCCATGGTGCAGGAGATCGCCGCGCTGATCGAGCCTTTCGCGCGTCAGCATGGCGATGGCTTGCGCGGCGTGCATATGCTCGGCACCTCCGGCACGGTGACGACCATTGCTGGCGTGCATCTCGAATTGAAACGCTATGACCGCAATCGCATCGACGGCTGCTGGATGGAAACGGATGAAGTCGATGCCGTGCTCGAACGGCTGCTGGCCATGAGTTACGACGAGCGCGTCGCCTCGCCCTGCATCGGCGCCGAGCGCGCCGATCTGGTGCTGGCGGGCTGCGCCATTCTGGAAGCGATCCGGCGTGCCTTTCCCTGTCCGCGCCTTCGCGTCGCCGACCGGGGTTTGCGCGAGGGCATGCTGGTGCAGATGATGCGCGCGGACGGCGCCTGGGGCGGTGGTGGCGGCGAGCGGGCGGCCCTGTCGTGACGCCGCGCAGCAAGAGCAGCGGCTCGCGCGACCTCAAGGTGCGGGTCAAGACCGGCAAGGGCCGCAAGCTATCGTCCAAGCTTTGGCTGGAGCGCCAGCTCAACGATCCTTATGTCGCGCGCGCCAAGCGCGAGGGCATGCGTTCGCGCGCCGCCTACAAGCTGATGGAGATCGACGACAAAGCACGTTTCTTAAAGAAAGGCGCGCGCGTACTCGACCTCGGCGCGGCGCCGGGCGGCTGGGCGCAGGTCGCGGCCAAGCGCGTACATGCACCGGAGCAAGGGCGCGTCGTCGGCATCGATCTGCTGGATATCGATCCCTTGCCGGGCGTCGAATTCACGCAGCTTGATTTTCTCGATTCCGCAGCGCCCGACAAATTGAAGGCGATGCTGGGCGGGCCGGCCGATGTCGTCTTGTCCGACATGGCGGCGAACGCGACCGGGCACCGCCGCACCGATCACATCAAGATCGTGGCGCTGGTGGAGGCGGCGGCCGAATTTGCCCGCGAGGTGTTGGCGCCGGGGGGCGTGTTTCTGGCCAAGGTCATTCAGGGCGGCACCGAAGGCATACTGCTCGCCGACCTCAAGCGCGACTTTACGACGGTCAAGCACGTCAAACCGCTGGCAAGCCGCGCCGACTCCGCCGAGCTATATCTGCTGGCGACCGGATTTCGTGGGCAGGGAATTAGCGGAACGATTGGTTGAAGCCATCGCGGCGGCCCGAACGCGGCTCGGCGCGCTGGCGCCGTTCGAGCGCCTCGAAATAAAGCCTGCGCTGTTCCGACGGCGTGAGTTCGTGCGCCGGCGGCTTGCGCGGGTTGCGTTCGCGCGGCGGCTTTTTGCGCGCTTCGTATTGACGTTTGGCGCGATCAAGCGCGGTTTCCCGGCGTTTTGTTTTATGGCGATCGGCCTTCTCCGCGGCAACTTTTTCCGCCGCCGTTTTTTCGGCGGCAGCTTTGTCCGCGGCGACCTTGGCGGCCTGTTCCTGCGCGGCCGCTTTTTCCGCCACGATTTTTTCGGCGGCAGCTTTGTCCGCGACGGCTTTGGCGGCCTGTTCCTGCGCGACCGCTTTTTCCGCCGCCGTTTTTTCGGCGGCAGCCTTGTCCGCGGCGCCCTTGGCAGCCTGTTCCTGCGCGGCCAGCCGCGCCTTTTCGCGACGGGCTTCGACGGCAGTCGCCGCTTTGCGCGCATCATCCTGAGTGGTATCGCGTGCAAGCGCCGATTTGTAATCGGCAAGCGCGCCGTCGAGGTCGCCGGCGCCTTCGTGCGCCTGCGCGCGCAGCATGTAATTGGCGGCGGTCGGCTGGTAGCGGATGGCGAGGTCGAAATCGGCGGTGGCGTTCGCGTAGTCCTTCTGCGCGAGGTAAAGCTGGCCGCGCCCGCTATAGGCGGTGACGAGTTCCGGGCGCAGCGAGATCGCCTTTTGGTAATCGGCGAGCGCGCCGTCTTTGTAACCGAGGTCGCGACGCACGGCGGCGCGGTTGATGTAAGGCGACGGCTGGCCGGGATCGAGTTCGATGGTCTTGCCGTAATCGGCGAGCGCCTGGCCGAAATTGCCGCGCGCATACCAGGCATTGCCACGGTTCTGGTAGGCGGGCGCGAGATCCGGCGCAAATTCGATGGCGCGGTTAAAATCGGCAATGGCGTGCGCCACGTCGCCGCGGTCGAGATGAGCGAGTCCGCGCAATTCGAAAGCGACCCCGAGCGCTTCGCCTTGCAGGCGGCCGGAATTAATCAGGTTGCCGCAAGACTGGATGCGGTCGACGGCGAGATCGGCTTTCTGATCGGCGCAGATGTGCGCGTCGCTGCCCTGCGGACGCGGCCGGCTCGGTCGCGGCCGATCGAGCGCGGGTTCTTCCGGATCGGGCGCCGCCGGTCTGGCGTTTGGCTGTGGACGGAACTGATTTCGCGGCTGACTGCCTGGCTGCGTAAGCGAAAGGGATTGCGCGTGCGCGGCTTGCAGCAACAAAATCGCCACGGCGAAACCGGCGCCGCAAATGAGGACGCCGTATCGCGAGTATTTAGACCGCGCCGCGGGCATTCGAACCTTGACGATTAACGGTGGCCGTGCGCAAAACTACGCACCTCGCCAGCGGCCTGTCCATGATTTGGATCGAACGCCGTTAACCGCGAGTGCGGGCGTAGTTAACAGCTAAAATTTTAATAAATTTAATCGGATCGTGGCGCGTCGTCGGCGATGGGAGGTGGCGCGTTGCGACCGGACAATTCGGCGCCGGCATCGGCGGGAAGACGGCTGAATATTACCACCGACAAGGCGGATATCACCGCCACTGCCAGAAACGCCGGCGCAAAGTCGGCGGCGGTCAGTACCAGATCACCGCGCAGCTGCGCGGTGACGTCGACCACCAGCGCGCCGAGAGCAACGCCGGCCGAAATCGACAATTGCTGGCCGACGCTGACCAGCGCGGTGGCGCGCGAGACGCGCCCGTGCTCGATCTCGGCATAAGCGATCGTGTTGATCGAAGTGAATTGCAGCGAGCGGAAGAAACCGCCGACGAGCAGCACGGCGAACATGAGCGCCGCCGGCGTTTCCTGCGTGAAGGCGGCGCAAGCGGCGAGAAAGGCGGCGCTGATGAGTGCGTTGAAAATCAAAATTGTTCGAAAACCGAAACGCTTGAGCATGGTGGCGGCGGCGGCCTTCATGCCCATGGCGCCGGCGGCCGATCCGAAGGTGATCATGCCGGACTGGAACGGCGTCATGCCGAAGCCGACCTGCAACATCAGCGGCAACAGAAACGGCAGCGCGCCGATACCGAGCCGGAAGGTGAAACCGCCGAGCACGCTGGCGCGGAAGGTCGGCAGGCGGAACAGCGTGAGGTCGAGCGCGGGAATCGCGGTGTGGCGCGCGTGCACGAAATAAGCGGCGGTGAAGATGGCGCCGGCGACGATCAGCGCGACGACGATTGTCCACGGCAAGAAGTTCAGGCCGAGCACCGACAGGCCGAAGGCAAGGCCCGCGATGCCGAGCCCGGCATAGATCATGCCGGCGATGTCGAAGCGCTCATGATGTTCGGCGCGCACGTCTTCGATGTAGCGGGTGGCGAGCAGGATGCCGACGACACCGATCGGCACGTTGATGAGAAAGATCCAGTGCCAGCTCGCATAGGTCGTGATGAAGCCGCCGACCGGCGGGCCGAGGACCGGGCCGATCAGCGCCGGCGTGGTCACCCAGGCCATGGCATTGACCAGTTCGCGCCGGCTGATCGAGCGCACCAGCATCATGCGCCCGACCGGCGTCATCATGGCGCCGCCCATGCCTTGCAGGATGCGGGCGAAGACGAAATCGGTGAGCGAGCCCGACAGCGCGCAGGCAATTGAACCGGCGACGAAGACCGCGATGGCGGCGCGGAACACGGTGCGGGCGCCGAAGCGGTCGGCGGTCCAGCCCGAGGCCGGGATGAAGATCGCCAGCGACAGGAGATAAGACGTGACCGCGAGCTTGAGCGCCAACGGGTTGGTACCGATGTCTTTTGCAATCGCCGGCAGCGAGGTGGCGATCACGGTCGAGTCCATGTTCTCCATGAACAGGGCGACCGCGATGATGAGCGGGACGATGCGGTCACGGCGCATGGGCGAGCGCTTGCGCAGCGATTTGAGAAAGGAAACTAGTCAGGAGACGCGCCTTGGGTAACCGGCTTGCCGGGGAATGGCGGCCCGCTGATAGGCCGCGCGCAGGGCCGGATCAAGGCCGCGCCGGGCGGGAAATAGAAAGTCCCCGTTGCCGGAGGATTTGCCGAATGCAATCCTGCCGGCTCCAACCTTGGGGGGATCAAGTCATGCGGGGCCATACGATCTGTTTTGCGCTGTTGTTGTTGGTGGTGGCGGCGGCGCCGACCGCGCGGGCGGCCAATCTGAACGACTGCTTCCAAGCCACGATGGTGCAAGACAAGGGTCTCAAGTCCATCGAGCTGTGCGGCAAGCTCATCAAGGCCGGACGGCTCAATAATAAGGACATGGCGATCGCGCTCAACAACCGCGGGCTCGGTTATGTCAAACAAGACAAGCTCGACCTCGCCATGGTGGACCTGGAACGCGCGGTGCGGCTCGACCGCACCTACGCCTATGCCTTCGACAACATGGGCGATGTCTGGGTCAAGCGCGGCGACTACGACAAGGCGATCGTGCAATATAACCATGCAATTCGGGTCGATCCGACCTTTCTGAGCGCCTATCTCGACCGTGCCGGCGCCTATGAGAAGCTCGGCAAAATGGAGAGCGCACGGGCCGATTATCAGACGGTGATCGATCTCAAAGGGCAGGATCGCGCCATCGACCGCTGGGCCAAAGACCGCGCGCGCGAACATTTGCAGCGGCTGGGCAAGAAATCGTAGCGGGGCGAAGGGCGCGCCGAAGGAAAAAGCCACAAGGTCTTTTCCACCGCGGGCTAGAGCCTTTCCGGCTTTGATTGAATCAAAGCCGGGGCTCTAGCTCCTTATTTTGTCGCGTTTTCTTCACGCGAACCGGTGCCCACTTCGCTCGAAAACGCTCTAGGAATCGCCCGCCGCCCATGCTAATGACCCACGCCAACCCAAAAGCGGGCCGGACGTCACGCGAGGAACCCCTCGCGGCAGGCTTATTATAAGCCTGTGGACCGGCCTTTTCCCTTTTCGGGTGTGACGGAGTTGGCGAATGGCCGCGAAGAACAATTCAAATCCGCGCGAAGCGCTCACGTTTGACGACGTACTGATCCGGCCCGGCCTGTCGGAAGTGATGCCTTCCGACGTCGATATCCGCTCGCGCATTACCCGTTCGATCTCGCTTAATATCCCGATCCTGGCATCGGCGATGGATACGGTGACCGAGTCGCACATGGCGATCGCCATGGCGCAAGCCGGCGGGCTTGGCGTCATCCACCGCAATCTCGAGCCGGAAGAGCAGGCCGCGCAGGTGCGCCAGGTGAAGAAATTCGAAAGCGGCATGATCGTGAACCCGGTCACCATCGAGCCTTCGGCGAGCTTGCAGGAAGCGCTCGACCTGATGAAGGAGCATCGCATTTCCGGCATTCCAGTGGTCGAGCGCGCCAGCAACAGCGTGCCCGGCAAACTGGTCGGCATTCTCACCAACCGCGATGTGCGTTTCGCCAAGGACCCGCGCCAACGCGTCGCCGAACTGATGACCAAGGATAAGCTGGTCACCGTGCGCGAAGGCGTGGGCCAGGACGAGGCCAAGCGCCTGCTGCATCAGCATCGCATCGAGAAGCTTCTGGTGGTCGACGATCAATATCGCTGCGTCGGATTGATCACGGTGAAGGATATCGAAAAGGCGGTCGCCAATCCGAACGCCTGCAAGGACGAGCAGGGTCGCCTACGCGTGGCGGCGGCGACCACCGTCGGCGACAAGGGCTTTGCGCGCACCGAGGCGCTGATCGCGGCCGGCGTCGATCTGGTGGTGGTCGATACCGCGCATGGTCATTCGCAGCATGTGCTGGCGGCGGTGGCGCGCATCAAGCGGCTGTCGAACGCGGTGCAGCTGGTGGCGGGGAACGTCGCCACGTCCGAGGGCGCCAAGGCGCTGATCGATAGTGGTGCCGACGCGATCAAGGTCGGCATCGGACCGGGTTCGATCTGCACCACGCGCATTGTCGCCGGCGTCGGCGTGCCGCAACTGACGGCGATCATGGACAGCGTTGAGGCGGCCAGGAAGCAGGGCATTCCGGTGATCGCCGATGGCGGCATCAAATATTCCGGCGATCTCGCCAAGGCGCTCGCTGCCGGCGCCGACGTCGCGATGGTGGGTTCGCTGCTTGCCGGCACCGACGAAACGCCGGGCGAGGTGTTTTTATATCAGGGCCGTTCCTACAAGAGCTATCGCGGCATGGGTTCGGTGACGGCGATGGCGCGCGGCTCGGCCGACCGTTATTTCCAGCAGGACATCAAGGATGCGCTCAAGCTGGTGCCGGAAGGCATCGAGGGCCAGGTCGGCTACAAGGGGCCGGTGTCGGGCGTGTTGCATCAACTCGCAGGCGGTTTGCGCGCCGCCATGGGCTATGTCGGCGCCAAGGATTTGACCGAGTTGCACGACAAGGCCGAATTCGTGCGCATCACCGGCGCGGGCTTGCGCGAAAGCCACGTGCATGACGTGACGATTACGCGCGAAAGCCCGAATTATCCGAGCCGGGTGTAGGAGCCAAACCGATGTCCATCGCCGCCATTCTAGCGCCTGTCTTCGTTGTGGTGCTGCTGACTTTCGCCGTCCTGTTCTGGATGGCACGGTCGCGCATCGGCGCGCTCAAGGGCGGACATGTGAAAATGGGGGACATCGCGCTCGGGCAGACCAACTGGCCGGCCAAGGTGCAGCAGGTCTCCAACAATTATCACAGCCAGTTCCAGATGCCGGTGCTGTTCTACGTGCTGGTGGCGCTGGCGCTGATCACACGGCACGCCGATTTCCTGTTCGTGATCATGTCGTGGCTGTTCGTGCTGACGCGGCTGGTACACACTTATATTCACACTACCAGCAACTACGTGCGCCACCGTTTCAATGCCTTTGCCGCCGGCGTCCTGATCCTGCTGATCATGTGGATCATTTTCGCGGTCGACATTCTGCTCGGCTTGCCCTAAGCCGCGCGCATGACACCTGCTGCGCGGCTTGCCGCCGCCATCGACGTCTTCGACATCCTTGAAAAGGAACGCCGCCCGGCTGGCGACGCGCTCAAAGCGTGGGGACAGGCGCATCGCTTTGCCGGCTCCGGCGACCGCGCCGGCATTGCCGGCTTGGTATACGACGCGCTGCGAAGGCGCGCCTCGAGCGCCTTCCTGATGGGCGCGGATACGCCGCGCGCGATTTTGCTCGGCATGCTCAAGCGCGAACGCGGCCTTAACAGCGATGCGATCGCGCGGCTGGCCGACGGTTCGCAATATGGGCCACCGGCCTTGAGCGATGAGGAGCGCCAGCGGCTCGACAGCGCCGACATGGCGAACGCGCCGGCTTATGTGGCGGGCGATTATCCCGAATGGCTTGATGAATATTTTGCACGCGCCTTCGGCGAGACGCGTGCGGAAGAAGGCGCCGCGCTATCGTCGCGCGCGCCGCTCGATCTTCGTGTCAATACGCTGAAGGCGGAACGCGAACAGGCGGCCGAAATGTTGTCTGATCTTGCGCCCGGCATCGGGCACTGGTCGCCCTGGGGCTTACGCGTGCAGCTCGCTGCCGACGCCAAGAGCCCGGCGATCCATGCCGAACCCGCTTTTCTCAAAGGCATGGTCGAGGTGCAGGACGAAGGCTCGCAATTGGCGGCGCTGTTGTCAGGCGCCAAGGCGGGCGAGCAGGTGCTCGATCTTTGCGCCGGCGCCGGCGGCAAGACTTTGGCGCTGGCGGCGATGATGGCGAACAAGGGGCAGGTGTTCGCGACCGACGACGACAAACGGCGGCTGGCGCCGATCCATGAACGGCTGACGCGCTCGGGCGCGCGTAACGTGCAGGTGCGCACGCCGAAGTCGGTGCATGACGAGATCGACGATCTTAAAGGCCGCATGGACCGGGTGCTGATCGACGCGCCCTGCACCGGCACCGGCTCGTGGCGGCGCAATCCGGACGCCAAATGGCGGATGCGCCCGGGCGCGCTTACCGAGCGGGTCAAGGAACAGGCCGAAATTCTCGACCGCGCCGTGGAGCTGCTGAAGCCGGATGGCTGCATTGTCTACATCACCTGTTCGGTGCTGGACGAAGAGAATGGTGCGCAGGTGCGCGGCTTTCTCGCCCGCCATGCGGATTTCGCGGCGGTGCCGCCGGCCGAGGTCACCAAGGCGTTGGGAGAGCGAGCGCCGGTCTTCGGCAAGGCCGCGCGGCTGACCGGCGAGGGGCTTCTGATGACCCCGCGCACGACCGGAACCGACGGATTTTTCGTCAGCCTGCTGCGGCGGGCGGGATAGCCGGGTCTTAACGGCTTTAATACGCGAATTCCTCGATTGCGCCGCAATCCGGGCCAAAAAACCCCGTGAACATTTCGTGTCTCTGTAAATCGGGGACATTCGCGGAATGCGGGGTAACGACGTGACATTGACGGCCAGACGCGAACCGACTTTCGACGGCGCGGGACATGCGGGCGCAGGCAAGGGCCAGAACAATGGGCATGACGGCGGCTTTGCCGGAGCCCATGGTGGCGGGCCGGCGCATGGCGCAGGCGCCCATCATGCCATACGCCCGACCGGGCTCCTTCGCTTCGTCTCGACCGTGCAGATCCTCGGTTCTTTGCTGGCGGTGCCGCTGGGGCTTGCCTCCGGCTATTCGATCTACAAGGCCAATTTCGCGCCCGAGACCACCTGCCAGCAACTGCGCGGCAATATCATCGCCATGCTCGACAAGAGCGTCGACGCCACCACGCGGCGCATGCTGGTGCGGCGCGACGTCGAGGGTTTTGAGGCCAATTGCGGCAGTTTCGATCCGGACGCGCATGCCGCTTTCAAGCGTCTGCTGGCGGGCGATCTGCCGGTGGCGGTGCGGGCCGTAAATCCCGCGCCGGTCAAGCCGGAAATCAAACAGGCGGTGAGCGTTGCGTCCCAGACTGCGCCCAAGATTGCGTCTAAACCGGCGGCGAAAGTGGAAGCCAAAATAGAGCCGAAGGTGGAACTCAAGGCTGGGCCAAAGCCGGAGGCCAAGGTTGAAGCCAAAGCCGAGGCCAAACCCGAAGCAAAGGTCGAACGTAAAGCTGAAGCCAAAGCCGAACCGGCGCAACGCGAGGCCGTGGTTACCGACACGCGCTGGCTGGCGGCGGTCCGCCAGGCGCTGGTCAAACACGCGGTGGCGGAAGAGCCGGAAACGCTGGTGTTGCATCCCTCGTGGAATTTGACGCCGGCTGAAAAGCCGCCTGCACAACAGCCGCAGAGCAAACCGGAGCCAGTGCGTGCGATGCCGCCGCAACCAATGCCGCCGCAGGCGGTGCCGGCACAAGTGATGCCGGCTCTAGCATCGCCTCCGCCACCAGCGCCCGTTGCGCCCGCACAGGCGACCAGTGCCGATCATCCGGTGCCGCCGGCGTCGATTCCGGTGCCGGTCAACGGCGAAACGCAGGAAGCGGGCAATGAGGGCTCGCGGCTCACGCACTGGATCGCACAAATTCCACTGGTCGGCCGCGTTATCGAATCGCGCGCCAACTAAGCCTTCGCTCGATTTCCGGCCGGTCCGGAGGCGGTGAGCGCATACTACCGGTATGGCTGGCTTAAATGCTGCGCGCTCATCGCCACGCCGCGATCACGGCCGGGTCACCTTCGATCTGCCAGCGGCCGGGCTTGCCGGGCAGGCGGAGCGCGTCCGCGAGGCGCACGAGAAACTCGGCGCGGGGGACGTCGCGGAAGCCCATCTCGCGGATCGCCGGCGTCATGCGTTTGTTGTCGTTGAAGGCATAACCCCAATGCGCGAGGTGCCAGTTGAGAATGGTGTAGCCAACCTTCGAGGCGTTTGAGTCGCGCGAGAACTGTGACTCCGTGATGAACACGCCGCCGACGGTGACGCCATAACCACCGCCGACCAGTTGGCCTTGCTCGTTGCAGACCTCGAAGGAATGCGCGTGGCCGGCGTCGAACATGGCGGAATAGGCGCGCATGATGCGCGGCGTGATCCAGGTCAGATGCAATTTGCCTTGCCGGCGCTCGGCGCAGGCTTTGATGACCGCATCGAAGTCGCGGTCGAAGGTGACGCGATAGCGCCCGCTGCGCAGATAGCTGCGCAGGCGCTTGGACATGTGAAACTGGTCGAAGGACAACAGCGAACGCTGCGCCGGCGACCACCATTTCAACGGGCCGAAATGCGCGAACGGATAAAGCCCGCGTTCGCTGGCGGCGATCAGCGTCGGCAC
>DASRLA010000087.1:0-3117 GCA_035648715.1 Pseudolabrys sp.
TTGGAGGCGTCCTGCATGTCGGCGCTCGACTCGTACTCGTACCGCCAGACCGTTTCCATTCGCGGCCGTACGGCCATGAGCGCGGCCTTATGGTGCGCGACCATCGGAAGGGCTAAAATTTCCGCCGCTTTGTAGTTGGACGTGCGGAGGGACTTTTCGACGCGCTTGCCGGGCGATTGGAGTTTGATCCACCAATTGCCACTGCCCGGCCGCTGAAACAAGTAGTCGGTTTTTCGTTTCATAACGACAGACATTAGCGACATAAGTTAGCGACATGCAAGAGGCTAGAAAAAGCCTTGTCCTGCAATGGTTACTGAGGAGTCACCCTCCGTTGGCGTTCCATCCCTCCCTCTCCGCCAGATTTTATCGAAAGGCTGGAAGCGCCAAGCCTAGGCGCGCTCAGGCGGCGCGGATTTGCGGCGCCAGCTTTTGCAGCAGCGCCGGGATTTCCTTGGCCGGCCGCGGCTCACTGAACAGGTAGCCTTGCACCTGGGTGCAGCCCTCGGTGCGTAGAATGGCGAGCTGTTCCTTGGTCTCGACGCCTTCGGCGGTGGTGATCATGCCCAGGCTGTGGCCGAGCCGCGTGACGGCGCGGATGATGGCGACGCAATCGTTCTTCTTGCCGAGTTCGCTGATGAAGGAGCGGTCGATCTTGATCTTGTCGAACGGGAAGCTGCGCAAATAGCTGAGCGAAGAATAGCCAGTGCCGAAATCGTCCATCGAAATGCGCACGCCGAGTTCGCGCATCTGGTGCAGCACGTCGAGCACGGCTTTGTCGTCCTGCAACAGCACGGTCTCGGTGATTTCCAGCTCGAGTCGCGAGGCCGGCAGGCCGGAAATGCCGAGTGCGCCGACTACAGAGAGCGCCAGCGCCGGGCTGCGGAATTGCGCGGCCGACAAATTGACAGCAATGGTGAGCTTGCCCGGCCACGTCATGGCATCGCGGCAGGCCTGTTTGAGCACCCAATCGCCGATCGGCACGATCAGGCCGATTTCCTCCGCCACCGGAATGAAATCGTCCGGTCCGATCATGCCGCGTTCGGGATGGTTCCAGCGCACCAGCGCCTCAAAGCCGCTGACCTTGTTGCTCTTGAGGTCGATCAACGGCTGGTAATAAAGCTCGAATTCGCCGGCCAACAGCGCCTTGCGCAGATCGAGTTCGAGAGAGCGGCGCGCCTGCATCTGCGCGTCCATCTCCGGCTGGAAGAAGTGATAGGTACCCCGCCCTTGGCTCTTGGCACGGTAGAGTGCCATGTCGGCGTTGCGCAGCAATTGATCGGGTTCGCGCCCGTCGGTGGGCGCGATCGCGATGCCGACGCTGGTGCCGATCATTACCTGATGGCCGTTTACGTCGAAGGTCTGCGAGATCGAATCGATGATGCGGCCCGCCAGCTCGGTCGCGTCGGTCGGCCGTGCGCCGATCTGAATGATGGCAAACTCGTCGCCGCCCAGGCGCGCAACCGTATCGGCGCCGCGCACCGCGAGTTGTAGCCGCTTGGTGACGGCGCACAGCAGCGCATCGCCGACCGGATGGCCCAGCGTGTCGTTGACGTTCTTGAAGCGGTCGAGATCGATGAACAGCACCGCGAATTTTTCCCGGTGCGCCAGCGCCTGTTCCATCTGCTCACGAAACAGCAGCCGGTTCGGCAGATTGGTAAGCGCGTCATGGCGCGCCATGTGCATGATCTGCGTTTCGGCCTGGCGGCGTTCGGTGACGTCTTCGTAAGTCGCCACCCAGCCGCCGTCGGAGGTTGTGTTGTAGGCACAAGCCACCACGCGGCCATCACTGAGTTCGTAGAAGTTCGTGCCGTTGGCGGAACGGCGCATGAAGTCGGAGAGTTCGTCGAGCAACTGATCCACGGTTTTGCCGGCGTGATTTTGCCGCGCGACACTTAATTCCAGAATCTTGCGGAACGAAATGCCGGGCTGGATCTTGTCGCGCGACAGGCCGAAGATTTCGAAGAAGCGCCGGTTCACAACCTCAAGTTGGTTTTTCGAGTCGAACAGACACAGGCCTTGCGACATGTTGTCGAGCGCGGCGTCGAGCCGCCAATTGGTCTGGCGCAGATTTGCTTCCTGCTTTTTCGACAGGCTGATGTCGCTGCACACCACGATGAAGCCGCGATCGCGCGTCGCGCTGTGGCTGATGCGCAGCCAGCGGCCGTCTGCCAGCAGCACTTCGCCGGCCGATTGCGGGCCGCCGTCGCGGCGCTGGAGCACGCGGTCGGCGTTGACCTTATCGCCGAACACCGGCTGCAGCTCGGTGAGCGGCGTGCCCGGCTTCAAAAGCGAAGGCGAAACGCCGAGGAAGTCGGCGGCCTGCGGATTGGCGAGCGCGATGCAATTGTCGGCATCGACGACCACGACGCCTTCCTGTGAACTCTCAAGTGCGTCGGCCAGGCGCGATTGCGCGGTGCGCCGTTGCGCGACCTCGCGCTCCATCATGGTTTTGATGTTGTCGCGCATCAGCCCCATCGACGTGAGCAAGGCGCCTAATTCGTCGGCGCTGCCTTTCGGAATGATGACGTCAAGTTTGCCGCTGGCGATGCGTTCGGCGACGCCGGAGGCGACCGCGACCGGCCGTACGATGCGCCGCGCCAGCGTCCATGCCACCAGGCCTAAGAGCACCAGCGCCAGCGCGGTGCCGGCGATGTTGAGATTGAGGTCGCGCGCCACCGTCGCGCGCGCGGTCTGGCGATAGAGGAAGCCGTCGCCGGCGGTGTAGTTGATCAAGAGATCGATCTGTTCGTCTACCTTGCCGGCGTAATGGTCAAGCGTTTCCCAGTCGGTGTCGAGCTTGGTGCGGTCGAGCAGACGCTCACGCATGCCGGCCCAGGCGTTCACCGCGCTCTGCACGTTCGAGGCCGCCTTACGCGCGCGTGCGGACTGCGAGCGCTGCACGGCGACTCTCAGATCTTCGGACAGAGTCCTCATGAGAGTTTCGATTTCGCCTTCGAGCCGCTCGCGCATGGCCGGATCGTTGGCGATCCACAGCCGCGCAAAGTTCGCCCGCATGACGGCGAAGTCGGTGGCGGCCGCGCGCGCGTAATTGATCGACATCAGCGATTCGTCGAAGGTCTTGTCGACCAGGATGCCGGCATCCTTGATGCCGAAGGT
>DASRLA010000088.1:0-49472 GCA_035648715.1 Pseudolabrys sp.
ATGGCGTATTGGAGCCTTCCCTGCGCCACGGCGAGGTCACCGGCCCGAAGAACGAGGTCTCGTTCGACGAGCCCATGGCGAATTCGTCGTTGTTGGTCTTGCCGAGCAGCACCGCGCCGTCGCGCCAGAGCTGCGACGTGACGGTCGACTCGTAAGCCGGCACAAAATTATCGAGAATATGCGAGCAGGCGGTGGTGCGAATTCCTTGCGTGGCGAACAGGTCCTTCACCGCCAAGGGTATACCTTCGAGCGGACCGGCTTTGCCCGACGCAATACGCGCATCGGAAGCCTTCGCCATCTCGAGCGCCTTCTCCGGCGTCTCCAGCACGAAGGCATTGAGCGCACGCGCCTTCTCGATGGCCGCGTCATGCGCCTGCGCCAACTCGACAGCAGTGATGTCTTTGTTGCGCAGACGATCGCGCGCTTGCGTGAGCGTCAGCGATGTCAATTCAGTCATTGATGGGGGTGTCGCACACAAAAGCGTTCTTGTTGTCGGCCGTGTTCTTTTTCATCGCTTCGATTTCTTCGAGTTTGCTCGGCGCATGCTGACGAATGAGTATCGTTCCGTCCGGCTGTTCTTCGCGATAGAGCTCGCCCGGGACCGGCAGACCCATGGCGCGCAAATCTTCTTCCGTGTGGCCGTCCGGCAGCTTGCCGGTGGAAATGATTTCCACCAGCGCCCAGATGCGCTCCTGATCGCCTTGCTCGCAGGCCATGCACATTATTCAATGACCTTGGGAACTAAATAAAAGCCGTCTTCACTGCGCGGCGCATTGCCGAGCACCGCCGCCGGATTGTCGCCATCGGTCACTTCGTCGGTACGCATCTTCATCGCCATCGGCGTCACCGAGGTCATCGGCTCGACGCCCTCGACATTCACTTCCGACAATTGCTCGACGAAGGCGAGCATGGCGTTGAGCTCGCCCTTCAAGTGCTCGACCTCTTCCTCCTTGACCGCGATACGGGCCAAGCGGGCGATACGGCGGACGGTGTCGGCGTCAACGGACATTCAAAACCTCGCAAAAAACATCGCTGCGGCTATAGCAGAGGCCCATTTGCCATCGCAATGGACACAGAAACCGCCACCTTAAGCAGCCTCGCGCCCGTGATCCGAGCAAGCATGCACCTCGACGGTGACATGCGACAGGCCGGCGAGCCCCTCAAGCCGCTCTTTATAAACCGACGGCGCCCGCGGGTCGTCCGACACCACCGCCGCGATTAACCCGGCGTGACCGGGACCGAGCCGCCACAGATGCAGATCGCTCACCCGGTCGCCCTCGATCTCCAGTCGATCGCGGATGCGACCCGCAAGCGACCGGTCCGGCACCATGTCGAGCAGTGCCGTCGCCGAGGCCCGGATCAGGCCCACCGACCAACTCAGAATGACGGCCACGCCGACCAAAGCCATCAACGGGTCCATCCATACCCAGCCATAGAAACGGCCGGCGAGCAGTCCGGCAATGGCCAGCACCGAGGTCAGGGCATCGGCCAGCACATGCACGTAAGCGGCGCGGATATTGGAGTCGTGGCCGCCATGATGATGGCCGTGCCGATGGTCGTGGTCATGAGCATGATCGCGGCCGTGATCGTGGCCTTGCGCGCCGGCGTGGTGATGATCTCTGTCGAACAGCAGCCAGGCGCTGGCGAGGTTAACGCCAAGTCCGACCACGGCAAGCCAGGTCGCCTGTGCGAAATGAATCGTGACCGGCGCAAAGAGCCGTTGCACCGCTTCGTAGCCGATGAGACCTGCGATCAATGCCAGAATGACCGCACTGGAAAACGCCGCCAGTTCGCCGACCTTGCCGGTGCCAAAGGTGAAGCGCGGGTCGCGCGCGTGGCGGCGGGCAAAGCGATAGGCGAGCGCCGCGATCGCCAGCGCGCCGGCATGGGTGGACATGTGCCAGCCGTCCGCGACCACCGCCATGGAACCATAAAGGGTGCCGCCAACAATCTCGGCCACCATCATCGCGGCGGTAAGCAAAACCACCAGCCAGGTGCGCCGCTCGTGCCGATCGTGATTGGCGCCGAGGAAGACGTGGCTGTGTTTCCAGGATTCGACGGAATGGCTGTGCATCGGGCATCTCCGGATCAACGAGGCGGCTACCCCCTGGCATAGCCCGGGAACGCGGCTTTGCAATAGACCTCCGACCGTAATCCCATTTCCGTGGATATTGTTGGATCGCACTCTCAAGCAGCCCCATCTATTTTATACCACCCGTCGCCTTCTTCGGCTGAGGGCGCTCAATAAGCCAGATGCTCGACGATGCTCCAGCCTTCCTTCTTCAATTCGCGCTTGGCCAAAGCGGTCGCCTGCCCGGTGATCTTCACTTCGCCCACAGCCTTGGGCGACAGCGCCTTGCGCGCGGCGGTGAATTGCCCAAAGCGCGTGGCGTTATCCGGCGTCCACGACAAGGCGTCGATTGGCGCTGCGGTCACCACGCGGCCCTCGCGCGTAAGCGCAAAGGGCAATCCGCCGAGCACCACGATCCGCGTATAATGCTGCGTGCGATTGTCCTTCACCATCAGTTCGGCCAGCCGGCGCATGAAGAGCGCGATCCCGCGCTGATCGGCCGAAGCCGCCTGCGCGATGAAAACATCACGGCCGGCAACGCCGTGCATGCTGTCGAGCGCAGCGACCATCGCCGCCATGTCGATCGGCGTATAATTGGTATTGGCGAGCAGCGCTTCCGTCGCATCCGGCGATACGCCCATGGCGGTGAGGCGCTCGCGGTTGAGATCGAGGATCTGCGAGGCGGTGAAATTGCGCGCCAGTTCTTCGATGCCAACATCGTTGAGCTTGTTGGCGGTCGAAAGATTCGACACCACGACGCCGGCAGCGCCGGGCACCGCCAGAAGCGCGCCGCTCACGGTCAGGCCGCCGAGCGCGGCCGCTTCCGACAATTGCTTGAGCTTGGCGTCAAGCGGCGGAAAATCGGTGTAAGGATCGACGCCATAGGTGGCGGCGAGCACGCGCCGCTCGCTGGTGACGCCGAGCATGCTCGCCATCGCATTGTCCGGCGTCTTGCCGGCATTGTTGATGCCGGAACCGATGCGGCCGAACATGGCGCCGACGCCGGCGAAAGTGTCCCTGATGGTGCCAAGCGGATTGACGATCAGGTTGCCGGTATATTTGAGGGGATTGAGCCCGGCCTGCGCCAGCGACTTGGCGAAAGTGTCGGAGCCGCTCATCTTTTCCAGCAGCGCCAGCGCGTGCAATTCAGTCAACCGCATGTGCAGCATTGCGTCGCCCGCGATCTGCAATTCGCCGTAAGGCGTCGCCAGCACGTAATCGCGCAGCAGGCCGTCGCTGCGCACCGGCGTCTTGACGGTATAATTGACGCCGACGCGCTCGATGCCGCGAATTTGCGCGGCGTTGAAACTGGGCGGCGCCTCGAATTTCTGCGCGTCCGCGGCGATAGGCTGCGCCAGCAGCAAAACGATCGGCGCCATCCAATAGCTTGCGCGTCCGAGCCACGATGTCATTTATCCCCCCACCAGCTCAGAAAAGTCGCTGATAGTTATTATGCGCCCTGAGCCAAACCTCCGGCAACCGGCAATACGGTCGCACATCGCGCATGATAGAATGCGCGCCTTGCCGGGGCGCGGTCGCGGCCGATACGGAAAATAACGACAATGACAACCGGCCCGCTCTCCGAGATAGCGCCGCAATGGCCCGCGCGCGGCGCGCTGATCGGGCTTGACCTCGGCACCAAGACCATCGGCGTGGCGGTGAGCGATCCCGACCGAAAATTGGCGACGGGCGTGGAGACCGTTGCGCGCACCAATTTCACCGCGGACGCAAAACGGCTGCTGGCGCTCGCGGTCGAACGCAATGCCACCGGCTTCGTGCTCGGCCTGCCGATCAACATGGACGGCTCGGAGGGCCCTCGCGCGCAATCGACGCGCGCTTTCGCGCGCAATTTCGAAAAGCTCACGGATTTGCCGATTGCCCTATGGGATGAGCGGCTATCGACCGCGGCGGTCGAGCGCGGCCTGATCGCAGCCGATATGCGGCGCGAACGTCGCGCCGAAGTGATCGACCAGCATGCCGCCATGTTCATCCTACAGGGCGCACTCGATCGACTGTCTTATTTGAACAAATAGCACATGAAAACTGAACAGGTAGTATTTGAAAACGCAGAAAAGGCGGACGTAGCGTCCGCCTTTCCCGATTTTTTGATACTGATTAGCAGCTGGCGCCGAATCCGGGCGAGCCTGGACGCGCATTACAGTTCGGGCCGCCGAAATCGTTCGACCTGCGCCGTGAGTAGTACTGCGGGGGCGCAACATAGGTCGGACCGGGCTCGTAAGCATAGCCTTCGTAGGCGTAACCCGGGTCGTAAGCATAATCCGGCTCGCCGTAGTAGCCGTTGTTGGAACTCGCGACCGCCGAGCCGATAACAGCGCCGGCAACGAAACCGCCGATCGCAGCCGCGTTGCGGCCATGTCGCGCCTGCGACGGGCTGGCTACTGCCAGCGCCATTGCGCCGGCCAGAACAACAGCAGTCGTATATTTCAAAATGGTCTTCATGAATGCCTCCTTTTGGCCCGGATTTCCGGGCGTTCCGGGTCGTCAACCCGAGAACGGCGTGGCGGTTCCAGATTCGTTTTGCGCCACGTTCACGATACTGTGGGCGCGTCGGGTTGCACCCTTGCCGGGAGCGGAACTTGCGCCTATAGCACTGGCTTTAATGAACAGTCTGCCGAAACCCTCATTCGTTCTCAGCCATCGTCATCTGCTGGGGATCGAAGGGCTTTCCGCCGCCGACATTACCGGCCTTCTCGATCTCGGCGAGGAATTCGTCGCGCTCAACCGCCAGGTCGAGAAAAAGCAGACCTCGCTGCGCGGTCGCACACAGATCAATCTCTTTTTCGAAGTCTCCACCCGCACGCAAGCCTCCTTCGAACTCGCCGGCAAGCGGTTAGGGGCCGACGTCATGAACATGTCGGCCTCTTCGTCGTCAATGCGCAAGGGCGAAACGCTGATCGACACCGCGATCACGCTTAACGCCATGCACCCCGACATCATCGTGGTACGCCACCACGCCTCCGGCGCGGTCGAATTGCTGGCGAGCAAGGTCAACTGCTCAGTCGTCAATGCCGGCGACGGCACGCACGAGCACCCCACCCAGGCGCTGCTCGATGCGCTGACGATCCGCCGCAACAAAGGCACGATCGAGGGCCTCACCGTGGCGATTTGCGGCGACATCATGCATTCACGCGTCGCCCGCTCCAACATCATGCTGCTCAACACGATGGGCGCGCGCGTGCGCGTGGTCGCCCCCTCCACCCTCCTCCCCCCCGGCATTGAGCGCTTCGGCGTCGAAGTCGCCCGCGACATGCGCGAAGGCCTGGCCGACGCGGATATCGTGATGATGCTGCGGCTGCAACGCGAACGCATGAACGGTTCGTTCATTCCCTCGGTGTCCGAATATTTCCACTACTGGGGCCTCGACGAAAAAAAACTCGGCTACGCGAAAAAAGACGCGCTGGTCATGCATCCGGGTCCGATGAATCGCGGCGTCGAGATCGACTCTATTGTCGCCGACGGCGCGCAGTCGCTGATCCGCGAACAGGTCGAAATGGGCGTCGCCATTCGTATGGCGGTGCTGGAAGCTTTGTCACGCAACCTGCCGAACGCATAAATGTTATCGGAACGCCGCCCCATTTTGCTCGCCAATGCCCGGATCGTCGATCCATCGCGCGATCTCGACATCATCGGCGACCTGCTGATCGCCGATGGCGTCATCCGGGAAGCGAAAAAAGGCATTGGCGCGGCTGGCGTGCCGGAAGGCACCGAGACGGTCGATTGCCGCGGCAAGGTGGTCGCGCCCGGCCTGGTCGATATGCGTGCCTTCATCGGCGAGCCCGGCGCCGGCCACCGCGAAACATTCGCCTCCGCGAGCCAGGCGGCCGCCGCTGGCGGCGTCACCACCATCATCTGCCAGCCGGACACCTCGCCGGCGATCGACGATCCCGCCACTGTCGACTTTGTGCTGCGGCGCGCGCGCGACACCGCGATCGTGCATGTGCATCCGATGGCCGCGCTGACCAAGGGCCTCAACGGCGTCGAGATGACCGAAATTGGCCTCTTGAAAGCCGCCGGCGCGGTCGCCTTCACCGATGGCGACAAGAGCGTGACCAACGCGCAAGTGATGCGGCGCGCGCTCACATATGCGCGCGACTTCGACGCACTGATCGTGCACCACACCGAGGATCCCGACTTGGTCGGCGATGGCGTCATGAACGAAGGCGAATATGGCGCGCGTCTCGGGCTCCTGGGCATACCCAACGCGGCCGAGACCGTGATGCTGGCGCGCGATACGCGGCTGGTCGCGCTCACCGGCGGGCGTTACCACGCCGCTTCGATCACCTGCGCGGAATCGCTCGAAGTCTTGCAACGCGCGCGCGACGCCGGCCACCACGTCAGCGCCTCGGCATCGATCAATCACTTGACGCTCAATGAAAACGATATCGGGCCCTACCGCACCTTTCTCAAGCTCAAGCCGCCGCTGCGCGCGGAAGACGACCGCAAGGCGCTGGTCGCGGCGCTGGCGGAAGGTTTGATCGATGTGGTGATGTCGGATCACAATCCGCAGGACGTCGAAACCAAGCGGCTCCCATTCGCGGAAGCCGCCGCCGGCGCCATCGGACTTGAAACCATGCTGACCGCCGGATTGCGGCTGTTGCACGCCGGCGAAATCGAACTGCCGCCCTTGTTGCGCGCGATGTCGACGCGGCCGGCCGAGTTGCTCGGCATATCCGGCGGCACCTTGCGCAGCGGCGCGCCGGCCGACGTCATTGTCATCGACCTCGAAGAGCCATGGCTGGTCGATCCGAACGAATTGAAATCGAAGTGCAAGAATACGCCGTTCGATGAAGCGCGTATGACCGGCCGGGTCATGCGCACCATTGTCGCCGGCCGCACGGTGTACGAAACGCTATGAGCGCGCCGCTCGTCCTCATCGTCGCCTTGGCCTTCGGCTATCTGCTCGGTTCGATCCCGTTCGGCCTCTTGATTACGCGCGCCGCCGGTGGGCCCGATGTCCGCACCATCGGCTCCGGCAATATCGGCGCCACCAATGTGCTGCGAACCGGCCGCAAGGACCTCGCCGCGCTTACGCTGCTGTGCGATGCACTCAAGGGCACAGTGGCAGTGCTGATCGCGGCACATTTTGGCGGACACAATGCGGCGCTTGCGGCAGGGCTAGGCGCTTTTTTCGGCCACCTGTTTCCGCTCTGGCTGAAGTTCAAAGGCGGCAAAGGCGTCGCCATTTATATTGGCCTGCTGATCGGACTGTACTGGCCGGGCGCGTTGATCTTCTGCGCGCTCTGGCTCGTCGTCGCCTTTATTGCGCGCTACTCCTCGCTCGCGGCGTTGGTGGCGAGCGCGTTGACCCCGGCGGCGCTTTGGCTGCTCCACCGGCCGGAAGCCGCCGCGCTCTTTCTATTACTCACTGCTTTGCTGTGGATTATGCACCGCGCGAATATCGACCGGCTGCTCAATGGCAGCGAAACGCGTATCGGTCGCTGAAAATAGTGGCGATTAGCTCGCCCGCGCGACCCCGTGAGCCGCGCTTTGGCCGGCGATTTTGCCTCCTGCTGGCCCACGCATGTGCCGAGCCGGCGAACTGACATTGCCCACCGCAATTTCGCGCACCACGTCGCAGGCCACCGCCAGCGCATCGAGCTGGTTGTGATAGGCAAGCTGGGCCAATTCGGCTGCCATGGCGCCGATATAGTCACGGACGCTGTCATGGCCCAAATCGGCAGCACGATGTTTGCGGCTGTCCATGCCGTCACGCATCGCTTCCGGCTTAATCGCTACTCGGCTGGTTTTTCGTCTTGTCACCATGAACCCGTGCCCAAAATTATTTGCGGCAGATTCGTTTCAATCGGCCGCTTGGTCAATTGCGCGGAAACGCATATGCTTGAATACACGGAAACGCTTGTTCGCGACGAACCATAACTCAGGGTTGCAATCGTCTTCCTGTGTTGACGTTGTTACGATTTAGGTCGAGCGTGCGACCCTTATTGCGATCCGGGAACTATTTGATCGGCAATGGCAGTCATCGACACATATGCGACGCTGGTTGATGCGATCGACAATGTAAAAACGGTCGAAGACCTCGACGGTTTCATCCGCAAGACCTTGGCAGTATACGATCTCAAAAACGCCGTCTATTATCTTCCAGGCCTACCCGGCCAAGAGGCGGTTAAGCCTTTGACCCTGGCGACCTATCCCAAGAACTGGGTGAGCCGTTATTTCGAGGCCGACTATCTCAACATTGATCCCTGCCTGCCGGTCGGTTACGCCAACCTGTTGCCGGTAGATTGGGCAACTTACGATCGCAAACCGCCGCGCGTGAAGCAGTTGTTCGGTGAATCGATTGAATTCGGCATTGGCCGGCAAGGTTTGACCATCCCGATCCGGGGTACCAAAGGCGAATTCGCTCTTTTTAACATTACATGCGACCTTAGCGATGCGGACTGGAGAGACGCCAGAATGGCTCTCATCCGCGATTTTCAGATTCTCGCACACACGATACACGCCAAGGCCAGCACGATCGCAGGCGGAACCGCGCCGGACTATAAGGCGCGGGTCACGCCGCGTGAGCGCGAATGCCTGACATGGTGCGCGGTCGGCAAGACCAGCGAGGACATTGCGACTATTTTGGGAATATCCGAAGGCGTCGTTCGCATTCATTTGCAAAGTGCGCAGCACAAATTGAATTGCTTAAATCGGACCCATACCGTCGTAAAAGCCATGGTGTACAAGCTGATTTTCCCGGACCTCTACTGAGGCGCGGCGGACACCTGCATATCCGCATATTTACACACCGAAACCGCTTTCATCTGATTCTCCCTTCGAAGCTCATACCGGGCTTATGGAGGGAAGACATGATCCGCTTTTTCCAAGGACGCGATCGCGATCAATATCCACGTGAAGCCGACGCCATGTACCGACTGCGGTCCAGGCAATTTCACGACCGTTTGAAGTGGAACGTGCATGTTTCAGATGGCTGGGAGATCGACGAATTCGACGAGATGAACCCGCTTTATCTCGTTTCAATCGACGAGACGACCGGAGCTGTCCGCGGCTCGTTGCGCTTCTTGCCGACAACCGGTCCGCACATGATGAATGGATCGTTCGGGGACTATTTCGAAAAGCCCTTCGAGATGGAAAGTCCCCTCATCTGGGAATGCTCGCGCTTTTCGATCGAACCCGCCCGACACCACGGCCGCATCTCGGGGTCGTCGTTGCGGGAGACGACGTTCGAATTGATGCACGGCGGTTGCGAGGTGGCGATGATGGCGGGCATAAGTCAGATTGTCGGCGTTTTCGATCCCTTCATGTTGCGTGTTTACCGGCGCACCGGTTGGGGACCCGAAATTGTCGCGACCTCGTACAAGACCGACCCAGGTCCCATTCATCTCGGCATTTGGGACGTCAGTGAAGCCAATTTGCTGTCGATCCGCGAACGTAGCGGCATCAGCGACACGGTGCTGGAGACAGATAGGTTGCCGTTGACGACACCGCGCACCGTTTCCATGGAGGTCGCATAGCGCCATTTATCGAAATGAACTAAAAGCCACAATCTTGAGCCCTCCGCTTGATGTTCGATACTCGCTTAGGCGATGCTGTCGCACGAAAGCTGGGGGGCGCAGGTGGCTGGCCAAGGCGGAGGCGTACGACTGACCGAGGAACAGCGGCTCGATTGGCTGCGCCTCATTCGTAGCGACAATGTCGGACCACGCACGTTTCGTGATCTCGTCAACAACTTTGGCGGCGCACGGGCGGCGTTGGCCGCCTTGCCGCGGCTGGCCCGCCGCGGCGGCGCCTCGGGCACGCACATCTGTACGCCCGAGGAAGCCGCCGCCGAATTGAAAGCAGCCCGAGCGCGCGGCATCGAACTGATCGCGCTCGGTGAGCCCGATTATCCGGCGCGGCTGCACACGATCTACGATGCACCGCCGCTCGTTGCCGTGCGCGGCGACGCCGCTATTCTCTCCCGCCCGCTGATCGCCATTGTCGGCTCGCGCAACGCCTCGGCCGCCGGCATGAAATTCGCAGACCGGCTGGCGCGCGATCTCGGCAGCGCCGGCTACGGCATCGTCTCTGGCTTGGCGCGCGGCATCGACGCGGCGGCGCATCGGGCAAGCCGCGACAGCGGCACCGTGGCGGTGCTCGCCGGCGGTCACGAGCGCATTTATCCCGCCGAACACATTGGACTGCTTGACGAATTGCTAGCCCACGGCGCCGCCATTTCAGAAATGCCACTCGCCTGGGAGCCGCGTGCGCGCGATTTCCCGCGCCGCAACCGGCTGATCTCGGGACTGTCGCTTGGTGTCGTTATTGTGGAGGCGGCACGCCGCTCCGGCTCGCTCATCACCGCGCGCATGGCGGGCGAACAAGGCCGTGAAGTCTTCGCCGTGCCCGGCTCGCCGCTCGATCCGCGCGCCGAGGGCACCAATGGCCTGCTCAAGCAGGGTGCGACCTTGGTGACGGAAGCTGCCGATGTCATCGGCGTGCTCTTGCCGATCCTCGGCCGCGGTTTCGATCTGCCGGTCGAGGAGCCGGCACAAGACGCGCCGCTTCCGGTCGACCACGAACCGGCCGAGGATGAACGCAGCCGCATCGTCGCGCTGCTCGGCCCCTCGCCCGTCTCGATCGACGATCTGGTGCGGCTGTCGGGCACATCGGCCGCGATTGTGCGAACCGTCCTCTTGGAACTCGAATTGGCCGGGCGGCTGGAGCGCCACGGTGGCGCTTTGGTATCGCTGCTATAGTAGCGACCTTGAGTCGCCCCTCGCCGAGCCCGCCATGATTTTTCGCCGCGCCTTGTTGATTGCCCTGCTCGCTTTGGCGAGCGCGCCGGCGCAGGCGCAGGACCAGAACTTCGCAGCTTTCGTGCATGCACTCTGGCCGGACGCGCGCGCGAAGGGCGTCACCCGCGCCACCTTCGATACCGCGATGAAAGGCGTGACGCCCGATCCGCGCGTAATCGCCGCCACCAAGCGCCAGCCCGAATACGGCAAGCCGGTCGGCGATTACATCAATGCGCTCGCTTCGCCCGGCCGCATTAAACGCGGGCAAGCCAAAGAGAAGGAATGGTCGAATACCTTCGACGCGGTCGAGAAGAAGTTTCCGGTCGAACGCTGGGTCCTGCTGGCGCTCTGGGGCATGGAGACCGATTACGGCGCGGCGAAGGACAAATGGGACGTGTTCCGTTCGCTGGCGTCGCTCGCCTACGTGAAATACCGCCATCCGTATTTCCGCAACGAGTTGATCGTTGCCATGGACATCATGCAGCGCGGTCATTTCGCGCGCAAAGAGATGGTCTCATCCTGGGCCGGCGCGATGGGCCAGAGCCAGTTCATGCCGAGCAATGTCGTCGATTACGCCATCGACTTTTCCGGCGACGGCCGCGCCGATCTATGGAGCAATGTGCCGGACGTTCTCGCCTCGACCGCCAATTACCTGAACCAATGGAAATGGCGGCGCGATCTGCCTTGGGGGTTCGAAGTGATCGTGCCGAAGGGCTTCGACACCATGAAGAGCCGCGCCTCTTACGCCGAATGGCACAAGCTCGGCGTCCGCCGCGCCGATGGCAAAGCTTTTCCGCAGGACCGGCCTGATGCCGCTCCGGGTATCCTGTTTTTCCCGAGTGGTGCGAAAGGGCCGGCCTTTATCGTCACCGAAAATTTCGCCGTGCTGAAGGAGTATAATAACTCCGACGCTTACGCGATCGCGGTCGGCCATCTCGCCGACCGCATGCAAGGCGGTATTCCGATCAAAGCCGCCTGGCCGGCCGACGATCATCCGCTGCCGCGCGAGGCGCGTATTGCTTTACAAAAGAAACTCGCCGCCCTCGACTATAAAGTGAATGACTTCGAAGGCCACGTCGATTTCGACCTGCGCGACAATATCCGCGCCGAACAGGCCAAACATGGCATGATTCCGGACGGAAACCCGACCGTGGAGTTCATGCACAAGCTCGGCATGAAATCGCCATAAGCAATCGTCATAAGCGAATTTTATTGGACAGCGAGAGGAATTACTGCGCGTCGGCCGTTGGCGCTGTTATGACGGGTCACGCTTTCGGCTTCGAGCCGCACCATTTCAAGAAGGTAGCCAGCCTAAGGTTTCCAACCCGGTCCGACGCGCCATCGTGACCAGGTCGGTCGACAGGGTGGCCACATAGGCGGCTACCGCTATGCGGCCATTGGGTTCATCTGTCTGCTCGACCATTATTAATTCCGTACCGGGCAAGGGTCCGTCACGGGCGCGTGCTTGCCTAAAACTAAAAATACAATGAAAACTAAAAATACAAAGAAAAAGAACAAGTCCAATAATAATCTCTGTAATAGTATCAATTATAAAATACATCTATTGGTTGTATCGTAGTGTAACGCGGATTGACGCCCGCTACGTCCCAGATATAGCGAGCGAGATCGTCCCCCGGAACGCCACGCTGGCGGCAAGATTTGACAGTAACGGAAGCCTTCCCCATGTTCCGGG
The DNA here is from genome assembly GCA_035648715.1 of Pseudolabrys sp. Lineage (GTDB taxonomy): Bacteria > Pseudomonadota > Alphaproteobacteria > Rhizobiales > Xanthobacteraceae > Pseudolabrys. The sequence continues at coordinate 12,524 of DASRLA010000088.1, forward strand.
CGATCAAGATCGCCGATTCCGGCCTGATCAGGCTTCAATCTGGCGCGTAACCCATTGGATTCTCATGAAAGTTGTCGTTGTCGAGTCGCCTTCCAAGGCGAAAACGATCAACAAGTATCTTGGACCCGGCTACGAGGTATTGGCCTCGTTTGGGCACATTCGCGACCTGCCGGCCAAGGACGGATCGGTCGATCCCGACGCCGATTTCAAGATGCTATGGGAGATCGATCCGAAGTCGCAGCAGCGCGTCAATGATATCGCGCGCGCGCTCAAGGGCGCCGACACCCTCATTCTCGCAACCGACCCTGACCGTGAAGGCGAAGCGATCTCCTGGCATGTGCTGGAAGCGCTCAATGAAAAGAAGGCGCTGAAGGACCAGAAGGTCGAGCGCGTCGTGTTCAACGCCATCACCAAGCAGTCTGTGACCGAGGCGATGAAGCATCCGCGCGCCATCGATGGCGCGCTGGTTGACGCCTACCTCGCCCGCCGCGCGCTTGATTATCTGGTCGGCTTTACGCTCTCGCCGGTGCTCTGGCGCAAATTGCCGGGCGCGCGTTCGGCCGGCCGCGTGCAGTCGGTGGCCTTACGGCTCGTCTGCGACCGCGAACTGGATATCGAGAAATTCATTCCGCGCGAATACTGGTCGATCGTCGCCAAGTTGAAGACGCCACGCGGCGACGAATTTGAAGCGCGCCTCACCGGCGCCGACGGGCAGAAATTCCAGCGCCTCGATATCGGCACCGGCGCCCAGGCCGACGACATCAAACAGGCGCTTGAGGGCGCGACCTATACAATCGCTTCGGTCGAGGCAAAGCCGGCGCGGCGCAACCCGCCGCCGCCCTTTACTACCTCGACCATGCAGCAGGAGGCCTCGCGCAAGCTCGGCTTTGCGCCGGCCATCGCCATGCGGCTGGCACAGCGTCTTTACGAAGGCGTCGAAATCGACGGCGAGACTACCGGCCTCATTACTTATATGCGTACCGACGGCATCGATATCGCGCCGGAAGCGATTACCGACATTCGCAACATGATCGGCAAGAACTACGGCAAGGAATACGTGCCCGGTTCGCCGCGGACCTATCAGAACAAATCGAAAAACGCGCAGGAAGCGCACGAAGCGGTGCGCCCGACCTCCCCCAGCCGTACGCCGCAAGAGGTTGCCAGATATGTCGACCGCGATCAGGCGCGTCTGTACGAACTGATCTGGAATCGCGCGGTCGCGAGCCAGATGGAATCGGCCGAGCTTGAGCGTACCACCGTCGACATCGTCGCCAAAAACGGTGCGCGTCAGATCGAACTGCGCGCCACCGGGCAGGTGGTGAAGTTCGACGGCTTTCTCACGCTCTATCAGGAAGGGCAGGACGAAAACTCGGACGACGAGGAGTCGCGTCGCCTGCCTGCCATGTCGGAGCGGGAAAAGCTCGACAAGCAAGGAATCGAGGCAAGCCAGCATTTCACCGAGCCGCCGCCGCGCTTTTCGGAAGCGGCGCTGGTCAAGCGCATGGAGGAACTCGGCATTGGCCGGCCCTCAACTTACGCCTCGATCCTGCAAGTGTTGCAGGACCGCGGCTATGTCCGCATCGACAAGAAGCGTCTCTATCCGGAAGACAAAGGCCGCGTCGTGGTCGGCTTCCTGGAGAGCTTCTTCCAGAAATATGTCGAATATGATTTCACCGCTTCGCTCGAAGAGCAACTCGACAAGGTTTCCAATAATGAACTGAACTGGAAGAAGGTTCTCGAGGATTTCTGGATCGACTTCATCGGCGCGGTCAATCAGATCAAGGAAATCCGCATCACGCAGGTCCTGGATGCACTCAACGATCTGCTCGAGCCGCATATTTTCCCTCCGCGCGAAGACGGCGCACCCGTGCGGCAATGCCCGCAATGCGGCAATGGCCAGCTCTCGCTCAAGGTCGGCCGCTTCGGCGCCTTCATTGGCTGCTCGAATTATCCAGAATGCACCTACACCCGGCAGATGACGCCGGGCGCCCCCGGCGCGCAGGCCACCAAGGTGCTCGGCACCGATCCGGTGAGCGGCATGGATGTGACGCTGCGCGGCGGCCGCTTCGGCACCTATTTGCAGCTCGGCGAAGAGATCAAAGCGCCGAAGCTGAAAAAGGGTCAGAAGAAAGATCCCGACGCCCCCGAGCCGGTGAAGCCGAAACGCGCCAGCCTGCCGAAGGGCGTCGAGCCCGATCAGATTGATCTCGAAAAGGCGCTGGCGCTGTTGTCGCTGCCGCGCGAGGTCGGCATTTCGCCGGAGGATGGCGAGCCGATTTTGGCCAGCGTCGGCCGCTTCGGGCCTTACGTCAAGCACGGAAAGATTTACGCGAGCCTGGAAGACGGCGACGACGTTTTAACGGTGGGGCTTAACCGCGCGATGCATCTGATCGCCGATAAGATCGCCAATCCGAAAAAAGGCCGCCGCTTCGGTCCGGCTCCCGGCAAGAAGCTGGGCGAGCATCCGGACAAGGGCGGCGACATCGTCGTCAAGAACGGCCGCTTCGGGCCTTACGTCAGCAATAACGGCGTCAACGCCACATTGCCCTCCGACAAGACGCCCGAAACCGTGACGCTCGACGAAGCAATCGTGCTGCTCGACGCGCGCGCCGCCGCCCTCGGCAATTCGCCGCGAGCTAAGAAAAAAGCCGCGCCCAAGAAAGTCTTGCCAAAGAAAGCCGCCGCGCCCAAAACGTCAAAGGCGAAGGCCGTCGATGACACGCCGGAAATCGGCGACGAGGCTGGCACAACGCCGGCCGTCAAGCCGGCAGCGCGCAAAAAGCCGGCCAAGGCCAAAAAGACCTCCGCCGCCAAGCCGAAAAAGGCCGCGCCGCCGAAGGTCACGGCAGCCGAGTAAGGCCCGTGACCGGCCTGCCTGTTAGCATGCGCTGCTCGCGGCATCCGCCGGAGCCGCGCTGGCGAAGGCCAATTCCAATCATTACATTGACAATCATTAGCGCCGTTTTGGCGCAGGACTGAACCATTTGATCAAACTTTCTAAGAAGACCAATACCCTCCCTTCCAAAGACGACATCCTCGTCTTCATCGCCGCCTCGCCCGGCAAAGTCGGCACCCGCGAAATCGCCCGCGCCTTCGGTCTGAAAAACGCCATGCGCGCCGAATTGAAGCACCTATTGCGCGACATGGCCGACGAAGGCGCGGTGGCCCGCCAAGGCCGCAAAGGCAAGAAGCTGCATCAGCCGGGCGCGCTGCCCGCGACCCTACTCGCCGACATCACCGCGCGCGACCGCGACGGCGACCTCATTGCCATCCCCGACGAATGGGACGAGGAAGCGCATGGCGCGGCGCCCAGGATCCGCATCCACAGCCCGCGCAAGCAGAAGCCGACGGAGACCGCCGGCCTCGGCGACAAGGTGCTGCTGCACATCGAGGAAACCGACGAGGATGGCGGCATCCGCCATCGCGGCCGCGTCATCAAGATCATCGACCGGCCTAAACATCGCGTGCTCGGCATCTTTCGCGCCAATCCGAAGGGCGGCGGACGGCTGGAGCCGGTCGACAAGAAAATGCTCGGGCGCGAGCTGACCATTCCGCAAGGCGCCGCCGGCGACGCGCAGGATGGCGATCTGGTCGCGGTCGAAACGCAGCGCGTGTCGCGCTTCGGCCCGCCGAACGGACGCGTGGTCGAACGGCTCGGCTCGATGGCGAGCGAAAAAGCCGTGAGCCTGATCGCCATTCACGCCCACTCCATTCCGGACGTATTCCGGCGCGAGACGCTCAATGAAGCGGAAGCCACCCGGCCCGCCACCATGAAGGGCCGCGAGGACTGGCGCAAATTGCCGCTCATCACCATCGATCCACCCGACGCCAAGGACCACGACGACGCCGTTTACGCCGAACCGGACCAGGACAATGGCAACAAGGGCGGCTTCATCCTCACCGTCGCCATCGCCGATGTCGCGCATTACGTGACGCCCGGCTCGGCGCTCGATCGCGAAGCGTTGGTGCGCGGCAATTCGGTCTATTTCCCCGACCGGGTCGTGCCGATGCTGCCCGAGCGAATTTCCAACGATCTATGCTCGCTGCGCCCGCACGAAGACCGCGCCGCGCTTGCCGTGCGCATGATCATCGACGCCGGCGGGCACAAGCGCTCGCATACATTTCACCGCATCATAATGCGCTCGGCGGCAAAGCTCGCCTATGAGCAGGCGCAAGCGGCCATCGACGGCCGCACCGACGATACCACCGGTCCCTTGCTCGATCCCATCCTAAAGCCGCTATACGCGGCCTACGAGGCGCTCAAGCTCGCGCGCGAGGAACGCCAGCCGCTCGATCTCGATATCCCGGAACGCAAAATCCTGCTCAAGGGCGACGGCACGGTCGATCGCGTCATCGTGCCCGAGCGCCAGGATGCCAACAAGCTGATCGAAGAATTCATGATCCTGGCCAATGTCGCGGCCGCCGAGACCCTGGAAAAGGCGCGCGTGCCGCTGGTCTATCGCGTGCACGATGAACCCAGCATCGAGAAGATCAACGCGCTGCGCGAATTCCTGGCGTCGCTCCAGATTCCGATTGCCAAGGCCGGCGCGCTGCGGCCCGCCACCTTCAACCGCATCCTGGCGCAGGTGAAAAACACCGAGCGTGAGCAGCTTCTCAACGATGTCGTGCTGCGCTCGCAGGCGCAGGCCGAATACGCCGCCGAGAATTACGGTCACTTCGGGCTCAACTTGCGCCGTTACGCGCACTTCACCTCGCCCATTCGCCGCTATGCCGATCTCATCGTGCATCGCGGCCTGATCCGTGCGCTCAAGCTCGGCGACGACGGGCTGCCGGAAAATTTCGGCGTGCCGGAACTGGGCGAAATTGGCGCGGAAATATCCGCCACCGAACGGCGCGCCATGTTGGCCGAGCGCGAAACAAAAGACCGGCTGATTGCGCATTTCCTCGCCGATCGAATCGGCGCGACCTTCGAAGGCCGCGTCGCCGGCGTGCACCGCGCGGGCCTCTTCGTGAAATTGAACGAGACCGGCGCCGATGGCTTCATCCCGGCGCGCACCATCGGCAGTGAATATTTCCGCCATGACGAGGCCGGCCACGCCATGGTCGGCAGCCGGTCAGGCGAAAGTTTCAGGCTGGGCGATCCGGTCACCGTAAAGCTGGTCGAAGCAGCCCCGGTTGCGGGCGCGCTGCGTTTTGAGCTTTTATCGGAAGGCCGTGGCGGGCGCGGCAACAAGAAAAGCCACATTCCCAATCCGCCGCGCGGGCCGCAGCGCGACTTCAAGAAATTCGGTGAGAAAAAACGCAAAGACAAGAAGCGAAAAGAAAAACGGAAAGCCCGATGACCAGCGACCTCGGCCATGAATTGACGCAGCGCATGACCAATTCGGAACGCAACCAATCGTTCCCGGATTCGGAGCCGCGCGACGCCGCCACCTTGATGCTGATCGACCGCGCCGGCGAAAAGGCGAAAGTGCTCCTCGGCCGCCGTCATGACAGCCACAAATTCATGCCAGGCAAATTCGTTTTTCCGGGCGGCCGTATCGAGGCGCTCGACCGCGCCATGAGCGCCCTCAGCGAATTGCATCCGGGCACGCAAGCAAAATTATGCGAACGCGTCGCGCAACCGAGCGCGGAATTCGCGCGTTCGCTCGCGCTCGCCGCCGTGCGCGAAATGGCGGAGGAAACCGGGCTGCTCCTTGGCGTCAAGCGCGAAGAGCCACCTTCCTCGCCCGGCGAAATCTGGGCCGAGTTCTCCAAGCGCTTGGTGCATCCAGACCTTGGGCAAATTCACTTTATCGCGCGCGCCATCACCCCGCCGAAACGGCCGAAACGTTTCGATACCCGCTTCTTTACCGCCGACGCCACCGCGATTGCCGACACCATCGAAGGCGTCGTCGGCCCCGATTCGGAGTTGATCGAACTGACCTGGGTGCCCATCGAGGAAGCCAGCCGCCTCGATATGCCCACCATCACCGGCGTGGTGCTGGAGGAACTCGGCAACCGCGTCGCAGCCGGCATGGCGCACGATTTGCCGGTGCCGTTTTATTACATGCAAGACCATAAATTCTTCCGGGAATTGCTGTAAAACGCGAAGAAACCGGCTTAAATTCGCTTTTCTTGACATTTGGCGCTTCGGCGCTAGGGTCCGCCGCCACAAGCCCAAAAAGCCCCCGAAATTGAAGTTTCCGAGGATAATGCAATGGCCAAAGCCGTCAGTCTCAAGATCAAGCTCGTGTCGAGTGCCGATACCGGCCACTACTATGTGACCAAGAAGAATTCGCGCACGCAGACCGACAAGCTGGTCAAAAAGAAGTACGACCCGATCGCCAAGAAGCACGTCGAGTACAAGGAATCGAAGATCAAGTAGCTTCGGTTGCGCGACGCATCGATTTCGCCTGTTGCCCGGCCTTGCGCCGGGCATCCGCGTTTTTGGGGAATATTCAGGCTGCGCCGGACCTGATACGCTAGGAGCAACAAATCCCTCGCCGGAAGGAAAAAATTATGTCGATGAAACGCCGCGCTTTGTTCGCCACACTCCTGCTGCTGCCGCTCGCCTTTTCCGGCGCGCAGGCCGCCGAAAAGCACCATCGCCTGGCGCTGCAGATCAGCGACAACGATCCCGCCAAGATGAACGCCGTCCTCAACGTCGCCGCCAATGTCTCAAAGTATTACTCCGAGAAGGGCGACGAAGCCGAAATTCAGATCGTCGCCTTTAATGCCGGGCTGAACATGTTGCGGCAGGACAAGTCGCCGGTGCTCGTCCGCTTGAAATCGTTCAAGCAGGGCATGCCGAACGTCGCCTTCATGGCGTGCGAAAACACGCTCGACGCCATGACCCGCAAGGAAGGCAAGGAGCCGCCGCTGGTCGAGAACGCGACCAAGGTGCCGGCCGGCGTGGTGACCCTGATGGAGCTTGCCGAACAAGGCTGGACGGTCATCCGCCCGTAGCGCAGCCCAACGGCGCTACGCCGCCTCGTCCTGAACGACGCGGTTGCGGCCGTCGCGCTTGGCGCGATAAAGCGCTGTGTCGGCGCGCTTGAGCATGGCCGCCGCATTGTCGCCGGCGCCGTTGAGCGCCGCTATACCGATCGAGATGGTCACTTCCAGGCTTTTCGTCGATTGCTGGATCGCGAAGGGCTCGGTCGCGATGCGGCGGCGGATGCGTTCGGCCACCATGGTCGCTACCGCGATATCGGTTTCCGGCATCACGATGACGAATTCCTCGCCGCCATAACGGCAGGCCAGGTCGATATTGCGGATCGACTTGCGGATGCGAATGGAGAATTCGCGCAGCACGTCGTCGCCGGCGTCATGGCCGTGGCCGTCATTGACCGCCTTGAAGAAATCGATGTCGAGGATCAGCACCGCGATCGGCTTGGCCCGCGCAGCCGCCTGCTCGACCAACGCGGTCAGGTGCGTCTCCATATAGCGCCGGTTATAAAGGCCGGTGAGCGCGTCGGTTATCGCCATCTCGATCGAGGCCTGTACATTATCTCGCAGCCGCTCGGTATAGCGCTTCTTCTTGATCTGGGTGCGCACCCGCGCGAGCATTTCGTTCTTGTCGATCGGGCGCATCAAATAATCGTTGACGCCGATCTCAAGCCCGCGCACCAGCCGTGGATTGTTATCCGGCTCGGCAATCGCCAAAATCGGCAGACTGCGCGTGCGCTCGAGCGAGCGGATCTGGCTGCATAGCCGCAAGCCGTCGAAATCCTTCAGGCCAAGCGACACGATCACCAATTCGTAATCGCTTTCGGCGAGCCGGAATAGCGCATCGTTCGGATCGGTCTGCACGTCGACGCTATGCTCGTTCGCCAGCGTCGCCACGATGCGCTCGTAAGATGACTGCCGGTCGTCCACGATCAGAATGCGCCCGTTGCGGCCGGTCTCGGCGACCGCCTCGCGCTCGGGATTCTGAATGCCGATTTCCTTGGTGGTGAGCGCGCGCATGCGCAGCTCGTCGGTCACCATCTTCAGCCGCGCCAGCGAGCGCACGCGCGAAATCAGCGCCACGTCGGTGACCGGCTTGGTGAGAAAATCGTCGGCGCCCGCTTCAAGTCCGCGCACGCGGTCGGATGGCTGGTCGAGCGCGGTCACCATCACTACCGGAATATGATGCGTCGCCGGGTTGGACTTGAGCCTGCGGCAAACCTCAAAGCCGTCCATGTCCGGCATCATGATGTCGAGCAGGATGATGTCGCATTCGGCGCGTTCGGCGAGCGCCAGCGCCTCGGCGCCGCTGAGCGCGGTGGCGACGTCGAAATACTCGGCCGAAAGCCGCGCTTCCAGCAGCTTCACATTGGCCGGGACGTCGTCAACAACAAGAACACGCGCAGTCATACTTGCACCTTAACTTGCACCATCAAGCGGGGCCGAGGAAATGACGAATGGTCTCGATGAACTTTCCCACCGAGATCGGCTTGGACAGATAGGCTTCGCAACCACCTTCGCGGATGCGATCCTCGTCGCCCTTCATGGCGAAGGCGGTGACGGCGACCACCGGGATCGCCTTTAATTCAGGATCGTCCTTGAGCCATTTGGTGACTTCCAGGCCGGAGACTTCCGGCAACTGGATGTCCATCAGGATCAAGTCGGGGCGATGCTTACGCGCCAGATCGAGCGCCTCGATGCCATTGCGGGTGCCGACGATGTCGTAGCCATGCGCTTCCAGAAGGTCGTGGAAGAGCTTCATGTTGAGCTCGTTGTCCTCCACGATCAGGACGGTCTTCGCCATTTCCGCCCCACTTGTCCCCAAAGAGCCCCGAATTAACGCCGGCGCGCCGTCGCCAGGCCGCGCGCGCTCAGGCAAGATGGATTACCGTAGTGGCGATTTGTTACGGAAAGGCAAATATGCGGCCATGAAATCGCGCACTGGAATGGCTCGGGAATCGGCAGAAGGGCTGGCAATTCAAGCTCTTACCTATCTGGGCGAGGATCCCGAACGGCTCGGGCGTTTCTTAACCGTGACCGGCATTGGCCCCGACCGGATTCGTGCTGCCAGCGGCGAACCGGGCTTCCTGGCCGGGGTGCTGGCCTATATCGCCTCCGACGAGCAATTGGCGGCCGAGTTCACGGCCTTGGTGTCCTGCGGGCAAGGCGACATTGCCCGCGCGCACGAGGCGATGGGCGGCAACCCATGGGAGCGCGACGTGCCGTGAGCGCGTTCTGCCGCGATTGCCTGACCGATGCCGCGGAGACCGCCAAAGGCCGATCTTTGCGCTGCCCGGCCTGCGGCTCGCCGAGACTCGCCCGCCATGCGGAGCTCGAAAACCTGACCATCGGTCATGTCGACTGCGACGCCTTCTACGCCACGATTGAAAAGCGCGACGACCCAGTGCTCGCCGACCGGCCGGTGATCGTCGGCGGCGGCAAGCGCGGCGTGGTGGCCACCTGCTGTTATGTCGCGCGCACCTACGGCGTACGCTCGGCCATGCCGATGTTCGAGGCGCTGCGACGCTGCCCGCAAGCCGCCGTGGTCAAACCGAACATGACGAAATATGTCGGCGTCGGGCGCGAGGTGCGCAAAATGATGCTGGCGCTGACGCCGCAGGTCGAACCGCTGTCGATCGACGAGGCCTTCCTCGACCTCACCGGCACAGAACGCCTGCATGGCATGAGCGCTGCGCGCGTTTTGGCGCGTTTCGCGTGTCAGATAGAGCAAGACCTCGGCATTACGATCTCGATCGGCCTGTCGGCCAACAAATTTCTCGCCAAGATCGCTTCCGACATGGACAAGCCGCGCGGCTTTGCCGTGCTCGGCCAATCGGAAGCGGCCGCTTTTCTGGCGCCGAAACCGGTCGGCTTTATCTATGGAGTCGGCGCGGTCAGCGCCGCCAAACTGGCGTCCGACGGCTATCGCCTGATCGCCGATCTACAACGTGCCGACCGCAATGAATTGATGCGCCGTTATGGCGAGGACGGATTGCGGCTATCGCGGCTGGCGCACGGGCTCGATACGCGCCGTGTCGATCCGGTGCGCGAGACCAAGAGCGTGTCGGCGGAAACCACCTTCAACACCGATATCGGCGAATTGCGCCCGCTTGAGCAGCATCTGTGGGAATTGACGGAGAAAGTGTCGGGGCGTTTGAAAAAGAGCCAGTTGGCCGGTTCGGCCGTCACACTCAAACTCAAGAGCGCCGATTTCAAATTGCGCACGCGGGCGCGTTCGCTCGGCGCGCCGACGCAACTGACCGCGCGCATTTTCGCCGCCGGGCGCGATCTGTTGCGCCACGAGGTCGGCAGCGCGCGGTTTCGCCTCATCGGCATTGGCGTGAGCCAACTCGAAGATGCAACGGGCGATGATCTCTCCGATCTGATCGACCGGCGTGGCGCGCAGGCCGAACACGCGATCGACAAGCTGCGCTCGAAATTCGGCAAGGACGCGGTCGTGAAAGGATTGGCGCTGGACGAGGAAGGCTAAGCGCTACTTGCACGGCTTTTCTTTTTTCATATCCAGCGACGTCAGCTCGCCGGAAATGGCGAAGTCGTTGTAGTCGAGGATGAGCGCGCGCGAGATGCCGTTTTCATAAAGTTCGAAGCTGATGGCATAGACTGGCGTTTGTTCGCTGGTGTTTTCGGCTTGCGGCTCGCGCTTCTCGAAATAGCTGATAGTCACCGGCCAGCGCGGCATCTTGGCGAGTTCCGGAATCTTCGCGCCGGCATCTTCCACCGGCTTCTGCTCGGAATCGATTTTCCGTCCGATGACAGTCAGCGTGTTGTAGAGCTTCTCGCCGGTTTCGGAGCCGTCATAGACCGGAAAATCCAAGATGGTCTTGCCGGCACGCGCGGCTTCGACAATGCGCCGCATGTGCTCGGTCGGGAAAACGGCTTCGACCGGAACGGTGAATTTCTTCGTCGCCGGCTTGGTGAGATCGACGGCGACCGCCGAGGCGGTGCGCTCGGCAGTGCCGTCCACCGCTTCGGTCTGTTTGTCGTCGGTCAGGTTTTCCGAATTGAAGCGGAAGTTCTTGGCGTCGCTGTCCTCCCAGGTGGTGGAGCGTACGTCACTCAAGGCGGGCTTGCCCTCGGCCGATTCGAGTTCGGACACTTGGCGGAACTGCAATTCATAGCCATCGCAGGCATTGCCGGAAAAGTCGTACAGGATGCGGCCGCGCACGGCCATGATGCCGCGGCTGCCGCTCGATTTGGCAAGTTTGAGATCGTAGACCGCCCGGTGCGGCGCCAGATACACCTTTTCCGTTTTCAGCGCGGGCGCCGCCGCGGGCGCGGCTTTGGCCGGATCATGCGCGGCGGTCGCCGCAAAGGCGAGCGCCAGGGCCGCGGCGAATGCCGGCAGAGCGAAGCCTCGGGCGCTGGTCATTCCGGTCATGCAGGCGCTCCAGGGCAAACTTCGCTTCCCGAAGGGAAAACTCCACGCAAGCTAGCGGCGCGAGTACGGCGGGAACGTGGCCGGTAAGGTTGCCGAGAAGCGACGCCCGCCCGTCCTTGCGCATAAACGCCCGATCGGTCAAACAACCGCGGCATATTATTCACAAGCAAAATCCTTACGTGGAATCGGAGCGGTATCATGGCCGGAATGGTCGAAAAGGCGATTATTAACCTTGGCATCACCCTGCCGACCCCGGCGGCCCCGATTGCCAATTATGTCGCCTTTGTCCGCACCGGCAATATCGTCGTGGTGTCCGGCCAGCTTTGTTTCGGCGAAGACGGCAAGCTGGCGGCCAAAGGCCAGCTTGGCGGCGGCGTCTCGCTCGAAGACGGACAGGCCGCTGCGCGCGCCTGCGCGGTTAACCTGCTGGCGCAGCTTAAGGCTGCCATCGGCGACCTCGACAACGTGACACGGGTGGTGCGGCTCGGCGGCTTTATCAATTCGGCGCCCGGCTATACCGACGGACCCAAGGTCATGAACGGCGCCTCCAACCTGATGGTGGAGGTGTTCGGCGACATAGGCCGCCATGCCCGCTCGACCGTCGGCGTCTCGGCGCTGCCGGCGGATGCGGCGGTTGAAGTGGAAGGCATGTTCGAAGTCGCCTAATCTGCCGCCCGAAATTGGGCGGGACCCTTATGGCAAAGCTCGACTGGCTCACCGCGCGACCGATCGCCCACCGCGGCCTGCACGGCTTTGGGCCTGACCCGGCCGCGGGCGCAATTGAGAATACCGCGACGGCCTTTTCGGCGGCGATTGCAGGCGGCTATGCCATCGAGACCGACATCCAGATCAGCGCCGACGGCGAAGCCATGGTGCATCACGACGATGCGCTCGGGCGTCTGACAGAGGGTGAAGGCCGTCTCGCGAATATGACCGCCAGCGCGATCCAGGCGGTGCGGTTCAAATCCGGCGGCGACCGTATTCTCAGGCTTACGGAACTATGCGAATTGGTCGCCGGCCGCGCGCCGCTGGTGATCGAAATCAAAAGCCGTTTCGATGGCGACCTGCGGCTGGCCAGGCGCGCAGCCGAGGTGCTCACGAAATATAAGGGCCCGGCGGCGGTGATGTCATTCGATCCGGCGCCAATCGAAACGGCGCGACACTTTGCGCCGACGCTGCCGCGCGGGATCGTGGCCGAGCGCCATTACGCCGGTCACGAATGGGATGCGCTGCCGGGTTCAGCCAAATTTAAACTAGCCTTTCTCCTGCACGCGCCGCGCACGCGGCCGAACTTCATCGCTTATTCTGTCAAAGATCTGCCGGCTGTGGTGCCGCTGATCGCGCGCAATCTGTTCGGGCTACGTCTTTTGACATGGACGGTGCGCAATGAGGCTGAGCGCGAAATCGCTGCGCGCTATGCTGACCAGATAATTTTCGAAAGCTGGCGGCCTAATTCGTCCTTCAAGAAGAGTTGAACGCAGTAAGCACGCCGGCCGACCCTTTGAACGAAGGAAAGCGGCTGCGCCAGCGTTAATTCACTCAGATATACTCACCCTATCCCGGAGACCCGTCATGAAATCAGGCCTGCTCGTTGTTACCTTGTTCGCCGCACTTGCGACCGCTACATCCGTAGTTCCGGCTTCCGCACAGAGCCAAAGCGCGGCAGCAACCCACAAGGCCATCGATAAGACAGCCGTGAAAAAGAAACACCCGGTAAAGCGCGTCGCCCGGCGGGAAGACACCCGCCAGATTGCCTGCACTTTCCTCGGCTGCCAGCGCATCCCGCCTAACTGCACGCCCGTCACCCAATACACCTCCGATGGCAGCCCGACCGGCTACGACGCCATTTCGTGCCGCTGACGCCCGCGCCGGAGGGCTAGCTGTCTCGCGACTTGTAGGCCATAACTTCGGTCCATTTTGTGCCCAATATGGCAGCCACCGCCATGGCAGGCCCGAAACAGACCCGATGAAAGACGCCGAATTTCGCATCCGCATCGCGCCGTCGCTGGCGGATATTCCGGCGGCGGTCTGGGACGCCTGCGCCGGCCAGAGCCCAGATACGAGCATGGCCGAGTCTGTTAAAGTGATACCTGAGGATAAGTTATCCCCAGACTTACCAACACGAGGACTCCTCAGCAACCCATTCGTTTCTCATGATTTTCTAGCATCCCTTGAACAGTCTCTTTCGGTCGGCGGCCGGACCGGCTGGCAGCCGCGCCACTTGATCGCCGAGGCCGCCGATGGCGAACTAATGGGGGCGGCGCCCTGCTACGTGAAAAACCACTCGCGCGGCGAATACGTCTTCGACCAGGGCTGGGCCGAGGCCTTCGAACACGCCGGCGGCGACTACTACCCCAAGCTACAGGTCGCGGTGCCCTTTACGCCGGTCACAGGGCCGCGGCTGCTTGCCCGCCCCGGCCCCTTGGCGCAACAGGTGCGCGGCGCGCTCGCCGAGGCGCTGGCCGAGATCACCACGGCGAGTGAATTGTCGTCCGCGCATGTCACCTTCCTGACCGAGCGCGAATGGAGTGCGCTCGGCCAGCGCGGCTTTCTCCAACGCACCGACCAGCAATTTCATTGGGAAAATTTAGCTTACAACACCTTCGAGGATTTCCTCGGCGCGCTCGCTTCGCGCAAGCGCAAGGCAATCAAGCGCGAACGCAAGGAGGCCCTGGCGCCCGGCATCGAGGTGCACCGCCTGACCGGCGCCGATCTGACCGAGGACGTGTGGGACGCATTTTTTGGTTTCTACATGGACACCGGCTCGCGCAAATGGGGCCGTCCTTATCTGACGCGCGAGTTCTTTTCCATCGTTGGCGAGAAGATGCGCGACCGCATTCTGCTGGTGATGGCCAAGCGCGCCGGCCGCTGGATCGCCGGGGCGATCAATTTTCTGGGTTCGGATACAATCTATGGCCGCAACTGGGGTGCGCTCGAGCATCATCCGTTCCTGCATTTCGAGCTCTGCTATTATCAGGCGATCGATTACGCGATTATGCATAAGCTGAAATGGGTCGAAGCCGGCGCGCAGGGAGAGCATAAGCTCGCGCGCGGCTACCTGCCGCACACCACCTACTCCGCCCATTTCATCGCCAATCCGGGCCTTCGCCGCGCAATCGCGGAATATCTGGCGCGCGAGCGGGCTTATGTACAGGCGGCTTCCGAAGAGCTTGCGGCGGCGGCGCCTTTCCGCAAGGATTTAGTCGAGCAAGAGTAGGATTCTTAACGAGCCGGGAAACGACCATGCCGAGCTACGACGCAAATAACATCTTCGCCAAGATCCTGCGCGGCGAGCTGCCCTGCTACAAGATCTACGAAGACGGCAAGGCGCTCGCCTTTCTCGACATTATGCCGCGCGCGCCAGGGCATACGCTGGTGCTGCCGAAGGCTGCGGCGCGCAATTTGCTCGACGTTGAACCAGAGGACCTCGCCCATGTCGCCAAGGTGGCGCAGAAGGTCGCCAAGGCGGCGATGAGCGCGCTCGGCGCCGACGGCGTCACAGTGCAGCAATTTAACGAAGGGCCCGGCGGCCAGGTGGTGTTTCACCTGCATGTGCACGTCATTCCGCGCAAGACCGGCGTGGCGATGAAACCGCCGGCGGCCGAAAAGGAAAAGCCGGACGTGCTGGCCGAGGTGGCGAAAAAGATGTCCGCGGCGCTCGCTTAGTTGGCGAAAAAATAACCGCCGATCAACAACGCTGCCTCGCCGGCGGCGACGCCGGCGAAGGCCGAGCGTCTGGCCACCAGAAATACCAGAAATCCGATTGCCGCCGCGGCCACCCGCACGCTCAACGGGATCGCGGCGAGCGAACCGGTCGAAAACAGGATCAGCTTGGCGACGACTCCGGCCAGAATCGCAGTTGCCACCGCGCGCGACCAGAGCACGACTTGCGAGTCTTCGTTCAGCCCGCGCACCAGCACCAGTCCGACTATCCGCCAGATCTCGTTCGGCAGGAAGCCGAGCAGAACCAGCAGCAGATAGGGCCACAGCGCGTTCGTCGCCGCACTCATACTTGCGGCTCCGCTCGGGCTTCGCGCAGGCGGTGAATGAGATAAGCAAGCGTACCGCCGCCGATGCCGGTCCACAGCAAGTCCAGTTCGACCTGCATGGCGGTGAGCAGGCTGCCAAGGACGAGCCCGATCACCAAGGCCAACTTATCCATGAACATGCGAGCATTGCGCGCGGTCGAAATCAGAAAAGAAAGCGGCGTGATGAACAATAGCGCGGCGGCGAATAACGGCGGCAGTCCGCCGGCGAGATAGTAACCGATAAAGCCGCCAATCGTCGCCGTCCCCATGAAGCCGACCGACAGGCCATTCGAAAACGCTACACGGGATTCGCGCGGCATCGAAGGCAACAGTCGCATCGATTCCACCCACATGCTCACCGAGGTGAAATGCGTCGGCAGGATCATATCGCGCAAGCGCATGTTCGGCCGGCGCAACACCGGCATCAGCGCCACCACCATCGGAAACAGCCTGATGCCGCTCATCGCCACCGCCACGGCCACCTCAATCGGCGCCGCGCCGGTACCGAGCGCCGAAATCAAGATAACTTGGGCGGGGCCTGCCCATACCAGGACGGTCGAGACCGCCAGCCACCAGGCGCCGAGATTGAAATCATGGGCGAGCGCGCCCATTCCGATGTAGGTGCCGCCGATGACCAGAAAAAACATCGACGACAACGCGCCGAGGATGCCGTGGAAAAACGCGGAGGGCGCGGACGGAAAGGTCCGTACAAACGATTCTGGCGGGGGCGTCGAGAATGGCTGGGACATGGGCGGTTTCATGTCCCATAGCGCCGGGCGCACCGCAACCGCCATCGCCCCCGCAAGCGCATGCGGCGCCTGCAAATGCCGATACTAAATGAAAAGGCCGGGCGTCGCGGCCCAGCCTTTGTATTTCGCTGTTGTCGAACGCCGCGTTAGGCCTTGATAAGTGGCACCTTCGGCACCGACGAGCGCTTGCCGACGCCATTGCCCCCGTCGCCTTTCGGCTTCGGCGATTTCGGCCGCGGCGAGGCGCGCCGTTTGGCCTTCGCGCGCGGCACCGGCAGCTTCTCCGGCTTCGGCGTGACCGGCCCGTCGAGGAATTCGAAACCGAGCTTGTCGCGGCCGGCCTCGTCCTTGTCGACGATGACGCGCACATGGCCGCCAGCTTTCAGGTGTCCGAACAGCACCTCGTCGGCGAGCGGCTTCTTGATGTGCTCCTGAATCACACGCGCCATCGGGCGTGCGCCCATCAACTCGTCGTAGCCATTGGCGATCAGCCAGCGCGAAGCCTCTTCCGATAATTCGATGGTGACGTTGCGGTCGCCAAGTTGCGCTTCGAGCTGGAGCACGAACTTTTCGACCACCTTGGCGATCACATCCTGCGGCAGATGGCCGAAGGTGATGGTGGCATCGAGCCGATTGCGGAACTCCGGCGCGAACATCTTGCTGATCGCCTCGGTGTCGTCGCCTTCCCGTTTGGTACGGGTGAAGCCGTAGGCCTCGCGCGCCATGTCGGCGGCGCCGGCATTGGTGGTCATGATCAGGATGACGTTGCGGAAGTCGACCTGCTTGCCATTATGGTCGGTGAGCTTGCCGTGATCCATCACCTGCAGCAGCACGTTGAACAGGTCCGGATGCGCCTTCTCGATTTCGTCGAGCAGCAGCACGCAATGCGGATGCTGATCGACTCCGTCGGTGAGCAAGCCGCCCTGGTCGAAGCCGACATAGCCCGGCGGCGCGCCGATCAGCCGCGAGATGGTGTGGCGCTCCATGTACTCTGACATATCGAAGCGAATGAGTTCGACGCCGAGCGACAAAGCGAGTTGCTTGGCGACTTCGGTCTTGCCGACGCCGGTCGGCCCGGAGAACAGATAACAGCCGATCGGCTTTTCCGGTTCGCGCAAGCCAGCGCGCGCGAGCTTGATCGAAGCCGACAGCGCGATGATCGCCTTGTCCTGGCCGTAGACTACGGTCTTGAGCGTGTTCTCGAGATGCTGGAGCACCTCGGCATCGTCTTTGGAAACCGTCTTAGGCGGGATGCGCGCCATGGTCGCGATGGTGGTTTCGATTTCCTTGATGCCGATCGTCTTCTTGCGCCGGCCTTCCGGCAGCAGCATCTGCGCCGCGCCCGACTCGTCGATCACGTCGATCGCCTTGTCCGGCAGCTTGCGGTCGTGAATGTAGCGCGACGAGAGTTCGACCGCCGCTTTGATGGCCTCGTTGGTGTATTTGAGCTTGTGATATTCCTCGAAGTAAGGCTTCAGACCTTTGAGAATTTCAATCGCGTCTGGAACCGACGGTTCGTTGACGTCGATTTTCTGGAATCTCCGCACCAGCGCGCGATCCTTTTCGAAATACTGGCGGTATTCCTTGTAAGTGGTCGAGCCGATGCAGCGAATAGTGCCGCCGGCAAGCGCCGGCTTCAACAGGTTCGACGCATCCATCGCGCCGCCGGAAGTGGCGCCGGCCCCGATCACGGTGTGGATCTCGTCGATGAACATGATCGCGCCCGGATAGGCCTCGATCTCCTTGATCACCTGCTTGAGACGCTCCTCGAAGTCGCCGCGGTAGCGCGTGCCGGCCAAGAGCGTGCCCATGTCGAGCGCGAAAACGGTCGCACCTTTCAGCACTTCCGGCACTTCGCCATGGATGATGCGGCGCGCGAGGCCCTCCGCGATCGCGGTCTTGCCGACGCCGGCTTCGCCGACGAAGAGCGGATTGTTCTTCTGCCGGCGGCAGAGCACCTGGATCGTGCGGCTGATTTCTGAATCGCGCCCGATCAACGGATCGATCTTGCCCTCTTTGGCTTTCTTGTTGAGGTTGACGCAATAGGCCTCGAGCGCGTCGCCCTTCTTCTTGGGCTCGTCGCCGCCGCCTTTGGCGTCGGTCTCTTCCTCGGCGCCGCGCACCGGGCGCGGCTCAGTCAGGCCCGGACGCTTGGCGATGCCGTGGCTGATATAATTGACCGCGTCGTAGCGAGTCATGTCCTGCTCTTGCAGGAAATAGGCGGCGTGGCTCTCGCGTTCCGCAAAGATCGCGACCAGCACATTGGCGCCGGTGACCTCCTCGCGGCCCGACGACTGCACATGAATGACCGCGCGCTGGATGACGCGCTGGAAGCCGGCCGTGGGTTTGGAATCTTCCGCGCCGTCGGTGATCAGATTTTCCAGTTCGGACTCAAGATAAGCGACCAGGCTGCGCTTCAACTTGTCGAGGTCGACATTACAGGCGCGCATCACGGCGGACGCATCCTGGTCGTCGATCATCGCCAGCAGCAGATGCTCCAGCGTCGCATATTCATGATGCCGCTCATTGGCGAGGGCGAGCGCCCTATGGAGCGACTGTTCGAGGCTGCGCGAGAAAGTCGGCATCAGAGTTCCATTCCCATTTGTATCGAGCGTTCCCCGAATCTCACTTTTTTTCCATCACGCATTGCAAAGGATGCTGATGTTTTCTGGCAAAGTCCATCACCTGCGTCACTTTGGTCTCGGCCACCTCATAAGTATAGATACCGCAGTCGCCCATGCCATGGTGATGCACATGCAACATAATGCGGGTCGCGGCTTCGTGATCCTTGCCGAAAAACCGTTCCAGCACATGCACGACGAACTCCATCGGCGTGTAGTCGTCATTGAGAATCAGAACTCGGTATAAATTCGGCCGCTTGGTTTGCGGCTTGGTCTTGGTGATGACGGCGGTGTTCGGCCCGCCCGGTTCACCGTTGCCGTTCTTGCGCTTGCGGTCGTCGTCGGCCATCCGCGGCGCCAAGCCGCGGCCAAATAAGATGCGCGGCTCCGTAGCGCGGCCGCCGGCGGTGTGCGGCGCACTGGCATCCGGGATGATTGTCGTCTTTCGCGTCATAATTGAGCCAGTGTTCGAAACGAATTCCCGCGCATCATAAAGACCCCGGCCCCGCCATTCCAAGCCAACATTTCGTCAGATGGGTATCGGGCCGCCGCGCCTCGATTCAGGTCGCGATCTTGGCCCTGGCAGGGCAGGTTGTTGCATTATGAGGCAGCTTCCCCACGGCCCGACCAATTTACGCGGTTCCGGCCACCGGTGAGATAGACATTGGTTACCGCTTCACAAGCGGATTAGGCACAATTTGTGGCGGTTTTTCCCCATATTTGACCTGCACTTCTCACGATATTTCAACTTCCAGCCGGGATAATGGAACAGGTTTCCGCCGGTTCCACAGAGGCTGGGTACGCACACCATGTTCGCCCGTTTTTTCAAAGATTGCCGGGGTGGCATCGCCCCAATGATGGCTCTGACCGCCCTGCCGCTGATGGGCTCGATCGGCGTCGCAGTCGATTACTCGCGGGCCAACGCCGCCCGCGCCGCCTTCCAAACTTCGCTTGATTCGACCGCCTTGATGCTCGCCCGCGGAGCTGCGACCCAGTCGGGCGCAGATCTGCAGAGCACGGCGACCGCTACATTCAACGCGCTGTTCAACCGGCCGGAAGCCAAGAACGTCGCCGTCACGGCCACCTATACCTCGGATGGCGGCTCAAAGGTCCATCTATCGGGCAGCGCCACCATCGACACCAATTTTCTCGGCGTGATCGGCTTCAGCCAGCTCACCATTAGCGGAAAGTCCGAGTCGACCTGGGGCAATACAAGGCTGCGCGTCGCGCTGGTGCTGGACAACACCGGCTCAATGTCGAGCGACGGGAAAATGACGGCACTCAAGACGGCGTCGCAAAATCTGCTCGATCAGCTCCAGAGCGCGGCGGTTAATACGGCCGATGTCTATGTCTCGATTATCCCGTTCAACAAGGACGTGAACATCGGCTCGATCAATTACGGTCAATCCTGGATCGATTGGACCGATTGGAATACCGAAAATGGCAGGTGCAGCAGCAACAGCTACACGACCCAAAGCACCTGTACATCGCATCGAAAGACCTGGACGCCCAACAACCACAACACCTGGAACGGCTGTCTTACCGACCGCACCCAGAACTTCGACACCACCAACGACGCGCCCACGACCGGCAACACGCTGTACCCGGCCGAGCAATACGACTCCTGCCCCGCTCAATTGCTCGGCCTGACCAACAATTGGACCTCACTGTCGTCCAAGGTCAACGACATGCAGCCGGTCGGCAATACCAATCAGGCCATCGGCTTGCAGGTGGGCTGGCAGTCGCTGACCGCTGCGCCGTTCACCGTGCCTCCGACGGATCCGAACTTTCAATACAAGCAGGTCATTATTCTTCTGACCGATGGTCTCAACACCGAAGACCGCTGGTACACCAACGCCTCGTCGATCGACGCACGCCAGCAGAAGACATGCGACAACATCAAGGCGGCTGGCATCACGCTCTATACCGTGCAGGTGAACACCGGCAACGATCCGACCTCGACGCTGCTGAAGAACTGCGCGAGCGACTCGAGCAAGTTCTTTCTGCTGACGACGTCGAACCAGATCGTCACCACCTTCAGCCAGATCGGCACCGCGCTGTCGAACCTGCGGCTGTCGATGTAACGGCCCGGCGATCCGTCTCTAGGTCAATTGCGAATTCACCGACGTCCGCGCGCATGCGCGACCGCCGGCGTTTTCACATATTCATTTTCATTTACTTTGCGTTAGTCATCGTGGACGGTAGCTCGAAATTCCGCGCCCGCATCTGTGCCATTCTGGAATCAGTTTTACATCGCGTTTACTTCACTCGCTTAGCCTGAGCGCCAATCCAAATCCGCAACACCGGTGCGTTCAGTGGCGTTGAAATCCATTTGCTCGAAAATTTTCCGCGCCTTCGCGCGCTTCCGATTGGCCGAGCGCGGCAATGTCGCGATCACCTTTGCCTTCGCTACCTTGCCGATCATCGGATTTGTCGGCACCTCGGTCGATTACAGCCATGCCAACGCGGTCAAGGTGGCGATGCAGGCCGCGCTCGATTCGACCGCCCTGATGCTGGCCAAGGACGCCTCGACGCTCAGCCACGACGAGTTGCGGTCCGACGCGCGCAAGTACTTCCTCGCGCTGTTCACGCGGCCCGAAGCGACCGACATCACCATCAACGCGAGCTACACCACCGATGGCGGCTCGGCGGTGAATGTCGATGGCTCGGCCGAAGTGCCGACGAAATTTCTCGGTATCATCGGCTACGACACCCTCACAGTGGACGGCACCTCGGTTACGAAGTGGGGATCGTCACGGCTGCGCGTCGCGCTGGTGCTGGACGTGACCGGCTCGATGGCGAGTGACGGCAAAATGAGCGCGCTCAAGACCGCGACCAAGAATTTGCTAACGACCCTCAAAGGCGCGGCCTCCAACAACGGCGATGTCTACGTCTCGATCATTCCCTTTAACAAGGACGTCAACGTGGGCGACGCATATTACAACGCCAACTGGATCGATTGGAGCGATTGGGAAGACGACAACGGCTCCTGGCACACCACCAGCAATTGCAGCAACAGTGGCGGCCACTCACGCCGGGGCCGCAGCCGCTGCACCAGCACGCAGGAATGGGTGCTGCTGAACCATAACCGCTGGAACGGCTGCGTCACCGACCGCGACCAGGACTACGATCAGAAAGCGACCGCGCCCAGAGCGAGCGACGCCGACCTGCCGGGCAACCAGGCCTCGACCTTGTTCCCAGCCGAGCAATTCAGCGACTGCCCGGTGGCGATGATGGGCCTGAGCTACAACTGGTCACGCATGGGCGATCTCGTGGATTCCATGCAGCCTGTCGGCAACACCAACCAGCCGATCGGGCTGGTCTGGGGCTGGCAATCCTTGGTCGGTGGCGGCCCGTTGACCGCTCCGGCCATGGACTCCAATTACAAGTACCAGCAGATCATCATTCTGCTGTCGGACGGCATGAATACGGAAAACCGCTGGTCGACCAGCCAGAGCCAGGTCGACAACCGGATGCACGATTCACGCGGCAACGGCACCTGCGCCAACATCAAGGCCTCGGGCATCACGATCTACACGCTACAGGTCAATACCGGGCGCGATCCGACCTCGACTTTGCTCAAGGCTTGCGCCAGCGACGGCGACAAATTCTTTCTCCTGAGCCGGGCGAGCGATATTTCGAGCGCCTTCACGGCCATCGGCACCAACCTGACCAAGCTGAGAGTGGCACAATAGGTAATTCACGAGCGTTTCGGCGGACGCACCAACCAATCGTTAACCGCGTCGCATAAGAACTATTCGGCATTCGCCCGATCAAGGCCAGAGGTCGTTTACCATTCAAGTGCTTGACCGGCCGCGCATTAGCGTGAATTCGGCGGTGCGAGACTTAGCGCGCGGCCCTGTTTTGGCGTGTTTCCATATACCGCCGATTTAACTGATGCCCGTATGACGGCAGGCGAATTCAACCGTAATCGGTGAACCGTCATGAATGCCGTTTGGATGAAACTGACCCGCAGCTTGCGCGCCTTCCGTGGCGCCAGCGCCGGCAATGTCGCTATCACCTTCGCGCTCGCCACTTTGCCCATCGTCGGCACGGTCGGCTTTGCCGTCGACTACAGCCACGCCAACGCCGTCAAGGCGTCGATGCAGGCCGCCCTCGACTCGACCGCGCTGATGCTGTCGAAAGACGCCGCCACTTCCAGCTCCAGCGACTTGCAGACCAAGGCACTCGCCTACTTCAACGCGCTGTTCACGCGCCCGGAAGCAACCAACGTCAAAATCGCGGCGAGCTATAGCACTACCGGCGGATCGCAGGTGCTGGTCACCGGTTCGGCCTCGGTGCCAACCAGTTTCCTCGGTGTGATCGGATATCAGAATATCAACGTGAACGGCTCGGCTACGGCCGCTTGGGGCTCAACCCGGCTGCGCGTCGCGCTGGTGCTCGATAACACCGGCTCGATGGCCGATGACGGCAAGATGACGGCGCTTAAGTCGGCGACCAAGAGTCTGCTGAGTCAGTTGCAAAGCGCCGCCGGCACCAATGGCGACGTTTATGTGTCGATCATTCCATTCGCCAAGGACGTCAACGTCGCCGCCAATAATTACAACGCTAACTGGATCGATTGGGACGATTGGGAAACCGCCAACGGAAGCTGGGTAAACTCGACCAGTTGTACTTCCAAATCCAGCCGCGGAAAAAGCCGTTGCACCACCACGCAAACCTGGGTCCCCAGTAACCACAATACCTGGAATGGCTGCGTCACCGACCGTGACCAGAACTACGATCAGCTCGTCACGACTCCGGTTCCGTCCGACGCAAACCTACCGTCGAACGTCGCCTCGACGCTGTTTCCTGCTGAACAGTACGACGCCTGCCCGGTCGCGGTGATGGGACTGAGCTATAACTGGACCGCGATGAATAACTTGGTGAACTCGATGCAGCCGAATGGCGGCACCAACCAGCCCATCGGACTGGCGTGGGGTTGGCAATCGCTGGTCGGGGGCGGCCCGCTCACCGCACCCGCGATGGACTCAAACTACCAATACCAGCAAATCATCATTCTGCTGTCGGATGGTTTGAACACGCAGGACCACTGGTACGGCAATGGAACGACCACCAGCACGCAGGTCGACGCCCGTATGTATGACTCAACCAAGAGCGGCGCCGGCACCTGCGCCAATGCCAAGGCCTCGGGCGTTACCATTTACACCATTCAGGTCAACACCGCCGGCGACCCGACTTCGACACTGTTGAAGAACTGCGCCGGCAGCAAAGATATGATGAGTGATCCGAGCAAGTTCTTTATGGTGACGAGTTCGAGCGGCATTGCTTCCGTGTTCAACAGCATCGGAACCAACCTGACCAAGTTGCGCGTCGCCAAATAACCCTGCCCGAGCCCAAAAAATAAAAGCCCGGCTCGACTGCCGGGCTTTGCTTTTTCCGTGATGCTCAGGACAGACGCAACAAACCGCGCCTTACTTGAACTCGTTACTTGGCCTTCGCCAGCATGGTTTCGAACGGCTTGTAGCTTTCCTTGGCGAGGTCGGCATACATCTCGCCGATCTTGGTGGCCTTGGCCACGAAGCCTTCGTAAGCCGACTTGGCGAATTCAGTTTGCAGCTCGATGGCCTTCTCGATCGACTTGACGCCGAACAGCTTCTCGAACGCGGCGGAGCTGTCCTCGAACGACTTCTTCGAGTAATCGGCCACTTCGACCGCGATCGCCTGCGAGCCCTTGGTGAGCGCGCCCACCGACTTCATCGCGAGATCGACGTTCTCTTTGCTGACCTGATGGAGGTCCTCGAAATTCTTGACCATGCTGGATCCTTTCCCGGCCCCGCAAAACGCGGCGCCTATTAAATGCTTCGCCCCGGCCCCTGCCGGGATTGGTCATATTCATACCGCACTGCACAATAAAAAGTCAAACAGGATTATTGCACTGCAAAATTTACTGTAAAATCAGTGGGATGACTTAAGAATTTGTAAACCGCGTTCTCCTAACGTTGAAGGTTCTTGCGCTGCGAGGGCGCAATAATATGGCCATGATGGTGGTCTTTAAATCCGTCCGCAAATGGGCTGGGGAGTACGTATGTTGCTGCGGGGAGGATTGGTCGGTCGCTATCTCCGTTGCGGCGTGGTTGGGCTTGCGGCGCTGACCGTTGCTTCCGTCATCGGCGGCGATGCCGATGCCCGCGCCCGCCGGACGCACCATAGCACCGCCTACGAGCCGGACTATTCCTCGATCGTGGTCGACGTCAATTCGGGCGCGGTCATGCAGGCGACCAAGGCCGACGCGTCGCGCCACCCGGCCTCGCTGACCAAAATCATGACGCTCTACTTGCTGTTCGAGCGGCTCGAAGCGGGCAAGATCAAACTCAATAGCGAATTGCAGGTCTCCGCGCATGCCGCCGCGCAGGCGCCCTCCAAGCTCGGCTTGAAGCCCGGCGAAACGATCAAGGTTGAAACCGCGATCCGCGCCATCGTCACCAAATCGGCCAATGACGTGGCGGTGATTGTCGGCGAGGCGCTCGGCGGCGACGAACCCAGTTTTGCCCGCATGATGACCGCCAAGGCGCGCGCGCTCGGCATGGAACACACCACCTATCGCAATTGCTCCGGTCTGCCCGACGATGGACAAGTTACCACCGCGCGCGATCAGGCCCTGCTCGGCCGCGCCATTCAGGATCGTTTCCCGAATTACTATCATTACTTTTCGACGCGTGCGTTTGAGTTCCGCGGCCGCAGCATGCGCAATCACAATCACCTGCTCGGGACTGTGGATGGCGTCGATGGCATCAAGACCGGCTACATTCACGACTCCGGATTCAACATCGTCACGTCGGTCCGGCGCGGCAAGCGTCACATCGTGGCGGTGGTGTTCGGCGGCCGTACCGCCAGTGCACGCGATGCCCGTGCCCGCAGCCTGATCGACAACAACATCAACATCGCCGCCACCAAGCGCACCGCCCCGCCGGTCGCCGAAGGCACGGCCATGGCCGAAACCAGGTTGCCGGCATCGCCGCCGGCGCCGGCACATGATCCGCGCAACGCTGAAGTCAACACCGCCGCGCCCGCGCTCGGTTCGACCGCGCCGATCACGCCGACCGCGGTCAAAACCGTCTCCGTGCATGCCGGTCCGGCGCGATCGACCGCTCTGTCGCCGCTGCCCTCCGCCAGCCGCCAGTTGGCGCCAGCGCCGGCGACCGCAAAGCCCGCGACCGTGACGACCATCGCGACCGTCAAGAGCGAGCCGCCCGCGATACCCGCTGCCGCCACGCCCGGCATTCTCGGCGTGCTGCGCTATAAGGAACCGGAAGGCTCCACCGACGAGGTTCGGCGCGAAGAGCCGAAAACTACCCACGCTATCCCGGTCGCATCCAAAGTCATGATGCCGCCGCCGGAACCTACGACTGCGGCGAAACCGCGCGGCGGCTGGATGATCCAGGTCGGCGCCTTTCCGGAAGAGAAAGCCGCCAAGGAACGCCTGAACGACGCGCAGAGCAAGGCGAAGGCCGAGCTCGGCCGCGCCGATCCCTTTACCGAGAAGGTGACGCACAAGGAGATATACCGCGCGCGCTTTGCCGGGCTCGACAAGGACCAGGCGGAAACCGCCTGCAAGCACCTTAAACGCAGCGACATTCCTTGCATGCTGCTGCGAAACTAAAAAGACGATGCGCGACTCCAGAACGGAGCGCGCCAACAACAACAAAATCGATGCCGGGACACGTTTTCAGAGTCGAAAGGAGCCGCTGGTGATGTTGCGTTTGGAGTGCATCAGCGATGGCGGCGAAGCAGAATTTCTTTGGCCTCGTTAATCCGGGCCGCGAGATACGTCGAACCCCCTTGATCGGGATGGAATTTCTTCATCAGCGTGCGGTGGGCGCGCGAGATGTCGTCGGCGCTCGCGCCGGTTTCCAGGCCAAGGATCTGATAGGCCTCCTCATCCGACATTTTGCCGCTGGACGTCGCCGGGCGCCCCGTTGCCGTGTCACCTTGCGCGTGTTCACGCCAGCCGGCATCCCGGCGGTCAAGATAAGGCATCAGTAGCGCCCGCGTTTCATCATCGACTTGCGTGAGCAATTCGATCAGCGTTTGCACGCTGAGGCTTTCAAGTGCCGCGCCTTTGTGCGGGCCGGACAGCACCACTCCGCGCATTTCGCCGGTGTCGTGATCGAGCGCCATTTCGAGCCAAGCAGTGCGCACCCGCGAGATTTGCCCGCTGCTTTTCCTGGTGCGATCGGAGAAACCGGCCGGGCCGAAAGGCAGCCAGCCGAGCAATCCTAATCCAAAAGCGCCAAGCGGAATGGCGACGCCGATTTCGCCGCGCAGACCGAGAAAAACGGCGAAGCCGATGGCAAGCAAGCCGCCGCTCGCCTTCATGACGCGCGCGCCGACTTTGGGATCGATCTTGGAGACGACGCCAAGCACCCACAGGCCAGCCAACAGGATCAGAACGCCAAAAATAAGTGTCGGCATTTTACTTAAGCTGCATCAGCAGCGCACGCGCGCCACCGGATTGACGCGCCGACAGATCGGCGAGCGCCTTGACGCCGCCGGCGGCATAGGCCGCGACCGCGCGCAACAGTTCGGCGAGTTGCTGCGCCGAGCCAGTATCGAAGCGGCAATAGGCGCCACGCGACAGCCGCGCGATCTCGCGATAGGCCTGCTCGGCGACCGGATCGCCGCCTTCCTGGAACATGAAAACCGGCACGCCTAAAAGCCCGAGCTCGCCGGCGGCGGCCGAAAGGTCGTCGATTTTTTCTTCCATGGCGTCGCCGACAAAGACCAGAGCCTGCACGCGTTGGCGGGCGTGTTCCTTGCGGGCATGGCTCAGGACTTTTCCGATCTGGGTGTGGCCGCCGCGGCAATCGATGCGCGACATCAATTCGCCGAGCTTGTCGCTGCCGGCGACCCAGCCGGAGGCGCGGCATTCGGTCAGCCCGCGGAAATAGATCAGTTGAATGTCGAGCCCGCCAATGGAAGCGGCCTCACGGAACATCTCGGCTTGCAGCGCGCAAGCTGAATCCCATGTCGGTTGCCGGCTCATGGTGGCGTCGAGCGCGAAAATCAGCCGGCCGCGTTTGCCGGCGGTGACGGTGGGGCCGAGGCCTTTGACCTTATCCAGGAAGGCGTCGATTTCCGGGCGCGAGGAAGCCTGCGCCGGGGTTCTGGTTTTGTCGTTGCGGGTCGGAGCGCTCATGCGGGCCAGTGTACACCTTTTCTGCGCGCACCAAGTCTAGGACGCGTCAAGTCAAGCGCACGCCTTAGGTGGCAATCGCGGCATTAGGGTTCAAGGCTGAGAGGCTTACGCCAGCAGGTCGTGGACCTGGAGCGGCTGGTCCATGACCGAAAACCATTCGGCGCGGGCGGCGGCGCGGCGCTTGCCGTTTTCCGACATCGGCAGATGCAGCGCGTTCAAGAGCGCGATCACTTCCTCGCGCGCGGTCAGATGCGACATGTTCGGACGGATGCCAAGCGTCTGCTCGTCGAGATCGTCGAAGGCGGTCAGGCCGCGCGGGAAGAATTCGCGATAGACCACGCGTTCGGCGAAACCGTCGACCGTGCGAAAACCCATGCGTTTCGACAATTCGACGATGCCATCGCCGACCAGCTTCTTGTTGCGCGAACTCAGCGTCGAGAGGCGGTTGCGCACGACAATCCAGTCGGTGAGCTTGCCGTCGACCAGGCGGCGGTGCCGGCGCGCCTCGCGCACCATGTTGGCATAGTGGCTTTCGCCGGTTACGGTGAAATTGGTCGGGTCAAGCGTGGCGAGCACGTCGAAGTCGACGAATGAATCGTTGAGCGGTGTCACCAGCGTGTCGGCCATCGAATGGGCGAGACGCATCAGATAAGTGTCGTTGCCGGGCGTGTCGATGACGACGACGTCGTGGCTATGTTCGATCCTGGCGATGGCGCGCGAGAAACTGGCGAATTCATTCGCCTCGTTGGCCTCGAGCGAATTACCGTCGGCGCGCGGCACGCAGAAATGCGTCGGAAGTTCGAGCTTGATGCGTGCGCGCTCGGCCCAGGCGGCGCGGTTCTCGATGTAATGCGTGAAGCTTTGCTGGCGCGAGTCGAGATCGATGGTGGCGACGCGCTGACCGGCTTTGAGCAAGGCGACCGCGATATGCAACGCGGTTGTCGATTTCCCGGAGCCGCCCTTTTCATTGCCAAGCACGACGACGTGCGCGGATTGCGGGCTTTTATTGATTGACTGGACCAGCATGATGCGCCTTCTGATGCGTTCAATTCTCGATTAATTACGGTGGGTTAGTCAAGTTAATCGCATCTTAACCATTAACCGCGCCGACCGGGTTGACCTTTGGCGGACAAATGTTAGCGGGATTTGACGACAAACAGCCGACAGTGCCGAGCGCACGACTCGGCGGGAACTCCTGAAACCCATGGCAAAAGCCCCGAAAGTCCTGCGGACCGTGCCTTCGTTGCGGCAGGCGCTGGCGCGAACGCGCAAAGCCGGCGGCAAAATCGCGCTGGTTCCAACCATGGGCGCGCTGCACCGCGGCCATCTCGCCATGGTTGCAGAAGAGAAACAACGCACGCATATGGTGGTGGTGTCGATCTTCGTTAATCCGACTCAATTTGCCCCTAACGAGGACTTCGACAGCTACCCGCGCACATTTAAAAAAGACATAGCCGCGCTCAGTGAGGCCAAGGTCGATTTTGTATGGGCGCCAACGCCGGCTGTAATGTATCCGGAAGGCTTTGTCACACGGCTTGTGCCGAAAGGCGCGGCGCTCGCTGGGCTGGAAGACAAATTCCGTCCGCATTTTTTTGGCGGCGTCGCCACCGTCGTGGCCAAATTGTTCACGCAAACGCAGCCCGACTTCGCGCTGTTCGGGCAGAAGGATTATCAGCAGCTGCGCGTGGTCA
Source organism: Pseudolabrys sp. (assembly GCA_035648715.1). Classification (GTDB taxonomy): domain Bacteria; phylum Pseudomonadota; class Alphaproteobacteria; order Rhizobiales; family Xanthobacteraceae; genus Pseudolabrys. The sequence goes on from DASRLA010000088.1 coordinate 42,063, forward strand.
CGCAGATGGCCAAAGACCTCGATCTGGGCGTCAAGGTGGTGGGCATTCCGACCGTGCGCGAGAAGGACGGTTTGGCGCTGTCGTCGCGTAATGTTTATTTGTCGGTTGCCGAGCGCGCCGCTGCACCGGCGCTCTATCGCGTGCTCAAGGCGAGCGCGGCGCGCATCAAGCGAGCAGAGCCGATCGCGATGGTGATGGAAGAAGGCGCGCATGAAATTACCCGCGCAGGATTTGCGGTCGACTATCTGGAAGCGCGCCATGCGCTGACGCTCGCGCCTGTTGTGACGCGCAAGGACGGACCAATCAGGCTGTTGGTGGCGGCGAAAATCGGAAAGACAAGGTTGATTGATAATCTGGCGGTGTAGTCGAGCCGTCGCTCCTGCGGAGCAGCTCCTCACCATGAGCGGGTCTCACTGTATCTACAGCAACCCCAATTCCCTCAACTCGCGCCGCATCTGTTCCGGCATCAGGGCAGCGCCCGGCGCGGCGCGGGACAAGTCGCGCGGGGCATCTTTCTCGACTAGATAGCGCCAGCCCTGAAAGGCCGAGCGCGGGCGCGGTTCGACGGGCACGCATTTCGGATCAAGCACCAGCCGGCAACGGTGGATGCCATCTTTGTCGGTGAACGGGCGCACGTCCAGGATGCGTTCGCGGCACATGATCTGGCCCTTGATCACCCAATAGATCGAGCCGCCATCGGTGAGTTCCTCGGCGCGTTTCGGGACCATGCGGGTGGTGTGAACGCGCTCCGGCTTTTTGACGCCGCGCTTTTTCTGCGCCTTGGTCTTGAGAGCGATCCATTCCTCCAGATCGGCGATGGAGTCCGTCCCAACCGACAATTTGATCAGATGCAGCGGCATTCCCAACTTACTCTTTTCCGGCCTGCGCATTCCCGTCGTGCGCCGGACTAATAACCATCACCTTGGCACCCTCCGCAACCTGACTATCCACAGCCACCGAGATTTCGGAAACCGTGCCGTCGATCGGAGACGTGAGCGTGTGCTCCATCTTCATCGCCTCAATGATGGCAAGGCGCTGGCCGCGCGTAACGGGTGCGCCCTCCTCCACCAGCAACGCCAGCACCTTGCCGTGCATGGGCGCGCGGATAAGACCACCGCCGGAAGCGGCATCCGCCTCGCTGAACGCGAGATCGCGCAATGAAACCTTTGTCTGGCGGCCGTGGCGCAGGACGTAGATTGCGTCCGCTGTGGCGACAGTCGTCGCATCGCCGGCAGGCGCTTCGCCATCGATGGTGATCTCGCTTTGGCCGCTCACCTGCACGACCTGCGCGGTGAGCTTCTCGCCTTCGGCCAGAATGGGAATTTGCAATTTGCGTGCGCCGGAAAGTTGAAAGCCGTCATCGGCATCCCACGGCGAGGCCACGGCGTCGGGCTCCGGCATTTTCTGAGCGGCGATACGCGCGCGCTCGCCTGCCAGCAAGGCGAGCGTTCCGGCAGCGGCGGCGGCGCGGTCGAGGCCCTGCGGGCTTGCGCCGAGTTCTGAAAGGTGCGCGGCGATGAAGCCGGTGTCAAAATGGCCGGAACGGAACCCCGGCGCGCGCGCGAGGCGGGCCAAAAAACCGGCATTGCTGCGCGGACCGGCGACGATGGTACTGTCGAGCGCATCGGCCAACCGTTCGAGCGCCTCGTCGCGCGTATCGCCATGCGCGATCAGCTTGGCGATCATCGGATCGTAGTAGGGCGTGACTTCGGAGCCTTGCTCGACACCGGTATCGACGCGCAGGCCCTCGCTTTTTGGAAACTCGAGCGCAATCAGTTTGCCGGTCGAAGGCAGAAAGCCGTGCTCGGCGTCCTCCGCATAAAGCCGCGCCTCGACCGCATGGCCATCGAGCTTCACCTCATCTTGCGTCAGCGGCAGTTTCTCGCCCGCCGCGATGCGGAATTGCCATTCGACCAGATCGAGGCCGGTGATCGCTTCCGTCACAGGATGCTCGACCTGCAAGCGCGTGTTCATTTCCATGAACCAGAAGCCGCCTCGTTTCAGCCCGCCCGCGCCGTCGGCGATAAACTCGACGGTGCCGGCCCCGACATAACCGCAAGCCTTCGCGGCGGCGACCGCGGCGGCGCCCATCTCAGCGCGCAAGGCGGCACTCATGCCGGGCGCGGGAGCTTCCTCGATCACCTTTTGATGGCGGCGTTGCAGCGAACAGTCTCGCTCATTGAGATGGGTGACGTTGCCGTGGCTATCGGCAAAAATCTGCATTTCAATATGGCGCGGCGCGCTGACGTATTTCTCGATCAGCACGCGCGCATCGCCAAAGGCGGATTGCGCCTCGCGCATCGCGCCCGACAACGCGTCGTCAAAATCGGCGTGACGGTCGACCCGCCGCATGCCCTTGCCGCCGCCGCCGGCCACCGCCTTGATCAGCACCGGGTAGCCGATCTCATAGGCCTTGCGGCTCAGGAACTTCGGCTCCTGCATCTCGCCGTGATAGCCTGGCACCACAGGCACGCCGGCCTTCTCCATCAGCGCCTTAGCGCGGTCCTTCAGCCCCATGGCGTTCATGGCGGCGGGCGGCGGCCCGACGAAGACGATCCCGGCGTCGGCGCAGGCTTGCGCGAAGGCGGCGTTCTCCGACAAAAAGCCGTAGCCCGGATGAATGCACTGCGCGCCGGATTTTTTTGCCGTCGCGATCAACTTCTCGATCGACAGATAGCTTTGCGCCGCCGGCGCCGGTCCGATCAAATGTGCCTCGTCGGCGAGCCGCACATGTAGCGCCTTGGCGTCGGCCTCCGAATAGACCGCGACGCTGCGCATCCCCAACGTCCGCGCGGTGCGGATGATGCGGCAGGCGATTTCGCCGCGATTGGCGATGAGGACGGAGAAGAACATGGCGGGTCCGGCTATCGTGCCGGTCATCCTAGCGTGCCGGTGGCGGCGCTGCTTGCTGCGATTGCGCCTGTGGACGTTTCGGCGGTACCGGCACCGCGGTCTCGGGCTGCGCCTGCGGTTGGGCGGCAGCGGGTGCCACGGCCTGCGGCAACGGCGGCTCCTTATTCATAATGCTGACCGCCGGGATCGAGGCGGCGGAAGGCAGTTGGTATTTATCCGAGAGCGGATGCGCCACCAGTTCGCCCGATTTCGTCTCGGCCGCGGCCGCCTTGGCCGCGGGCAGCAGCGCGGACGGCGCTTGTGAAATGGCGGCCGGCGGCACAGCCGCCGTGGCGGGCGCGTTCCAAGCGTCGGCGTGACGCGAGACATATTGGTCGTAGGCCTGCGCCTTCATGTTGCCTTTGAGCGCGCCGGTGTCGGTGACAAAGGCAAAGGCCGCGCATTTGTTCGCCGTGCAGCCGTCGCGCTCCGCCAGCACATGAGCGGCGATGCCGAAGCGGTCGAGCTCGATGGCGCGGCGGCCGGCGGCCAAGGTAGCCGCATAGGCCGGATCGAAACGCTGCGCGTCGGCGAGCAGCGTCAACCGCGCGCCGGTATAGGTGACCGCCGCCGCGGCCGATTGCGGGCTGGCGAAGATCGCCGCTTCGCAGGCGTTCTCGGCCGCCTCCCCGGCGCTGGCGTCGAGACATGAGAGCGGTGAGCCGGGGCGTAGCACGCTTTCGGTCAGTCCGGCGTCGCGCGCTGCCAGCGCGCGCCGATCGGCCGCACGCTCATCGAGGGCCATGCGGTCGAGGATCGCGAAAACGCCAAACAAGGCCACCGCGATGGCCAGCACCGGCAGGACCCACTGCAACAACCTGTTCGTCGTCGGTCCAATGCTCATCGCGATTTCCGGGCAAAGCAGCCTTTTGACCAGGGCACGATATCTCAAGCTCCAAAATAATTAAGCCTGCCCCGGGGGCTACACCCGGGAGCAGGCTTTTTAGGGGCTTTCGGCTGCGACTTGAAGCGCTATCGCGGCGTTAACGCACCTTCGCGCCGGACACCTTGACCACTTCGGCCCATTTTTTGATGTCTTTGTTCAGATAGGTCTCGAATTCCGTCGGCGACATGACCAGCGGAATGGCGCCCTGCTTGAGCCAGGTCGCCTTCACATCCGGCAACTCGATCACCTTATTGACCGCGGTATTGAGGAAGGTCACGACTTCCTTCGGCGTGCCCTTCGGCGCCATCAATCCGAGCCAGATTGTTGCCTCATAGCCGGGCACGGTTTCGGCTACCGTCGGCAGATCCGGTGTGAGCGGATTGCGCTTGAGCCCGGTGGTGGCGAGCGCCCTCACCTTGCCGCTCTTGGCCAGCGCGGTCATCGTAGTGACGGCGTCGAACATCATCTGCACATTGCCGGCCAGCACGCTGTTACGCGCGTCGCCCGAGGCCTTGTGCGGAATGTGAACGATATCGGTGTGGCTCATCGCCTTAAACAGCTCGCCGGCCATGTGATAGGGCGTGCCTGGACCGGACGAGGCGTAATTGAGCTTGCCGGGTTCCTTTTTCGCCAGTGCGATGAATTCAGCCACCGTCTTTGCCTCGACCGACGGGTGTACTACCATGATCAGGTCGGAATAATTAATGCTGGCGACCGGCACGAAGTCGCGCATCAGCTTGAACGGCTTGTTCGGTATCAGCGATTCATTGGTGGTGTGGGTGTTCGACATCAAAAGCAGCGTGTAGCCGTCCGGTTGCGACTTCGCGACCGCGTCGGTGCCGACGAGCGAGCCGGCGCCGGGACGGTTTTCCACCACGAAGGCCTGCTTGGTTTCATCGGAGAGATATTTTGCGAGAATGCGGGCGTAGACATCGGCGGGACCGCCGGCGCCGAACGGAACCACGATTTTAACGGTCCGGCTCGGATAGGTTTCGGCCGCGGCCGGCGTCAACAAGGCGATCGGCAAGGCAACCGTCAAGACGATCGGCAAGGCCAGTGCTAGCAGGCGCAAATAGGTGCGCATCGGTGTTTCCTCCATCTTCTGTTTTCTACGTTGAGTTTTTTTTGGCGGCGAGAGATGCTATTATAACGCTGTTTTCTGGCTGTTATTCCCTGTCTGCGCAACGGCAGCCGCTTCTCACACCCCGCCGGCAGACTTAAAGCCGGGCGCGAGATCCGAGGCGGCGGCAAAGGCGCCCTTGGCTTCGACCGAGGTCATAGCCACAGTGGTGCGCAGATCGGAAACACCGCCACCCGAGCCTGCGGCGAGGAGCACCACCGCCATTTGCGTGTTGTCGGGCGCTTCCGCGATAGACAGGAAGTCATATTCGCCGAAGGTGAGGTAATAGCCGATCAGCCGGCCGCCAACCTTGGCGAGAGCACGCGAGACCGCATCGGCGCGATCTTCGGGCTTGATAAGCATGCCTTTGATGGCCTCGCGGGTGTATCGCCCCTGCGTAATGTAGATCGGCATAAAACTCCTCCGTACGGCCCCGCTTTGCTCGAGACGCAGGCCCTACCCTTAGCCGAACGCCCCCGACGATATCGCGGCGGCGGCATTCGATGAGTAATAAGCCGGCGACGGGCGCTTACACGCGGTCGAGCTGGCTTTCCTTGGCGACGCGTTCGAAAGCTTCGCCGGTGCTCTTGATCCGGTATTGATAATCGTCGCCTTCCGACGGCAAAAGCTTGACCACGGTATAGCTGCCAATGGCGGCGGCCCGTCCGAAGGTTGGCGAGGTGAAATAGACCGTCTCACCGACCTGATATTTGTGCGACATGACCGGAACATCGACGGCCGCGGTCGGCTGCACCGGCGGGCTCAAGGTGCGGATCATGCTCTGCATGGTCTGCGCAGACGGCATCTCGATCGCCTTCACCGTCTTGAGCGACGATTTGGACAAAGGCTTAGACGTGGGCTTGGACGACGTTTTGGCGCTCTTTGCGCTGGTTTTCGAGCCGGCGCGGGAAGCGCGCAAAGCCGCCGCGCGCACCGGACGCGCGCTACTGGCAGCACGGCGTGCCGATTTCGCGGGCTTTTTTCCTGTCGCTCGTGTGCTTTTGACGTTCTTTGCGCCTTTGGCGCTCTTTTTTGCGGTTCGCGCGGGGATCTTGCTCGACGGCCGCGCGGCCTTTGCTGACTGTGTACCCATGCTCGCAATATAGCAGTTAATTTTGTGAAAGGGCGAAGTTTTTTGTGACAGAACTATAATATTTTCAATAGCTTAGCTACGAGCATTCGGGCCTCGGAGGACCTTTTCACGGTTCGCCGAAACACCACACTCCGGCCGCCGGATTGCCGCGTCTTAGTGGAACTTGGGATCAATCCGCGCGTTTTTAAAGCCGGGCTACGGAGAAAAACACCATGCGATTGCTGTTAGGGATCATTCTTGGCGCCGTTTTGACGGTTGGCGGCGCTTATCTTTACGATTCCCACCACGCGATGGCCGCGATCGACACACCTGCGAGCGCGCAGCGGCCAATGGTCAACTGGGATGTCGTAGGCACGAAGTGGCACCACCTCACCGAGCGCGCGCGCTCGGAATGGGCGCGTGTCACCGCCAATATCGACGCCGAGCGCGCCGTGCGGTCGCAGCCGCGCGGCTAGAGCCATTCCGGCTTTGATTGAATCAAAGCCGGGGCTCTAGCTCCTTATTTTGTCGCGTTTTCTTCACGCGAACCGGTGTCCACTTCGCTCGAAAACGCTCTAGGCAATTCAAATTCCAATCTGGAACGGCTAGTTGACCTGCTCGCGCTGGCCGACGCCGAGAGCCTCGCCGATCTCGCGGCGGTCCATGCGAGTGCCGTCATCTCCTTCGATCATGAGCGCGACGCGGCCGGATTTCCCGATATGGCCGGCCCAGGACAGCGCCTCATCGAGGGCGGCGAATTCCTTGAACAGCATGTGTTGCTTGTCGAGCGATGAGAACGACTGCGTGCCCTTCGGCCCGCTATAGACGCGATAGGTCATGGTCTAGCTCCTGTTCGCTGTCCCCTGATCCCCGACAAATCGTGATTAGGATAACGCAACGCCAGGCGCATGTGTTCCGCCGCGCAGATTTGCCGCAGAAGCAAGCGTGCTATCGTATCGGCGCGAGCAACGAACCAAGGTATCAATCATGAAGGCCGCCTATTACGAAGCCAACGGCAGCGCGCGCGAAGTGCTGCGCGTGGCTGAGATTGCGACGCCGACTGCCGGCGCCAGCGAAGTGCGGGTCAAGCTCGCCACATCCGGCGTCAATCCTTCCGACGTCAAGGCGCGCGCAGGAAGCCGCAAGATCGCCTGGCCGCAATTGATCCCGCAAAGCGACGGCGCCGGTGTCATCGACCAAGTCGGCGACGGCGTGCCACAATCGCGCCTCGGCGAGCGGGTCTGGGTCTGGAACGGGCAATGGAAACGGCCATTCGGCACGGCGGCGGAATATATCGCGCTGCCGCAGGCACAGGCAGTCAAGCTGCCGGACAAAGTGAGTTTCGAGGAAGGCGCCTGCCTCGGCATTCCGGCCATGACGGCCTACCACGCCGTCGTCCTCGCGACCGCGGCAAAGGGTAGCTCAGTGCTGGTCGCAGCC
>DASRLA010000089.1:0-42035 GCA_035648715.1 Pseudolabrys sp.
CGCCAGCCGGCCTTGTCGTAGTCGCTGTGGACGCTGCCCGGGATATGCGCCGCTTCGTAAGCCTTGGCGCCGCCGCCATCGATGGCCGAGCGGATGTCGAGCACGACCAGATTCTTGTCGTGCAGATGCTCGTTCAGCCATTGCACGTTCACCAGCGGCTCGGCGGCCGAGGCGGTGAAAGTCGCCCCCAGCGACAGCAGCGCGACTAAAGCGGCGGCCTGCGCGGGGCGGCTAAACAGTGAGGCGAAGAATTTTCTCATAGGAGCTGTCCGATTAGGATAAGGCGCCCGATGTGGCGTCAGATTGTCCTTGAAATAGAATATTTTTCTCTATAAAGACAGATGGCGTCTTCAAATAAGAAATTTCTTCCATATTTGAAGGCGTTCGCAGACTGACATACCAAATTCCGAGGGGAATGGAGAATGGACGCCATCGACCGCAAGATCCTGGCCGTCGTGCAGCAGGACGCCTCGCTGTCCGTTGCCGAAATCGGCCAGCGCGTCGGCCTGTCGTCGACGCCGTGCTGGAAGCGATTGCAGAAGCTGGAGGCGGAAGGCGTCATCCTGCGCCGGGTGGCGATCATCAACCCGGACAAAGTCGGGCTCGGCATCACCGTCTTCGTCTCGGTGGAGACCGGCGACCATTCGCAGGACTGGCTCAAGCATTTCGCCGAGGTGGTCGACGCTATGCCGGAGGTGATGGAGTTCTACCGGATGGCCGGCGACGTCGATTACATCCTGCGCGTGGTGGTGGCCGATATGCAAAGCTACGACGCTTTCTACAAAAATTTGATCGCCACCGTGCCGTTGAAAAACGTCACCTCGCGTTTCGCGATGGAGCGGATCAAATCGACGACGGCGCTGCCGATTGGGGACACCAAACCGGCCGCGCGCACCTGACCTTCGCGATCAGGTACAGGTCGTAGTGCCGTAAGTCGGCGCCGTGATACGCGGGCTCATATACATCTGGTCCGACAGATTGAGCGTGCCGGTGATGTTATAGCCGACGGTCGGCGTGTAGGCGTAGGCCGCCTCCGCCAGGATCAACTGCGTATTCGCGACCGCCAGCGCCGCCGGAATCGTGACCGAGCCGCTTTTAGCCGAACCGTTGCGGGTCACGCTCCACTTCGCCGTCGCCTTTTTGTTGGCATCAATGGCGATGCAGGTGACCGTGATCTTCAACTTGCTCGCCGCGTAAGGCGCGATAATCGCACTGGAGGCGTCGAGAATGTTGGTCATGTCGCTCGAACTGATGGTCGAGACCTGCGCCGTCAAGTTGGCGAGCGCCGCCGCCGTCAGGCTGACCTTGCGGTCGGCGCCGACGCCATCCGATATTTCCACGCAACCGAGATAAAGTCCGATCATCATCGGCGCCAGCAGCGCAAATTCAACCGCCGAGACACCGCGCTTGTCGCGGGCAAAGCGGCGCATGATGTTGGATTTGAAATTCGCGGTCATTTGTACGGCTCCACGCGGAACACCGAGGTCGCCGCCAGCAACCGGTTGCCGCCGTTCAGATTGTCCAGCTTGTTGCTGAACATCGAAACGTAGATCGGCCACTGGTAATACAGCGACACCACGGTGATGTCTCCCGGCTGGCCCGGCGTGTAGGTCATGCTGCCGGTGTTGAGCGCGCCGCCAGTGACCGGCGACGCGGTGTTGACCGACGCGAAGCTGGTATAGCTCTTGACGTCGACATACATGCCGTTGGCGCAATCGAACAGGCCGTAAATGCGGTTGCAGACTTGCGTCTTGAAGTCGGCCTGGCTGAAGCCCTTGGTCTGCGCCTCGCCGGTCATGATCAGGCGCGCCGAATCGGCGGCGGCCGCTTCCAGTGTCTGGCCAGCGAAAAACACCATCGCCGTTTCCAGAATGGCGAAGGTGAGCGCCAGGAACGGCGCGGCCACCAATGCGAATTCCACCGCGGCGGCGCCATCCTGCTGACGCACGAAGCGCCGCATGGCACGGCTGCGCATCAATGCGCGCAGGCAGCCGGAAAGTTTCATCTGAACGGTTTCAATCATGGCAACGGTCTCGATCGCTTGCCTGGACATGCCTGGACATGGCGTCGTTATAACAAAAGCGTGTTTTCAAATTGTTGCGCGGATTGCAGAAAAAATCGGGATTAGCCTTAAGCGTCCGCTAACCATGCTAAAAGCGAAGCCGCGCCTGCGGCGATTTGTTTAGCGTGGCGGCGCCTTCTGCGCCTGGCCGGTACGGGTGCCGGCTTGCGAAAGGATCTGATTGAAATAGTTGGTCGAGTCGCCGAGCGTCAGACGGTGCTCGCATTCCGGCGCGCAGGAATAAGACTCGCGCTCGACGCCCCGGTAAACAACGACGATATCGTTGCTTGATGGCCCCAGCACCTGCACGGTCTTGTCCATGACGACCTGGCCGGTTCGGTCGAGCCCGAGCAGGTTGGTCGAGCCGAACCCCTTGCCGGTGATGACCAGAATGCCGCCGGCTTGCAGCGTGGCGTCGGCCACCAGCGGATTGCCGATGACGATGGTGGCGACACGGTCGGGCATTTTCATGATGTGCGCTTCATCGACGGTAACCGTGACAGTTTCCGCCCGCGCGGCCGGCATAGCGGCGGTCAGCGCCATGGCCAGGAAAGTCCACGCCAATACGGCAAAGCGTCGTCTACGACGTCCGAACACGGCCGGCATGGGACTTCTCTCCAACGCTACGCAACACAAACGCCGCGGCGATACAGGCCGGCGGACCTCTCGACGGCCAAGTTGACTGCAAATTGGTGAACGAAGTGCAAAGAGCGCCGGCGATGCGCGCGCGGGCCGGTGAAGCTATCGCCGGAAAGGATAGAGCATCTGGCCGGCGAAACTCTCCGGAAATTCATGATCGTCGATGCCATAGGCATCCGGTAATTCGTTTTCCGGCATGTACCAGGTGCCGAACATCAGGTCCCAAATCGGAAAAGTGCCGGCGAAATTGCTGGAGCCGCCACGGTCGGCGGCGGTGTGGTGCCAGCGATGAAATACCGGCCCGGCCATGACGTATTTGAACGGCCCGAGTGTCCAGTTGAGATTGGCGTGCACAAAGGCCGACGAGGCGGTGGTGAACGGCCCGACCCACAGCATCACATTGGGTGAAATGCCGGCGAGCAGCAGCGCGACGTCGACCAGAACGGTGCCGAGCAGGATATTGACCGGGTGGAAGCGCGCCGCCGAAATCCAGTCGACCTCGGCCGAGGAATGATGGATGGCGTGATACTTCCACATCGTGGCGCCGTGATAGAGGCGGTGAAACCAGTACAGCAGGAAATCCGACACCACCAGAAAGGTGAGCGCCTGCGCCCACAGCGGCAGCGCGGCAAGCGGACCGAAGCCGTCATCGTAGAAGGCGATCAGATCGTCGGCGCCGTGAATGCCGTAGATATAGGCCGCGCCCATCACCATCAGGCCGATGCGCACAAAGCGCGCCGCCAAGGGGATCAGGAACCAGTACAGGACATCGGTGGCTATTTCCCGCTTCCGCCACCACGGTTTGCCGGGATTGCAAGCCGACCAATGGCTTAGCACGGCAAAGACGATGCCGAGCCCGATCGAGATCGGAAGAATTTTCAGAACGGTCTGGCCGGCAACCTGGAAAACAGAAAACAGTTCGCTCAACATAGGGGCAAAACCTGGCTGCAAGACGGTTCGGATCGCAAAACCGGTTCGCTCCGGTATCGGACCGCGCGGTTAAGAAGCCGTGAAGGCCCATGCATTCGCGTCATTCCGTCGTGCACCGAACGGTCCGCCGGTGGCCGGCGGCAGCGCAGCGCAGCAGGGTATTCCAGTATTGGCGGGGACGGACCCAGTAGGCGAAGGTTCGGTTTCTATTGGCTATACTGAGCCAACAAACGCAAGAACGAATGTATTCGATAAAATAATTATGGACTATCTACGAAATATACTGATTAAACGATTTGTTAACCGTAATATTCACATGGTTATATCTTCTTAACTACGATATATTTACTAGAGACCGTCCTGTCTTTCTTCAATGATATTAACAGACGCTCAAGACCTCACTGATAGTGTCCCCACATGGTTCAGGGGAGCCGGAGGTAATCCGGTAGCCTGAATCCGCTCAGACAGCCACGTGTGGATCAAGGAGCTATCGATGAAGAACCTCTTCGTGCGTTTCATGAAGGACGACTCGGGCGCCACCGCCATCGAGTACGGCCTGATTGCCGCGGGCATCTCGGTCGCGATCATCGCGGTCGTGAACGGCCTCGGCTCTACGCTGAACACCAAGTTCACGAGCATTTCGACCCAGCTCAAGTAGTTGAGCCCGGTGCAAACGTACAAAGGGCTCCGGCCGGTCGCCGGAGCCTTTTGCTATTGGTGCGATTGACATTGGCGGCCTGCCCTCACGCAAGTGCTTTACCAAACGTAAAGACGCTGTGCGCTAAATCTTGTTGCGCCTGATCAAGCTTATCGGCCGCACTCTTAAGATCGTTCGTAACAGCGCCGGAAAAAAGCATCATGCTGACGGACACGATCAGACTTTTGATGTTTCCCGCTCTGATGGCCTTTGCCGCTTCGAGCGATCTTTTCACCATGACCATCTCGAATCGGCTGTCGCTGACGCTGGTCGGGGGATTTGTCGTGCTCGCGTTGATAATCGGCATGAGCCTTCCGACAATCGGCCTGCACCTGGCGGCGGCCGCGGCCGTGCTCGTCGTTGCCTTCGGGTTTTTCTCGCAAGGCTGGATCGGCGGCGGCGACGCCAAGCTCGCGGCCGCAACCGCGCTCTGGTTTGGTTTCGATTTTCTGCTCGATTATATGGTCTATGCCTCGCTCTTCGGCGGCGTGCTGACGCTGGTGCTGATCCAGTTTCGCAAGCTGCCGCTGCCGGCGGTTCTCGCGCGCCAGAAGTGGATCATGCGTCTGCATGAAACCGGCGGCGGCGTGCCCTACGGCATTGCACTCGCGGCGGCGGCGATGATCGTCTATCCGAAAACCGGATGGATGCCGGGCGTCGGCCTTTAGTTTTTCGCGGCAATCCGTAAAGCCGGCAATAAATTATTAACTCGATTTAGTCACCGCTCCTTAACCATGCCTTGACCTTTAACTGGTCAAATCCATGCAAGCGGCCAGTTCGACCGCCATCTGATTTGAGACGGTAAATTTACGCCGTTTGTCCGGTGAGAGTGAGCGTATGAAAGCCGCGCGTCTAGTAGTACTGACGGTCGCCATCGCAGCGGGTGGTGTCGCTGCGCTTTTGGCCGGCCGCTCCGAGAAGCCTCCGGAGCCCAAGCCCGACCTCGTCGCCAAACCCACTACTATCGACATCCTGGTCGCGAAAGCCGACATCCCCATGGGACAGTCGCTGTCGCCCGGCGACGTCGAATGGCAAGCGTGGCCATCGACCACAGCGACCGGAAATTTCATTCGCAAGCCCGACCGGCCCGGCGCAATCGAAAATCTGACCGGCAATATCGCACGCGTGCCTTTTGTCGCCGGCGAACCGATCCGCGAAGCCAAGCTGGTGAACGCCAAGGGCTCTGGCTTCATGGCCGCTATCCTGCCGAGCGGCAAGCGCGCGGTGGCGACGACGATCACGCCCGAAACCGGCGCCGGCGGATTCATTCTACCGAACGACCACGTCGACGTCGTGCACTCGCACCGCGACAAGGATGCCGAGAAGGCGAGCGGCGGTGGCGAAGTCAATGTCAGTGAGATTATTCTCACCAATGTCCGCGTCCTGGCGATCGACCAGAACGTCGAGGAAAAGAACGGCCAGAAGGTCGTGGTCGGCAAGACCGCGACGCTCGAACTCACGCCCAGCCAGGTCGAAGTGCTGACGCAGGCGCAGGGAACGCAGGGCGGAACGATTTCGCTGGCGTTGCGCAGCATCACCGATGCGTCGAAAAATGAAGAGCCCGAAAAGGCGAAAAAGAATGCCGGCATCAATATCGTCCGCTTTGGCGTCGGTACCGTGACGACGCCGAAATGACCGAGCCCAAGGGACTGCAAGCCCATGTTTAAGCCAAAGGTCGAGTCGACGCTCATGCCGGAATTGAAGGCGATGGCGAAAGGCAATTCGGTCCGCGCCGCCGCACTGGCGGCCTCGATCGCAGCCTGCGCGTTTGCAACGGTGACGCCGGTGCACGCCGCCGACCCGGCGCACGTACCGGTCATCAGCGTGGCCGCGAGCGAAGCGACTTCGCGATTCATTCCGCTCGGCATCGGCAAATCGGTGGCAATTGATCTGCCCACCGACATCAAGGACGTTCTGGTCGCCGACCCAACCGTCGCCAACGCCGTCGTGCGCACCTCGCGCCGCGTCTACATGATCGGCGTCAAAATTGGGCAGACCAACATCTTTTTCTTCGATGCGAGCGGCAAGCAGATCGCAGGCTTCGACATCGCCGTCACGCGCGACCTCAACGGCGTGCGCGCCGCGCTCAAGCAAAGCTTGCCGGATAGCCAGATCAACATCGAAGGCGTCGGCGACGGCATCATGCTGACCGGCTCGGCCGCCAGCGCCGCCGACTCGCAACAGGCCTACGATCTCGCCTCGCGCCTGGCTGGCAGCGGCACCAAGGTCGTCAACGCCATCACGGTGCGCGGGCGCGATCAGGTCATGCTCAAGGTCACCGTCGCCGAAGTGCAGCGCGACGTCATCAAGCAGCTTGGCATCGATCTGTCCGGCAGCCTCAATTACGGCGCCGCGGTAGTCGATTTCAACAACACCAATCCCTTCAGCGCCACCGGTCAGGCCCTGAACAACAGCAACATCTCCGGCTCGTTCAAGAGCGTCAACGCGACGCTGCGGGCCATGGAGCGGGCCGGCGTGATCCGCACGTTGGCGGAGCCGAACCTGACCGCGATCTCGGGCGAAACCGCGAGCTTCGTGGCCGGTGGGGAATTCCCAATTCCGAACGGACTGTCGTGCGACACCACTAAGTCGCCGCCGATCTGTCAGGCGCAAATCGATTTCAAGAAATTCGGTGTTAGCCTGGTGTTCACGCCGATCGTGCTGTCGGAAGGCCGTATCAGCCTCAAAGTAATGACCGAGGTCTCCGATCTGTCGTCGGAGAACGCCATCACCTTGCAGGTGCCCGGTTCCACCCAGTCGCTGACCATTCCATCGATCCGCACTCGGCGGGCCGATACGACGGTCGAAATTCCGTCCGGCGGATCGCTGGCGCTCGCCGGCATGATCCAGGAACAGACCAAGCAGCAGATCAACGGGATTCCCGGCCTGATGGAGATCCCGATCCTGGGCGCCCTGTTCAAGAGCCGCGACTACATCAACCACCAGACCGAATTGATGGTGCTGGTGACGCCCTATGTCGTGCACGCGGTCGCGCAGAGACAGTTGTCGCGGCCGGATGACGGCTTCTCGGATTCGAGCGATCCGTCGACCGTCCTGCTCGGCCGCTTCAACCACATCTACGGCAGTGCCGACAAGGCGAGCGCGCCAGCCCCGGCCGGCTATCACGGTAAAGTTGGATTCATCCTCGATTGAGAGGCGGAGAAGTTTCGATGACAGTAATGCATCAGGCCAATCGGAGCCGCCACTGCCGGGCGGCATTGCGCCTATTGGCGGCCGCCGCGCTCGCCGGCTTTTTGGCCGGCTGCAATCATACGCAGGAAGCGCAGCGCGCGCCCTACCCGACCGATTATCGCGAGCGTCATCCTATTACGCTGAAGGAAGGCAATCGGTCGGTCGAAGTCTTCCTCGGCCGCAATCGCGGCGGTCTCAACCCGAGACAGCGCGCCGACGTGCTGGCCTTTGGGCAACAGTGGCGGCATGAGGCCACCAGCGGCATTATCATCGACGTGCCGCAGGGCGGGCCGACCGACCACGCCGCCGCCGATTCACTGCGCGAAATTTATTCGATCTTCGCCGCCTCGGGCGTGCCGCGCAACGCGATCTATGTGCGCAACTACAAACCATCGGTTGAGCTGGCCAACATCAAACTAAATTATTCCAAGCTGACCGCGCAGGCCGGGCCCTGCGGCTTGTGGCCGGACGATCTCGGGCCGAGCGCCGGCTCCGGTTACGCCAGCAACCGGCCTTACTGGAATCTCGGCTGTGCCAACCAGCGCAATCTCGCTGCCATGGTCGACAACCCGGCCGATCTCGTGCAGCCGCGCGGCGAAACGCCAGCCTACACGGCGCAACGTTCGGTCGCTATCGATAAATACCGCCAGGGCCAGAACCCATCCGGAACCTATACCGGTTATGACACCGGCAAGATCAGCGATCTCGGAAAATGATCAAAAACGCCAATCAAGTCGCCGTCGTCGAAGACGAGTTGATGCCGCCCGGCGCGGCCGAAGGCGCGTCCGCGGAAGAGCATATCGCGCCGGCGCCGCGGGTGTCGGTGCAGGCCTTCTGCGAAACGGTGGAAACCGCCGCGGCCGTACAGGCGGCCGGCGAAGACCGCCGCCTCGGCAAGGCACATGTGAAAATTCAGATGGGCGGCGCGACCGCCGCCGTCGAGGCCTATCGCGTCTCGCCGACGCCGAACGTCATCGTCATTGAGGCGGAACATCGCGGCGACGGCATTCTTACGCGGCTCGACCAGCTCGCCGAGGTCTGCGACGCAGGTACGCGTGTGGTCGTCATCGGCCGCGTCAACGACGTCACGCTTTATCGCGAACTGACCAAGCGCGGCGTCAGCGATTACCTGATCGCGCCGGTCGGCACCATCGACGTCGTACGCGCGATCTGCGGCCTGTTCACCTCGCCGGAAGCCAAACCGGTGGGACGCATCATCGCGGTGGTCGGCGCCAAAGGTGGCGTCGGCGCCTCGACGGTCGCGCATAACATCGCCTGGGCGATCGCCCGCGATCTGGCGCTCGATTCGGTCGTCACCGACCTCGATCTCGCTTTCGGCACCGCCGGTCTCGACTACAATCAGGACCCGCCGCAGGGCATCGCCGACGCGGTGTTCTCGCCCGACCGCATCGACACCAATTTCGTCGACCGTCTGCTGTCGAAGTGCACCGATCATCTCAGCCTTCTGGCGGCGCCGGCGACGCTCGACCGCGTCTATGATTTCGGCGCCGAAGCCTTCGATTCGACGCTGGACGCGTTGCGCGCCTCGATTCCGTGCATCGTGCTCGATGTACCGCACATCTGGTCGGGCTGGGCCAAGCGTCTGCTGGTGAGCGCCGACGATATTCTGGTCGTGGCCGGGCCCGATCTCGCCAACCTGCGCAACGCCAAGAACATGGTCGATCTGCTGCGGGCGGCGCGGCCGAACGATCATCACCCGCATTATTGTCTCAACCAGGTCGGCGTTCCGAAGCGCCCGGAAATCGCGCCGGCGGATTTCGCCAAGGCGCTTGAGGCGCAGCCGCTGGTCGTCATTCCATTCGAACCGCAATTGTTCGGCACCGCCGCCAATAACGGCCAGATGATCGCGGAAGTGTCGGCGGGCCATAAGACGGCGGAAATGTTCGTGCAATTGGCACAGGTGCTGACCGGACGCGCCGAAGCCAAGCGCGCCCGCACTGGGCTGCTCAGTCCGTTGCTCGGCAAGCTCTTGAAACGGGCGGGCTGATAGTGGAATTCGAATGGTTCATGCGTGATGGAATGCCTGGAGTGACATCAATTGTTCGGTAAGCGCGGTTCAGCGTCCGAGTTTCACAGTCCTGCGCCCGCATTACAGCCGGCGGCGGCGGCGCATGCCTCCGCGTCGGCGCCAGCGCCAGCGCCCGAGCCGGCGCCATCGAACGCCGGGGCGGCGATGGAAACCGGCCGCACGCCTTTCCCGTCCGATGGTTTAGGCGCCCCGCTGGTTCCTGCGCCGTCGCCGACGCGCGCGCCTTCGGCGATCAACACCGTGCCGTCTTCGGTCGATTCGCGCCGTTCGGAAGCCTATTACACCACCAAAAGCACCATCTTCGGCGCGCTGATCGAGGCCATCGATCTGGCGCAGTTGGCGCGCCTCGACGCCGATTCGGCGCGCGAGGAAATCCGCGACATCGTCAACGAGATCGTCGCCATCAAGAATATCGTGATGTCGATCTCCGAGCAGGAGGAATTGCTCGACGACATCTGCAACGACGTGCTCGGCTTCGGTCCGCTCGAGCCGCTGTTGCAGCGCGATGACATCGCCGACATCATGGTTAACGGTTCCGGCACCGTTTACATCGAAGTCAAGGGCAAGATCCAGCGCACCAGCATCCGCTTCCGCGACAATCAGCAGCTGTTGAATATCTGCCAGCGCATCGTCAGTCAGATCGGCCGCCGCGTTGACGAAAGCTCGCCGATCTGCGACGCGCGCTTGCCGGACGGCTCCCGCGTCAACGCCATCGTGCCGCCGCTGGCGATCGACGGTCCCGCGCTCACCATTCGTAAATTCAAGAAAGACAAGCTGACGCTCGACCAACTGGTCAAGTTCGGTTCGATCACCGAACAAGGCGCGGAAATTCTGCGCATCATCGGCCGTAGCCGCGTCAACTGCATCGTGTCCGGCGGCACCGGCTCCGGCAAGACCACGCTGCTCAATTGTCTCACCCAATTCATCGACGACGATGAGCGCATCATCACCTGCGAAGACGCCGCCGAATTGCAATTGCAGCAGCCGCATGTGGTGCGGCTGGAAACGCGTCCGCCCAACCTCGAAGGCGAAGGTCAGGTCACAATGCGCGACCTGGTCAAAAACTGCCTGCGTATGCGCCCGGAGCGCATCATCGTCGGCGAAGTCCGCGGACCGGAGGCGTTCGATCTTCTGCAAGCCATGAACACCGGTCATGACGGCTCGATGGGCACGCTGCACGCCAATAATCCGCGTGAGGCTCTGTCGCGCTGCGAATCCATGATCACGATGGGCGGCTTCTCGCTGCCGTCGAAGACGATCCGCGAGATGATCACCGCCTCGGTCGACGTCGTCATCCAGGCCGCGCGTCTGCGCGACGGTTCCCGCCGCATTACCCACATCACCGAGGTGATGGGCATGGAAGGCGACGTCATCATCACCCAGGACCTGTTCCTGTACGAAATGGTCGGTGAAGACGCGCAAGGCAACATCATCGGCCGCCATCGCTCGACCGGCATCGGTCGTCCGCGTTTTTGGGATCGCGCCCGCTATTACGGCGAGGAAAAGCGTCTGGCCGCGGCGCTCGACGCCGCCGAAGCCGCCAACGAAGCCATGAAGGGCTGATCGGAGGGCGCCTTGGACAAACTCGCAATGTTCTTCCTGGCAACGACCGCCGTCGGCGGCATCGCCTATGTCTTCATTTATCCAATCTTGTCAGGTGAAAAGAAAGCGGAAGCGCGCGTGGCGAGCGTGGCCAAGGCCTCGCCCACGACTCGCACCGCGCGCAACCAGCCGAAATCGCGGCGCGATTCGGTCGAGAACACGCTGAAGGAATTCGAGGAGCGGCACAAGAAAAGCAAGCGCCCATCGCTGTCGATCCGCATCGCGCAAGCCGGCCTGACCTGGTCGAAACAGAAATACATGGTCATTTCTATCGTTATTGGCATCGTGATGTTCATGGGCGGCCTGATCGGCAATGCTGGACTTACGGCCGCCGCCGGCCTCGGTTTCGCGGGCGCCTTCGGCCTGCCGCGCTGGCTATTGTCGTTCCTGACGAAACGGCGCGAAGCGAAATTTCTCAACGCCTTTCCTGACGCCGTCGATATTATCGTGCGCGGCGTCAAGGCCGGCCTGCCGCTGCTCGATTGCATGAAAATGATCACGGTAGACGCGGCGGAACCGCTCAAGTCGGAATTCCGCGCCATCGTCGAGACGCAGGCCGTCGGCATGCCGCTCGGCGAGGCCTGCGGCAAGCTCTATGAGCGCATGCCGGTGCCGGAGGCGAACTTCTTCGGCATCGTCATCTCGATCCAGCAAAAGGCCGGCGGCAACCTGGCCGAGACGCTCGGCAATCTGTCGCGCGTTCTGCGCGACCGAAAAAAGATGAAGGGCAAGATCCAGGCGATGTCGCAGGAGGCCAAAGCCTCCGCTTCGATCATCGGCGCGTTGCCGGTGGCGGTGATGACGCTTGTCTGGATCACCAGCCCGCAATACATCAACCTGCTGTTCACCGAACCGCTCGGACACCTGATGCTGGCCGCGTCCGCCATGTGGATGTTCATGGGCGTAATGGTGATGAAGAAAATGATCAACTTCGATTTCTAGTCAGACGTAAAAACGTAAAGCGTAGGACCGATGCTCGGCTTTTTGGAAAACGCAATCAATACCCAGACGCTGACGATGGTGCTCGCCGCCGTCGCCGCGGTCGCCACGGTATTGACCTTCGCGATGCCGCTGGTGTTCGCCGATCCGCTCGGCAAACGTATGAAAGCGGTCGCCGTTGAGCGCGAGAAGATTCGCGCGCGCGAGCGCGAGCGTATGGCGCAGGACAAGCAGAAGATCAGCCTGCGCCAATCGCCCAAGCAATATATCCAGAAGATCGTCGAGGGCTTCAACCTGAACAAATGGTTCGGGCAAGAGGAAGCGCGGCTCAAGCTGGTGCAAGCGGGCTATCGCGGCCACGCGCCTTACGTGACCTATCTGTTCTTCCGCATGGTAACGCCGGCGGTCGCCTTCCTCGCAGTCGCGTTTTATTTGTTCGTCGTGCTCAATTTCAATCAGCCGACGTCGATCAAGATTGGCATCTGCATCGGCGCCGCTTATCTCGGCATGCATCTGCCGCTAATGTTTCTGAAGAACAAGATTGCCAAGCGCCAGAAATCGATCAAACGGGCCTTTCCCGACACGCTCGACCTTCTGCTGATCTGCGTGGAATCCGGCATGTCGATTGAAGCCGCGCTCAAGAAGGTTGGCGACGAAGTCGGCTCGCAGTCGGTGCCGCTAGCGGAAGAACTCACGCTCACCACCGCCGAACTGTCTTATCTGCCGGACCGCCGCCAGGCTTACGAGAATCTCGCCAAGCGTACCGACCTCGACGGCGTCAAATCGGTTTGTATGGCCTTGCAACAGGCCGAACGCTACGGCACGCCGCTGGCGCAAATGCTGCGCGTGATGGCGCAGGAAAATCGCGACATGCGCATGTCGGAAGCCGAGAAAAAGGCCGCCGGCCTGCCGCCGAAGCTGACGGTGCCGATGATCCTGTTCTTCCTGCCGGTGCTGTTCGTGGTGATCCTGGGGCCCGCCGCCATCAAGGTGATGGCGATTCAATAGCGTACGGTTGCTAGGCCGTTAGCCGCCCGCTTGCGGCGGCGGCAAGTAGGGCGCCCCGCCGTTTTTCTTCCAGTCTTTCTGCTGCGCCAGCATCTGGCGCAAATATTGGACATTGGCGGATGCCTCGTCCTCCGGCAGACCTTCGCGTGCGATTTTTTCCGCTTCCGAAAAGCGGCCTTGCAGGCCGATCACCAAAGCGAGGTTTTGCCGCACTTTCGGATCGGAGCTGTGCTGCGCCAAGGCGCGCCGCAGCGTGGTCTCGGCGCGCGGCAATTTCTTTTCGAGCGCGTAGGACAGGCCGAGATTGGACAGAACCGAAGGCTCGTCCGGCACGATCTTGAGCGCGGCCGAATAATGTTTCTGCGCTTCGGCGTGGCGGCCCATCTGATCGAGCACGGCGCCCTGCGCGTTCAGGATGCGCCAGTCCGGATTGTCGGGCGTATGGGAGCGGCTGAGCGCATCGAGCGCCTGCGGATAATCGCCGGCGGCGGCAAGCGCGCGGCCATATTCGCCGAGCAGTTCCATGTTTTTCGGATTGCGCATGGTCGACTGCTCGAGCACGGCGACCGCCTGGCTGCGCTGCTCAGTGGCGCGCAGCGCGCGGGCATAGGCGATCGCCGCTTGGGCGTCGCCGGGGTCCTTGCGGTAGCGCTCGCCCCAGATATCGGCCGAGCGCCGCCAGTCGGCGTCCGTACGCGGCACATCGGCGGAAGCAAGGGAGCCGGTGACATCGTCATTGGTAGTCTTGCAGCCGGCCATAGGCAGCGCCAGCACGGCCAGCACGGCGGCCGAGGCCAAAAGACGTGCGGCGCGCACCGAGGTATCGCGCATGGAGAAACGGGCCTGGGCTACCGGCGGCATCCTTCGAGCAATAAAACGTTAACCCTAACGAGTGGTTAACCGCCCCGCCCGCCGCTATAAGATCGGCCCCATGAGCCTCGATAACCCCCTCGGCCTGACCCCCTTCGAATGCGCCTTGCAGGCGCGGGCGCGCGCTTTTTCGCAAGAGGTGGTGCGTCCGCGCGCGGCGCAAATCGACCGCGACGAGCAATACCCCTGGGATATCGTGCAAAAGCTCGCCGAAGCGGGTTTCCTCGGCATGACCATGCCGAAGGCGCTGGGCGGGCAGGACGCGAGCTTTCTCGACGCCGTGCTGGTGATCGAGGAAATGGCGAAATCCTGCACAGTCACCGCCCGCATCGCGGTCGAGACCAATATGGGCGCGATCTCGACCGTGATGGCCTATGGCAGCCAGGCGCAGAAGGAATTGGCGGCGCGGCTGGTGCTCGCCGGCGACAAGCCGGCGATCTGCATCACCGAGCCGGATGCCGGCTCCGACGCCATGGCGATGACGACGCGCGCCGACAAACGCGGCGATGTGTTCATCATCAATGGCAAGAAGCACTGGATTACCGGCGCCGGCATCTCGAAGCTACATCTGATTTTTGCGCGCGTGTTCGACGAGCGCGGTGGTGATCTCGGCGTTGGCGGCTTCCTGGCCGTGCGTGACGAGGCGGTGGGAACGCCGAAGGGCCTCTCGGTGACCAAGCGCGAAAAGACCATGGGCCTGCGCGGCATGCCGGAAGGCGAACTGACTTTCGAAAATCTGGAAATTCCCACCGATATGGCGGTGATGCCGCCGTCCGGTTTCAAGCGCGGCTTTGCCGAACTGATGAATGCCTATAACAGCCAGCGCGTCGGCGCCGGCACGGTGGCGATGGGCGTTGCCGCCGGCGCGCTTGAGCACGCTCTGGATTGGGCGAAAGAGCGCGAACAGTTCGGCCGTCCGATCGGCGAATTCCAGGGTCTGCAATGGATGCTCGCCGACATGCAGACACAGTTGACCGCCTCGCGGCTGATGCTTTATCAAGCGGCGCGCTCTCGCGGGCCGGACGGCAGCGCCTTCCCCGATCCGATGCTGGCGGCGCAGGCGAAAGTGTTTGCATCGGAAGCGGCGATCAAGATCGTCAACGACGCGCTGCAATTTTTCGGCGCGCGCGGTTATTCGCGCGACCTGCCGCTCGAACGCATGGCGCGCGACGTGCGCATGTTCACCATTGGCGGTGGCACCGCGCAGGTGCTGCGCACGCTCATCGCCTCCAAAATGCTCGGATGGAAGCTGCCGCAGACGCGTGACGGCTACGCCCCGAAATCTTCATTACGCGACGCCGCGGAGTAATCATGCATCCTCTTTTCGCAAGCGCCGGCGAAGCGCGCGCCACGCCGATCTGGTTCATCCATGGCGGCAATGCCGACGCCGTGCTGAAAGCCTTCGGCGAGCGCGAGCGCAGTTTCGCGGCTGCCGCCGGCTTCGAACCCAAGCCCGGCAAATTGCTGTTGCTGCCGTCGCTCGACGGCAAGCTGGCGGGCATATTGTTCGGCCTGGAAAACCCGGGCGACCCGATTGATCTATTCCGGCCGGGACAATTGTCGAGCCTGTTGCCGGCGGGCGTCTATCGCTTCAGCAACGCGCCGCATGACGCGCGGCTGGCCGCGCTGGCCTTTGCCACTCACGCCTACCAGTTCACCCGCTACCGCAAGACCGAGGCGCGCCAAAATAATCAGAAAGCGCGGCTGATGCTGCCGGAGGGCGTCGACAGCGAAGACGTATCGCGCATCGCCGAGGGCGTGGCGCTGGCGCGCGATTTGATTAACACGCCGTCGAACGACATGGGGCCGGACGAACTGGAATCGGCTTGCCGCGCGCTCGCCAAGCAGCACAGCGCGCGCATTACGGTGACCGGCGGCGACGCGCTCGAAAAAGATTTTCCGCTTATCCACGCCGTCGGCATGGGCTCGCCGCGCTCGCCGCGCCTGATCGACATCACCTGGGGCAACGACCGCGACCCCAAGATCACGCTGGTCGGCAAGGGCGTCTGCTTCGACACCGGCGGGCTCGACATCAAGCCGTCGAGCGGCATGCTCAACATGAAGAAGGACATGGGCGGCGCGGCCACCGCGCTCGGCCTCGCGCATATGATCATGGCGCGGCGGCTGAAGCTTCGGCTGCGCGTTTTAATTCCGGCGGTGGAGAATTCGATTTCGGGCGCAAGCTTCCGCCCGCGCGACGTGTTCAAATCGCGCAAGGGCATCACGGTCGAGATCGGCAATACCGACGCCGAGGGGCGTCTGGTGCTGGCCGATGCGCTGGCGCTGGCTGACGACGAGAAGCCGGCGCTGATCGCCGACTTCGCCACGTTGACGGGCGCGGCGCGCGTCGCGCTCGGCACCGACCTGCCGGCGATGTTCACCGATGACGACGCACTCGCGGCCGAAATGTCAAAGGCCGGCATGGCGGAGAACGATCCGGTGTGGCGGCTGCCGCTGTGGCAGCCTTACGAGGCGCTGTTGGATTCGAAAATATCCGACATCAATAACGTGTCGAGCGGCGGCCATGGTGGCGCCATCACGGCGGCTTTGTTCCTGAAGAAATTCGTCACCACCACATCCTGGCTGCATTTCGATATCTTCGCCTGGAGCGCGTCGTCGAGGCCGGGCCGGCCGGAAGGCGGCGAACTGATGACCGCACGCGCGCTTTATGCGTTGCTGTCCACACGCTATTCGTAACGAATGGCCGCCCTCGACCCCCGCCTCAATCCTTTTCGCCGCGACATCGCGGCCAAGCATCTTGAGGGCCAAGTCGAGGCCGCGCATTTTGTCGAAGGCACTATTGCGGAAGTGATAGAGCCGATCGCCGATGTGCGGCGCGACCCGGCGCATGAAGCGCCGCTCGATACGCAGGCCCTCAAAGGCGAGCGCGTCACCGTATACGAGACGAGCGAGGAAGGCTGGGCCTGGGGCCAGTTGGAGAGCGACCACTATGTCGGCTATCTCTCCGCCAACGCGCTCGGCCCGCCGGGCCCCTTGCCGACCCACCGCGTCATTGCGCCGCGCACCTTTGGATTTCCGGTCGCCGACATCAAGCTACCGCCGATGATCGCGCTGCCGATGGGCGCGAAAATCGAGATTGTAAAAGAGACCGAGCGCTTCGCGCTCAACAGTTATGGCTGGCACTTTCCGCTCTCGCACGTCGCGCCGCTCGCCAAACGTCAGCCGGATTTCGTCGCGGTGGCCGAAAGCCTGATGAACGCGCCTTATCTGTGGGGCGGCAAATCCTCGCTTGGCATCGATTGTTCGGGGCTGGTGCAGATCGCGCTGCATTTGGCGGGCGTCGCCTGCCCGCGCGACACATATATGCAGGAGCGGATCGGTCAGCCGGTCGCGCTCAAGGATGTGCGGCGCGGCGATCTCGTCTTCTGGAAAGGCCACGTCGCCATTGCGCAGGACGCAAAAATCATCATCCATGCCAATGCCCATCACATGATGGTGGCGTCCGAGCCGCTTTCCGAGGCGGTCACACGTATCAAACGCGCCGGCAGTGACATCACGTCGGTCAAGCGATTATAAAAAGAAAAGCGGGGTAGAGACATGACGACGCCATGCATCATCACGGTCGCGATCACCGGCTCGGTGCCGACCAAGAAAGACAATCCGGCGGTGCCGATCACGGTATCGGAGCAGGTCGAATCGACTCACGCCTCGTTCGAAGCCGGCGCGTCGCTGGCGCATTGCCACGTTCGCAACGATGACGGCACCACGACTTCCGATCCGGAGAAATTCGGCCGTCTGATCGAGGGCCTGAAGAAGCATTGCCCCGGCATGATTATCCAGCTCTCGACTGGCGGCCGCTCTGGCAATGGGCGCGAGCGCGGTGGAATGTTGCCGCTCAAGCCCGACATGGCCTCGCTCTCGACAGGCTCCTGCAATTTCCCCACCCGCGTCTATGAGAACTCGCCGGAACTGGTCGACTGGCTGGCCTCGGAAATGATCACCTACAACGTCAAGCCAGAAATCGAAGCCTTCGATCTGTCGATGATCTTCCAGGCCGTGAAGATGGAACAGGAAGGCAAGATCAAAGGCCCGCTACACGTGCAATTCGTGATGGGCGTGAAGAACGCCATGCCGGTCGATAAGGAAACCTTCGACTACTACGTCAAGACGCTCAAGCGCATCGCGCCCAACGCCACCTGGACCGGCGCCGGTATCGGAAAGGGTCAGTTGATGCTCAACCGCTGGAGCCTGGAAGCCGGCGGCCATTGCCGGACAGGCCTGGAAGACAACATCCGCTGGGACGAAACCGGCAAGCTGGCGCCGTCGAACGCGGCGCTGGTCAAGCGCGTCGCTGATCTTTGCGCGGAATACGGACGCCGCCCGGCGACACCGGCGGAAGCACGCAAGATGTTGGGATTGGCGGATTAAGCGCTACTGCGCCACCACATCTTCGGGCGCGGCTTCGATATCGAAGGCGGCGGCGAATAGCGCGCGCGTGTAATCACTCTTCGGATTTTTGAACAGTTCGGCGGCCGCGCCCTCTTCCACCATCTTGCCATTGCGCAGCACGAGCAACCGCGACGCCAGCGCCGCCACCACGCGCAGATCGTGCGAGATGAACAAATAAGTCAGATCGCGTTTCTTTTGCAGATCGCGCAACAGATCGACCATCTGTGACTGGATGAGCATATCGAGGGCCGAGGTCGGCTCGTCCAGCACGATAAAAGTCGGCTCCAGCACCAGCGCGCGCGCAAGCGCAATGCGCTGGCGCTGACCGCCGGAAAATTCGTGCGGATATCTGAACCGAGTGGTGGTATCCAGCCCGACATCGATGAGCGCCGCCGCGACGCGCGCCTCGCGCTCGGAGGCCGAAAGTTTCGGGTGATGCACCCACAGCCCTTCCTCGATGATGTCGGATACCGACATGCGCGGTGAGAGCGAGCCGTAAGGATCCTGAAACACGATCTGCATATCGCGGCGGTAGGGCAGCATTTCTTTGTACTTGAGGCCCTGGATTTTGTCGCCCATGAAAAGTACCGGGCCGTCCGATGAAATCAAGCGCAGAATCGCGAGGCCGAGCGTGGTCTTGCCCGAACCGGATTCGCCGACCACGCCGAGCGTTTCCCCTTTACGCAATTCGATGCTGATGCCGTCGACCGCTTTGATATGGCCGACCACCTTGCGCAGCACGCCGCGCTTGATTGGAAACCAGACTTTCAGATTGTCGGTCGACACCATCACCGGCGCGTTTGGTTTCGGCGGCGCCGGATCCGGCTTCGGCTCGGCCGCCAACAGAGCCTTGGTGTAGGGATGTTGCGGCGCGGTGAAGACGCGCTCGACCGGGCCGGTCTCGACGATCTTGCCGTGCTGCATGACGCAGACCCTGTCGGCGATCTTGCGCACAATGCCGAGGTCATGGGTGATGAACAGCATCGCCATGCCGAGCCGCTTCTGAATATCCTTCAGCAGTTTCAGAATTTGCGCCTGCACCGTCACGTCGAGCGCGGTGGTCGGCTCGTCGGCGATCAGCAAATCGGGCTCGTTCGCCAGAGCCATCGCGATCATCACGCGCTGGCGCTGCCCGCCCGACAATTGATGCGGATAGCTTTCGAGGCGGCCCTGCGGATCGGGGATGCCGACCTGATCGAGCAGTTCGAGTGTACGGGCGCGCGCGGCCTGCCCGGTGATGCCCTTATGTAGGAGCAATATCTCGCCAATCTGCTTTTCGATTGTGTGCAGCGGATTGAGCGAAGTCATCGGCTCCTGGAAGATGATTGTAATGTCGTTGCCGCGAATCTTGCGAATATCGTTCTCGGCCATGGTCAGCAGTTCCTGGCCCTTGAACGTGATCGCGCCGGATGGGTGATGCGCCGCCGGATAAGGCAGCAGCTTCATCACCGACAGCGCCGTCACCGACTTGCCGGAACCCGATTCGCCGACCAGCGCCAGCGTTTCGCCTTTGCCGATCTCGAACGAGACATGCTCGACCGCGTGCACTTCGTGTTCGCCGATGCCGAAGGAGACGGACAGGTCATTCACGCTGAGAAGCGGCTCGCTCATTTTCAAAGACCTCTCATCAGGTCAAGCGATTGCGGCCCAAGCTGCACCAATGAAACACCCGGCGCGACGGGGAGCCTGCGGTCATCGCTGACGATAAATGGACAATTATGGAGACGAGCAGTGGCAACGTGGATTGCGTCGGGCAGCTTGAGTGAACGAGTCATACTTCTTAGCAACGCTGCCTCGACCAAGACACTGCGCTCCACTGGCAAAACCGTAAAGCCTGCTTCGGACGTAAATATGTCGCGATAATGCTCGGCAAGTTCTTTATCGCCATCGCTAAATGGGCCTACCAGCACTTCCGCAAGCGTAAGTTCGCTTGTTACCGCCGTGAATTCCTTTTCTTCGACAGCCTTCAACACCCACCAAGCGTGATCGGATCGCGCCCCGCGCGTTTCATAAGCTGAGATGAATACGTTTGCATCAAGATAGATTCGTGGTGGATTCATCGATGAGACCACTCTTCACGCAACGCACGAATATGGTCTTCTATCTCTTCGGCGGATCTGAAATTGTCTCGGCGGAGATATTTATGCCGAGAAAAATGCCCGTCACTTTTTGACGGTTCTCCGCGTTGCGTCGCCCTTCCATCGTTCGATGATACTGGACGTTTCATGGGAGATATCGTAGCAGCCAGCGGATATATGTCCGGTCTCAATTCGTGTCGCGAAACGCCGGTTACTTCTTCAATCTTCAAGACGTAGTCAGCAGCAACGCCCTTTTTTGCATCATTCAGCCAGAATGCGATCTTTGACTGACCGGCTCCTATTTTCTTCCCTAGCGCGACCTGTCCGCCCGCCTCGCGAATTGCACGCTGAAAAGCACCCTTTCGATCATTATCCATGGCATCGACCATCTATAATTTGATATTAGTGTTAAAGATATCAAATTATAGATCGATGTCAACCAAGAATTTGATATTTATCTGAACGTCTTCCTCGGGTCGAAGGCATCGCGCACCGCTGCACCGATGAAGATCAACAGCGACAGCATGATCGCAATGGAGAAAAAGCCGGTGAGACCGAGCCAGGGCGCCTGGATATTGGCCTTGCCCTGGCTGAGCAATTCGCCGAGCGAGGGCGAGCCGGGTGGCAGGCCGAAGCCGAGAAAGTCGAGCGCGGTCAGGGTCATCACCGATGACGACAAAATGAACGGCAGGAAGGTCATGGTCGCCACCATCGCGTTCGGCAACAAATGCCGGAAGATGATGGTGGTATTGGTGACGCCGAGTGCGCGCGCCGCCTGGATATATTCGAAATTGCGGCCGCGCAGGAACTCCGCGCGCACCAGATGGACCAGCGACACCCAGGAAAACAGCAGCAATATGCCGAGCAGCACGAAGAAGCCCGGCACCAGCACCGATGAGATGATCAGCAAAAGATAAAGCGACGGGATCGAGGTCCAGATTTCTATAAACCGCTGAAACAGCAAATCGGTCCAGCCGCCGAAATAGCCTTGCACCGCGCCGGCGGCGATGCCGATCACCGACGAAACCAGCGTCAGGCAGAGCCCGAACAGCACCGAGAGGCGGAAGCCATAAATCAGCCGCGCCAGCACGTCGCGGCTGCCATCGTCGGTGCCCAGCCAATTGGTTTCGAGCTCGCCGCATTTCCCGTAGCCGTTCTTGGCGGCGAATTCGCAATCCTTCTGATTCAAGAGCCAGGTCGGTTTCGACGGCACCGGCGACGGCGGGTTCCTCATCAGCGTGTCGTAGGAAAAGCGCACGGGCGGCCAGATGACGATGCCGTTTTCTTGTCTGATCAATTCCATCAGATAATTGTCGCGATAATCGGCGGCGGTGCCGAGCAGGTCCGCATCGGGCGTCTTGGCGAAGGCGGTGTCGGGATAGGTCTTCACCGCCGGGAAAAAGGCCTGCCCGTTGACGTAAATGAAGATGGGTTGATCGTTGGCGACGAATTCCGCGAATAGCGAGACGAAAAACAGCGCCAGAAAGAGCCAGAGCGACCAGTAGCCGCGCCGGTTCGCTTTGAAATTCTGCCAGCGCCGCTTGTTGATCGGCGAAATCGCGATCCAGCGACGCTCCGGCGGCACGATCAGTCCGTCGACGCCGACGGCCGTCGTATCGGACGATGGGATGCCGGCGCGGGTGTCCATCACACCTCCCCACGCACCGTCACCCCCGGGCTTGTCCCGGGGGTCCACGCCTTGCTTCCTTGAAAAGGAAAGGCATGGATGGCCGGAACAAGTCCGGCCATGACAAAGGAGAGAGCGCAGTGATGCGTCATCACACCTCCCGCGATTCGAAGTCGATGCGCGGATCGATCCACGTATAAGTGAGATCGGAAATCAGGTTCACCACCACGCCGACCAGCGAGAAGATGTACAGCGTCGCAAACACCACCGGATAGTCGCGGTTCAAGACGCTCTCGAAGCCAAGCAAGCCCAAGCCATCGAGCGAAAAGATTGTCTCGATCAGCAACGCGCCGGTGAAGAACGCGCCGACGAAGGCGCCGGGGAAACCCGCTACCACGATCAGCATGGCGTTGCGGAACACGTGGCCGTACAGCACCTGATTGCGCGAACAGCCTTTTGCGCGCGCGGTCAGCACATATTGTTTGCGGATTTCGTCGAGAAACGAATTCTGGGTCAGCAGCGTCATGGTGGCGAAGGCGGATAGCGACATCGCAATGATCGGCAGCGTCAGGTGCCAGAAATAGTCTGCAATCTTGTCGTACCACGGCAGTTGCCAGAAATTCTCCGACACCAGCCCGCGCAACGGGAACCAGTCGAAGAACGATCCGCCGGCGAACACGATGATCAACAGAATCGCGAACAGGAATCCGGGAATGGCGTAGCCGACGATGATGACGCTCGACGTCCACACGTCGAATTGCGAACCGGCGTCTACCGCTTTCTTGATGCCGAGCGGAATCGAGATGAGATAGGTCAGCAGCGTCATCCAGATGCCGAGCGACATCGACACCGGCAGCTTCTCCTTGATCAGGTGCATTACGCTGACGTCGCGGAAAAAGCTTTTGCCGAAATCGAACCGGGCGTAATCCCACAGCATCAGCCCGAAGCGCTCGTAAGCCGGCTTGTCGAAACCGAACTGCTTTTCCAGCTTCTTGATGAATTCCGGATCGAGGCCCTGCGCGCCGCGATATTTGGAGCTCACGGCGTCAACGCCGGAGCCACCTTGCGCGATGCCGCGGCTGCCGAAATCCCCGCCGGACGACCCGGATATGCGCGAGGTGGCGCCGGTGTCCGAGCCGGACAGCTTGGCGATCACCTGCTCGACCGGGCCGCCAGGCGCGAATTGGATCACGACAAAGGCGACCAGCATGATGCCGAACATGGTCGGGATCATGAAAAGCACGCGGCGAATGATGTAAGCGGCCATGGGTCACTCAGTAGGTCATTCCGGGGCGCGGGCAAAGCCCGCGAACCCGGAATCCAGAAATACAACACAGAACGCCAAGCCCTGGATTCCGGGCTCGCAGCTTCGCAGCGCCCCGGAATGACGGGAAAAGCGATTCCATTAGCCCTTCTTCCCCACCGCCGCGGCCTTGGCAGCGTCGTGCCACCAGGTATCCGGGATACCGCGGAAATAACGCGGTTGCCGCTCCGGAAAGCCGAACACGTCCCAATAGGCGATGCGGTGAGTCGACGCATACCATTGCGGAATCCAATAGCGCCCGGAACGAAACACCCGGTCGAGCGCCTTGCAGGCGGCCGTGAGTTCCTCGCGGGTTTTGGCGGCGATAATCAGATCGACCAAAGCATCGACCACCGGATCGGCGATGCCGGCGAGATTTTGCGCACCTTTGGTTTTTGCCGCCTGCGACGTGAAGTAATTGCGCAGCGAATCGCCCGGCGTCGATGAAAAGCTCATGCGCTCAACCGTAATATCGAAATCAAAATTGTCGACGCGGGCGCGGTATTGCACCGGATCGACGATGCGCAAGGTGGCCTGAAAGCCGAGCGTCTCTAGGCTTTTGATGTAGGTCAGATGGTGCGGCGTGAAGGATTGCTCTTCCGACAAAAATTCGATGGTGAAGGGCTGGCCGTTCGGCAGCGCGCGCTTGCCGCTGATAAGCTTGATGCCGGCCTGCTCCAGCAGCACTGAGCCTTTTCGCAATGCGCGCCGATCCTGGCCGGAGCCGTCAGTCACCGGCGGGACATAGGGCACCGAGAACACCTCGTCCGGCACCTTGCCGCGGAACAGTTCGAGCAGCTTCAATTCGGCCTCGCTCGGCGGGCCCATGGCCTTCATCGGCGAATTCTCGAACACCGACTGCGTGCGCTTGTAGGCCCCGTACATGATGTTCTTGTTGGTCCATTCGAAGTCGAAGGCGTCGATCAGCGCCTCGCGCACACGCCTGTCCTTGAATTTCTCGCGCCGCGTGTTCATGAACCAGCCCTGCGCGCCGGAGGGCGTATCGTCCGGAATCAAGCGGCGCGCCACGCGGCCGTCCTTGAAGGCGGGGAAGTCGTAGCGCGTCGCCCAGGTGCGCGACGTGAACTCTTCGCGGAAGAGATAATTTTTGGCGCTGAAGCCAATGAAGCCGACCTCGCGATCTCGGTAATATTCGTAGCGGAGCGTGTCGAAATTATTCAGCCCAACCGCCACCGGCAGTTTCGCGCCCCACCAGTCCTTTACGCGGTCGAATTCGATATGGTGTCCGACCTCGAAGCGGCCGACCTTATAGGCGCCACTGCCGAGCGGAATATCGAGCGTCGACTCTTCGAACGGTTGCTTGGCGTAATAAGCCTTGGAAAAAATCGGCAGCGAGGCGACGAACAGCGGCACGTCGCGGCCGCGCTTTTCCTTGAAGCGCGCGATCACGGTATGATCGTCCGCGGCCTCCGCCCCCAGAAAATCGCGCAGCAATTGCGTGATGATCGGATGACCCTTTTCTTTCAGCGTTGAAAGCGACCAGACCACATCCTGCGCGGTAATCGGGGAACTGTCATGGAATTTGGCTTCCGGCCGCAGTGTGAATCGATAAGTCAGCCCGTTGTCGGTAATGCGCACGCTTTTGGCGGCAAGCCCGTACAGGGCGTCCGGCTCATCACCGGCGCGCGCCATCAGGCTGGCGAAAATATTATCCATGCCATAGGCGCCCTCGCCCTTGAGAATATAGGCGTTGAGCGAATTGAAGGTGAGGAACGAGCCGTTGAAGCCGCGGCTCGACACTGCTTCCGAATAGACGCCGCCTTTCGGCGCATCCGGATTGATGTAGGCGAAATGCTTGAAATCGGCCGGCAGCGCCAGATCGCCGAAGGCCGACATGCCATGACGGTCGCTATCGAGCGCGATCGGTTGCGTTTGCGCGCACGCGGACGGATTGAATTTCGCGGCGGCCAGCGCGCCGGCGGAAAGGACGAGCGCGTGGCGGCGAGTGATCGTCACCGCCGCGCCTTTGCCGCTCTGTCGGCGTCCCACCACCAGATGGTCGGAAACATGGCGGCGCCATATTTCGGCATGGTCTCGGGATGGCCAAAGCGGTCCCAGCGCGCGGTGCGCTGCTTGTCGTAGGTCCATTGCGGCACGACGTAGAAATTCCACAGCAGCACGCGGTCGAGCGCCTGGGTGGCGGCGATCAGATCGGCCCGGTCCTTGGTGAAGATGACGCGCTCGATCAGCTTGTCGATCGCGGGATTCTTGATACCGATCAGGTTGCGGGAGCCGGGCCGGTCGGCGGCGGCCGAACTCCAGAAATCGCGCTGCTCATTGCCGGGCGACAACGATTCCGGCCAGCTCGCGGTGATAATGTCGTAGTCCCACTGCCGTAACCGGTTCTCGTATTGCGCCGCGTCGACAACGCGCACGCTAACCGTCATGCCGATACGCTCGAGCGACGGCTTGTAGAACAACATGATGCGTTCGAACGACGGCTCCTCGACGAGCAGTTCGACCGTATAGGGCTCGCCGGTTTTGGCATTCACCAGTTTGGTATTCTTGATCTCATAGCCGGCCTCGCGCAGCAGCTTGAGCGCCTCGCGCAGGTTATTGCGCAACTGTTGCTGATCGCCGCCTTTCGGATTGGTATAGGGCGTGGTGAACACTTCCGGCGGCACCTGATCCTTCACCGTTTGAAGGATTTCCAGTTCGCGCCCTTGCGGCAGCCCGGAGGACGCCAACTCGGTGCCTTCGAAGTAACTATCGATGCGCTTGTACTGGCCGAAAAAAATCTGCTTGTTCATTTCATCGAAATCGAAGGCGAAGTTGAAGGCGCGCCGCACGCGCGCATCCTTGAACTTGCCGCGGCGGGCGTTGAACGCGAAGGCCTGCATGACGCCGCGGCTACGGATCGGAAACTCTTCCAGCACTACTTTTTTCTCACGTATCGCCGGGAAGTCGTAGGCCGTCGCCCAATTCTTGGCGCTGTTCTCGCTGCGCCAGTCGAGCTGATCGCCCTTGAAGGCTTCGAGCGCGACCGTCGAGTCGCGATAATATTCGAAGCGGACCTGTTTGAAATTGTTGGCGCCGACGCCGACATTGAGGCCCTTGCCCCAATAATTATCGACCTTCTCGTAGACCAGCGTGCGGCCGGCCACGAACTCTTTCAGCTTATATGGCCCGGAGCCGAGCGGTGGCTCGAGCGTGGTCTGGCTGACGTTGCGCTTATTGCCGGACTTGTCGGTGCCTTCCCACCAATGCTTCGGCAGCACCAGCAGTTGCCCGACGATCTGCGGCAGTTCGCGATTGCCCGGTCCGTCGAATACGAAGGTCACCTCGCGCTCGCCGGTCTTTTCCACTTTGGTCACGTGCCGGTAATAAGCGCCGTAGAACGGACTGTTTTCTTTGAGCGAGTTGAACGAAAAAATGACGTCGTCGATGGTGATGGGCTTGCCGTCGTGCCAGTGCGCGTTTGCGCGCAGGCGATAGGTCACCGACGCAAAGTCGTCCGGGTGGCTGACGGCTTCCGCCAGCAAACCATATTCGGTCGAGACTTCGTCGAACGCCGGCGTCATCAACGACTCGGTCATGAGTTCGGTGCCCATGGCGATGCTGCCCTTCACGCCCGAGATCACCATGTTGAAATTGTCGAAGGTGCCGAAGGCAACCTGCCGCGCCGTGCCGCCTTGCGGGGCGGCCGGATTGACGTATTCGAAATTCTTGAAGCCTTCCGGATATTTTAACTCGCCGAACAGCGACAGGCCGTGTTTCCATTTCTTATCCTGAGCGGCGGCCGCCGTTGCCAAGGGCGCTATGGCAAGCGCACCCAAAGCCGGCGTTGCAAGCGTAGCGGCGGTGGCGCGGAGCAGCGAACGGCGGGAAAAATGCATGGAAGGAACAATCCTTGCGACACTATGCGAAAACGAACGAACCACAGATCGCGGGTGATTATGTCGGTTTTTCGATCCGCTACCAGCGGCGTCCCGCCGCAACGCCATGTTCCCCACGCCAACGCGAACGGCCGGGCACTGGGCCCGGCCGCTGCATTCGTATGAACTAATTCGGCTACTTCGCCGGGGCCGGTGCCGGCGCCGCTTTCGGCGCTTCGGCCGGCTTGCCCGCCGCGGGCTTGGCTTCGGCTGGTTTGCCGCCTTCCGGGGCAGCGCCACCTTCCGCCACCTTCGGCAGCGGCTTTGGGCTGTCCGACAAAGTGTGCAGAAAATCGATCACGTCGGCGCGCTGGCTGTCGCGCGACAGGCCGGCAAAGGTCATGGCCGTGCCCGGGATATAGCTGCGCGGATCCTTGAGGAACTTGTTCAATTCCTCGTAGGTCCACTCGCCGCCCTTGGCCTTCATGGCGGCGGAGAAGTTGAAGCCGCCGCGATCCTTGCCGCGCTCGTCGCCGACGATATTCCACAGGTTGGGGCCGACCCGGTTCGGGCCGCCCTTTTCGAAGGTGTGACAGGCCTGGCACTGCTTGGCAGTCGCCTGGCCCTTTTCGACCGAGGCCTTGGCCAGCAGCACTTCGATCGGCTGCTCCGGCTCCTTGGCGGCGGTCTTGTCCGCGGCGGCCTCTTTCACCGCGATGGCGTAACCGGCCTTGGCCGGCTTTTCCGGTACGAAAATAGACCCGGCGCCGATGCTGAGCGCGAGCGTGATCAGACAGGTACCAAGAATGGCGCCAAGGATTTTGTTCAGTTCGAAGGAATTCATCGAATACGGCTCCCGAAAGGGGCGCGAAGCGGCACGGGGTGGGTCGTCCGCCGAGGCCCCGGCGGCGAAGGTCAAATACCGGTTTGCCTCGCCTCTGGCAACCCGTATAAGCGCCGTTATACGCGGCCCCGTAGCGCCTGGCAGTTCGACATTCGTCATGCCCGGCGAGGGCGCGCCGGCGGCACCTTTTCCGATGTCCCAGACCGTAATTCTCATACCGGCCCGCATGGCCTCGACCCGGCTGCCCGGCAAGCCTTTGGCCGACATTGCGGGCGTGCCGATGATCGTGCACGTCCTGCGCCGCGCGCAGGAGGCCGGCATCGGCGAAGCGGTGGTGGCGACCGATTCGGAGGCCGTCCAAACAGCGGTGGAAAAGTCGGGAGGCCGCGCCGTTATGACGCGCGCCGGCCACCCCTCCGGCTCCGACCGCATCCACGAGGCGCTGCACGCGCTCGACCCGGAAGGCCGTATCGATTGCATCGTCAATGTGCAGGGCGACCTTCCCACCATAGACCCAGCCGATATCCGCGCCTCGCTCGGACCACTTAGCGACCCGGCGGTCGATATCGCCACGCTGGCGGCTGTGATTTCCGATCCCGCCGAACGCAGCAATCCGAATATCGTGAAAGTGCAAGGCGCCTTCGTTAAGCCGGGCCGCATGCATGCGAGCACTTTCACGCGCGCCGACGCACAAGGCCATGGCCCACATTATCACCACATCGGGCTTTACGCTTACCGGCGCGCGGCGCTCGAGCGTTTTGTCGCGCTGCCGCCTTCGGCCAACGAGCAGCGCGAACGGCTTGAACAGTTGCGCGCGCTCGACGCCGGCATGCGCATCGATGTCGCGGTCGTCCAAAGCGTGCCGCTTGGCGTCGATACGCCGGAAGAGCTTGAGAAAGCGCGCAAGATGCTGGCCGGTTGACTTGCCCGAATGATTGCGCGACGAACCCGGCCTGCGCGTGATCCCGAAAAGTGGGCACCGGTTTTCGGATAAGATCACGCGCTAAAGAGTATTTGGTGGGGTTAGATGGCCAAGAAAAAGATCATTTTCCAGGGCGAGCCAGGCGCGAATTCCGATCTCGCCTGCCGTGAAGCCTATCCGGACTATGAGCCGGTGCCCTCCCCGACATTCGAGGATTGTTTCACGGCGCTGAGCAACGGCGACGTCGACCTCGGCATGATTCCGATCGAGAATTCGGTGGCTGGTCGGGTCGCCGATATTCATCATCTGATGCCGACGGCGAAGCTGCACATCATCGCCGAATGGTTTCTGCCGATCCGCAATCAACTGATGGCGCCGAAGGGCGCGAGCCTGCAAACCATCAAGACGGTGCAGAGCCACGTGATGGCGCTCGGCCAGTGCCGCAATGTCATCCGCGAATTGAAGTTGAAGCCGGTTGTCGCCGCTGACACCGCCGGCTCGGCGCGCGAAGTCGCCGAGGCCAAGGATGTCACGCGCGCGGCAATTGCCTCGCGGCTGGCCGCGGAAATTTACGGGCTCGACATCGTGAAAGAGAATGTCGAAGACGAAGCCAATTCGACCACACGTTTCGTCGTGCTGTCGCGCGAGAAGAAATGGGCCGAACCCGGCACTGGGACGAACAAGAGCAAGGTCATCACCACTTTCGTGTTCCGGGTGCGCAACTTGCCGGCCGCGCTTTACAAGGCGATGGGCGGCTTCGCCACCAACGGCGTCAACATGACCAAGCTGGAAAGCTACATGGTTGGCGGCAATTTCTTCGCCACGCAGTTTTATGCCGACGTCGAGGGCCATCCCGACGACACCGCGCTGGTGCGCGCGCTGGAGGAGCTTGCCTTCTTCTCCAAGGAACTGATCGTGCTCGGCGTCTACCCGGCGCACCCCTATCGCGATACGTTCAAGGAAGAGAAGGATTGAACGCGCTGCGGGTGTTCGAGCCGGGGGAAAAATGAGCACGGGCAAATCAAAAGTCGCTCTCGTTACCGGCGCGGCGCGCGGGATTGGGCTCGCCACCGCCAAACGATTCCTCGAAGAGGGCTACAAGGTCGGGCTGCTCGACATCAATGCCGAGACGCTAAACGCCACGCACAAGGCGATCGCCAAGCCGGACGACACCATCGCGATCGAATGCGATGTGTCGCAGCCCGATGCCGTTGTCCGCGCTTTCCAGACTCTGATCGGGCGTTTCGGCCGCATCGATGCGCTCGTGAACAATGCCGGCATCGCCATCTTCAAACCGATCCTCGACGTGACGTACGAAGATTGGTCGAAGGTAATGGCGACTAACCTCACCGGGCCGTTTCTCTGCACGCAGGCCGCCGCGCCCTTGATGCGCGATGGCGATGGCGGCGGCGGTGCGATCGTCAATATCACCTCAATTTCCGGCCTGCGCGCTTCGACGCTGCGCACCGCCTACGGCACCAGCAAAGCGGGCCTCGCGCATCTCACCAAGCAGCAGGCGGCTGAGTTGGCCGCGCTTGGCATCCGCGTCAACGCGATCGCGCCCGGCCCGGTCGATACCGCGATGGCGAAAGCCGTGCATACCCCGGAAATCCGCGCCGATTACCACGACCACATGCCGCTCAACCGCTACGGACTTGAGACCGAACTGGCGGACGTAATTTTCTTTTTATGCAGCGAACGCGCGAGCTACGTGACCGGACAAGTACTGTGCGTGGACGGCGGATTCGACTCGACCGGCATCGGGCTGGCGACCATGCGCCGGGAAGGCCGCAACGGTTAGCCAATCGGCAGCAGTCCTCATGGACGAAAACCGCGCCGGATTTTTCGCTTCCCATACAGGACTTAGTGTATAAATTGCCGTCTTGAAATGGCCCGTGAGCCGCTCAGCGTTAAGCCCAGCTCGGCCGAGGTCGCCAAGTGAATGAAGCGCCAAGTGAATGAAGCAGTGTTATCGCCCGCCGCGGCTGCCGGATCGATATCGGACGGCGGCGGCGCACCCGTGATTCATCCGACCGCCCAGATCGAAAGCGGAGCCAGGATCGGCAAGGGCACGATCGTCGGTCCCTATTGCATCATCGGCGGCAACGTCACGATTGGCGACAATTGCCGGCTAATCGCGCATGTCCATGTCACCGGCCAAACCACCATCGGCGCTGGCACCGTGATCTATCCGTTCGCCTCGCTCGGGACGCCGCCGCAGTCGCTCGGCTTTCGCGGCACTCTGACCCGGCTGGAAATCGGCGCCGGCTGCGACATCCGCGAAAGCGTCACGATGAACGCCGGCAGCGAAGACGGCGGTGGCATCACCAAAGTCGGCGACAATGGGTTCTTCATGGCCAACAGCCACGTTGCGCATGACTGCATCGTCGGAAACAACGTCGTGTTTGCAAATTGCGCCACGTTGGGCGGCCATTGCGTCGTCGGAGACTTCGTCTTCATCGGCGGCATAACTGGCGTGCATCAATTCACGCGCATCGGCCGCCATGCGATGATCGCGGGGGCGAGCGGCCTGCGCAGCGACGTGATCCCCTTCGGTCTGGCGGGCGGCGCCTTCGCGCGCCTCAGCGGCATCAACGTGCTGGGAATGAAACGGCGGGGTTTCGGACTCGATTCGGTTCGCGCCGTGCGTAGCGCCTACCGGATGATTTTTCTCGGCGACGGCGACATGCCGGCACGGCTCGCCGAGGCCGAAGCTAAATTTCCCGGCGAGGAAGCCGTTGCCGAGATCGTTTCGTTCATTCGAAACAAAGGCAAGCGGCCGATCTGTCAACCGGGCCGGCATGCAGACGCCGAGTAAGCTGCCCGGTCGATCCGGCTGACGTTACCGGTAGCGCGCGGCAAAGCGCGGCGAGGATTGCCGCAGCCGATCCATATCGATCCGGCCCGAGCGCGTAATATAGCTCATCGCGAAATCATCCGGCGGCAATTTCATGTGCGCGGCGAAATTCTCATACCATTGCGCGCTGCCATTGGCGCCGGCCACCAGCTTTTCCAGGATTGGTCGGCGGGCAGCTTCATAAGCGGCGAACGCCTCACATACATCGCCATGCGCGGCCAATGCCTTGTCGAGCGCGATGGCATCTTCCAGCGCCAGCCGCGTGCCGGAGCCGATGGAGAAATGCGCGGTGTGCAAAGCGTCGCCGATCAAAACGAACTTCCCGTGCGACCAGCGTTCGTTGTGAATGATCGGAAACTGCCGCCAGATCGAATTATTCGAAATCAGCGGCTCGTCGCACAGCGCTTCGGCAAAAACGCGTTCGCATAAACTCTTCACGTCCACTTCGCTCATCCGCGCGAAGCCTGCGCGCGCAAAGGTCGCCTGATCCACCTCGACGATAAAAGTGCTTCTGCCCGGCTCGTAGCGATAATGATGCGCATTGAACGATCCGTGGTCGGTTTCAACGAAAGTCTGCGTCAGCGTCTCGAAGCGCTTCGTCGTGCCGAACCAGGCGAAGCGGTTGCTCAACTGCCGCGCGCTCGCGCCGAAGGCCTGCGCGTGCGTGCTACGCACCAGCGAATTCACTCCGTCGGCGCCGACGACGAGATCGAAATCGCTCAACTCATCGAGCGACTTTACCGCGCAACCATAGACCGCCGTCACCCGCACCGACGCCGCGCGCTCCTGCAACAATTGCAACAGCTTGAGCCGCCCGACCGCGGCAAAGCCGATGCCATCGATGACGATACGCTCGCCCTTGAGGTTCAGCGTCATGTCGCGCCAGGATTCCATATGCGGCGCGATCGCCGCATAAGTTTCCTCGTCATCTTCGCGCAGGAACTCAAGCGCGCGGTCGGAGAACACCACGCCGAAGCCGAAGGTGGCGTCGGCCGGATTCTGCTCGATGATGGTGACGTCGGCGTCGGGCGCGCGCCGCTTGATCAGGAAGCCGAGATAAAGGCCGGCCGGGCCGGCGCCGAGAATGGCAATGCGCATGCCTTGGTTTGTACCGAAGGCTACGCGTCTGTGCTAGCATTCCTGCCAGGCACTCAAACTAGCGAGCCCGCACATGCTCCCCACCACCATCGCCCTCGCCTTTCACATCCTCGGCGCGACCGTCTGGGTCGGCGGCATGTTCGCAGCCTATGTCTGCCTGCGGCCGGCGGTGGGCGCGCTCGAAGCGCCACAACGGCTCACACTGTGGCGCAATTTCTTCGCCAAATTCTTCCCATGGGTCTGGGTCTCAGTGATCCTGCTGCTCGCGAGCGGCTATTATATGCTGCTCACCACCTTCGGCGGCTTCCACGGCGCGCCGCTTTACATCAATCTGATGCAGGCCGGCGCCTGGTTGATGGTGTTGCTTTACGTCTACCTGTTCCACGGCCCTTGGCTGAAATTCAAACGCGCGGTCGATGGAAACGACTTCGCCACCGCCGGACTGCTGCTTTCGCGCATCCGCGTGATCATCGCCATCAACCTGCCGGTCGGGCTGATTGTGGTGATAATTGGCGGAACGGGACGGTTCTGGGGCTAGCGCCTACAGCGTCTGGTTATACTGCCCGACTTCCGGATAGGTCTTGAGCACGCTGTCGACCGAGCGGAACATGTCTCGCATGCGCTCGTCCGACACCGGACTTTCGACCACGACCACCAACTCGGGCTTGTTCGACGAGGCGCGCACCAGGCCCCAGGTGCCATCCTCGACCGTGACGCGCACGCCGTTGACCGTCACCAGGTCACGGATCGGCTGGCCGCAGAACTTGCGGCCGTCTTTCTGCATCGCCTCGAAATGCTTCACCACCGAATCGACCACGCCGTATTTCTTTTCGTCGTCGCAATGCGGCGCCATGGTCGGCGAACCCCAGGTCTTCGGCAGCGCCTTGCGCAAGTCGGCCATGCTCTTTCCCGGATTACGGTCGAGCATGTCGCAGACCGCGAGCGCGAAGATCATGCCGTCGTCATAGCCGCGGCCGAATGGCTTGTTGAAAAAGAAATGCCCGGACTTCTCGAAGCCGGCGACCGCGCCCAGTTCGTTGACGCGCCGCTTAATGTAGGAGTGGCCGGTCTTCCAATAATCGGTCTTGGCGCCGTTCGCCTTCAACACCGGATCGGTCATGAAGAGGCCGGTCGATTTCACGTCGACGACAAAAGTTGAGTTCTTATGCAGGCTCGACATGTCGCGCGCCAGCATGACGCCGACTTTGTCGGCGAAGATTTCCTCGCCCTCATTGTCGACCACGCCGCAGCGGTCGCCATCGCCGTCGAAGCCGAGGCCGACATCGGCGGCATTGATCAGCACCGCGTCGCGCATGGCGTGCAGCATCTTCATGTCTTCGGTGTTGGGATTGTAGCGCGGGAAAGTGTGATCGAGTTCGCAGTCGAGCGGCACCACCTCGCAGCCGACCGCCTCCAGCACTTTGGGCGCGAACGCGCCGGCGGTGCCGTTGCCGCAAGCCGCCACGACCTTGAGCTTGCGTTTGATCTTGCCGCGCTTGGTCACGTCGGCGATGTAGCGCGCCGGAAAATTCTCGACGAACACATAGCCGCCGTCGCTCGACAGTTTGAATTTCGCCTCCAGCACAATGTCCTTCAGCCGCTTCATTTCATTCGGACCGAAAGTAAGCGGGCGGTTGGCGCCCATCTTCACGCCGGTCCAGCCATTGTCGTTATGCGAGGCGGTGACCATGGCGACGCAGGGCAAGTCGAGATCGAACTGGGCGAAATAAGCCATCGGCGTGATCGCCAGGCCGATGTCATGCACTTTACAGCCGGCCGCCATCAGGCCCGACACCAGCGCCATCTTCACCGAGGCCGAATAGGAGCGGAAGTCGTGGCCGGTGATAATTTCCGGCTTCACGCCCATTTCCTTGATCAGCGTGCCGAGGCCCATGCCGAGCGCCTGCACGCCCATCAGGTTGATCTCTTTTTCCAAGAGCCAGCGCGCGTCGTATTCGCGAAAGCCGGTCGGCTTCACCAGCGGCGATGATTCATATTCATAGGTATTTGGGGTGAGCGCGGATTTCGGCTTCGGAAACATCAGATCCTCGAAAATTGGCAGTGTGCGAACTCCATAGCCTAACGCCGCGCGGGCGCAAAGCGGTCCGTCGTCGCTCACGAAATGGGGATATGCGCGTCTATTGCTCCAGCACCAGGCGGCCGTTCGCGACCTCATAGCGCCTGAGCTTCGACAGAAACGACATGCCGAGCAGATTGCGCCAGAGCGCCTCGTCCGGCAGCACCAGCGCCGGCACGTCACGGACTGTGATGCCGCCGAGTTCGACGCGGTCGAGCGTGGCGCGCGCGGCGTTGATCTTGCCGTTGGCGGTGGAAACGGTCGCCGTGTACTCGTTGCGCATCGGGCGGATGCCGATGCGAGCGGCATCCGAGGCGCGCAGGATCACCAGCGACGCACCGGTATCGACGATGAAGTCGATGGGGCGGCCCAAAATGCGGGCCTCCGCCTCGTAATGGCCGTCACGCCCGGTGGTCAGCGTCAGGGTGCGGCCGGAATGCACCGGCGCACGCGGCTCGTCGATCTGCACCGCCGCCGCGGTCGGCTTGGAAGCATCGAGCACATGTTCGAGATAGCGGACGGCATAGCCACCGGCGATCAGGACCACGGACGCGACGATCAGAAATAGACGGATCATGCGCGTCAAGATGCCACAAGCGTGGCGAACGCAGGCTTAACGCACGCATCGCGATACCGCGCATGGTGAGCGGAGGGTTAAAACCTTCACGTCCCGCGCGACTTTTCTTGGCCCCGCGCGGCTTAAGTGCCGCGCGGTTTGGCACGGCGGGTCGGCGCCGCTTGTGCCGGATCGTCCGGCCAGGGATGGCGCGGGTAGCGTCCGCGCATCTCGGTTTTTACGTCGGCATAGCTGCCGCGCCAGAAGCCGGGCAAATCGCGGGTGATCTGAACCGGTTTATGACCGGGCGAGAGCAATTCGATCACCAACGGGATGCGGCCCGCCGCCAGCGACGGATGCTGCGACAGCCCGAACAATTCCTGTACCCGGATCGAAATCGTCGGCCCCTGTTCGGCTTCGTAGTCGACCGCGACCTGCGTACCGGTCGGCGCGGTGAAATGCGTCGGCGCTTCGCTGTCGAGCCTGCGGCGCAGATTCCACGGCACCAGGTTGCTGACGGCATCGAACAATTCACCGGCGGATAGCTGGCCGCGCGCGGTCTTGTCGGCGAGCAGAGGCTCCAGCCATTCCGCCGTGCTGCGCACGAGACCTTCGTTACTCAGATCGGGCCATTCATCGCCTTCCGCTTTGCGCAGGAAGCCGACGCGGGTGCGGAATTGCAGCGCCGCCTTGCTCCAGTCGAGCCGATCTATGCCGAGCCCGGCAATGCCCTGCGCCAGAATGCGCGCAGTTTCAGTATCGGGTGCTACCTGTTTGATCTGTTCGGCCAGCATGAGCGAACCCAACCGGCGCGAACGGCGCGCGCGCAGCGAGGCGGAGTTTGCATCGAAGGTCACGGTGTCGCGGTCCTCGATCTTGTCCGCAAAGCGCGCTTCGATTTCTTCCAGCGCGATCGCCGCCGCCAGCACGATGCGGCTCGACACAGCGGCGCCGGTCAGTTCGGCCACCACGAGGAAAGGCTCGCGCGAAAGCGTCGAAGCCGGATCGACCTGCCCGCCCCGCCCGTTCGCCAACAGGAACGCACCGCCGCTGCCGCGATTTTTCGCCACACGGTCAGGATAGGCGAGCGAGAGAATTGCGCCGGTGCTGCTTATCCCTCCCCCTGACCCTCGCCTTGCAGGGGAGGGATAAGAAAGATCGCTCCACCGCTTCACCATCGTCCTTGCATCTTCCGCGCGGCGCGAGCGTTCGCGGCGGAATTGATCGAGCCGGTGCGACAGATCGGCGTCGTCGCCGCCGAGCCCGCGCTCGGTCAGCACCGCGGCAATCGCCGCGGCTTGTTCGCCTGCGCCTGCTTCGCCGGCATCGACCACCATGCGCGCCAAGCGCGGCGGCAACGGCAGCGCGCGCAGCTTGCGGCCCTCGTCGGTGATGCGCCCTTGCACGTCGAGCGCGCCCAGTTCGGTAAGCAGCGCGCGCGCCTCATTCATCGCCGCTTGCGGTGGCGGATCGATGAAAGCGAGCTTGGAAGGATCACTGGCGCCCCATTGCGCCAGGTCGAGCACGAAGCTCGACAGATCGGCGGAAAGAATTTCCGGGCGTGTATAGGCTT
Source organism: Pseudolabrys sp. (assembly GCA_035648715.1). Classification (GTDB taxonomy): domain Bacteria; phylum Pseudomonadota; class Alphaproteobacteria; order Rhizobiales; family Xanthobacteraceae; genus Pseudolabrys. Next base: position 37,171 of record DASRLA010000089.1, read on the forward strand.
CCAGCGAACCCGTCTGCGGCTCTTCCCACAGGCGATAACAGACGCCCGGCTCGGTGCGGCCGGCGCGGCCGCGCCGCTGGTCGGCGGCGGCGCGCGAGACGCGCACGGTCTCAAGCCGCGTCAGGCCAACATCGGGCTCGTAACGCGGCACCCGCGCCAGCCCGGAGTCGATGACGATGCGCACGCCTTCGATGGTGAGCGAGGTTTCCGCGATCGACGTCGCCAGCACCACTTTACGGCGACCAGCGGGCGCGGGCGAAATGGCGCGGTCCTGCTCGCGCGCATCGAGCGCACCGAAAAGCGCGACGATGTCCACGTTCGGATCGCGCACCTGTTCCCTGAGCAAAGTTTCGGTTCGGCGGATTTCGGCCGCGCCCGGCAGAAACACCAGCGCGGAGCCGGGATCGGCGCGCAGCGCGCGCTGCACGGCGTCCGCCACCGGCCGCTCGATCCGCTCGCGCGGATCGCGGCCGAGGTAGCGCGTCTCGACTGGAAAAGCGCGCCCCTCACTTTCGACCACCGGCGCGCCGTTCAGCAGCGCGGCGACGCGCGCGCCGTCGAGCGTCGCCGACATTACCAGTACCTTGAGATCGTCGCGCAGGCCCTCCTGCACCTCTCTGGCAAACGCAAGCCCGAGATCGGCGTGGAGCGAGCGTTCGTGAAATTCGTCGAACAATACGGCAGCGATGCCTTCGAGCGAAGGATCGTCCAGCACCAGCCGCGTGAACACGCCTTCGGTGATGACCTCGATGCGCGTGCGCCTGGAAATCTTCGAGCCGAAGCGGACGCGCAGGCCGACCGTGTCGCCGACCTGCTCGCCCAAGGTCGCCGCCATGCGCGCGGCCGCCGCGCGCGCGGCAAGCCTTCGCGGCTCCAGCACAAGAATTTTCTTGTCTTTGGTCCAATCCTCGTCGAGCAAAACAAGCGGCACGCGCGTGGTCTTGCCGGCGCCGGGCGGCGCCACCAGCACGGCGGCGTTGCTCTTGCCCAAGGCGGCAATGAGACGCGGCAGCGCGTCGTCGATCGGAAGTGGAGTCGGGAAGGTGCGCATTATTCTCAGCCGTCATCATCCGCGAAGGCGGATGATCCAGTAAGCGAAGACATCTATTTTATCGCAATGGCGGAGATTACTGGATGCCCCGCCTTCGCGGGGCATGACAACTTTTGTGGCGGCGCGGACGCAGCATCAAGTTTTCTTCCCCCGCCCGACGCTCTCATAGACAAACCCGTGCCGCTCGACCTCGTCGGCGCGGTAAATGTTGCGCAGGTCGACCAGCACCGGGCGCTCCATCACGGCCTTGAGCTGCGCGAAATCGAGCGCGCGGAATTGCTCCCATTCGGTCACGATCACCAGCGCCGAAGCGCCCTGGGCGCATTCATAGGCATCGGCCGCGTAAGTCACACCCGACAGAAACGATTTCGCCTGCTCCATTCCGACCGGATCGTAGCCGCGCACGGTCGCGCCCATGTCCTGCAAGGCCGCGATCAGCGGAATCGACGGCGCCTCGCGCATGTCGTCGGTGTTCGGCTTGAAGGTCAGTCCCAGTACCGCGATGGTCTTGCCGCGCATGTCGCCGCCTAGCGCATGCGAAACCTTGCGCGCCATGGCGCGCTTGCGCGCGTCGTTGACCGACACCACCGCTTCGACGATGCGCAACGGGGCGCCATTGTCCTGCCCGGTCTTCAACAGCGCCAGCGTGTCCTTCGGAAAGCACGAGCCGCCATAGCCGGGACCGGCGTGCAGAAACTTTCCGCCGATGCGGTTGTCGAGACCGATGCCGCGCGCGATCTCCTGCACGTCGGCGCCGACTTTCTCGGCCAGATCGGCGATCTCGTTGATGAAGGTGATCTTGGTCGCGAGAAAGGCATTGGCCGCGTATTTGATCAGTTCGGCCGTGCGACGGTCGGTGAACAACAACGGCGAGCGATTGAGATACAGCGGGCGGTAAAGCTCCGTCATCACGTCGCGCGCGCGCGCGTCATCGCTGCCGATGACGATGCGGTCGGGATGCTTGAAATCCTGGATGGCGGCGCCTTCACGCAAAAACTCCGGGTTCGACACCACCGCGCAGTCAGCGCCTGTCCGCGTCTCGCCGATGATGCGCTCGACCTCGTCGCCGGTGCCGACCGGCACGGTCGATTTGGTCACCACCACGGTAAAGCCATCGAGCGATGCCGCGATTTCGCGCGCCGCGTCGTAAACGAATGACAAATCGGCATGCCCATCTCCGCGCCGAGACGGCGTACCGACGGCGATGAACACGGCGTCGGCCTGGCTGACGGCGGCCTTGAGATCGGTCGTGAACGTCAGCCGGCCGGCTTTCGCGTTCGCCGTCACCAGTTCGCTTAGACCCGGCTCATAGATCGGCACCGCGCCGGAATTCAGCGCATCGATCTTGGCCTTGTCCTTGTCGACGCAGGTCACGGCGTGGCCGAAATCGGCAAAGCACGCCCCGGAAACGAGGCCGACATAACCTGAGCCGATCATGGCAACGCGCATTTAACTTTTGTCCGACGCTGAAGATGGTTAACGGATCGCGACTTGCGCCGCGGCCTTTCCATAGCAGAGCCATTCGCATCAGGCGAGCCGGACCAAAACGGACCTAGTTTATTCGAGCGCGTAAAGATGAATGAAATAAAGCCCTGTCATATCCCGATCATGAACGGGGTCGATAAAATGCAAAACACATCTCTCAACGGAATGCATAATGGCCGCGTCGACTGGGTCGACTACGCCAAGGGCTTCTGCATCGTCTTCGTGGTGATGATGCATTCGACGCTCGGCGTCGAGGCCGCCGCCGGCCAAAACGGCTGGCTGCATCCGCTGGTCGAATTCGCGCGGCCCTTCCGCATGCCCGACTTCTTCATGATCTCGGGGTTATTCCTCGCCAACGTCATCAATCGCGATTGGCGCACTTATCTCGACCGCAAGGTCGTGCATTTCTTCTATTTCTATCTGCTGTGGATGACGATCCAGTTCGCGTTCAAGGCACACGGCATCGCCATCGAGCACGGCGCGATGGAAGTCGCGCGGCTTTATCTGCTGTCGCTGATCGATCCGTTCGGCACGCTCTGGTTCATCTATCTGCTGCCGATCTTCTTTATTTTCGTGAAGCTGACCAAACGCGTGCCGTGGCCGATTATCTGGCTCGCCGGCGCAGCGCTCGAAATCTCGCATCTGGAAACCGGCTGGATGGTGCCGGACGAAATCGCCGCTCGCTTCGTTTATTTCTACACCGGCTACATCGCCGCCCGTTATATCTTCGCGTTCACCGCGCGCGCGCAGGAAGCGCCGCTGCTGGCGCTGTTCGGGCTGATCGGCTGGGGCCTGATCAACGGCACCATGGTGCATCTTGGGTTTGCGCCGCTGCCGTTCTATTCGCTCGCGCTCGGTCTCATCGGCGCCGCCGCGGTCGTCACCATCTCTTCGCTGCTGGCAATGTACGACGTATTCAAGCCGCTGCGTTATTGCGGCCGCAACTCGATCGTCATCTATCTCGCCTTCTTTCTGCCGATGGCGGCGACACGCGCGGTTTTGCTCAGGACCGGCATCGACATCGGCACGATCTCCGTGCTGGTCACGGCCTCCGGCGTCATCGTATCCCTGCTGATGTTCTGGGCGGTGCGCGGCACGCCCCTCAAGTTCCTGTTCGAGCGCCCGGCCATGTTCTGGCTGACGCCGAAGCCGCTGCCCAAGTCCAAGCCGGAACTGGTGCTGCAACCCGCGGAATAACGGTCCACAGGCGCGCTGCGGGTACATTGATTAAGCCCGCCCGGCGGCCCACATTCGGGCCATGCCAGCACCCGCCAAAACCAAAAAGTCTTCCGCCAAATCCGCCACCAAGTCGGCCACCGTTCCGGCCAACCCCGGCGCCCGGCCGCTCAAAAAAGGCGACCATCTCTTCCTGGTCGACGGTTCCGGCTACATCTTCCGCGCCTATCACGCGCTGCCGCCGCTCACCCGCAAGTCGGACGGCTTGCAGGTCAACGCCGTGCTCGGCTTCTGCAACATGCTGTGGAAGCTGCTCGCCGAAATGAAGGACCCGAAGCCGACGCATCTGGCCGTCATCTTCGACAAATCGGAAAAAACATTCCGTACCGATTTCTATCCCGACTACAAGGCGCACCGCCCGGACGCGCCCGAGGACCTGCGGCCGCAATTCCCGCTCATTCGCGACGCCGTGCGCGCTTTTGAAATCCCCTGTCTCGAACAGGCCGGCTACGAGGCCGACGACCTGATCGCGACCTATGCGCGGCTTGCCTGCGAGGCCAAGGCGACCACCACCATCGTCTCCTCGGACAAGGACCTGATGCAGCTCGTCGGCGACACGGTCGAGATGTACGACACCATGAAAGACAAGCGCATCGGCCGCGCCGAGGTGATCGAGAAATTCGGCGTCGGACCTGAGAAGGTCATCGAGGTACAGGCGCTGATCGGCGACAGTTCCGATAACGTGCCGGGCGTGCCGGGCATCGGTGTCAAGACGGCCGCGCAACTGATTGGCGAATATGGCGATCTCGAAACGTTGCTCAAGCGCGCCGGTGAGATCAAGCAGGACAAGCGGCGGCAATCCCTGATCGACAATGCCGAGATCGCGCGCATATCGAAGCGCCTGGTGACGCTCGACAACAACGTGCCCCTTGATGTCGCGGTTGACGACCTCGTCGTGCACGAACCCGACTACAAGAACCTGATCGCATTCCTGAAAGCGATGGAGTTTTCCACCATCACACGACGCGTCGCCGACAAGAGCGGAATCGACGCCAGCAAGGTGGAGGCGGATGGCAAGGCGACGACCGGGTCGGCCGCTTCTTCTTCACCTCCCCCCTTGAGGGGGAGGTCGGACGGCGAAGCCGTCCGGGAG
>DASRLA010000090.1:0-9064 GCA_035648715.1 Pseudolabrys sp.
CATCGTGACGCTCCGCCCTATAGCGCACCGAGAACTGGATCGCGAAATCGACGCCCAAGCCGACGAACAGGACGGCAAAGGCGACCGAGATCATGTTCAAGGCGCCCACCATCATCAGGCCGAGCGCCGCCGTGATCGACAAGCCCACGAAGAGGTTGATGAAAACAGCGGCGATGAGGCGCGCCGACTTGAGCGCCAGCCAAAGGATGACCAGCACGATCACGAGCGTCCCGATACCATTGACCAACGCGCCCTGCTGGACGGTAGCGAATTCTTCGTCCGCCATCGGCACCGAACCGCTGAGGCGAACCTGCGCTTGATACTTGGACGCCAGATCGAGGTCGCCAGCCGCCTTTCGGATCGCCGCGCTCGAGCGTTGCCCCGGCTCCAGCGCCGAGTAATCCAAGACGGGATGAATTTCGATAAAGCGCCGGATGGTTTTCACGTCCGGCGGCTTGCCGCTGAGCAGTTCCTGCCACGAAAAATGCGCTGGTTTGCCAGCCAATGCCGCTTCTATCGTGTCGGAGGCCAGCGCAAACGGCCGTGCCAGCGCGTCGAGCGTGGTCATTTTGTTCTGCACGCCGATAAGGGCCAAAGACAGCGCCCTTGTCAGGCCGCGCAAACTTGGATCGCCGACCAAAGTTCCAACCAAAGGCGCCGCCTGCCCTAAGCCTTTGGTAAAGCGAGCGACGTCCTCCGTCGGCTGAAACAAAAGACCATTTCGGGCAAAAAACTCGTTGCCGCTTACGTCCTCGACCGAACGGAACAGTTCCGGCTGCGCCGCCAGCTTCCGGGTCAAACTCACACTGGCCTGAGCGGAAAGTTCCGCGCTCGGCGCCTCGACCACGACCAGGGTAGAGCCGAAATGGCCAGGAAACGCCTTTTCGAAATCGGCCTCGCGCTTGCGCCAATCCAGATCGGGCGAGATTAATTTGTTGATGTCGGTATTGATCGCGAAATGGCTGGCGCTATAGGCAGCCGCGCCGGCGGCGACGCCCAGGCCCAACGCAATGATAAGCCACGGAAATCTCGTGGAAATTCGGACGATCGCAGTGACGGCGGCAGTTAACATGAGCGTTGATCCAATTCTCAATCCAAACGCCAACGCGGCTTAACGCGTATCGGCTCCAATTTCATTTATTAGCGCGGGAACTTATGCCGCGGATACCCATTGTCGGGGTCAAGGGTCTTTCAGAACGAAGAAAATGGCCCGCTTGGACGGGACGTTAGGAGGTTCACTTTGGGCAACGGGAACCTCAATTCCATTTTGAACGCGAAGGGTAACCCAAAGCATGACGGCGCCAAGGGAAGTCAGCGAAGCCAAATCCATTCCATCGCTTCTTGATTCCATCGAAAAACCGGCAGATCTGCGGCAAATCAATGCAGAAGACCTGCAAAGGGTTGCCGACGAACTGCGTGCCGAGACCATAAATGCCGTAGCGGTAACCGGCGGCCATCTCGGAGCCAGTCTCGGGGTCATAGAATTGACGGTCGCGTTGCATTACGTCTTCGATACCCCGAGCGACAAACTGATCTGGGACGTTGGCCACCAGGCCTATCCGCACAAGATTTTGACCGGCCGCCGCGACCGTATCCGAACTCTACGTAGCGGTGGCGGCTTGTCCGGTTTCACCAAACGCGCCGAGAGCGAATACGATTGCTTCGGCGCCGCCCATTCCTCAACATCGATTTCCGCCGGCCTCGGCATGGCCGTCGCCCGCGACCTGTCCGGCGGCGGCGAGAATGTCGTGTGCGTGATCGGCGACGGCGCGATCTCTGCCGGCATGGCTTATGAAGCCATGAACAATGCCGGGGCGATGAACCGTCGCCTGATCGTCATCCTCAACGACAATGAAATGTCGATTGCACCGCCCGTCGGCGCCATGTCGAACTATCTCACCCGGCTGCTGTCCAGTCCGATGTATCTGTCGTTGCGTGACGTCGGCAAACAATTTGCCAATTGCCTTCCGGACTTCCTCAAGGAAAAGGCGACGAAGGCCGAAGAGCTGGCGCGCGGCTTCGTCACCGGCGGCACGTTGTTTGAGGAACTTGGTTTCTATTACGTCGGCGTCGTCGACGGTCACGATCTCAAGCAGCTTATCCCCGTGTTGCAGAATGTGCGCGACGCCGATGTCGGACCCATTCTCGTCCACGTCCGCACACAGAAGGGCAAAGGCTACGCGCCGGCCGAAGCTTCGCAAGACAAGTATCACGGCGTCGTCAAATTCGACGTCAGCACCGGCAAACAGCACAAGGCGGCGTCAAACGCGCCGGCTTACACCAAGGTCTTCGGACAAAGCCTGGTCAAGGAAGCTGAAAAGGACGATCGCATCATCGCCATCACCGCGGCGATGCCCGGCGGAACCGGCCTCGACATTTTCGGAAAGGCGTTCCCCGATCGTACCTTCGACGTCGGCATCGCCGAGCAGCACGCGGTCACTTTCGCAGCCGGTTTGGCGACGCAAGGCTACAAACCGTTTGTCGCGATTTATTCGACCTTCCTGCAGCGCGCCTACGATCAGGTCGTGCACGATGTCGCCATCCAGCGTCTGCCGGTTCGCTTCATTCTCGATCGGGCCGGCCTTGTCGGGGCCGATGGACCCACACATGCCGGTTCGTTCGATCTTGCTTATCTCGGCTGCCTGCCGGGCTTTGTGATAATGGCGGCCGCCGACGAGGCCGACCTCGTTCATATGGTCGCGACGGCGGCGGCCATCGACGACCGTCCGTCGGCGTTACGCTATCCGCGCGGAGATGGCGTCGGCGTCGATATGCCCGCGCAAGGCGTTCCTTTGACCATCGGTCGCGGACGCGTGGTCCGCGAAGGCTCGACGGTCGCGCTGCTGTCGCTCGGCACCAGGCTGGCGGAGTGTCTGAAGGCCGCCGAAACGCTCGCCACGCATGGCATTTCGACCACGGTGGCCGATGCGCGCTTCGCCAAGCCGCTCGATACCCATCTGATCCTCGATCTCGCGCGCAACCACGAACTGCTGATCACCATCGAGGAAGGCGCCATCGGTGGTTTCGGCGCGCACGTCCTGAACTTTCTCGCCGACCAAGGCGCGCTCGACAAGACCGGATTCAAGGCGCGCAGCATGATACTGCCCGACCGTTTCATCGATCACGATACGCCGCCGGCGATGTACGCCCGCGCCGGCCTCGATGCGACCGGCATCGTGGCCAAGGTCTTCGATGTTCTCGGATCGAGCTTTGAAGCGCCGGAATTGCGGCCGACCGAGATCGCTGAACTGGCCGAGCGGGTGCGGCAACGCCGACCCGCCAACAGCGAGGCCAACGGCACAAGACTCAATGGAGTCGCATTATGAAAGTGATCCTCGCCAAGCCGCGCGGATTTTGCGCGGGCGTCGTTCGCGCCATCGAGATCGTCGAGCGGGCGCTCGATAAATACGGACCGCCGGTCTACGTCCGGCATGAGATCGTCCACAACAAATGGGTGGTCGACTCGCTTAAAGCCCGGGGCGCGCGCTTTGTGGAAGATCTGTCCGAGGTTCCGAAAGACGCCATTACCATATTCAGCGCGCACGGCGTCGCAAAGTCGGTGCAGGCGGAAGCGGACGAGCGCGGACTGCACGTACTGAACGCGACCTGCCCGCTGGTTTCCAAGGTCCATAGCCAAGGCCGGCACTATAAGCGGCAGGGCCGCACCGTCATTTTGATCGGGCATGCCGGTCATCCGGAAGTCGTCGGCACGCTCGGCCAAATTCCCGGAGACGTTCTGCTGGTCGAAAATGAAGCCGATGTCGAGGCGCTCGATCTGCCGAGCGATACGCCGGTCGCCTTTGTGACCCAGACGACGCTCAGCGTCGATGACACCCGCGGCGTCATCGATGCGATCTATCGACGGTTCGACGATGTGATCGGACCGGGAACCAAAGATATTTGTTACGCGACACAGAATCGACAAACCGCTCTGCTCGAACTAACCAAGCTGGTCGACGTGATTTTTGTGGTCGGCGCCACCAACAGTTCGAATTCGAACCGTTTGCGGGAAATCGGCGAAGAAGCCGGCACGCCGACGTATCTGGTCGCTAATGGCAGCGAAATTCGCGCGGAATGGCTGGAGGGCGCTGAAGTGGTCGGCATCACCGCCGGGGCGTCGGCGCCGGAAGTCATGGTGATGGACGTCGTACGCGCATTGGGCCGGATCGAGCCGATCGAACTCGGCACGCTACCGGGCCAGGACGAAAATATCGAATTCCGCGTGCCCATCGAACTGCTCGATCCGCCCGCGCCCAGCAACAATAAGACGAAGGAACTGGATCTTGGGTATTCCTCTTCTGCAAAAGCTGTCGGTCGGTAGTTACGTCGTTCGCCAGCGCCTGGCCGGACGCCAACGCTATCCGCTTGTGATGATGCTGGAGCCGCTGTTCCGCTGCAATCTGGCGTGCGCGGGATGCGGCAAGATCGACTATCCCGATCCGATTCTGCATCAAAATATGTCGGTCGAAGATGCGTTGCACGCGGTCGATGAATGCGGCGCGCCGATCGTCTCGATCGCGGGCGGCGAACCATTGCTGCATAAGCAATTGCCGGAGATCGTCGAAGGCATCATCGCGCGCAAAAAGTTCGTTTACCTCTGCACCAATGCGCTGCTGATGGAAAAGAAGATAAAGCAATACAAGCCCAGCACTTACTTCACCTGGTCGGTGCATCTCGACGGCGACCAGGAGATGCACGATGCCTCGGTCTGCCAGCCGGGCGTCTACGAACGCGCGGTGGCGGCTATTAAACGAGCAAAGGAGCTTGGCTTCCGTGTCAACATCAACTGCACGCTCTTCAACAACGCGCAGCCCGAACGCGCCGCCGACTTTTTCGACAAGGTCACCGAGCTAGGCGTCGATGGTATTACGGTCTCGCCCGGCTATGCCTATGAGCGCGCGCCCGACCAGCAGCACTTCCTCAACCGCGACAAGACCAAGCAACTATTCCGCGACATTTTCAGCCGCGGCAATGGCGGCCGGAAATGGTCGTTCAGCCAGTCGAGCCTGTTTCTCGATTTCCTCGCGGGCAACCAGACCTATCATTGCACCCCCTGGGGTAATCCGACCCGCACCATCTTCGGCTGGCAAAAGCCCTGCTATCTGCTCGGCGAAGGCTACGCAAAAACCTTCAGGGAATTGATGGAAGACACGAATTGGGAAAACTACGGAACAGGCAATTACGAAAAATGCGCCGACTGCATGGTGCACAGCGGCTACGAGGCTTCTGCCGTCCAGGATGCCGTAGCGCATCCGATCAAGGCGCTGGCTTTGAGCCTGCGCGGTATCCGAAGCGAAGGCAAAATGGCGCCCGACATCAGCCTCGCCAACCAGCGGCCGGCGGAATATATGTTCTCCCGCCACGTCGAGAGCAAGCTCGATGAAATCAAGCAGGCTAAAATCGCCGCCGAACTGACGCCTGCGGAATAGCAGTCCTGCCGATCAGGGAACTTTGGCAGCGCCGTGTTCGTTATCGCTTCGGACCCCAGGAGGCGAATATGCGCCGGCTCGTATTGATCACAAGCCTGATCCTGTTGGCGTTTTTGAGTGCGATGCCAGAGCCGGCGCGCGCTCAACTTTCGCCGCAGGGCCTGATCGGCACGATAACGCGGCCGTTTCGGTCCATGCTGGGGCGCCTGTCTTTTGCCCATCATCGTGCGCCACGTCATACGGCGGAAGCCGCGCCGCCTTCGCCGGCGCAGGACCGCCACTTCGGGAATGTCGGGCCCGCGGTCTGGCCAGCGGCTTATGAGGATGTCGTGGGCTATGTCTTCTGGCCGCAGGATTACACCGAGGCATTGCGCGGCCGTGGATTCGACGTGATCGCCGATACAGTGTTGCAATCGCCGTCAATTCAGAAGCCGGTTGAGACCGCTACCACCGGCAGCGCCCGTGCGAGCGAGACCGGCGATAAGCCGAACGGCGTCTGCGACGATCCGGCCGACTCCGCGGTGATCTGGCCGATTGCGGATATCGAGCAGTCCGAACAACTGACCGGCGTCGAGCGTGGCGCCCTTGGCCATTTGCAAACCGCTTTGGCGCAGGCGCTGAATACCGTAAATGCCGGCTGCTCCGACGACGCCGCGCAATCGCCGCGCGAGCGGCTGCACATCCTGGTGCAGCGCCTCTGGGCTGTCCGTGACGCCGGCATATTCGTGCGCGCGCCGCTGAAAGAGTTCTACGACTCGCTGAACGACGAGCAGAAGACAAAATTCAAAATCCCGCAAAGCGCGTCAAAGGATGCGCAAGACAAAAAGCAAGACGCAAAGCTTGCCGACGCCGCCAAGCAGCAATACCAGGCCTGTGCCGCCCGCGGCGGCGAAAGCGCCGAACGCCTGATTCAGAAAATCGCACAGACAGTCCACCCCACCAAGGACCAGGATGCGGCCCTCAAGGCGCTGCGCAAGACCACCGGCGATATGGCCAAGCTTCTGGGCGCATCGTGCGACCCGTCGATCCCGGCGGATCCAATGGCGCGGCTTGATGCTGCCAACAATCAATTGACCAGCATGAACTACGCCGCGACCTCAATGGAAATCGCGCTGAATGGCTTTTATGCGCAGTTGACCGCCGATCAAAAGGCGAAGTTCAACGGTCTCGGAGGCTAGCGAAACCTCGATTGGTTTCGCATGATCGGCTTCACATGCCGAATTCGACTTTGCGGCTGTTGTGTATATTGAGATTGCGAAAGCGCGCCAGCGCCCACAACGGAAAATATTTTCGGTAACCGTGGTAGCGCAGGTAAAAGACGCGCGGGAAACCGGTCGCGGTAAAGCGCGCCTCCTCCCATAGACCGTCATTTCCTTGCGTCTTTGTCAGATAACGAACGCCGCGCACGACCGCCGGGTGGTCGGTGGCCTCGCCCGCCATCAGAGCCAATAAAGCCCAAGCGGTCTGCGATGCGGTGCTGGCCGCCGGCTCATGGCCGCGATAATCGAGACGATAACTCGAACCGTTCTCGCCCCAGCCACCATCTTCGTTCTGGATCGAGATCAGCCAGTCTACCGCCTTACGAATTTCAGGTGCGTCGTGTGAAATGCCGCAGGCATTGAAAGCGCACAGCACGGACCAGGTGCCGTAAATATAATTCAGACCCCAGCGGCCGTACCAGCTTCCATCCTCCAGTTGCGTCCTCCGCAAATAATCAAGCGAGCGAGCAAGCGCGGGGCTGGTTCCCGTTGTCTCGCCAAGCTGCGCCAGCATCGACACGCAACGCGCCGTGACATCTTCGGTCGGCGGGTCGATCAGGGCGCCATGGTCGGCGAAAGGGATATTGTTGAGATAGCGATAGCTATTGTCGACATCGAAGGCGGCCCAGCCGCCATTCGAGCTTTGCAGGCCCTTCACCCATTCGACGCCGCGCGCAATGGCGCGATCGTAATGGCCGCCCGCGCCAAGGCGCCGCGCGCGGTCCATTGCCATGACGACCACGGCGGTGTCGTCGAGATCGGGATAATGCGGGTTGGTATATTGGAAGGCCCAGCCTCCGGGCCGCACGCCTTCGCCCTTCACGCTCCAGTCGCCGGCGACATCGAAGACTTGCCGCGGTAACAGCCAATCCAGTGCGCGACACGCCGCGCCAATGTCCTCTTCGTCAGCCGTTTCGAGCATAGCGTGGCATGCCAGCGCCGTGTCCCACACCGGGGAAACACAGGGCTGACAATAGGCTTCGTGGTCATGCACCACGAGCAGACGCTCGACCGAGCCGCGGGCGACGGCCGCCTCGGCCTCATGGCCGAGCACGTCGAACATCATCACCGAATTGGCCATGGCCGGGAAAATCGCGCCGAGCCCGTCCTGGCCATTGAGCCGCTCGCGCACGAAGCTGACGGCGCGATCGATGGCGCGGCGGCGCAAACGGCGCGGCAGCAGCTTCACGCCCGGCCGAACGACGGCATCGACAGCGCGGAAGAACGCAAACCAGCTCCATTTCTGATGCGCGGCCTTCGGCGCCGGCCCGACGTCCCCCGGCGCGCCGATGAAAAGCTCGTCGATGGTGACCCCGCGCGAGTTCTTCGCGCGCGGCTTGAGCGCCTGCAACACGAGCAGCGGCACCAGCACGGTGCGCGCCCAATACGATACTTTCGTCAGATGGAACGGGAACCAGCGCGGCAGCAGCATGATCTCGACCGGCATTTCCGGTACGCTGTCCCAGCGCATGATGCCGTAGAGACAAAGTAGCAACCGCGTGAATACGTTGCTATGCGCCGCACCGCCGCGCGCCAGGATCGCCGCGCGCGCGCGCCGCATGTGCGCCGCCTCGGTGCTATCGCCGATCATCTTGAGCGCGAAATAGGCCTTCACGCTGGCGCTCATGTCGAAATCGCCTTCATGATAAAGCGGCCAGCCGCCATGGGCACCTTGGATGCGGCGCAGATAGACGGCGATCTTCTCTTCCAGCACGGGATCGACCGGCTCGCCGCGGTAATGGCGCAACAGGACATATTCGGCCGGGATCGTCGCGTCGGCCTCCAGTTCAAAGATCCAATGGCCGTCGCTTTGGCGGGCTCGCAGCAGGGCTTGCGCTGCCGCTTCGGCGGATCGGCCAACATCGGCGGCGGTTACATCCGCTGATGCCCGCCGTGCTATGGCAGAGACCGCCGTCATGCCGCCGCTCGCAGCAATCCCAAGGCAAGATCGGCCGCACGGTTGCCGGACCGCACCGCGCCTTCCATCGTCGATGGCAGACCGGTCGCCGTCCAGTCGCCGGCAAGGATCAGGTTCCGCCAGGCTGTCCGCGCATCCGGACGCCGGGCATTCTGCTCAGGCGTCGCGGCGAAAGTAGCGCGGCGCTCGCGCACGATCTGCCACGGCGGCAGCGTCTCGCTGAGGCCGGTGACGCGCACCACGTCACGCCAGATCTCCGCCGCCAGTTCGGCGCGCGGCCGTTTGAACAGGCGGCCGGCATCGCTGATGGTAACCGATATCCGGCCCGGATGCGCAAAGACCCATTCGCATAGGCCGTTGACGATGCCCAGCATCGGCGGCACATGCGCTGGCGGTTCGACCTTGAAATGCGCGTTGACGATGCCGCGGAAGTCCGTGGGCGTCCGCAGACCGGGCAG
>DASRLA010000091.1:0-53382 GCA_035648715.1 Pseudolabrys sp.
GGCGAGCAGCCGACCGCGCCTGTTTTCGTCGATGGCAAGAAGGTCGCGACCTTACGCGGCCCGACGCTGACTACAGACTTCAAGAAAATGGTCACCGACTACATCGAGCGCCGCTTCGGCGTTGGAACGCGCGCGGCGCCGAATAGGTGAAAACCAAACCGGTTCTGATCGGCTTCTTCTGCGTGGTCGTGCTGATCGGCGCTACGTCGGTCTATCTCGCGTTGACAATCGATCGCGCCGAGAAGTCGGTGGTGTCGCTCGCCGCGCCGGACGGCAAATACAAGGCGGTGCGCGTGACCTTCTCGAACGGCGGCGCGGCGCCGTTCTGCTTCGACACCATTTCGGTTTTCCTTTCCGTCTATCCCGATTCGTTCGCCGAGAGCGACAAGAGCTACGAAATCTATGGCGCGCCCTGCGCCGCGTCTGATAGGCGCGCCGCCTTGCCTAAAATGGAATGGCTCACCGACAAGGCGCTGCGCATTACCAACGCACCCGGTCCCGGCAATCCGCCACGCCTGAAGGACCACGACGCCTCACATTTTGTCGGCGTGACGTTTGTGAAGGCGAAGTAGCCGCAACTCCCCGATCGGATGCGCTCCATTTCTCCGGCTTGGCCCGCGCCATCAAACAACAGGGCCGGCGGAGCCGTTGGCTACATCCACCCGCCGCCGTCCGTGCCACGATTGGCAACCGAGGCTTCTTCCAGATCGAGCTCGTATTCGATGCGCCGGCGCGCTTCGTCGGTGATCTTGCCGTCGCGCAAGAGCTGATAGACGAAATCGCGCTCGGCATCGATCAGCTCTTTCTTGAGCTTGGCGCTTTGACGCATGTGGTCGAGCGCGTCGTTCATATCCTTGGGCAGAATCTGCTGGCGGCTGGCATTGCGGGTGCGCAGCAGCTCGATCACTTCGTCAGGTAATTCGCGCTCGGCGACGAAGCTGTCAAAGCGTTTGGCGACTTCCTGCAAGGCCGATTGTCGCGCCGCGATCTCGGCCTGGATCTCGCTTAAGCGCTCTTCCTGGCTGACATGGGTCAGACCGAGCCAGCGCACCACGCTCGGCAATAATAATCCTTGTCCGACCAGCGTCACGATGATGACGCCAAACACCACGAACAAAATCATGTCGCGATGCGGAAACGGCGCGCCGCTTTCGACGAAATAGGGAATAGCGAGCGCCGCTGCGAGCGAGACCACGCCGCGAATGCCGGTGAAAGACAATAGAAACGGGCCCTGCCAGGGCGGCGAGGGATCGCGCTCGCGCAATCTCTTGCTCAGCCAGCGCGGAATATAGGTCGCCGGAAATACCCAGACAAAGCGCGCCACAATGACGATCAGCGTGGTCCAGGCGGTTGCGATCAGAAGTTCGCGCAGCGAGAAGCCGTGCGCCTGCTCGATCAGCGTGCGCGCCTGCAAGCCGGTCAAAAGGAACACGAAGCCTTCGATCAGGTAGACGATCAGGTCCCAGAAAAAGATACCTTGCAACCGCGTCGCCGGCGGAATGAGGCGCGGTCCGTTCCAACTCACGTAAAGTCCGCAGGCGACGGTGGCGAGCACGCCGGAGCCGTGCAGGTACTCGGGTATCCAATAAGCGAGGTAAGGCGTCATCAGCGACAGCGTGATTTCCACGCGCGGCTCGCGCGCCCATTTGCGCAGACGCAAGGACAGCCAGCCGACGCCGATGCCGTAGAAGATTTCGCCGACCACGATCAGACCGAAAGTGCCCGCCGCTTCGCCCGCGGAGAACGTTCCGGTCGCTACCGCGACAACCGCGAAGCGATAAAGGATGAGCGCGGTGGCGTCGTTTGCCAGTCCTTCGCCTTCCAGCACCACGGTCAGCCGGCGCGGCAGGCCGAGCCGCCGCGCAATCGCCAGCGGCGCAACGACATCGGGCGGCGCGACGATGGCGCCGAGCAAAAATCCGACCGGCCATTCGAAATGCAAAAGATAATGCGCGGCGGCGGCGACCGCGCAGGTGGTGAACACGACGCAGCCGAAAGCGAGCAGCCCGATCGGCCGCAGGTTGAAACGGAATTCGCGCCAGCTCATGGCGACGCCGGCCGAATAAATCAGCGGCGGCAGAATGACCAGCAGCACCAGTTCGGGCGCCAGTTGCACATTCGGCAGGCCGGGCATGAAAGCCATGCCGATGCCGGCGATAACCAGCAGGATCGAGGGCGCGAGATTGAGCCGCTTGGCCGCGACCGCGACCAGCGCCAGCACGGCGGCCATGAACAATACGGTCTGGAAAATAGCGGTCATATCAAGTTCGCAACCATGTTCACCGTCAACGCCAGCACGACCAGATTGAAGAAAAACGACAACACGCCGTGCAGCGCCGCCATGCGGCGGATCACCTTGCTGGTGATCTGCACATCGGAGACCTGGCTGGTCATGCCGATCACCAGCGAGAAATAGAGGAAGTCGCGGTAGTCGGGCTTATCGTCGTTTGGAAATTCCAGCCCGCCGATTTTGCCGTCGCGGCGCTCGCCGTAATACTCGTGTGCGTAGTGGAATGAGAAAATCGTGTGCACGAAGGTCCACGACAGCAGAATGGTCGCGACCGCCAGCGCAACCGCGTTGCCGCCGCCGGCTTGTTTGGAGCCGACCAGTGCGAAGATGACGGCGAGCAGGCTGGCGAAGGTTGCCAAAACCGACAGGACCAAAATGAAATAGGCGCCTTCGTCCTGTTCGCCGGCGCGCTTGCGAATTTGTTCGACCTCGGCGCGCCACATCATTACGTAGGTGAGCATCAGATAGACCGCGGTCGCGATGTCCCAGGCGACCAGCACGCGGGGTAATGGGTGCACGACAATCGGCGTCAGCGACAGCGCGATCACAATGCCGATCAGGGCAGCGACAAGAAGCTTGGCATGCAGCCGGTAAATCCGAATCGGCAGCGGCGGCAGCAAAGATGGTTTCTGGCTTTTGCTCTTGTTGCTTTGGGCCATGGCCGCTGCCTCAGGTTCGCCGCTCGGCGATAAAATGCGCAGCGGCGCGCAGAGTATCGGCTTTCGCGCCGAACTGCGCCAGCGCGGCGTCGGCATCGGCGATTAGTTGGGCGAGCTGGTCGCGCGCGCCCTCCGCGCCGAGCACCGCGACAAGCGTCGCCTTGCCGGCGGCTGCGTCTTTGCCGGCGGCCTTGCCGAGCGTTGCAGGGTCGCCCTCGACATCGAGCAGGTCGTCGGCGATTTGAAAAGCTTGCCCGACCGCCGCGCCATAGCGCTCGATATTGTCTAGTGCGGCGTTGTCGGCGGAACCGAGAATGGCGCCGGCGCGGCAGGCAAAGCGGAGTAGCGCGCCGGTCTTCATGGCCTGCAAGGTGACGATCTCGCTTTCGCCGAGCGCGCGTTTTTTGCTGAAGCGGCCTTCGGCGGCGAGATCGTACATCTGTCCACCCGCCATGCCGCCGACGCCGGCCGCGCGGGCCAGAGCGGAAATCAGCGCGATGCGGACATTGGCATCCTTATGAACCTGCGTCCGCGCCAGCACATCGAAGGCGAGAGTCAGCAACGCGTCGCCGCAAAGAATGGCGGCCGCCTCGTCGAAAGCCTTATGCACGGTCGGCTTGCCGCGGCGCAGGTCGTCATTGTCCATCGCCGGCAAATCGTCATGAACGAGCGAGTAGCAATGCAGCAGTTCGAGCGCACAGCCCGCCAGCATGGCGCCGTCGCGCGGCGCACCGAACAGCGCGGCGGTCTCGGTCACCAAAAATGGGCGTAGCCGCTTGCCGCCGCCGAGAACGGCGTGGCGCATGGCCGAGATCAGCCGTTCCGGCCGCGCCGTCTCGCCGGTCAGCGCTTCGCTTTGCAAGAGATCCGCCAGCACGATCTCGGCATCGGAGGCGCAGGCAGCGAGGCGCTGGTTGAAGTCGGTGAAATCCATGACGGCCATAACTAGCCTTATCGACGCATAGGCCGCAATTGGCGAAACTTTCGGCTAAAGTCGGGCCGTGAGCTATCGACCCGATCTGCCCCCGGCCCGGCGGCTGAGCCTGGCCTATGACATCCTGCGGCTGCCACGTCTGACGCGGCGATGGCGCTGGGCGCTGCTGGCTGTGTTAGCGCTCCTGCTGCTGCCTTACGTTTTGACGCTGCTTTATACGCTGGTGAACCCAGTCTCGACCGTGATGCTGTGGCACTATACGACCGGACAGCGCGTCGAAAGCATCTACACGCCGATTGAAAAGATCGATCCTCACCTGCCGCTGGCGGTAGTGATCGCTGAGGACGGCCGCTTCTGCACGCATTATGGCGTCGATTTCGCCGAAATCCGCGACGCCATCGAGGATGCCGACGGCCTCGACGATCTGCGCGGCGGCTCCACCATCACCCAGCAGGTCGCCAAAAACCTTTTTCTGTGGCCGGGCCGCAGCTACGTGCGCAAGGCGCTGGAATTCCCGCTGGCGCTGTGGATCGACCTGGTGCTGTCGAAACGCCGGATTATGGAAATTTACCTCAATATCGCCGAATGGGGCCCGAACGGTGAATTCGGCATCGAGGCGGGCGCCCGGCGCGCCTTTGGCAGATCGGCTGCGCGGCTGAGCCCCTATCAGGCGTCGTTGCTCGCCTCCGTGCTCCCTAACCCTGTGACGCGCGATGCCAAGCGGCCGGGGCCGGGGTTGCGCCGTCTGGCTGGGCTTTATGAGGGCCGCGCCAGCCGCTCGCCGGCTGCCGCCAGTTGTGTTAAAGGCGGCCATTAGGGGCGTTTAGACCCTAGCTTTGGGGCCTTTCCTCCTCTATAAGCCCGGCTTCAAAACGAAAGATCGAGCCTTTCCAGGAGTTGCTTCCAATGGCTGTGCCGAAAAGAAAAACCTCGCCGTCGCGCCGCGGCATGCGCCGTTCCGCCGACGCGCTCAAGCGGCCAACCTATATCGAGGACAAGGATTCCGGCGAATTGCGCCGCCCGCACCACATCGACCTGAAGACCGGCATGTACAAAGGCCGCCAGGTTCTCAAGGCGAAAACCGAGGCTTAAGGCCTGACGTCATAGGGGGCAAGCCTTTCATGTTCATGCTCGGCTTTCCCCTGCTGCTGATCCCGTTCGCGATCTACAACATCGTCGCGTTTCTGATGCCGGGCGTGTCGTGGACCGCGGCGATGACGACCGTGCACGTGGTGTCCGGCGGCGAATGGACCATGTCGGCCGGCGACTTTCTCACCGTGCTGGCGCTGATCGTGCTGTTCGGCGAGATGATGAAGGCGACCCGCATCGGCATCCGCACCGTGATCGATCATTCGCTGTCGCTGTTGTTATTCCTCGCCATGCTGGTCGAGTTCATCCTGGTCAGGCAGGCCGCCAGCGGCGCCTTCTTTCTCCTTCTGGTCATCAGCCTGGTCGACGTGCTGGGCGGCTTCGCCATCACGCTGCGCAGCGCGCAGCGCGACCTGACCGTCGAAGGCAGCCTGCCGCACATTTCCTCCTGACCGCCTCGACTTCCGAAACAGCATGATCCCGAAAAGCGGGAACCGGTTTTCGGAGCGAGATCATGCGTGAGAAAATTAAATGAACCGCGATTTCCAGCTCCCCGGCCGTTCGCCGGTCATTGCCGGCGAAGCCGTCGCTGCGACCTCGCATCCTTTCGCCACGCTCGCGGCCATCGAGACGCTGCGCGCCGGCGGCACGGCGGCCGACGCCGCGGTCGCGGCTTGCGCGACGTTGTGCGTGGTCGAGCCGCATATGACCGGCATCGGCGGCGATTGCTATGCGCTCGTCTCGCAGCCGGGCAAACCGGTCTGGGGCTATAATGGCTCCGGCCGCGTCGGCGGCAAGGCGTCGCTTGAAGCCTTGCGCGCGCAGGGTCTGAGCGAGATCGGCAATTCCATTCACGCCGTCACGGTGCCGGGCGCGATCGATGCCTGGGACGCGATCCTCAAAAACCACGGCCGCTTTGGCATCGACCGCGCGCTGCAAACCGCGATCAAATATGCCGAAGGCGGATTTCCGGTGGCGCCGCGCGTCGCCTGGGACTGGGGCCGCAATGCCGAAAAACTGAAGGACGATGCGGGGGCGTCCAGGCATTATCTGTTCAACGGCCAAGCGCCAAAGGAAGGCGACGTCATTCGCCTGCCGGCGCTGGCGCAGACCTTGAAGACGATCGCCGCCAAGGGCGCGCGCGCTTTTTATGAAGGCGAGATCGCCGAGGACATGGCGCAGACGGTGAGTAAGCGCGGCTCGTTTTTGACCGCGCAAGATTTCGCCAATCATCGCGGCGAGCAGGTCGACCCGATCTCGACCAATTATCGCGGGCTCGATCTCACCGAAATCCCGCCGAACGGGCAGGGCATTACCGCTTTGGTGATGCTGAATATCCTGGAGAATTTCGAGATCAAGGCGCTCGATCCGACCGGGCCTGAGCGTTTTCATCTGGTGCTGGAAGCCGCGCGTCTGGGCTACGCCGTGCGCGATACGCATCTCGCCGACGGTCCGTTCATGCGTATGCCGGTCGAGAAGCTGCTCGACAAGAGCTTTGGCAAGAAGCTCGCTGGCATGATTGACATGAATAAGCGTTCGAAATTGCCGCAGGCGCCGACGCCGGGCAGCGATACGATTTATCTGACCGTCGTCGACAAAGATCGCATGGCGGTGTCCTTCATCAACTCGCTCTATTCGAGCTTCGGCCTTGGCATCGCGACCGAGAAAACCGGCATTCTGCTGACCAATCGCGGCGCCTGCTTCACGCTCGACGACGCGCATCCGAACGTTTTCGCGCCCAACAAGCGGCCGATGCACACCATCATTCCGGCGCTCGCCATGCGCGGCGGCCGTTGCGATTTCGCCTTCGGCGTCATGGGCGCGCATTACCAGCCGATGGGCCATGTGCAGATCGTCAACAACATGCTCGACTTCGGCATGGACGTGCAGCAGGCGATCGATTGCCCGCGTTTCTTCTTCGAAGGCGAACAGACGGTGGTAGAAACCGGCACGCCGAAGGCAACTATCGAGGGCCTTAAAGCGCGCGGTCACAATGTGGTGTTCGCCGATTCGCCCTGGGGCGGTGCGCAGACCATCAAGATCGATTGGGATCGCGGCGTGCTGATCGGCGGCTCCGAGCCGCGCAAGGACGGGTTGGCGCTCGGCTATTAGGCCGGCGCTTTATTGGTGGCCGTAACTCTCGACGAATTTGCGGCCGGCTTCGGTCGCGACCACATATGAACCCTGGCCGGGCTTATTTTTGCGCTCGACGAAGCCGCGGTCGGCGGCGGCTTCCCACACCATGAGCCTCGGACACGACGTGCGCCAGGCATCGAGCACGTCGCGATATTGCCGCGGCTCCTTGGCGACCCATTCGACCAGATCGCGCACCAGCGGTTCGATGATTTCGCTCATGGGGGTTCTGTCGCTCCGTGAGTCAGCGGTGAATCGATTCTATTCAATTTCCGCGATCCGCGCCATCGATCCTGTCAGGCCTGATATTCCAAAATGTAAAGGCCGCCGTTGAAATCGGTACTGTAGACGATGCCTTCCTTGTCCACCAGCACGTCGCAGGACTGAATGACCTTGGCGCGGTTGAGCCGGCCGTCCACCAGCCGTTTAGGCTCCGGCGGCACGAAGCAGGCGACTTCCTTCGGTTGAAACGCGGTTTTGATATCGAACACGCGAATGCCGGCGTTCTGATAAGTCGCGAAAATCAAATCCGAACTGACGAACATGTCGGGCCGGTTCTCGTGGATATTATGCGGGCCGAAATGCGCGCCCTTCTTGCAATAATCCGCCTCATCCGGCGTCGGGAAGGTCGAGATGCTGATCGGGTTGGTCGGCTCGCGGATGTCAAACAGCCAGGTGTATTTGATGCCGTCCTCGCAATTGTCGAGCACGGCTTCGTCCGCGACTACCAGCAGATCGCGGTCGGGCAGCGGCAGGCAATTATGCGTGCCGCCGCCGAAGGGTGGCGACCAATTGTGGTGCTTGATCAGCTTCGGCTTGCTGCGGTCCGATACATCCATCATCACCAACCCCCCGTCGCGCCAGGCGCCGTAAGCGGTGTCACCGTTGACGATGGCATGATGCAATCCAAAGCGCCGGTTCGCGGCCCACGTCGGCTTCTCGCCGGCGGCCGTATTCATGCCAGGCAGCCAATAGCGGCCGGCCTCTTTCGGCTTGGCCGGATCGGCCATGTCGATGGTCATGAAAATATAGTCGGTGAAACCGTCCAGCATCGCCGACACATAAGCCCAGCGTCCGCCGGTGTACCAGATGCGGTGAATACCGCCGCCTTCCACCGGCATGAAGCCGATCTGGCGCGGCTCTGCTGGGTTGGAAATATCATAGACCGCGAGACCCGCCGACCAGTCGCGCTTTTTCTCGGCGGCGTAGCCATGTTCGGCTTTCTCTGCGTGCGAGCCGATGTAATAGGCGCGCTCGTCCTGGAATTCCTCCGCCGCGAACATGTCCATGGCGTTGATCACCAGCAACAGGTCGCCGTGTGTCTGTAAATGAATGGTCCAGGTGTTTGGCGGCGCCGGAATATATTTCACCGGCTTGGGATTGCGCGGGTCGCGCACGTCAATGACGCTGTAGCCCTTCGAGAACATGTGGCCGACATAGGCGTGGCCCTTGTTGACCATCACCTGCACACCGTCCGGCCGCCCGCCCTGATCGGTGTGGCCGATCAGCTTCATGTTCCTGGCGTAGTCGGGCTTCGGCAAATCCTGACTGCTCATGCGTATCGTCCCCAAAGTCCGCTCAGGCTTTATAGCGTTACAGAAATTCGCGTTCTTTGTTGAACGGCGCGTCCATGGTGTAGCCGTGTGCCGCGCGGTAGCCATCGTAGCGATAGCCTTTGTATTCCAGCATAATGGACACCAGGAAAGCGATGAGCACCATGACGATGATGAACTCTGCCAGGCCCGGTATGGGATATTGCATCAGGCCGCTCGCCACTGCGCCGGCGGCGAAGAAAAAGACGAAATAGCCGGCGGTTTTGTGATAGGCCTCGAAAATCCGCCGGCGCGTCGTCATGTTGTAATGATCGCCGAACCAGGTCTTCGGATCGTCTGGAACGGCTGAGTAGTAATTCTTGCCGCCATGTTTGCCGCGGAGCCAGCCGCCCATGATCTGCAAGCATCCGAGCGCAATCGTGGTCAGCCCGAACATGGAATGAAACGAGCCGCTGAAGCCGCCGCTCACCGTCACCGCCACAATCGCGCCCGCGAGCGCAAGGCCGATCGAAAACATCAGCCCGTATTTGTGAACGCTGAACCACCACCACTCGATGTGCTTGACGGCGACCTGCCGGTAGAGGCCGGTGAGCGTCGGTTTCGGTTTGCCGAAGCGGATGATGATGATGCAGACCGGCACCAGCACGAACCACACGCCGACCATCACCATGGCGTGATAACCCCAGTGAACGGGGATCGTCATGTTCAGGAAGTCGTTGTGGTATTCGCCCGGAATGTGAACTGGATACATCGTTGTGCTCGTGCGCCCCGATTAGACCTTAGATTCCCTTGAACGAGCGATTCAGTTATCCGCCGTCTTGCGTGGCATTGGCTTCACATTCTCGATAGCGCCTCGCCTGTCGATCCGCAAGGCGCGCCGATTTGCCCGCGTTTTGGCGCGGATGTTGGCTTTTCGTCATTTCAAAAAACGGAGTGCGCCATCGGTCCGCGTGAACTGCGGCTTAGACTGTATCGATCGGTAAGGGATCGCCTTAGGCGCGCGTAATGGCCTGCACAGCGCGATAGGCCGCGATCGCTTCGCTCGGCTCGGCACGGCGGCGTTCGCGCGTCTGCGGCGCTTTTTCTTTGGTAGCGATCAGGTGGGCAAGGAAGGTGGCCTGACGCGGCCGCCCAGCCACTTCGGCTGGCTGTGCCGGCGCGGTCACTACCAGTTCGCGGCTCTGCTCGCGTTCGTTGCTGGCGTCGCCATCCGGCAGAAAGCCGCCGGTCTGCTGCTGGAACGACGCTTGTTTGGTGGCCTCGACTCGCATAGGCACGACCTGTCTCGGTTTGAGACAAATTATCTTTGTCCATCCTTGATCTCGCAAGGCCCGTGCCGTTCGCCGCTAGTTATCGTTAAGGCCGTACAAACTCTGCTCTTTCCGAGTTTGTTTAAGGGTTGCAGTTAGCGTTCGGCACGGTAGCAACCAAACGGACAACGCCGGGCACGACCTTGGCGTTCCAAAAAGGGGCGAGCGTGACCCATTCCGATGAGCCCGCCGGGTTTCCGGATGCCGCCGAGATTCTACGCTCCATCGGCGAGGCCGTTTACGAATGGCGGCTGGACAGCGACGACTTGCGCTGGAGCGGCGATGTTGCCGCCGCGCTCGGCGCCACAGCAAGCGATCTGGCCACCGGCGTCGCCTTCGCGCGCCACGTCGAAACCGAAGGCGCGCAAAGCCGCGCCGACGCGATCCTGCAAGGCGGCCAGACCGATGGCGGCGTGGGCGGCGCCTATCAGGTCCAGTATGCTTTTAAGCGCGATGGTGAGGCCGGCGTAACCTGGATCGAGGATACCGGCCGCTGGTTCGCCGGCGCCGATGGCAAACCGGCGCGCGCGCACGGCGTTATCCGCGCCATCGACGTGCGCCACGCGCAAGAAGTCGAATTAATTCAGCGCGCCAAGTTCGATCCGCTCACCGGCGAACTTAACCGCGTCGCGCTGTTGGAAGTGCTGGCCGCGACGCTTGACGAGGCAGTGCGGTTTCGCATCGCCTGCGGCTTCCTTCTGATCACCATCGATCATCTCGGACGCCTCAATGAAGCCTATGGCTTCGAAATCACCGAGGAGGTGATCGCTCAGGTTACCAAGCGCATCCGTCCGCTGCTGCGCGGCAAGGATTATTTCGGCCGCTTCTCCGGCAACAAACTTGGCGTGGTGCTGACCAGTTGCACGCCGGAAGAACTGTCGGTCGCAGCCGAGCGGGTGCTTTCTGGCGTGCGCGACGAAACGATTACGACCTCGGCCGGCCCGGTGGCGGTGACGGTGACCATCGGCGGTGTTACCGCGCCGCGCCATGCCCGCACGGTTGCGGAAGTGCTTGCGCGCGCTGCCGACGCGCTCTCCACCGCGCGCGTCAAGCGGCACGGCTCATTTGCCGCTTACCGGCCGAACGTCGAGCGCGACGCGGTGCGCAAGGAAAGCTTGCGCGCCACCGACGAGATTATTTCGGCGCTCAACGACCGCCGCATCGCGCTCGCCTTCGAGCCGGTAGTCGGCGCTAAATCGCGTGACCTGGCTTTCTACGAATGCCTGATGCGAGTCTATCGCTCCGACGGCGAAATCGCCCATGCCGGCGAAATCATCCCGGTGGCCGAACGAGTCGGGCTTATCCGCATGCTCGACTATCGCGTGCTGGAACTGGTGGTGGCCGAACTCGCCGCCGCGCCGGCATTGTGCACCAGCGTGAACGTATCGCCGGCCTCGGCCGTCGATCCGGATTGGTGGGCGGGGTTAGGCGCGTTGTTACGCGCCAATTCCGGCGTCCCCGAGCGGCTGATCGTCGAGATTACCGAGACGGCGGCGATCCAGGACCTCGACGACGCGCGCGGTTTCGTCAGGCGCGTCAAGGATCTCGGCTGCCGCATCGCCATCGACGATTTCGGCGCTGGCCATACCTCATTTCGCAATCTGCGCAAGCTCGGCGTCGACATCATCAAAATCGATGGCGCCTTCGTGCAGAACATCGTCAAGTCGAGCGACGATCGCGCCTTCGTTCAGGCGCTGGTCGACCTGTCGCGCCGGTTGGGCTTAAAGACCGTCGCCGAATGGGTGCAGGACGAAGCCGCCGCCAAAATGCTGGCCGAGTGGGGTTGCGATTATCTGCAAGGCGCGTTGATGGGGCTGGCGGCAACCGAGCGGCCGTGGCTGTCTGGTAAGGACAAAGCGGCGGCGGTTTAACCGGAAAATTATTCCTTGCCGCCCAACTTATCGAGCCGCTTTTGCATCTCGTCGAGCTGGCGCTTGAGCTCGTCCATTTCGCCGGTTGAGCCTCGCGAGGAACCATGTGACGAGCTTTGTGGCTTGTCGCCGCCTTCGGTCGGCCTGCCGCCGCGCGCGAAGGGCGGTGCGAACATGGCGAAAGTCTTTTCGAACATTTCCATGTTGCGGCGGACGTGCTCTTCCATCGGGCCGAAGCCGCCGACACCGACACCAAAAGTCTTTTCCATCTGCTCGCGGAACTTGCCTTGCTGGCTGGTGAGCGACGACATCGATTGTTCGAGGAAACGCGGCACCAGCATCTGCATGCTGTCGCCATAGAAGCGGATGAGCTGCCGCAGGAAGGCGATCGGCAGCAGGCTTTGGCCTTCCTTGTTTTCCTGCTCGAAGATGATTTGGGCGAGTACGGAACGGGTGATGTCCTCGCCGGTTTTGGCGTCGAAAACGACAAAGTCTTCGCCGCTTTTGACCATTACGGCGAGATCCTCGAGCGTCACGTAGGTGCTGGTGCCGGTATTGTAGAGCCGCCGGTTGGCGTATTTCTTGATCGTCACCGGCTCTTTTTCGTTCTCTGCCATGTGATCACTCGTTCCGTTGCCCGGGCGCGAGCATAGCCGGAATAGGACGTGGCGAGCCACCGTTTTGTGGCGGCGCGGCAAAGAAGGCGGGCACTGCGGCATCTCTTGCGCCGGGCCCTGAAAAGGGCCAATTCTCGGGAGAATCCGCAAGGCGCCCATTGTTGACAGGCCTCCGTCGCCTGCCGAGGATGCGGCAGCGCCATATGGCCGCTTTGCGCACCGCGACCGCCCGCCACAGGAGTTTTCGATGCAAGACGATGTCGTCATAGTCAGCGCCGCCCGCACGCCTGTCGGCGCGTTCAACGGAGCCTTTGCCAACCTCCCGGCCCACGAACTCGGCAAAACCGCCATTATGGCCGCGCTTGCGCGCGCCGGGGTCGAAGGCGGCAGGGTCAGCGAAGTCATCTTGGGCCAGATCCTGACCGCCGGGCAGGGGCAAAACCCGGCCCGCCAGGCTTCGATCGCGGCCGGCATCCCGGTCGAAAGCCCGGCCTGGGGCGTGAACCAGCTATGCGGTTCGGGCTTGCGCGCGGTCGCGCTCGGTTATCAGGCGATCATGAACGGCGACAGCGAGATCGTCGTCGCCGGCGGCCAGGAATCGATGAGCATGGCCCCGCATGCGCAGCATCTGCGCCAGGGCGTCAAGATGGGCGGCTTCGAGATGGTCGACACCATGATCAAGGACGGGCTGTGGGATGCCTTCAACGGCTATCACATGGGCAACACCGCCGAGAACGTCGCCAAGCAGTTCCAGATCACCCGTCAAATGCAGGATGAGTTCGCGGTCAAGTCGCAGAACAAGGCCGAGGCCGCGATGAAGGCCGGCAAGTTCAAGGACGAAATTGTCCCCGTGACGATCAAGGGCCGCAAAGGCGACACCATTGTCGATACCGACGAATATCCAAAAGCCGGCGTGACCCTCGAAGGCATTTCCAAGCTGCGCCCGGCCTTCGAGAAGGACGGCACCGTGACGGCCGCCTCCGCCTCGGGCATCAATGACGGCGCCGCCGCCGTCGTGCTGATGAAGGCGTCGGAAGCTGCCAAGCTCGGCAAGACGCCGCTCGCCCGTATCGTGTCGTGGGCGCAGGCCGGCGTCGATCCGGCCATCATGGGCACCGGGCCGATCCCGGCTTCGCGCGCCGCGCTCAAGAAGGCCGGCTGGAAGCACGACGATCTCGATCTGGTTGAAGCCAACGAGGCCTTCGCCGCGCAGGCCTGCGCGGTCAACAAGGACCTCGGCTGGGATACCAACAAGGTCAACGTCAATGGCGGCGCCATCGCCATCGGCCATCCGATCGGCGCTTCTGGCGCGCGCGTGCTGGTCACGCTGTTGCATGAAATGCAGAAGCGCGATGCGAAGAAGGGCCTTGCCACGCTCTGCATCGGCGGCGGAATGGGCATTGCCATGTGTGTCGAGCGGTAGCGAAGACGCCCCCCGAACATGTGCGTTGAAAGATAGCTTCCGCAGCGCACAACAAATCGACTTGATCTGCATCATGGCCGGCTCGCAAGAACCGGCCATGACTGTTAGAACAATCCAAATGATCTCTGGGAGGAGAAGTGATGTCTCGCGTGGCGTTGGTAACGGGCGGAACCCGCGGCATTGGCGCCGCGATTTCAAAAGCGTTGAAGGACAAAGGTTACAAGATCGCGGCGAGCTACGCCAGCAATGACGAGGCGGCGCAGAAATTCAAGGCCGAAACCGGCATTCCAGTTTTCAAATGGGACGTGTCATCGTTCGACGCCTGCGCCGAAGGCATCAAGCAGGTCGAAGCCGCGCTCGGTCCGGTTGATGTGCTGGTCAACAACGCCGGTATCACCAAGGACGCCATGTTGCACCGGATGGCGCCGGAGCAATGGTCGGCGGTGATCAACACCAATCTCGGTTCACTGTTCAACATGTGCCGCCACGTCATCGAGGGCATGCGCACGCGCAAGTTCGGCCGCATCGTCAACATCTCCTCGATCAACGGGCAAAAAGGCCAGATGGGGCAGACCAATTATTCCGCCGCGAAGGCCGGGGAGATCGGCTTTACCAAGGCGCTGGCGCAGGAAAGCGCGAAGGCCGGCATTACCGTGAACGCAATTTGTCCTGGCTACATCAACACCGAAATGGTGCAGGCGGTGCCGAAGGACGTGCTGGAAAAGTCGATCCTGCCGCAAATCCCGATTGGTCGCCTCGGTGAAGCGGAGGAAATCGCTCGCTGCGTGGTGTTTCTCGCCGCCGACGATGCCGGCCTCATCACCGGCTCGACGCTGACGGCAAACGGTGGGCAGTATTTCGCCTAGGCCGCGGCCATTCGCTGCGCCGGTTCGCCGGCGCAGGCTGGCTTGGTGACCGGCGCACAGACAATCCAGATCGCGATCGAAGCGAGCGCGAACGCGCTCAGTATCGCGAAGGCGGCGGGATAGCCCAGCGCCTGCGCAATCCATCCGCCGATGGCGGGGCTGAGCGCGGCGCCGACCCCCTGCACGGTCATCACCGTGCCCTGTCCCGCGTTCACGCGCCCGGTGCCATTGAGGATGCGCGCGACCAAACCGGGCACGGCGACGCTCTGAAGCCCGGCGCCGATGCCGTCGAGCGCCTGCACCGGAAACACGGCCCAGCTTGTCGTCAGACCCGCCGCGATCAGGCCGCGCAGCGGCAACGCGGCAAACGAAATCAGGATTACCAGCCAATAGCCTTTTTTCTCCGCCATCCGCATCGCGACCAGCGAGGCCACGATCATGACCGCCTGCGCAACCACGATTGTGGTGGCGACGAATCCCGGACCATTGGCATTTTGTCCCGCAACGACGGCGAGACTATAGAGCGGCAGCATGGCGCCATTGCCGAGATGAAAGAAGGCCAGCGCGGCGGCCAGAATCAGCAACGGCTTGCAAGTGAACAAAACACGCCAGCCGCTGGGATGATCGCCGTCGCCTTCCGGGCCCATGCCGCGCGCAATCCGATTGTCGATCGCGCTTGCCGGGATGACCAGCACCGATGCGATCGAGAAAACGCCGAACAGAGCGGCGAGTGCGACGATGGCCGTGAAGCCGTACATCCATCCGAGCAGACCCGAGAGAGCCGCGCCGGCTACGTTGCCGGCGTGATTGAACGCCTGGTTGCGTCCGTTCTGACGATTGAAGCCCGATTGCCCGACCAGACCGAGCGTGATGCCGGTCACCGCCGGCAGGATCGCGGCGCCGGCGATGGCGGTCGCGACCTGCGAGGCCGTCACGATCCAAAAATCCTGCGAGCCAAGAAGAATCGCGGACGCAGCGACCGTGAATATCCCCGGCACGATCACGCATGCGCGTTTATATCGGGTGGCGTCGATGAAGGCTCCGGCGGGAGCCGTCATCAGCATCCCGGCGATGCCGCCGAGCGTCATCACACTGCCGATCCAGCCGCTCTGCCAGCCATGGGCGAGCAGGAAGACGCCGAGAAACGGACCGATGCCGGCTTGGAAATCCGCCATGAAGAAATTGAGGGCCTCAAGTGCGCCCGCGGTCCGCGACCCAGGCGAGGATATTCGGCGGCCGGGCATAAGTTGGACCGTGCTGAGAAATCGGCGAGGCAGCCGATAATCCCGCTACCGCCTGAATTGTTCCCGCGCCGCGCTTCCCGCCTAGGGGCGGATCGCCTCAGCCGCCCCATCGGCCAGGCGCGCCAGCGTTTCGTCCAGTCCATCGAGGCCGGCCAGCCGCAGCTTGAACAGTTCTGTGAGCGCGTCGCGCAATTCGGCCGCGGTCGCAAGCGCGCGCTTTTCGGTTTTGCCGTTGGGATGATGCACAGACAGCTGGTTGTTGCCGAGCGCGTAGCGGCGGTCCGGTTCAGCGCGCGCCGCAATCAGGCCGTTGACGAAAATAGAGTCTGTGCGGGTCGAAACGAACCAATTTCCCTGTTCGTGGTCCGGCATCAATTGCTCGGACAGGTCGAAGCGGTATAGCTTTTGCCATTCGCTCCGCAGCTTTGCCTCAAGAAGATAGAATTCGCCATCTTTGCCGACACGAAACGGTTCGTGCGGCGTCGTTTGCTCTTGCGTCGAGTCCAACAGGAGCGGCGCCGGGAGCACATTTCCGCCGAATCCGACGTCGGTCAGGTATGATTGTCCGTCGAGATCGACGCGCAGCAGCATATGGACGCGCGGCGTGTGGATGCCGACCGGAACGTTCCACAAAACGCGGGCCGCATGTTCGGTCACGTTGAAGCCGAGTGCGCGCAGTACATGCGCGAACAGCAGATTTTGCTCGTAGCAATAGCCGCCGCGGCCGCCCTTGAGCATTTTCGCCTGTAGCGACGCCGCGTCGAGCCGCACCGGCCGCCGCAGCAGCGGATCGAGGTTTTCAAAGGTGATGGCCTGCGGCTGTAACCGGTGCAGCGCGCGCAGGGTGTCGAGGTTCGCCGTGCGCGCGCCGTCATAGCCGATGCGCGCGAAATACGCGTCGATGTCGATCATGGGGTCAACAAAGGAAAGAGGATAGGTAAAGTCGGCGGATTGTTAGCCGATTTCTCGGTCCGCTAATAGGCCCCGGCGAAGGCTACGCGGGCGCGCTTGATCGAGCGTCGCGGGATGCCGTAAAGGAGAGCGCCGGGCGGTCCGGCGACATCCAGCCGAAGGGCGTACCAATATGGCCACCAATCGCGTTCACCGTATCGCCGTCATTCCGGGCGACGGCATCGGCAAGGAAGTCATGCCGGAAGGCGTGCGCGTGCTGGAAGCCGCGGCAAAGAAATTCGGCTTCGAACTGCGGCTCGACGATTTCGATTTCGCCTCCTGCGATTACTACGAAAAGCACGGCCGCATGATGCCGGAGGAATGGAAAGAAAAGATTGGAAAGCACGACGCGATTTATTTCGGCGCGGTCGGTATGCCGGACAAAGTGCCGGATCATATTTCGCTCTGGGGTTCGCTCATCCTATTCCGGCGCGAGTTCGATCAATATGTCAACCTGCGCCCCGTACGCCTGATGCCCGGCGTGCCATGTCCCTTGGTGGGCCGCAAGCCGGGCGACATCGATTTCTGGGTGGTGCGCGAGAACACTGAAGGCGAATACTCGGCCATCGGCGGCAAGATGTTCGCCGGTACCGAGCGCGAAGTGGTGGTGCAGGAAACGGTGATGAGCCGCATCGGCGTCGACCGCGTGCTGAAATTCGCTTTTGAGTTGGCGAAATCGACGCCGAAAAAACATCTGACTTCGGCGACCAAGTCGAATGGCATTGCGATCACCATGCCGTACTGGGACGAGCGCGTGAAGGAAATGGCCAAGGCCTATCCGGACGTGAAGTGGAATCAGTTTCACATCGATATCCTGGCCGCGCATTTCGTGATGAACCCGGACAAGTTCAACGTCGTGGTGGCGTCCAACCTGTTTGGCGATATTCTGTCCGACCTCGGCCCGGCCTGCACCGGCACCATCGGCATTGCGCCCTCGGGCAATATCAATCCGGAACGCAAATTCCCGTCGGTGTTCGAGCCGGTGCATGGCTCTGCGCCCGATATTTTCGGGCAGGGAATCGCCAATCCGATCGGGCAAATCTGGTCGGGTGCGATGATGCTGGAGCATCTCGGCGAACCTGAAGCGGCCAAGGCGATTATCGCGGCGATCGAGAAAGTGCTGGCGCAGGACAAATTGCGCACGCGCGACCTCAAAGGCGCAGCCGACACCGTCACCTGTGGCAAGGCGGTTGCCGACGCGTTGGGCTAGAGCCTCACCAGTTCATGCGCGCGCCGGCCATCCCGGCGAGGCTGCGGCTGCGGCTCGATAGCTCGCTGTTGAGATTGGCGAACAAGGCGGTGGTTTCGTTCAGCGCCAGGGTGCCGCCGGTTGTAATCCGGATCGCGTCGCTGGCGGCGCGTGCGCCGTCGGCGGTAAACCCGGCGCTTGGAATGGCGATAAACGTCGCCTGAATGCTGCGTTCCGGCCTGAATTCGTGCACCCAGGCCGCGCGAAGATAAGACGACAAGGTTTGCCCACTGCTCAACCGATATCGTTTGTCGAACTGGGCGCCGAGAAACGCCGGAAACGAAGTCACGCGATTGGATTGATAGCTTAGCCCAAGCACACCGGGCGCGCCGCCGGCGGTGGTCGAGGATTCGGTGTACGCGTGCTGCCAGAGCGCCGTGGGTTCGATCGCGGCGAACGGCGTCACCGAATAGCCGCGCATGGTTTGCTTTTGCCCAATTTCAAGCCGGCCGCCGAGCTGGTCGCTGGCAAAGCGGCCCTTGGCGGTTTCGGTTGGGCCGATGCCGGTGATGGTGCGTTCGGTCACGTTATCGGCGCGGGCGTAGTTGAGCGTCGCTGCAAGATAAGCGGGGCCGAACGCGTGAACGGCATAGACGCCAAGATGAGCGGCGTCGGCGTGGCCGCTGGTCGACAGACTATCGACCGAGAAATGCGAGCGGCTGCCGCCCACGGCAAAACCGAAAAGCAAATCGGCGGCAACCTGATGATCGGCGCCGAAGGCTCCGCCGAACACGTTCGACGTTTGATCGGCGGTGCCGGCCGCGCTCTGGCCATCGGTGGCGCGCGCGCCGCCAAAGCCAAGGCCCCAGGCACGCCAGCGGCCTTCCGGCGATGGGTTTTGTGGGTGCATGGCGGCGAAGGCGTCGTAGCCTTGCTTGCTCGCAAACTTGTTCCGGGGCGCTTCGGCATAACCGGTCGTGCCGCCGACAGTCACGCTGTTTCCCGTCGGCGTGCTGCTCAGCCATGCGAGCCCCTGCTGCGACATCGCATCGCCGAACATCGAACCGGCGGCGAAGCCTGCGTCTTGCGCGGCGGCGGTTCCGGCGCCGGAGAGCTGATCGAGCGCGCTCAATGATGTCGCGGCGAACAGATTGGTAAAGAGTGTCGCCGCATCGCCAGTCGGCGTTGTGGCATAGGCGGCTTCCAGAATATTGCCGACCGATTGCTGGTTTGGCGTCGCGCCTGGCACCGCGTTGAAGGGGATGCGGGTGATCGTCAGATTGAGATCGTTACCGGACGGCGTCAGCGTGGCGCTGAGAAATGGCGACGACGCGCTCACGCTGTCAAATGCACCGGAGATCCCGGAAAATGTCGTGATCACGCCGAAATAATTGATTGGCGTGGTGTAGAGCCCCGGTTGGATGACGGCGACGAAGCGGCCGCCGAGCATGGCGCTAAAAGTCAGGATGCTGTCGTTGAATCCGTTTGAATCCACGCGTGCCAAAAACGATCCGCTTGCCGATTGTATGAAATCGGCACCCGACATGGAGTGGGTGTCCAGGGCCGTATTCGGATCGGTAATCTTGAGTACGCCGTTGTTGGTGAATGAATCGATCCCGCCGCCTGCGCTCGTAATGGCGATAAGCCCGTCGATGGACCCATTGTTGATCAAGGCGTCGCCGATTACGCCGCTCGGATTTGTGAGCCGGATGGCCTTGTTAGGGCCGAAGCCGTTGACGATAGCGCCTGGTTGAACCGTAATAGTGATGCCGCTTTGTGACCCGGCGTCGTAGTTCGTCGTCGTGTCGGTGCAACTGACACTCGATCCGCTTTGATTGCAGGTGGCCCATGCAGGCGCGTCAGGCCCGCACGACAGCAGGCCAATAACAAATAGCAGCGCAAACCAATGGCGCGCCGCTCCGTGCCGCGACAGCATAGGATTTCCCCAACCCATGACGCAACGCACCCCAGCAACTCCAATCGCTGATTTCGATCGTTCGTCGCAGCCCTTCTGGAGAATGTTTACCACCCAGTAATGGCACGCGATAGTCGTCCCCAAACGTCGGCAGGTTAGCGCCTGCGTTTGTTCCTGGCTTTTCTCTTGCCAACCGCGACACGCTTCTTTGTTTGTGCCGGGTCTGACTTGGGGCTGGAGGGTTTGGCTGCCGCCCTCCAGGTGCCTTCCGCCTTGTCGAGCCGCACCGACCAGTATTCGAAGGCGCGCGCGATCGGGCCGGGCCGCAGATTATATTCACCGGCGAGCTCGGTCTCGGCGGCGGAGAGTGGCGAGACGTGGCCGAGGTTATGCGCCTCGATCTGCATCGCCGCGTTGCGCGCGGTGTAGATGTCGCGGAAAGTCAGCTCTTCCAGCGTCGTGCCGGCAACGGTCGCGCCATGCCGGCGCATCAGCACGATCCAGTTCGGCCCGAGCACGCGCGCGAGCGACGCGCCTTCTTCCGGCTTTGCCACGATCAGCGTGGTGTCGCCGAAATCGTCGCGGCTATCCCAAAACGGTACTTTCGCCCCAAGCGTCGCGCCGAGGTGATAGACCGGTTCAAGCTTCACGCCGGAAATGCAGAACGGCAAAATCGACGGCGCGTGATGATGACAGACCGCATTCACTTCCGGCCGCGCCTTGTAGATTTCGCCGTGGATGACACGCTCGCCGTAAAGCCGCTGCTCGATGGGCTTGACGATCTGCGAGTCGAGCGTGAATTCGTGAATGTCGTCCGCCGTTACCAATTCGGGCGCGCGCGAGCGCGACATCAGATAGCGGCTCGGATCGGTCGGGTGGCGCATGGTGACGTGGCCGAAGGCGTCGAGCACGCCTTCATTGGCGATCATGCGATTGGCGCGCGCGAGCTGTTCGCGCGCAATTTTTACACGCGTTTGGGCGAGGGGCAGTGGCATGAGCGTTCCTCTTTGAATTTGTTGAGGCGTACTTAACGCGTTTTGCGTTCCGGCTGCCAGTCCTTCGGCGCTAGTTCGAAACCGTCGAACGTGAAGCCAGGCGCGACCGTGCAACCGACCAGCGTCCATGCCAGTGCCAGATTTCCACGGCATCAATGCGATGCCAGTACGAGCGCTCGCCTTTCGCCAGCAGAAAAAGAATCGCGGTCGAGGCGGCGCGGCCGTTCACCTCATGCTTGTCGCGAAAAGTTTCGTGGTAATGCCCGCACCTCGGGGTGCGGCTTCAGCGCGAGCTTCTCGATGATGTCGGCGGCGGTGGGCATGCGTGCGATGTCAGAAATTATTCTTGCGCGTGCGTATCTCCGCGAATACCTCGTTCGCCGGCTTGCCCGCCACGCCGATGTAGCTCGCAAGATCGGCATTGTCGGCGCGCAGGAACGGATTGGCCAGCTTCTCGTCGCCAATCGTGGTGGGGACGGTCGGCTCACCCTCCGCCAGTTGCTGGCGCACTTGCGCGTCACGCGCCTGCAACACCGGATTGTTCTTGTCGACGCTGAGCGCGAACTTGATGTTGGCGGCGGTGTACTCATGCCCGCAATAGATCAGCGTGTCGTTTGGCAGGTCGCGCAGCTTCTTCAGCGACGCCCACATCTGGTCCATGGTGCCTTCGATGACGCGGCCGCAGCCGATGGAGAACAGCGTGTCGCCGACGAAGGCGAGATGATCGCCATGAAACCAATAAGCGATATGGCCGAGCGTATGGCCGGGCGTTTCGATCACATTGCCGGTGAGCTTACCGACCGTGACCTTGTCGCCTTCCTTGACCGTCTCATCGACGCCGGGAATTTTCTTGGCCTCGGCGGCCGGCGCGACCACGCGGCATTTATATTTGTCCTTGAGCGCCATGATGCCGTCGGTGTGGTCGGCGTGATGGTGGGTGACCAGAATGTCGGTCAGCTTCCAGCCGGTCTCTTGCAGCGCCTTCTCGACGGCGGCGGCTTCCGGCGCGTCGATGGAAGCGGTAGCGCCGTTGTCGGGATCGTGCAGCAGCACGCCGAAATTATCGGAGCGGCAGGGAAACAGGTGGGTTTTGGCGGGCATAAAAGTCTCCTCGGCGATGAACGGCGTTAACCCTAGCACGTTGAACATTTGTGTCGCGCGGTGCTAACGCACAAGCTGCGTTTTTCGGCCAAATGCCGCGCTCTTTTCATGGTAGATTGCCAGCATGTCGATCGACGTCGTGGACCTGCGCAATTTTTACGGCCAGCGTCTTGGCGTGGTGGCGCGCCGTTTCGTCGGACGCGGCGTGCGCTCGCTCTGGCGCGATACGAAGGGGCAGCGCGTGCTCGGCGTCGGCTATGCGACCCCCTATCTCGGGCTATTTCGCGAGGAGGCCGAGCGCTGCCTCGCCTTCATGCCGGCGGGTCAGGGCGTGGTGAAATGGCCGACGGCGCGGCCGGCGCTATCGGCGCTGGTCGATGAAAACGAATTGCCATTGCCCGACGGCGCAGTCGACCGCGTGCTGCTGGTGCATGGGCTGGAGATGACCAACGATCCGGCGGCGCTGTTGCGGGAAGTGTGGCGCGTGCTGGCGTCCGGCGGGCGTCTTTTGGCGGTGGTGCCGAACCGGCGTGGCGTATGGGCGCGCATGGATACCACGCCCTTCGGTCATGGCCGGCCTTATTCGCGCTCCCAGATCAATCAGCTTCTGCGCGAGACTTGGTTTACGCCGACCGGCTGGAGCGAGGCGCTTTATGTGCCGCCGGTCGACCGCGGCTGGTTTCTGCGCTCGGCGGTGGCGTGGGAGCGAACTGGCGCCACGCTGTCGGCGCCGTTTGCCGGCGTGCATTTGGTGGAAGCGACCAAGCAGGTCTATCGCGCGATCCCCGCGCAACGTCGGGTCAAGCGGCGGCTGATGCCGGCGCTTGAGCCGGCGCTGGCGCCGCCAGTGGGGACGTGACGCCGGCTTTCCTTATTCCGTCTGGGCCGGCGGTTCGCCGCTGCCATTGCCGCCGCCTTCAACGGGTGCGGCTTCCTGCGTATTGCCATTGAAATCCGGGCGGTCGGGACGGTAACCGCCGCCGCGGTGACGCCTACGCCGCCGGCCGAAGCGGTCCGGGCGATCGCCTTGATCGTGGCCGCCGCCATCACCTTGACCTTGGCCGGCATTCGGCGCGCCCGGTTGCGGCTGTCCGCCGCCGGTGATGAAAGCGGGCAGGCCGCCGGCATCCGGCGCGGCCTCGCTGTTGCCGAGCTGCGGCTGATGGCTCGGCTGATGCTGCGGGCGGTTTTGCGGCTGGTCGCGCGGAGGAAACGGCTGCGCGTCGCGCGGTAGGAAAGGTTGCGCCTGCGGCGGTTGCGGCACAAAGCCGGGATCGGCCTGCGCGGTGAATGGCTGAGAGTCGTCGCCCTCGTCGTCGTAGTTGTCGTCGGCGGCGCCTTGCGGCGCGCCCGGCACCGGCGCCGGATTGTTGTAATAGGGGTTCTGCTGGCGGAACTGTTCCTGCGCGGCGGCGATCAGCCGGAAATAATGCTCGGCGTGCTGGTAATAATTTTCCGCCGCCACCGGGTCGCCGGAGCCTTGCGCGTCGCGCGCGAGCTGCATGTACTTCTCGGCGATGTGCGAGGCGGTGCCGCGGATTTTGACGTCGGGTCCGTTCGACTCGTAGACGCGTGTCAACGGATTTTGGCTTTTGCGATGGTTGTTATTGTTGTTGTTATTATTGTTGTTGTTGCTGCGCCCACGCATTCGCTTTTGACCATTTCTCATGATGTACCCGTTCGCCAACCTTTTGCTTTGCGTCGCCGCGGTTCAGTCCAAATAATGGCTCGACGTGAGCGGACGACCCGTCTCACAGCCCTTCACGAAAATCGCTTTTCGAATTCCCATACGGGTTCCGTTTGCGCGGCCGGACATCAACCGGCAGTCCACGCCAATGGCCAACTCTGCGGCCGCTCCTGTGCGCCTGCTATCGCGATGGCTATAGCAACCCCAAGGCCGCGGTCTTTACCCGCGGCGCTGCCAACCTCTCGTCACGCGCATCTTTCACGTTTCAAAAAACGATGCGCCCAACCGGTGAAGCATCCAAACCCGTCTCTGGCGATTTCGTTGCCGTGTTCTTTTCAACCGGCTGTTCGTCATCGGCCGACATTCATATCGGCTTTGCGGCGCCGCCTCGCAGAGCAATCTCGCTCCGGACATCGTGGCAGTGCAACCGTCACGGGTCGATTCCGTGGCTGGAAGCTAGTCGTTTCCTGGTCGTAATCCAAGCGGTTTTTTCAGCTGTTAACGAGCCCTGCGCTTTTCGCGAGGTCGCAATGCGCCACGCTCATGTCGGCGTTTGGGCCTGATTTAAGGCCGTTTTTGCGCCGGCAAGGCGCGCGGGATCGCGGCCAGATCGGCGCGCGCATTGCCAACTGTTAATCCGGCCTCGGTTAACAGCGCGCGCACCGCCGCTTCCTGTCCCCGGCCCAGTTCCACAACCAGACGGCCGCCCGGCGCCAGCAGGTGCGGTGCATCGCGCGCAATAGCACGGTAAGTGTCGAGCCCATCGTTGCCGCCGTCGAGCGCCAGCATCGGGTCATAGGCGTGCACTTCCGGATCGAGCGCGGCGATGTCGCCATGCGCGATATAAGGCGGGTTCGATACGATCAGGTCGAAGGGGCCGTCGACCCCGTCCGCGATGTCGCAGACGGTAAAGGCGCAGCGCGCGTTCATCTTGTGCGCCACAGTATTGACGCGCGCGATGGCGAGCGCTTGCGCGCTGATATCGGTCATGGTCGCAACCGCGTTCGGCAATTCGGACAGCAGCGCCAGCGCGATAGCGCCGGAGCCGGTGCCGATGTCGAGAATACGCAGATACTCTCTGCGCAAGCCGGTGCGGTCGATCAGGTCGAGCGCAAGTTCGACCACCGTTTCGGTTTCCGGCCGCGGCACCAGCACGGCTTCGGTCACTTGCAGCGGCAAGCTCCAGAATTCCTTGACGCCGAATATGCGCGATACCGGTTCGCGCCTGAGCCGCCGCGCCGCCAGCGCCTGGACCGCTTTCACCTCGCGCGCTTCCAGCAGGCGATCGGATTCGGCCAAGAGACCGGCGCGGTCGACGCGCAGCGCGTGGGCGAGCAACAGGCGGGCGTCGGCTTCTGGCGATTCGATGCCGGCGAGCCTGAATGATTGTATCATCAGTCGTTGCGCTTCGGCGACGGTCGCACCGTCTTTGAGACCGGGGACAATTCTCATTTTTTTCCAATGCGCATGATCTTATCCGAAAACCGGTACCCACTTTTCGGGATCATACGCTTCAAGTAGCGCCCTCGGCGGCGAGCAATTCGGCTTGATGCTCGGTGATGAGCGCGTCGATGAGCTCGCCGACGTCGCCTTCCATCACCTGCGGCAGTTTATAGAGCGTCAAGTTGATGCGGTGATCGGTGACTCGCCCTTGCGGAAAATTATAGGTGCGAATGCGCTCGGAACGGTCGCCGGAGCCGATCTGGCCTTTTCGCTCGGCGGCGCGCTCGGCGTCGAGCTTGCTGCGCTGGGTGTCGTAGAGCTTTGTGCGCAAGTAAGCGAGCGCCTTGGCCTTGTTCTTGTGCTGCGAACGCTCCTCTTGCACGAACACGATGGTGCCGGTCGGAATGTGAGTGATGCGGATCGCAGACTCGGTCTTGTTAACGTGCTGGCCGCCGGCGCCCTGCGCGCGCATCGTGTCGATCTTGAGGTCGTCTTCCTTGATCTGGATGTCGACGTCTTCCACTTCCGGCAGCACCGCGACGGTCGCTGCCGAGGTATGCACGCGGCCCTGTGTTTCGGTGTCGGGCACGCGCTGCACGCGATGCACTCCCGATTCGAATTTCAGTTTTGCGAAAACGCCGCGGCCATGCACTTCGGCGATGACTTCCTTCAATCCGCCTTTTGAGCCTTCGCTCATCGATATCACCTCGGTCTTCCAGCCCTGTTTGGCGGCGTAGCGCTCATACATGCGGAACAGATCGCCGGCGAACAAGGCCGCCTCGTCGCCGCCGGTGCCGGCGCGAATTTCAAGGATGGCGTCGTGGTCGTCCATCGCGTCTTTCGGGATGAGCGACAGACGAATTTCTCGATCGAGTTTTTCGCGACGTACTTCGAGCGCCGGCTTCTCGGCTTCCGCCATGCTGCGCATTTCGGCATCGGTCAAGGTATCGGCGATCAGCGCGTCGAGATCGGCGATCTCGGCGCCGACCGCACGATAGTTCTTGATGGTCTCGACCACCGGCGACAGTTCGGAGAACTCGCGCGACAGCTTCACATAGGCGTCGGTCGCCAAGCCGCTGCCGAGCTCGCGCTCCACCATGGCGTGGCGGGCGAGCAGCGCATCGAGCCGGTGTTGGGGCAGTGAAACCAAGTTCGTCAGTCCTATTGTCTATGTGAGGGAAGCAACGCGGGCGCAAAAGTCCGGCTGGCCGGACGCGCACAGAGCGTCGCTACAACTGCAATCCTTCGGACGCCGCGAAGGCCTCGAGCTTATGGCGGATCGAGACACTACCGACCGGCTGCGCCAGCGCAGGCAACAGCACATCGGCGCCCTTCTTGCAGTCGAGATCGAGTAGCAACGCCTTGACCGGGCCGACCGAAGACGGCGTCACCGACATGGTGCGATAGCCGAGGATCGCCAGCGCCAGAGCGCCGATCGGCTGCGAGGCGAGTTCGCCGCACAGCGCCACCGGCTTGCCGTGCTGGCCGGCTTTGTCGACGATATCCTTGAGCGCGCGCAGCATCGGCGCCGATAGAGGATCGAACAATTTCGAGACCCGGTTGTTGCCGCGGTCGGCGGCATAGAGAAATTGCATCAAGTCGTTGGAGCCGACCGAGAGGAAATCGACGCGCTCAAGCAATTCGTCGAGCTGGAAAAGAAGCGACGGCACTTCCAGCATGGTGCCGATATAGACGCGCTCCGGCAGCAGATGGCCGTGCTTGCGCAGATGCGTCAGTTCCCGCTCGACCAGCACCTTGGCGCGGTCGAATTCCTCGACCGTCGCAATCATCGGAAACATCACGCGCAATTCGCGTCCACCGGCGGCGCGCAACAACGCGCGTACCTGGCTGCGCAACAGCCCGGGGCGGTCGAGCCCGAGCCTGATCGCGCG
This sequence comes from Pseudolabrys sp., assembly GCA_035648715.1. GTDB lineage: Bacteria > Pseudomonadota > Alphaproteobacteria > Rhizobiales > Xanthobacteraceae > Pseudolabrys. The sequence continues at coordinate 27,163 of DASRLA010000091.1, forward strand.
CCAGCCAAGCGCCGGGTTTTCCTCTTCGAAGTTGCGCAGATAAGGTAACACCTTATCGCCGCCGATATCGAGGGTGCGGAAGGTCACTGGCTTTTTGCCGGCGGCTTCCAGCACGGTGCGGTAGAGCGTGAGCTGTTCGCCGGTGCGCGGCAGCGTCGGCGCCACCATGAACTGCAATTCGGTGCGGAACAAGCCGATGCCGGCGGCGCCTGTTTCCTGCATATGGGGCAGGTCGATGACAAGGCCGGCATTGATCATCAGCGAAATGGCGCGGCCGTCCTTGGTGACGCATGGCTTGTCTCGTAGCGCGCGGTATTGCGCCTGCCGGCGCGCGCGCAGCTTGACGCGTTCGCCGTAAGCGGCCTCGATGTCCTGCGGCGGCCGCATGTGCACATTGCCGGTCGAGCCGTCGACGATGATGGCGTCGCCCGGTTCGACCAGGCCGGTGGCATTTTCGATTTCGCCGACGGTTGGAATACCGAGCGCGCGCGCCACGATCGAAACGTGCGAAGTCGGCCCGCCTTCTTCCAGCACAAGGCCGCGCAGTTTTTTGCGGTCATAGTCGAGCAACGCTGCCGGGCCCATCGAGCGCGCCACCACGATGGCATTGTCCGGCAGTTGCTCCTTGCCGGGCGCGTGGTCCCGGCCCATCAGCACGCGCATCAGCCGGTTGGCGAGATCGTCAAGGTCGTGCAAGCGGTCGCGCAAATAAGGATCGGAGGCGCGCAGCATACGCGCGCGAGTGTCGGACTGCACGCGCTCGACGCCGGCTTCGGCGGTGAGGCCGGTCATGACAGCCTCGCGAATTTTGTGCAGCCAACCTTGGTCGTAGGAGAACATGCGATAGGCTTCGAGAACATCGCGATGTTCGCCGCCGTCGACCACGTCGCGATGCTCGACCAACTGGTCAAGGTCCTCGCGCAGTTTTGCGATCGCTTCGTCGAGCCGCTTGGTCTCGCCTTGCACGTCATCGGCGATGACATTGGTGATGACGACGCGCGGCTCATGCAGCACGACATGCCCGAGCGCGATGCCGTCCGACAGCGAGGTGCCGTGGAAGTGCATGGCATGTCGGGCGGCGGGCTCGGCGCCGGGCTTGGCGATGGAGGAGAGTTCGCCGGAGGCGATCATCTCGGCCAGCACCATCGAGGTGGTCTGGAGTGCTTCTTCTTCTTCTTCGGTGTAGGTCCGGCGCGCACGGTTCTGTACCGTCAACACACCCAAAGTGTTGCCAGCGCGCAAAATCGGCACGCCGAGGAAGGAGTGGTAAATCTCTTCGCCGGTTTCCGGGCGGAACGAGAAGGCCGGATGGTTCTGCGCCGCCGACAGGTTGATCGGGCTGGCCTCGGTCGCCACCAGGCCGACCAGGCCTTCGTCGGCCTTCATCACGGTGTTGTGGACGGCTTCGCGCTTGAGGCCTTCGGTGGCGTATAGCTCAAGCGTTCCGTCCACGCGCAAGACGTAGACAGAGCAGACCTCCGCCACCATGTTGGCGGCGATCAAAACGACCACCTTGTCGAGACGGTCCTGCGCGCTGACCGGCTCCGCCATCACCTCGCGGAGCCTGCGCAACAGCACGCGCGGACCGCCCAGCGCGCCACGCATATTGATGTCCTTTACCTGCGCATCGACCGGAATCCGGCGGCAGCCTTGTTTACGGCCCGAATACGCACGAAGTGCGACTACCGGGGCCCCGGTGCCCCGGAGTCGCATTCAGTCAAGGCTATAGCGAATGGGGGCGGCGGGGGGCAAGCCAATCCGCCTTGTCCCCGCTCTTCGAAGGGCTTGAGACTTACGCCTTATCGAGGCCGTACAGCGTGTGCAGCGTCCGCACCGCCAGATCCGTCTGTGCCGCTTTGATCAGCACGGAGAATTTGATCTCCGAGGTGGTGATGGCGAGAATATTGATCTTCTGGTCCGACAACGCCTTGAAGGCGGAAGCCGCCACGCCGGCGTGGCTGCGCATGCCGATACCGATGACCGAGACCTTGGCAACATCAGTTGCCCCATCCAGCCGCTCATAGCCGATGGTGCCCTTGGCCTTTTCGATGGTGACGCGGGCGCGTTCGTAATCGGCCGACGGCACCGTGAAGGTCAGGTCCGTGGTGGAGCCATCGGCCGAGACGTTCTGCACGATCATATCGACGTTGATGCTGGCGTCGGCGAGCGGGCCGAAGATAGCGGCGGCGACACCGGGCTTGTCCTGCACGCGCCGAATCGAAATCTGCGCCTCGTCTTTCGAAAAGGCGATGCCGGTAACGGTTTGCTGTTCCATGATCTCACTCTCGTCGCAGATAAGCGTGCCGGGGGGCGTCTTGCGCGGGTCGATATCCTCGGGCTTGACGAAACTTGAACGCACGAAGATGCGCACATTATGCAGCATGCCAAGTTCGACTGAGCGCACCTGCATGACCTTGGCGCCGAGCGAAGCAAATTCGAGCATCTCCTCGTAGGCGATCTTGTCGAGCCGGTGCGCCGCCGGCACCACGCGCGGATCGGTGGTGTAGACGCCATCGACGTCGGTATAGATGTCGCAACGCTCGGCGCCGATGGCGGCGGCAATGGCGACTGCGGAGGTATCGGAGCCGCCGCGCCCGAGCGTGGTGAGACGGCCTGTTGCCTTGTGCACGCCCTGGAAGCCGGCGATGACGGCCACCTGCTTGTGCTCGTCGAAGCGCTTCATCAGTTCGGCGCCGTTCACTTCGAGAATGCGCGCCGCGCCGTGCGCATTGTCGGTCGCGATCGGCAACTGCCAGCCCTGCCAGGAGCGCGCATTGACGCCCATGCCTTCCAGCACAATGGCCAGAAGTCCGGCGGTGACCTGTTCGCCGGTCGCCACCACGGCGTCGTATTCGCGTGCGTCGTGCAAGGGCGCGGCCTGGCGCGCCCACTCGACCAGTTGATTGGTGACGCCCGACATGGCTGAAACCACGACGGCCACGTCATAGCCGGCATCGACCTCGCGCTTGACGTGGCGCGCGACGTTGCGAATGCGGTCGAGATCGGCGACGGAGGTTCCGCCGAATTTCATGACGAGGCGAGGCATTAGATTATGAGACCTGAGACCATAAAACTTGGACGTTCCCGACGGAGGCAAAAGCGCGCTATACATACCCATGGGGTTGCCGCCCTGCAACTTGGCGATTGAGCGAGAAAAGCCCGAATGGTGAACGGTAAACCCCGCGCTGCCTCGATCGACGACGCCGAAGTCGAGCGTTTCTCGCGGCTGGCGGCCGACTGGTGGGACGTACGCGGCCCGATGGCGACGCTGCATAAGTTCAATCCGGTGCGGCTGGCTTATATCCGCGACCAGGCGGCCGCGCATTTCGACCGTGATCCCAAAAAGCTCGATTCGCTCAAAGGCCTGCGCATGCTCGATATCGGCTGCGGCGGCGGCATTCTTTCCGAGCCTCTGGCGCGACTCGGGGCCTCGATGGTCGGCGCCGATCCGGCGGAAAAGAACATCGCGGTCGCCCGCGCGCACGCCGATGCTTCTGGCATCAATGTCGACTATCGCGCCACCACGGCGGAGGCTTTGGCGGAAGCCGGCGAGACGTTCGACATCGTGCTGGCGATGGAAGTGGTCGAGCATGTCATCGACGTGAAGGAATTCGTTGCGACCTGCGCGTCGATGGTGAAACCGGGCGGCCTGATGATCGCCGCGACGCTCAACCGGACGCTCAAGAGTTTCGCCCTAGCCATCGTCGGCGCTGAATATGTGCTGCGCTGGCTGCCGCGCGGCACGCACCAGTGGGACAAGTTCGTCACGCCGCAGGAGTTGGAGCGCGCCTTCGAGGACGCCGGCCTCGATGTCACCGGCGAACGCGGCGTGATCTACAATTTGCTCGCCGACCGCTGGCAATTGTCGTCCGACATGGACGTGAATTACATGTTGGTGGGTGAGCGCGCGTGATCCCGAAAAGTGGGAACCGGTTTTCGGATAAGATCACGCGCAAATAAAAAGCATAGAGAGTCCCGCACATGATCCTCGAACTGGTCGAGTTCAATTCGCCGAAGGGCTGGTCGCGCCAGCAGGTGGCCGAAGACGCGCGCCATGTCATTTCAAAATGGCAGGGCAACAAGGAGCTTCTGCGCAAGCATTTTCTGCTTGAGCTGAACGGCAAAACCGGCGCTGGCGTCTATATCTGGCCCTCGGTCGAGGCGGCGCAGCGCGCGCATAACGAAGACTGGCGGCAATCGGTGATCAAGCGCACTGGTGGCGCGCCCACCATTCGTTACTTCGATCTGTTCCTCTTGATTGACAACGAGAACGGCAAGGTGAGCGGCTTCCCCGAAGCCGCCGAAATTCTTCCCGCCGCCTGAAATCCGCAATAGCAATCCGCAATGCTTTGGGCCGTCTTCACCGTCATCGCCGCCGCCGCGCAAACCGCGCGCAACGCCATGCAGCGCGAACTGACCGCCACGCTCGGCACCGTCGGCGCCACCCATGTGCGCTTTCTGTTCGGCTTTCCCTTCGCGGTTATCTTCCTGATCGGCGTCTGCATCGCGACCGAATCCGCGCTGCCGCATCCGCCGCTGGTCTACTGGCCGTGGATTGTCCTCGGCTTCGCGGCGCAGATCGCGGCCACCGCCATGATGCTGTCGGCGATGAGCGACCGCTCTTTCGTCACCACCATCGCCTATATCAAGACCGAGCCGGTGCAGGTCGCGCTGTTCGGCCTCGTTCTGCTCGGCGACCGGGTGACGCCCTTGCTGGCGCTCGCCATTTTGATCGCCACCGCCGGTGTTGTCGTGATGTCGTTGAAACCCGGCGCGGTGCAGGCCGGCGGATTCAGGCCAACCCTCGTAGGCCTTCTGTCCGGCGGCATGTTCGGCCTCTCGGCGATCGGTTATCGCGGCGCGATTTTGTCGCTCGGCCTGCACGACAATTTTGTGCTGGCGGCAACGTTCACCTTGACGGTTGGGCTGATCTTCCAGGCTGCGCTGCTGTCGGCGTGGCTGGCCTGGCGCGATCCGAAAATTCTGAAAGCCATTTTTCGGGAATGGAAACCGTCGCTGTTTGCCGGCTTCATGGGCGCGCTGGCGTCGCAATTCTGGTTCTTGGGCTTCGCCATTGCTACGGCGGCGAGCGTGCGCACGCTGGCGCTGGTCGAAGTCCTGTTCGCGCAGGCCATCTCGAAATTAATTTTCAAGCAGCCGACCAGCCCGCGCGAAATCGTCGGCATCCTGATGATCGTTGCGGGCGTGGTGCTGCTGATCTGGGCGCATTGACGCACCGTGCCCGGACGCGGTGCGCCGCAGATCCGGGGCCCAGCTTTTTTGAATTTCTGGATCCCGGGTCTGCAGCGCGCCACCATAGCGCGTCGAAGACGCGCGTTATACGCGCTTATGGTGCCGCGCTGCGCCCGGGACACGCGCGCCCGACGCGGCGCGCTAATTCCGCTCGCCCGGCAATATCGGCAGCGGGTGAAATTCGATGCCTTCTTCGGCCAGTTCCTTGGCATCGTCGGGCGTGGCGACGCCGTAGATCGAACGGTGCTCGATCTCGCCGTAATGCATCTTGCGCGTTTCTTCCGGAAATTTCTGGCCGACGTCATCGGCGTTCTTGGTCAAATGTTCACGGAGCTCTTTAAGCTTGCCGCGAATTTCCTGCTCCTGCGGCGACATCATCGCGACGGGAGCCGGCGCGGCGGGCGGTGGCGCCACTTCGGCTTGCGGCATTTCTATCGGGGCTTTGCGCTTGCGCGCGCCGGACAGCCGCGGCGCCATGATGGCCTTGTCGACCTTGCCGGAGCCGCAAAACGGACACGTCACGAGGCCGCGTTTGGCCTGCTTGTCGTAGGCGCCCGAGTCCGTGAACCAGCTTTCGAAACCATGGCCTTTGTCGCAGTTGAGCGCGTAGCGGATCATTCGGCGCTCCGCACCATGTGCAAATGCGCCGGCTCAACAAGCGGCTCCGCAATCTCAAAACGCCGGCCATGCTGAAGCGACGGCATGCGCGCGCGCGCCTCGCTCACTTTCACTGGATCGATCTCGGCCATGACCACACCCGGTTGGGTGCCGCCTTCGGCCAGGATACGGCCCCAAGGGTCAACGATCAGTGAATGACCGAACGTCTCGCGTCCGTTCTCGTGCTTGCCGCCTTGCGCGGCCGCGAAGACGAAGCAGGTATTTTCGATCGCGCGTGCGCGCATCAGCACGTGCCAATGTGCCTCGCCGGTTTTCTGCGTGAAGGCGGAGGGGATAGCCAGCATGGTGGCGCCTGCTTCCGCCAACGCACGATAGAGCGCTGGAAACCGCAGGTCGTAGCAAATCGTCACGCCGATCCTGCCCCAGGGCAGATCGCCGGTTACGGCGATGTCTCCCGGGCGGTAGCTGTTTGATTCGCGATAGCTTTCGCCATGCCCAAGATCGACATCGAACATATGGATCTTGTCGTAACGTGCGGCGATGTCGCCCTTCGGATCGATCAGGAAGCCGCGGTTTGCGGCCTTCTCGGGCGCGATTTTGATCGCCAACGAACCGATATGAATGAAGATGCCGTGGTTGCGCGCCAGTTCGCGGAAGGCGGCGAGCGAGGTGTCGACATCTTCTTCCTTGATGGTGGCAAACAGCCGCTCGCGCTTGACTTCCATGATGTTGGTCATTTCGGGCGTCTGCACATAGTCGGCGCCGGCGGCCTTCGCTTCGCCGATCAGGCGCGCCGCCTCGTTGAGATTGGCCGAAGGATCGAGCCCCGAGCGCATCTGAATCATCGCGGCTTTGAAAGTCGCGGGCGTGCCGCTCATGTCGATTGTCCTTCGCCGGCCAAAAGCGGATCGAGCTTGCCGGCGCGCTCGATCGCGTGCAGATCGTCGCAGCCGCCGACATGGACGCTGCCGATAAAAATCTGCGGCACCGTCATCGCGTTCGGCGCGCGTTTCAACATGGCGTGCCGTTCGGCGCTTCCCGACACATCGATCTCTTTGAAGTCGACACCTTTGCGTTTCAGCAAAGCCTTGGCGGCCTGGCAATAGCCACACCAGCGGGTGGTATAAATCTCAACGGGGGACATGGGCTACAGGACTCATCGGTTACGGCCCATCCTATATGGGAGTGCGCACGGGCGCGACAACCCGGGCGAAGACCAGCACGTCCACATTGGCGGCGCCGGCCCGCAGCAGCGCGCGGGCGCAAGTATCGACCGTGGCGCCGGACGTAAGGACATCGTCGACGAGGACGATGCGGCGGCCTTTCACCGTCGCTTTCTGCCCGCCTGCGATCCGGAACGCACCCTGTACGTTCTCGGCGCGTTCGGTCTTCGACAGGCCGACCTGCTGTGGCGTGGCGCGCACGCGCTTGAGCGCATCATACAGCACCGGCACGCCGGACATGCCCGAAATGGCGTTTGCCAAGGCGCCGGCCTGGTTGAAACGGCGCGCCCACAACCGCCGCCAGTGCAGCGGCACCGGCATCAGCGCATCGGCGTCGGCCAGCAGTTCGCGCCCGGCGCGCGCCATCCAGGTTCCCATCATCGGGGCGAGGTCGAGCCGGTCGGCGTATTTAAACGCCAGCACCAGCGAACGCGCCACCTCGTCGTAACGCACGGCGGCGCGCGCCCGGTTGAAAGCCGGCGGATGGGCCATCGCTTCCATGGACAACAGGCCGGGGCCGGGATCGTAGAGAAACGGAATGCCGAGCCGCGCGCAGTAAGGCTTCTCGATTAGCGACAACTTGGACCAGCAGGAAGCGCACAGACCGACGCCCTGCCCAAGCGGCTCGCGGCAGGACGGGCAAAGCGGCGGCAGCGCGACATCGAGAATAAATTTTCCGCCGCGCTGCAACGCGGTGGCGGCGCGGCTAAGCGAAGCACGCAAAGGACTGGCGGCAGCCGTCTCGGTCATGCATGCAGGCTATCCCAGCATGCGGGACTCCTCAACCGCGTGCCGATGATTGGACATCAAACTATTCGTCGCAGGTGGGCGATTGCCCTTGCAAAAAGAGCCGCTGGCACGCGATAAATTTGCAACCACATGGGGAGGGCGAAATGGTTGGTACTCAAACGAATAGGCGAAAAGGCGCGTCACGTCGTCAGGTGCTGAAAACCGCTACCGCCGCGACGTTCATGGCGATGGCGCCGGGCGTGCTGCGGGCGCAAAACCGCGCCATCAGGATCGGCTTGGTGACGCCGGCGACCGGTCCGCTGGCAATCTTCGCCGAGGCCGACAATTTCGTGCTCGGCGAATTCAAGAAAGCGGTGAAGGATGGCATCAAGATCGACGGCCAAAGCCATCCGGTCGAGGTCATCGTCAAGGACAGCCAGTCCAATCCCAATCGCGCCGCCGAAGTGGCGAACGATCTGATCAATGGCAGCAAGATCGATCTGATGGTGACGGCGCATACGCCGGACACCGTCAACCCGGTCGCGGATGCCTGCGAAGTCAATGAAGTGCCCTGCGTATCGACCGATGCGCCCTGGCAGCCTTATTTTTTCGGCCGCAAGGGCAATCCGGCCAAGGGTTTCAAGTGGACCTATCATTTCTTTTGGGGTGCCGAGGCGCTGATCTCGACCTTCATCAACATGTATGACGAACTGCCGACCAACAAAACGGTCGGCTGCCTATGGCCGAACGACTCCGACGGCAACGCCTTCAGCGACAAGGGCCACGGCATGCCGCCGGTCTTGGAGAAGCGCGGCTACAAGGTGATCAACACCGGCAGTTTCGATCCTTTCGCGGAAAATTTCACGTCGCAGATCACCGCCTTCAAATCGGCCGGCGTCGAGATCGTCACATCGGTGCTGCCGCCGCCGACCTTCGCCAGCTTCTGGACGCAGGCGGCGCAGCAGGGCTTCAGGCCGAAAATCGTGACGCCCGGCAAGTCGGTGGAATTCCCGGCCGCTGTCAACGCGCTCGGCCCGCTCGGCAAGAATATCGGCATCGAAGTCTGGTGGTCGCCCTATCATCCGTTCTCGTCGCATCTGACCGGGCAGTCGTCGGCGCAACTGGCCGCCGCCTATACCGCGGCGACCAAGAAGGCCTGGACGATGCCGCTCGGCTTCAAGCACGCGTTGTTTGAAGTAGCCACCGATGTGCTCAAGCGCTCGAAGGCGATCGAGCCGGACGCCATCCGGCAGGCGATCGCGGCCACGCAATATGAGTCTATCGTCGGACCGGTGCAATGGAAAAAAGGCCCGGTGCCGAATGTCTGCACCACGCCGCTGGTCGGCGGCCAGTGGCAGGCGGCTTCCGGCGGCGGCTACGAGCTGAAGATCGTCAACAACAAGGACAACCTCAACATCAAGACCAACGGCAAGCTGTTGCCGCTTTAAGGCTGGTGCACTTAGCAGATGACGCGGGACCGGCTAGGCTACACCCTATGCCCGGTCCCGTTTTATTCGATCGCAAGCTTCTGCGTCTGCGCCAGAGCCGCGCGCGCGCGGCAGGGCCAGCGACTTTCCTCCTTGACCGCGTGGCGGATGAATTTTCCGAACGGCTGGCGGCAGTGTTGCGGCAGTTCGATCGCGTCGTTGATCTCGGCACGCCAACCGACACGTTGCGCCGCGCATTGACGACAAGCGGCAAGGTCGCCGCTATTGTCGCGGCGGTGCCCGCTGCTGTGCCGCGTGAATCGTTGCAAGTGCTGGCGGATGAAGAGGCGTTGCCCTTTGCCGATGCTTCACTCGATCTCGTGGTCTCCGCGCTCGCTTTGCAATTCGTCAATGACCTGCCCGGCACGCTCATCCAGATCCGGCGCGCGCTCAAGCCGGACGGCCTAATGATGGCGGCGATGATCGGCGGCGACAGTCTCAACGAACTGCGTGCAGCCTTCGCCGAGGCCGAAAGCGAAATCGAAGACGGTCTCTCGCCGCGCGTCGCGCCTTTCGCCGATGTCCGCGATCTGGGTTCGCTGTTGCAGCGCGCCGGCTTCGCTTTGCCGGTGGTGGATTCGGACCGGCTGACGGTGCGCTACGATTCACCCCTTGCATTGATGCGCGACCTACGCGCCATGGGCGCCAGCAACGTGATGTGCGAACGCCGCCGCACGCCGCTCCGACGCGCTACTTTGCATAAGATGCTGGAGACTTATGCCCGCCGGTTTGCCAATGCCGACGGACGGCTGCGCGCCACCTTTGAAATCGTTTGGCTGACCGGCTGGGCGCCGCATGAAAGCCAGCAAAAGCCGCTCAGGCCCGGCTCAGCCACGCGGCGTCTGGCCGACGCGCTCGGCACACAGGAAATTTCAACGGGCGACAAGGCGGGACGCTAGCGCCCTTCGGCGCGCTCGGAGAAGGCGGCTTAAAACAAGTGGGTCAGGCCGTCGTAAAAAGTACTCATGACCTGGCTGCCGACCAATTGCACCGCCGACAAAATGGCGATGCTGATGCCGCCTGCGATCAGCGCATATTCGATGGACGTGGCGCCGTGTTCATCCTGCATGAAGCGGCGCATCGAGCATATGTCCGGCTTTTGCATGTCGAAACCATCCAGTTCAGGCAATTCTCTCACAACAGCGCCATCAAGTGCGAAATCAGGGGAACGTCCGCGGGCGGCATCTCGTACTCGCGCAATTTGTTCGGTCTCACCCAGGAAAGCTTCTGCCCCTCCAGCGCGGTGACCATTCCCTCCCAACGCCGGCAGACATAAAGCGGCATCAGCAGATGAAAGTCCGGATAGGCGTGGCTTGCGAAAGTGAGCGGCGCGAGACAGGCGTCGCTGACGGTTATTCCCAACTCCTCTTTCAATTCCCGGATCAGACTTTGCTCCGGCCGCTCGCCGTCTTCGACCTTGCCGCCGGGAAACTCCCATAAGCCCGCCATCGGCTTGTCAGCGGGCCGCGTCGTGATGAGGACGCGGCCGTCGGCATCGACGAGGGCGCAGGCGGCAACCAGGACGATTTTCGCGCTCACGGCCTTTTCGACCTCGACGGTATAAAACCCGGGTTAAGGCGCCTTGAACGGCGCCCGCGCGGGAGGTCCACCTTCCGACATGGTAAACGAAACCTTAAGAACGGTAATCGCCATTGATGGCGATATATTCCTTGGTCAAGTCGCAGGTCAGCACGCGGTCGCGGCCTTTGCCGAGGCCGAGCGCCACCTTTAGGTAAATCTTCGGCTTCTTCATCTCGACGCTGACGGCGGCCTCGTCATAGACCGGGTCGCGCGCGCCCTGGTGCGCGACGCGAATGCCGCCGAACCAGATCGAGAGCTTGTCGCGGTCGGCCGGCTCGCCGGCTTTGCCGACCGCCATGACCACGCGGCCCCAGTTGGCGTCCTCGCCGGCGATGGCAGTTTTGACCAGCGGCGAATTGGCGATCGACATGGCGATCTTGCGCGCCGACTTGTCCGATGTCGCACCTTCGACCACGATCTCGACCAGCTTGCGGGCGCCTTCGCCGTCGCGCGCGATCTGCTCGGCCAGGTTGGCGAGCAACTGATGCAGCGCTTTCGTGAACGCCTTGAGGCGCGGATCGGAAGCGCGAGCGATGCGCGGGCATTCTTTGGCCTGGCTGGTCGCAAACATCATCAACGTGTCGGACGTGGAAGTGTCGCCGTCGATGGTGACCGCATTGTAGGTGTCGGTGACGTTTTCTTTCAGCAGCGCCTGCAAAGCCGGCGCGCTAATCGCCGCGTCGGTGAAGATAAATGACAACATGGTCGCCATGTCGGGCGCGATCATGCCCGCGCCTTTGGCGATGCCGTTGATGGTGATCTTCGCCTTGCCGATCTTGGCGTTCGCCGTGGCCACCTTCGGAAAGGTATCGGTGGTCATGATCGCCTTGGCAGCGGCAAGGAAATCGTCCGGCTTCGCGCGCGCATTCAAGCTTTTCATCACCGGCGCGAATTTCGAAGCGTCGAGCGGTTCGCCGATCACGCCGGTGGAGGCCAGAAAAATCTCGGATGTTTTGCAGCCGGCCGCCTTGGCGGCGATGTCGGCGGTCAATTTGGTGGCGGCGCGGCCGCTTTTGCCGGTAAAGGCATTGGCGTTGCCGGAATTGACCACCAGCGCGCGCGCTTTTCCCGACTTGATCATGGCTCGGCACCATTCGACCGGCGCGGATGGGCACTTCGATTGCGTGAACACACCGGCGACGGTGGTGCCGGGATCGAACAGCGCGAGCAGCACGTCGGTGCGGTTCTTGTAGCGGATGCCGGCTTCGGCGGTCGCGAGCCGCACACCGGCAATGGCCGGCATGTCGGGTACAAAGGTCGGGGCGAGGGGGGAGACGGCGGTGCTCATCGGCGTGGCATCCAATGACGTGGCGTCCCGCTCATGCGGGCATGAATTTGCCTACATAAACGAAATGGCCGGCACAAGGCTTGTCCCCGGCCGGCCATTACGAAATTGCTTGATGTGAGCGATCAGCGCTACTTTTTCTCCGCCGGCGCGTCGGGCTTAGGCTCTTCGGCCTTAGGCTCCTCGACCTTGTAGTTCTTCTCGATCTTGGCCTCGGCGCGCAGCTTGGTGATCAGATCGGCTTGCGCCTTGCGCACCACATATTGCTCGATCTGCGGCTTGACCTCGTCGAATTTCGGCTTCGGTTTGGTGCGCTTGTCCTCGACCTTGATGACATGCCAGCCGAACTGGGTTTTCACCGGCGCCGACACTTTGCCCTTGTCCAGGCCGAAGGCGACGTTGGCGAATTCCGGGACCATCTGCTCCTTGGTGAAATAACCGAGATCTCCGCCATTGGCCTTGCCGGAGGGATCTTCCGTTAGTTCGCTGGCGATCTTGGCGAAGTCCTCGCCTTTCTTGAGCCGGGCTTCTACCGCCTTGGCCTTGTCCTCGGCCGCCTTGGCGGCCTTCTCATCGCCGGCGGGAGCGCGAAACAGAATGTGCCGGGCGTGCACTTCCTGCTCTTCCGGCAATTTGCCAACGGCGTCGTCATAGACCTTGTGCATGGCGGCGTCGGTCATTGAATCTTTGGCGACCGATTGCAGCAGGTCTTCCATCATCAGCTTCTTGCGGGCGAATTCCATCTTGCGTTTGAAGTCGGCGCTGTCGCCGATCTTCTTTTCCTCGGCCGCCTTGGTCACCAGGATCATGTCGGCCATGAACTGGACCAGATAATCCTTCTTGGCGTCCGGCGACATCGGCGGGAGTTGGCCGGCTTCCGCCTCCGCGACTGCCAGGTCGCTCTCATGGATCGCAGTGCCGTTGACAGTGGCCACGACGGGGTCTTTGCCGGCGTCTTGCGCGCGCAACGGCGCCGCCGATGCGATCAGCAGCGCCAGCGCGGCAACAAGCAGGGCGGCCCGACGTGGAAGGGCCGAAAATTCGGCCGAATGCGGGATCGTCATAGGATTTCCTTGGAAAGGTTTGGTCCGCTCTCTGAGCGGACGCGCACTTGTCACCCAACAATGGTGGCTTTGCAATGGCAGCAAGGAGCAGCGGCCTAACTTCCGCGTGAAATCGGAACTAGGGGCATTCCGGCCAGTTAGTCTGCCGCCGCGGCAAGTTAAGCCCGTTTGACGCCCGCCAATTGACAATAATCCGACCCCCTCCTATCTCTCGATTAACCCCGCCGGGTTCCGCGTTGTGAGCCCGGTTAACGTCGAATTTGCCCGAAAAGAGCCGTATTTCCGGAGCGCCGGAAGCACATCCGGCCGTTGAGGCGTGGTAGAAGGCGCCTCGTAAACGACGTTACCCGACCTTACCCGACTTGGAGCTCCCCCTGATGTTCGAAGGCTTCTTCCGCAAGCTGTTTGGGTCCGCCAATGAGCGGGCGATCCGGGCCTATCTGCCGCGGGTCGAGGCGATCAACGCGCTGGAAGCCGAAGTCGCCGCCCTGTCGGATGACGCGCTGCGGGCGCGCACAGAGGACTTCAAAAAGCAGCTCGCCGAAGGCGCTTCGCTCGACGACATCCTGGCGCCGGCCTTCGCTACCGTGCGCGAGGGCGCCAAGCGCGCCATCGGCCAGCGTCATTTCGACGTGCAGTTGATCGGCGGCATGATCCTGCACGAAGGCAAGATCGCCGAGATGAAGACCGGCGAAGGCAAGACCCTGGTCGCCACGCTGGCGGTCTATCTCAATGCGCTGACCGGGCGCGGCGTGCATGTTGTCACCGTCAACGACTATCTCGCCGCGCGCGACGCCGAATGGATGGGGCAGATATATCAATTCCTCGGCCTCACCGTCGGCAACATCGTGCACGGGCTCGACGACGAGCAGCGCAAGAAGGCCTATGCCTGCGACGTGACCTACGCCACCAATAACGAACTCGGCTTCGATTATCTGCGCGACAACATGAAATTCCGGCTGGAGGACATGGTCCAGCGCGACCACGTCTACGCCATCGTCGACGAGGTCGACTCGATCCTGGTCGACGAAGCGCGCACGCCGCTGATTATCTCCGGCCCTCTCGACGACCGTTCCGAATTCTACAACACCATCGACGGCTATATTCCGGCGCTCGACAAGACCGACTACGAAGTCGACGAGAAGCAGCGCACCGTGTCGCTGACCGAAGCCGGCATGGAGAAGATCGAGCAGCGCCTGCGCGACGCCGGCGAGCTCAAGGGTGAATCGCTTTACGACGTCGAAAACGTCTCCGTCGTCCATCACATCAATCAGGCGCTACGCGCACACAAGCTGTTCCAGCGCGACAAGGATTACATCGTGCGCAACGGCGAGGTCGTCATCATCGATGAGTTCACCGGCCGCATGATGCCGGGCCGGCGCTATTCGGAAGGCCTGCATCAGGCGCTCGAAGCGAAGGAACATCAACCGATCCAGCCGGAAAACCAGACGCTCGCCTCGATCACCTTCCAGAATTATTTCCGCATGTACGACAAGCTGTCGGGCATGACCGGCACGGCGCTGACCGAGGCCGACGAGTTCATGGACATCTACGAACTCGAAGTGCTGGAAGTGCCGACCAACATGCCGCTGGTGCGCATTGACGACCACGACGAGGTCTATCGCACCACGCTCGAGAAATACCGCGCCATCGTCACGCTGATCGAGGACTGCAAGCAGCGCGGCCAGCCGGTGCTGGTCGGCACCACTTCGATCGAAAAGTCCGAACAACTCGCCGACATGCTGCGCAAGGAGGGCTGGGAGTCGCACGACTTCTCCGACCCGAACGCTTTTGCAAAGCTTTATTCCGGCGACGAGGGCGCCAAGAACGCCAGGGTCTTCGCCATCCTGAACGCGCGCTATCACGAGCAGGAAGCCTTCATTGTTTCTCAGGCCGGTGTGCCGGGCGCGGTCACGATCGCCACCAACATGGCCGGCCGCGGCACCGACATTCAGCTCGGCGGCAACGCCGACATGCGCATCCGCCATGAGATCGCCGACATCGAAAATCCGCGCGAGCGCGAGAAAAGCCCACGCGCCGACGAAATCCGCAAGCAGGTAGCGCGGCTGAAGGAAAAGGCGCTCGCCGCCGGCGGCATGTACGTGCTCGGCACCGAACGGCACGAGAGCCGTCGCATCGATAACCAGTTGCGCGGCCGTTCCGGCCGTCAGGGCGACCCGGGTCATTCCAAATTCTTCCTGTCGCTGGAAGACGACCTGATGCGCATCTTCGGCTCCGACAAGCTCGATGGCATGCTGACCAAGCTCGGCCTCAAGGAAAACGAGGCGATCGTTCATCCCTGGATCAACAAGGCGCTGGAAAAGGCGCAGCAGAAGGTCGAAGCGCGCAACTTCGACATCCGCAAGAACTTGCTGAAATACGACGACGTGATGAACGACCAGCGCAAGGTCATCTTCGAGCAGCGGCTCGACCTGATGCGCGACGAGAACGTCGACGAGACCGTCGCCGACATGCGCCATTCGGTGATCGACGAACTGGTCACCAAACACATTCCTGAAAACGCCTATCCCGAACAGTGGGACGTGAAAGGCCTCGACGAAGCGCTGCGCGAGGTGTTGACGCTGGCCTTGCCGGTGCAGGACTGGGCCAAGGAAGAAGGCATCGCGGACGAGGAAGTGCGCGAGCGTATCGAGCGCCGCGCCGACGAATGGATGGCGGGCAAGGTGGCCAAATGGAGCCCCGACGTCATGCGTTACGTCGAGAAATCGATTTTGCTGCAATCGCTCGATCATCTGTGGCGCGAGCATCTGGTTATGCTCGAACATCTGCGCCAGGTGATCGGCCTGCGCGGCTACGGCCAGCGGGATCCGCTCAACGAATACAAGGCGGAAGCCTTCAGCCTGTTCGAAGCGATGGTCGCGAACTTGCGCGAAGTGGTCACCGGCCAATTGATGCGGGTGGAGATCGTGCCGCCGCCGACCGAGGAGAACGAGCAGCTTCCTTACATGGAAGCGCATCACGTCGATTCCAGCACCGGCACGGACGAATTAACACACGCCTCGCTGTCGCCGATGCTGGCGGCCGGCGGCGACGTCGCCGAAGCGGTCGCACGCAATCCGAAGGACCCGACCACTTGGGGCAAAGTCGGCCGCAATGAAGCGTGCCCCTGCGGCTCCGGCAAGAAATACAAGCACTGCCACGGCCGGTTTGCTTAAGCAGCCGAGCGCCGCTTTCCATTGCGATTGAATAGACGCCGCGCCAATGCGCGGTGTTTCTATTTGCGGGTCCTGATCGCAGGTTCCGGCGTCTTGCGCCGATAGTCCGACGCAACTCGTGCAACCAAAACGCCGGCTGCCGCATTAACCAGAGGTCTCAAGTCACTCCGAGCGTGCCGCCATGCAAATATCCCCGGAAATCGCATTCCATAACATCGAACCCTCCGACGCGGCCAAGGAAGCCATCGATAGCCATATCGACCGGCTCGAACGGATATTCGGCCACATGACAACGTGCCGCGTCCGCATCGATCAGCGCAATCAGAATCCGAGCGAGAGCATGCCGCCTGTGGTCCATATTGAAATATCCGTGCCGGGCCACAAGGATATCGTGGTGGCGCATGAGCCGGGTCATTTGCTTCGCAAGTTCCAGGCGCCCGACCTGCGTAATGCCATCAACGAGGCATTTCGGATCGCGGAGCAACGGCTCGCCAAGTTCAAGGATAAGATGACCGACCGCGAGGCTGCCGTCACTCATGAGGCCGCGCATGAATTCCGCGGCCAGATCGCGGAATTACATCCCAGCGAAAATTACGGTTATGTGCTGACCAATGAAGGCGGCCTCTTGTACTTCCACCGCAACAGCATTCTCGTCGGCGATTTCGATGGCTTGCGGCGCGGCGACGATGTCACATACGTCGAAGGCTCGGGCGATACCGGCCCAACCGCAAGCAAGGTTCGTGTGCTCGAAAGGACCTGACCGCCGGTGTGCGCGCGGCAAGATGAGACAATGATGAAAGAAGCCGACGAACTTGCTTTACTCGCCGAACTTAATCGCGAACGCGACCGGCTCGACGAGACCATCGAGGGCCTGATCGCCGACATGGCCGACGCAGCCCCGGAAGAGCGCAAGGGTGGAGATTGGGCGCCGGAGGGTGCGCTCACGCGTAAATACCTGGAACTGACCAATCGTCAGGCCGAACTCGAACGCGAGATTATCGATCTGTCGCGGGCAATCACCGCGGCTGCCAAGCCGACTTTGCCGAATTAACGCGTCAGGCGCTGTGGCGGCCGAAACGCCCCGTCTGCGCCACGGGGGCGGCCTTGCAAGTCGATGACTTGCCGGGCTGTCACCGGCTTGAGACGCGAATATGAATCCTCGCACTGTTCGAGTTCGGCCGGCGAGACCGCGCGCGGTCCGCTTCGCAGGCGCAGGATGGCCTTGGCCGCCGGCCACGACATGCCGCAGGCCTTCGCCAGGATCAACAGCGCTTCCGGTTGCGGCTGGTCCATCGCTTTTTCGATCACGTCGATCGGCGCCCGGCTTGTCACCGAAATCGCGACGACGGCTTCCTCGACTTTGTTCGCCCTGGCAAATTCGGCGATCTCGGATTCACCGAGCTGGCCGGCTGCGCGCAGGAATTCGACATGCGTGCGCGCCGTGGCGTAATTGCGCGTCCACCCGCCGCTCTGATCCAGGATCATATCGGCGGCTTCGGCGATCGCTTCGGTGATGGTGGCGGCCATCGCCGGATTTGCCATTTCGAGTTTGACCCGCACCGCGTCGGATGCCTGTGCCAGGAGCCGCATTAGATGGGCGCGCGGAATATCGGTGCGCAAGCCGACGGTGGCGGCGAGTTCGTCGTCGCCTTCCGAGCGCTGCACCAGTTTGGTGTAGCCGGCATCGGAAAATCGCGCCGTCGGGTTATTGGCAGTGCTCAATACGACCGGCTTTTCGCCGCGCTCGACCAGCACGTCGGTGATTGTTTCGTCGAGCAATTGCCGGCGCGAGATCGCGAGCAGATGCTGTTGCGGCTTGGTCCTGGCCACCGTCACCAGCGTCGTATTGTCGAGCCCGCGCGCATGTTGCAGCATCGGGCCGGCGACGTCGATGTCGTCGTCATTAGCCAACGAGCGGCTGACCTTGGCTGGGGCACGTTCGACCTTGGAGAGGCGCTCTGCCAGTACGGCGCGCGCCGAATGCTCGATCGTGTCGGCGAGCCGCAGGAACACGTCGTCGAAGACGTCGATCTGTTGCTCCGAGTAATTCGGCGCGGCGGCGACGAAAATGTCGGTAATGCTAGTAAGAATGACCGCACGCCGTTCGGCAGTGCCATGCGTGATCGCATCGTTGAGTTCGTCGAGCAATGCCGGGATGTTCATGCCGTCCGCGCTTGAAATATTAGCAATTGCGCGCGCAACCTAGCCGACTGGAATGGCGGATTATTTATATCGACGTCGAAAACTCGAGCGATTCCGCCAAGGATTTGTTAACCACAAACCTAACTGGGAAAGACCGTGACCTAGGCGTTTCCGCCGGCGGCGATGCCGGAGAGCGCGGCTCTGAGCGTCGGCGAGGCGCGATAGAGGGGTACAAAGCCCCGCGCGAGGATTTGCGCCGAGCGCTTATAGGCGGCGCGGATGATTTTGGTTTCCGAATTAGTCTGCATGCCGCCGATGGTCGCCGACAAAATCCCGGCCGGGTTCTCGATATCGACTTGCACTTCTGAGGGCGTCGCCCCGAGCGCCGGCAGCCCCGTCGCCAGTTCATAGGCGACCGTGCCAGGCATTAGGCAGGCAGCGGCCAGACAACAGCCGCCGGTCACCGCCATCGTGGCGTGGCCTTCCTGCGGCGTGAAATAGCGCGTCGAGATATTGCCGCCATTCACGGGCGGCCCGACGATGCAGACTTTCGGAATGGTCTCGCTATGGCTGAGTTCTTCCGCCGTCATCGGCTTGCCACCTTTGCCCTTGAGGCCCATTTTCAAGCCGGCTTCGATCCAGAGCTTTTTCAGCGCCGCAAAAAACTTTTCATCACCGCGCAATTCCTTGACCGGCTCGGTGCCGGTCTTGCCGAATTCGGAGGCCCGCGCGATCACCATCGGTACTGCCACGTCGACGCAGGACACCGTGTAGTCGCCGAACTTGTCGGCGGCATTGCCGGTCGGCAGCGCTTTGCCGGTTTTGGCGCCAACCGGATCGGACATGAACAAGTCGACGCCCGGGAATTCGCCATCGACGCCCGGGATCGGCGCAAAGGCAAAACCATCGCCGGAAAGCGTGACGCGGCCGACCATCGTCGACTTGGTATTGGTGTTGAAGATTTCGACTTCGCCCGCGCCGTTGAGTTCGCGCGGCAGGAAGTGCTGGTCGATCGCCCAATAAGGCAGCGCCGCCGACATGTTGCCGCAGTTCACGCTCCAGTCGATCTGCGATTTGCCGTGCGCGAGTTGCGCCAGCGTCGAGATGATGCGCGGTTCGCCTTTATCGTTCGCCGTCATCTCGGCGAAGAACGCCTTGTTGCTGGTCGGATAGCCGCGGCCCAAGCCGGTAATCTGCTTGGTATCGGAGGACGTGCCAGCGAGCGGCAGACCCATTAGGTGGCGCAGCAATTCCTCGCGCAGTTCGAGTTCTTTTGGCGCGACACGATCCCAGATGATGAGGCCGGTTGAAGTACCGCCGCGCACGTACAGCACCGGAAACTCCCAGGTACCGAAATTCTCGCGCGGCAGGTGACTGATGACCAAAGGGTCAAATATGCTGAGGCTTGCGTAATTTATGACACGCTCCATCGCAAAAAAGCCATCGGTCGGCCGCTTGCTTAAACCCCGGCCGCACGCCTGTCCAATCAAGAAACTTTGGCCCGGGCACATTTTGGGCGGCGCACGTCAGCGCGCTGACCGCTTCTTCTTTGCTGCTTTGCGCGACGTATTTGCCATCGTGAGCGCAAGCTTCTTGCGGAAGGCACGTTCGCGCTTCAAGTGCCATTCGCGGCTCATCGCCTCGGCCTTGGTCGGAAACCATTCCGAATGCAGCAGCACCCAATTGCGTCCGCGCGTCGTGCGCGCGCCTTTGCCGGAATTGTGCTTTTCCAGCCGGCGCATGACGTCATGCGTCCAACCGACGTAAGTGACGTCGCGGCTTTTACCGCGGCAGCCGAGAACGTAGACGAAGCAGTCCATGGGATAGGTTCGCGCCCCGCGTGGTCGGAGACGAGATTACATCACGACCGCGGCGAATGCCTAAGCGAATTATCGGCGATGACCGTTTAACGGAAGGCCGACCAGCGTGCGTCGAATGAGCCGACCGGCACCACCGGTTGCGCACCTGCCAGGAGGCCGTTGCCGCTGGCGCGCGGCGTGGAGTAGGCGGTGCGCATTTCGTGCGTCTCACCATTGGCCGGGGTAGGCGGCTTGTCCGCTGCTCTTGCCGCGGGTCTTGCCGCTGCTCTTGCCGCCGATTCGTCCGCATTGGTGGCCACCGATTTCGGCGCGGTCTTCGGTTTGGCGGATGCAAGGGTATGCGGTTCCGAATGCGCCACCGTCCGTACCGGCGCAGCTTTCTTCGGCTTTGCGCCGTCGCCCTTGCTGCCGCGCAAGGTGACCGGCTTTTCGTCCGCCTGGCTTTCGGCCGTTGACGCCGGCGGCTCGGCTTGCTTTTCGCTGAACAGGTTACCCAGCAGGCTGGCGATAGTGCGCGGCTTTTCCGGCGGCACTTCGCCGGTTTTCGACTCCGGCGCGGGCTGCGGAATAGGTACGCTGGCCAGCACCACCTGTGCATTATCGTCGCCTTGTCTGGCGTTTTGCGCGACATTGCTCGGCACCAAAACCACAGCCGCTGGCGCCCGCGCATTAGAAGTGCGCGGCAGCGAGCCCGGCGCGGTGGCGACCTGAATGACGTGGCCCTTGCTGTCGTAGCCTTCTTGCGTGCCGATCTGGGTGGCGAAAACCGGGTTCATGCCGCCGTCGATGCCCTGGCGCGGCGGCACGGTGGCGACGCCTTTGGCGATATATTGCGCCATCTGGAACTGCTCTTGGCGGCGGTGATCGAGCACCGCGTCGGCGATGTTCTTGTCGAGCTGGAACACCGGACATTTGCCGCGCGCGTTGAACGAGAGCGGGCGCGAGACATTGTCGGGCGCGGCCGGATCGAACACGTAGCGCTTCTCGCAGACTGCGACCTTCGGCTCCTGATGGCTGGCTTCGAAATGGTCGTAGCCTTCCTTCAGCATCTTCCAGAACGCGAAGTTGGGATTGTCGCGATGCTTGGCCATGTTCAGCGCGGTCATGCGGAACGGAAAGGCTTCAAGCTGGAACGCCTTCTGGCCGCCGAAGAAACTCTCGCGCGCCAACGCGTAGATTTCCTGGATCTGCTCATCGGTCATCGCGTAACAGCCGCGCGAGGAGCAGTCGCCATGCACCATCAGTTCGGAGCCGGTGTAGCCCCAGGCGCGGTCATAAGCGTTGGGAAAGCCGGTGTTGAAGGCGAGGTAGTAATTGGAAGCCGGATTCATCTGCCCGGGCGTGATGGTGTAGAAGCCCTCGGGCGCCTGGCGGTCGCCTTCCTTCTTTTTGGGACCGAGATCGCCCGACCAGCGGCAGATCGGATAGGTTTTCAGAAGCGCGTATTCGCCGTCGCGGTTCTTTTTCCAGATTTCCAACTCCGCTTCTTCCTTGAAGATGCGGGCGAGGATGGGCGAATCCTTCTCCATATTCTTGGAGGTGATGTCGGCGACCATTTTTTCGGAAAGAGGCGCTTGCGCGCGGCCGCTCGGCGAAATGTCGTCGGCGTTGCAACCGGCGAGCGCGACCGCAGCAGCAAGCGCTGCCGACGCCATGAATGCGCGGACAATCGGTCGTCTCAAAACGCGCTACTCCCCGACGGGCGGGCCCTCATTGAGACATCGTTATCCATAAGATGTGGCATCCGCAAGGCAAGGGACAAAGGTACGGGCAGCCCGTAACCCTATGGTAAAGCAACTGTAAATCATGACAAGTCCGCCTTGCGCAGGCTCGCTTCGGGGCGCCTTTGGCAGGTCCGGAACCCGTTAACCCGCCGCCCGAGCCGGCAGGCGGCCCATATTGAGAAATTTCTCGCGCCGCTGTTTGCGCACCGTGTCGGCGGGGAGCGGACGAAGTTCGGTGAGCGCGATGCCGATCGCGTTGGCAGTGGCCGCAATAGCGGCGGCCGGGTCGCGGTGGGCACCGCCGGTCGGCTCCGCTATGACGCTGTCGATGACGCCGAAGCGCACCATGTCCTGGGCAGTGATCTTCATGTTGGTCGCGGCTTCCTGCGCCTTGGTAGTATCGCGCCATAGGATCGAGGCCGCGCCTTCGGGCGAGATCACCGAATAGATCGCGTGCTCGAGCATCAGCACGCGATTGGCGGTAGCGAGCGCGATGGCGCCGCCGGAGCCGCCTTCGCCCAGGATCACCGACACGTTCGGCACGCCAAGACCGAGGCAGACATCGGTCGAGCGTGCGATAGCTTCGGCCTGTCCGCGCTCCTCGGCGCCAATGCCGGGATAGGCGCCGGCGGTATCGACCAGCGTGAGGACCGGGATGGCGAAACGGTCGGCCATCTCCATCAGCCGCACGGCTTTGCGATAGCCCTCCGGCCGCGCCATGCCGAAATTATGTTTGAGCCGGCTCTCGGTGTCGGAGCCTTTCTCGTGGCCGATGACGCAGATGCTCTCGCCTTTGAAGCGTCCGAAGCCGCCAATGATGGCTTCGTCATCGCCGAATTTGCGGTCGCCGGCGAGCGGGACGAATTCGCTCAGCAGACCTTTGACGTAATCCAGGCAATGCGGTCGTTGCGGATGGCGGGCTACTTGCGTCTTCTGCCAGGGCGTCAGCTCGCCGTAGAGTTCCTTGAGCGCGAGCGCGGCTTTGACCTCGAGCCGGCTGATTTCGTCCTCGACCGAGACCGCGTTGTCGGTCGCGCCCATGGCGCGCAGTTCCTCAACCTTGGCCTCCAGTTCGGCCACGGGTTTTTCAAAGTCGAGATAGCTGCGCATGGGCTCCCGGAGTATTTGCGATTAGCGAAAAGATGAAGTTTCGGGCGAAACTGGCCCCGGTGCTGCCCATAAGTCAAGGAAGCCAAGGAAATGCGCTAAGGCCGCGTTTTCAGGCGCACCAATTCCAACTCAATGGCCCTGTTCAAAGGCTCAAGGAACTCATGAACGGTCTGCCAGAGAACGTCGAGGCGAATATCGAGATAGTCATGGCGATAAATGTTACCGGCATCCGCCATTTTATCCCAGGTAATTTCCGGATGCTGTTCCTTAAGGGCCGAGGAAAGCCGTCTGGAAGCTTCTGAAATAATCTCAAGACTCGCGTGACAGCGTAGACGGTCTTAATATCGGCTTCGAACTCGGCGAACGACAGCCCGCTCACGAATGTCCGGGTCAACGCAATGTTATGCGCAATGTCGGACAAAAGGGCCTAAATCGGAATTCTGGTCAGAATGCATATATCGCATCACGTGTGGCGGGCGCGCGAAGGTATGGCTTTAATGCGTTGCGGTCGACGACGTCGACCCGAACCGGAAACAGTCCGGCAATATCATTCATCAATCCAGAGTAGGCAAAAAGGTCGAGCCGATTATCCGGCGCCAGTTCAATCATAATATCGACATCGCTGCTGGGCCGCGCATCGCCGCGCGCCACCGATCCGAACAAGGCGGCGTGACGCACACCGCGCGCGCGCAGAGTGCTTTCGTGTCGGCGCAGAATGGCGATCACTTCGTCCGGCTGCATATCGGCATTTTACCAGAATCCACAACGGTTTGCACCATTGGGCCAAAGGTCGCGGCCCTAGCTGTCCGCTAGCGGATGCAGGTCGCGCACCAGGGTTTTCAGGCGTTCTTCCAGCACATGGGTATAAATCTGTGTGGTCGAGATATCGGCGTGGCCGAGCAGCGTCTGCACCACGCGCAGATCGGCGCCGTTGTGCAACAGGTGGCTGGCGAAGGCGTGGCGCAACACGTGCGGCGAAAGGCGCGCCGGCGCGATCCCGCAGGCCTGCCCTAACGCCTTCAATTCGCGGGCGAAATGCTGGCGGGTGAGATGGCCCTGTTCACCGAAAGAGGGAAACAGCCATTTTTCCTTCGCGCCCTTTGCTTCCGGTGCGCCCTCGGCGCGCAAAACGAGGTACTCCACCATGGCGCGCTTGGCGGCGCCATTGAGCGGCACCAGTCGCTCCTTGTTGCCCTTGCCGCGCACCACCAGCATCTGCTGATCCTTGCGCGCGGCGGAGGCCGGTAGCGCCACCAGTTCCGATACGCGCAAGCCGGTGGCGTAGACGACCTCCAGCAGACACAAGAGCCGCGCGGCGCGCAGGCGCGCGAGTTTCGGCTGTTCGCTATTCGCGGCAAGAGTGCGCGCTTGCGTCAGCAGCGTATCGACCTCCGCAATCGATAAGATCTTCGGCAGCGTTTGCGCGCGCTTGGGTCCTTCCAGAACGGCGGCCGGATCGTCGCTACTTTTTCCTTCCGCATAAAGGAAGCGATAAAGCTGCCGCGTGGCCGACAGCCGCCGCGCCAGTGAGGACGCCGCGAAGCCGCGCTCGGCGAGGTTGCTAAGAAATTCGCGGAGGTCATCGGTGTCGGCTTTTGCCACGGACTTGCCGGCGGTGCGCAAGTGCGCGCACAAGTCAGCGAGGTCGTTGCGATAGGCGGCGAGTGTATTTTCGCCGGCGCCGCGCTCGGCCGCCTGCATGTCGAGGAACAACTCGACCAGCGCGTCGTCGGATGCGGCTTGCCGAGGCTCTTTTGGTTTGCGCATAATCTTGTCCGAAAACCGGTTCCCACTTTTCGGGATCATGCGCCCTAACGCGGCGGCTTGACGAAGTGGTCGTTCGGAACCGTCACGACGATCTCACGCGGCTGCACCTTGACGAAATTGGCAAGCGAAAACACCGCCACATAGGCGAGCCCGGCCACCAGTCCGATAATAAAGAGGAATCTGAACAAACTCGGCATTCGTGATTTCCGGCGGCTCGCGAAGCGCTTTGATTTACGCGACTACGACCATGTTCGCCTTCCGCTGACAAGGCGGAAAGCCCGGGCATCCGGCCATCGCAGTTGGCCGATTTGCTGGTATATGGAACCGTTGCGCGGATTTGGACACCTTAACATGGTTAACAGCGCCATTCAAAAGCCGGCCGAAAACGTCCCCGAAACGGCAAAAGAACTGGGCCGCCAGGCGGCCATTGTGGCTGCGCTCGGCTCGCGCTCGATCGTGCTGGTCGGCATGATGGGCGCTGGGAAGTCGTCCGTCGGCCGGCGGCTGGCGACCCGGCTCAGCATTCCTTTTGTCGATGCTGACAGCGAAATCGAAATCGCCGCCGGCATGACCATTGCGGAGATTTTTTCGACCCATGGCGAGCCGTATTTCCGCGCCGGCGAAGCGCGCGTGATCGCGCGCCTGCTCGACCACGGGCCGCAGGTGCTGGCGACCGGCGGCGGCGCCGTCATGGACCAGCGCACGCGCGACCTCATCCACATCAAAGGCATCTCGGTTTGGCTCAAGGCCGATATCGATGTGCTGATGAAGCGCACCAAGCGGCGCGGCGAGCGGCCGCTGGTTGACAAGATGAAAGACCTTTTGCCGTTGCGCGAACCGGTCTATGCGCTGGCCGACATCACCGTGCAATCGCGCGACGAGCCGCATGACACCATCGTCGACGAGATCGTCGCCGCGTTGCCGAAGCATCTCGATATGGGTGCGGAGTTGGAGAAGAAATCATGAGCGCGCCAAATCCCGCGCGGAAGCCCGCCGAAGCGGCGACCGTGGTGCCGGTTGCGCTGGGGGCGCGCGCCTACGACATCGTGATCGGGCGCGGCGCGGTCGATACGCTGGGCGCGCGCATCAAGGCGCTGCGGACTACGGCCACGGCATTCATCCTCACCGACGAAACGGTGGCGGCGAAACATCTCGGTACGGTCGAGCAAGTGCTTAAGGCGGCCGGCGTCGAGACTTCGCATCTCGCAGTCGCGCCCGGCGAAGGTTCCAAGAGCTATGCC
>DASRLA010000092.1:0-41243 GCA_035648715.1 Pseudolabrys sp.
CATCGACGATGCCCTCCTCCACCGCCGGAATATAATTGCGCGGCACCACGCCGCCGGCGATCTTGTCGACGAATTTGAAGCCCGACGAGCGCGGCAGCGGCCTGATCTCCACCACCACATCGCCAAACTGGCCGTGGCCGCCCGACTGTTTCTTGTGGCGGCCGCGAACGCTGACCGGCTTCTTGATGGTTTCGCGATAGCCGACCGCCGGGGGCCGCGTCAGCACCGGCACCGCGAAGCGGTCGGACAGCCGCTCGGTCGCCACGCGCAGATGCATTTCGCCCTGGCCCCAGATGACGATCTCATGGCTTTCGGCGTTGTGATCGACGCGCAGCGAGGGATCCTCGTCGGTCAGCTTGGTGAAGGCCTGCCCGAGCTTGACGTCGTCCTTGCGCTCTTTCGACTGCACCGCGAGCGCAAGCACCGGCGCATAAGGTGTCACCGTCACCATGGCGCCGCGCGCCTGCCGACCGGACGACAGCGTGTCGCCGGTCTTGGCGCCGTCGAGCTTGCCGAGGGCGATCGTGTCGCCGGCCGCGGCCGGTCCGCGCTTGCCGAAGTTAAGACCCATCGCGGTAAAGACGCCGGAGACGCGTCCGGCTTCGGATGTCGGCGTCGAAAATGTCGTGCCGTCGCTCACCTCGCCGGTGAGCAGTCGCGCCATCGACATCTTGCCGCCATGCGCGGTGTGATAGGTCTTGAGCACCAGCGCGGCCGCGTCATAGCCCGGCATGATGCCAAGCCGTGCGGCCGTCTCCGTAACGCTTGGCGCCTCGTGGCGCAGCGCCTTCAGCAGCCGCAACACGCCGTTCGAACGCGTCGCGCAGCCGAGCAGCACCGGACACACGATGCGTTCGCGCAATTCCTTGGCGAGATCGTCGAACACCTTGTCGCGCGGCGGCTGGATATCTTCGAGCAACTGCTCCATCAGCTCGTCGTCGTGATCGGCCAGCGTCTCCAGCATGGTGAAGCGCGCTTCTTTCTCGCGATTGAGATCGTCACCGGCAAGCTTGATGACTTCGGAGGCGGCGCCTTCCTTGTAAACATGCGCCCGTTCGAGCGCGAGATCGACGAAGCCGGCGATCAAATCGCCGTTCCAGATCGGAATCTGGCGCAGCAGCAGCGGCACGCGTGAGGCCGGCTGCAACAGCTTGATGGCGTCGCGCACGCGCTTGTCGGCCTTGTCGATCTTATTGAGAAACAGGAAATGCGGAATGTTCTGGTCTTCAAGGTCGCGCAGAATCAGTTGAAGCTGCGGCACTTTTTTTTCGTCCGCCTCGCACACCACCACCACGGCGTCGACCGCCGGCAGCACGCTGCGCATGTCGTGAATGAATTCGATCGAACCGGGGCAATCGATAAAGGTGTAGCTCTCGCCCATAAACTGGGTGGTGGCGAAGGAGGCCTCGACGCTCATCTTGTGATGGCGCGCTTCCTTGCTGGCGTCGCCGACCGTGGTGCCGGCCTCGACCGTGCCTTGCCGCGGGATGGCGCCGGTGCGCGCCAGGATCGCCTCAAGCAGCGTTGTCTTGCCGCTCTGGAAGGGGCCCACCAATGCGATGCATCGGGGACCCCTCGAACTTATCGCATTTGAACTTATCGCAGTTGAACTCGCAGTAGTGGGACTCTTGCCGTTTTGTCCCATTTTTCATCCTCCCTTGCCGGCCGGGAGTTGGACCAATGTTACCCGGCCCGTAGCGTATCGTCTCAGGCATTGCCGGGACTGGCAAGGGCGGATTTTCGGCGTCACGGGCGTTTTACCCGGCCGCGACAACAGCGTTATTGGAAACTTAAGTCCATAACGTCGCGCGGATCGTACTCTTTATCGATCAGACCCTGCGCCTGATACCAACGAACCTGGCGCGCGATATCGGCGGCGTCGAGTTGCGCCTGCGGGTCGATGTAATAGGCGTCGGCTTCGACCAGCGATGCGCCGATAGTTTTGCCCGGATAGACATAGCGCGCGATCTGCGCCGCCGCCTCATGCGAGGCCGCGTTCGATAGGCGCTTGCCGTATTTGTCCTTATGCATCAGCGCCGCGTGATAGGCGGCGGCACCGCGCCGGTAAGCGCGCAGGAATTTCTCGACGGTGGCGCGCTCGTTGTGAATCGTCTTGACCGACGCAAACAGCGCGCCGAGTTGTTGCTCATCCAGTTGCGAATACCAGGCGATCAATTTGGCCTGACTCGACGTCAGCAGCGCGCGCGCGTAACCGCCCGGCAGAATGGCGGCGTCGGCCTCGCCGCTCGCGATCGCATGCGCAATCGCTTGCAGCGACCCTTGCGGCTTCAGCGTGATGCTGGCGAAATTGAAACCCTTCACGCCGGCGATGCGGCCGAATTGATAATGCGCGGTCGAGCCGAGCGCGCCGATCGCCGCCGAATGATTGGGCAGTTGCTCCGGCTTGCGTAGTCCATTTTCATAAGCCGCGTTCGAGGCGATCAATTCATTGCCGTCATAGTCGGCTTTTTCCCGCGTCTGCGCGGCGATGGCCTTGATGTCGCCGCGACCGGCGAAGGTGAAGGCTTCGATGGTGAATTTGGCCAGCCCGAATTCGGCCGCGCCGGCGGCGAGCGCGGTCACCACATCCTTGTCGGACGGGTAGGCGGTCATGTCGAGATCGAGGCCTTCGGCCTTGAAGTAGCCGCGCGCCGCCGCCAGAAACAGCGCGCCATTGGCGCCGTCGCGCATGGCGGCGACCGTCACACGCTCCTGCGCCGCGGCGGGCGCAAATAGGCCAGCGATAAGGATGAGGGTCGAGAATGCGCGGCGAATCATGCGCGGATAGTAATAAATTACCGCGCGATTCGCTGCTTGCTTGTCATTCCGGGACGCGCCGAAAGCGCGGACCCGGAATGACGCTAACGCATCATTTCAAATTCCCGCAGAACCTTTGAATCCGCCGGCAGGCTTCTTCCAGGTCTTCCTGCTTGGTCGCGTAGGAAATGCGGAAGGCCGGCCCAAGCCCGAAGGCTGTGCCCTGTACCACCGCGACGCCTTCCGTCTCCAGCAACTCGGTGACGAAATCCTCATCACCGGCAAGCTTCTTGCCGGTAGTGGTGGTCTTGCCGATGGTGCCGGCCACCGACGGATAGACATAGAACGCGCCTTCCGGCATCGGGCACTTGATGCCGTTCGCCTGGTTGAGCATCGACACCACGAGGTCGCGCCGCTCCTGGAAAATCTTGTTGTGCTTCGGGATGAAATCCTGCGGCCCGTTGAGCGCTTCCACCGCCGCCCACTGCGACACCGCCGCCGGGTTCGTCGTCGATTGCGACTGCACCATCGCCATCGCCTTGATCAGCGGCTCGGGTCCGCCGGCAAAGCCGATGCGCCAGCCGGTCATGCAATAGGCTTTCGAGGTGCCGTTGATGGTGAGCGTGCGCTCATAGAGCGACGGCTCGATCTGCGCCGGCGTGAAGAACTCGAAGCCGTCATAAGTGAGCTTCTCGTACATGTCGTCGGTCATGACATAGACATGCGGATGCTTGACCAGCACGTCGGTCAGCGCCTTCAACTCGGCGCGAGTATACGCGGCGCCGGTCGGGTTCGACGGCGAGTTCAGGAGAAACCATTTCGTCTTCGGCGTGATCGCCTTTTCGAGTTGCGCCGCGGTCAGCTTGAAGCCGCTCTCCATGGTGCAGACAACCTCGACCGGCGTGCCGCCGGCCAAGAGAACCATGTCGGGATAGCTCACCCAATAGGGCGCCGGGATGATGACTTCGTCGCCCGGGTTCAGCGTCGCCATGAAGGCGTTGTACAAAACCTGCTTGCCGCCGGCGCTCACGGTGATCTGCTTAGGCGCGTAGGTGAGACCGTTGTCGCGCTTGAACTTGGCGGCGACCGCCTCCTTCAATTCGGCCAGCCCATCGACCTGCGTATATTTCGACGCGCGGCCTTCGCGGATCGCCTTGATGGCGGCTTCCTTGATATTGTCGGGCGTGTCGAAATCCGGCTCGCCGGCGCCAAGGCCGATGACATTACGGCCAGCCGCTTTCAGCGCGCGCGCCTTGTCGGTGACGGCGATCGTCGGCGACGGCTTGATGCGCTTGAGGTGGTCGGCAAGCAAGGCCATTTCAGGCTCCAAAACTGCGAAGAAGGCTTGTTTTGAGTGTCGTATAGGCCGAATGGGGCGTCGGCAAGACGCAAAACTTGATGCATTCATCAAGCCTGTTGATGGACGTGGCGGCCGCTCTAACCCTCCCTTAAGCCTGCCTTGCTACCCCTAGAGCATGGCCAGTTTCATTGAGCATTTGCGCGACGGCGATTGGCTCACGCGCGAGCGGGTGCGGCTGGTGGCATGGGCCGTGCTGGCAACCTCGGCGATTGGGCTCGTCTTTCTGGTCGTCACCTCGGACGGGCTCAACGATCGTTTCGGCCGGCCGCTCGGCACCGATTTTTCCAACGTCTACGCCGCCGGGACTTATGTACTGGATGGCGAAGCCACCGCCCCCTTCGACCCGCCCCGGCAGTACGCCCGCGAGCAGGCGATCTTCGGGACGGCCACCGGTTTTTACGGCTGGCACTATCCGCCCTTCTTCCTCGGCGTCGCGGCGCTGCTGGCAACCATGCCTTATTGGCTGGCGCTGCTTACGTGGCAAGGCATGACGTTTGGGTTTTATCTTTGGACGATGCGCACACGGCGGCCGAAGGCCGCCTACGCCTCCCCCCTCCAGGGAGAGGTGACGCAGTTGTGGCCGCTCCTCGCCATCGCCTTCCCGGCCGTGTTCATCAATCTCGGCCACGGCCATAACGGCTTCCTAACCGCCGCCCTGATCGGCGGCGCGCTGGTGACGCTGGACAGGCGTCCGATCCTTGCCGGCATCCTGATCGGCTGTCTCGCTTACAAGCCGCAATTCGGGATGCTCATCCCGCTGGTGCTGATCGCATCGGGACGCTGGCGCGTGTTCATCTCCGCCGCCGCGACCGTTGCGCTGCTGGCGCTCGCGGTGACGCTCGCCTTCGGCGTCGAGGTGTGGACGGCGTTCCTTGCCTCCACCACCTTCACCCGCACCGTCGTGCTCGAACAGGGCGGCACCGGCTGGTACAAAATCCAGAGCGTATTCTCGTGGGTGCGCATGTGGGGCGGGCCGGTTGACCTGGCCTATGTCGTGCAGGGCGCGGTGACGATCGTCGCGGCCATTGCGCTTGCCTGGCTTTGGCGCGCGCGCGTCTCCTTCGCCATCCAGGCGGCGGCGCTACTGATTGGCACGATATTGGCGACGCCCTACAGCCTCGATTACGACCTGATGCTGCTGGCGCCCGCCATCGCCTTCCTCGCCGCCACCGGCATGAACCGGGGCTTTGTTCCGTGGGAGAAGACCCTGCTGGCCGCGCTCTGGATCGTACCTTTGGTGACGCGCTCGGTCGCCGAAGCAGCCCTGATTCCCTTGGCTGTGCCAGTTATGCTGCTCGCCTTCGGCTTCTTGCTGCACCGCGCCATGGCGGAATCCGGCGCGCATTTGATTTGGCCTTTCCCCGCCCGCTCTCTAAAATAGGCGCAAGCGACAAGAGCCGAACAACGGCCGCACCTCTTATCCAAGGGAGCGCGTCCATGCAGCTTTCCACCGAGCAGCTCAAGGCCTTCGACGACCAGGGCTATGTCTTTTTTCCGAACTGTTTTTCGGAGGAAGAGATCGCGCTCTTGCGCACCGAAGCCGACAACATTCTCAAGCTCGACCGGCAGGAAGTCTGGCGCGAAAAATCGGGCGCGCCGCGCACCGCCTTCGCCGCGCACAAGTTCAATCAGGTGTTCGAGGTGATGTCGCGGCATCCTCGATTAGTCGAACCGTTGATGCAGCTGTTCGGCGAGCCGGTTTACGTGCATCAGTTCAAACTCAACGCCAAGGCCGCCTTCGAAGGCGACGTCTGGCAATGGCATCAGGACTACGGCACCTGGGCGCGCGACGACGGTATGCCTGAGCCGCGCGCGATGAACATCGCGATTTTCCTTGACGACGTGCTGCCGATCAACGGCGCGCTCATGATCATTCCGAAGTCGCACAAGCAGGGCGTCTTCGAAGCCGGCCACGACAAGACCACGACCTCTTATCCGTTGTGGACGCTCGACAAGGACACCGTCACGCGGCTGGCCGAGGAAGCGGAAGACGAAAACGGCGTCGGCATCGTCGCGCCGACCGGCAAGGCCGGCTCGGTGCTGATGTTTCACGGCAATCTGGTGCACGCCTCGCCGCCCAACATCACGCCCTACCCGCGCAAGATCGTCTATCTGACCCTATGCGCGGTCTCCAACCACATCACCAAATTCACGCGCGCCGAATGGATCGCGCACCGCGACTTTACGCCCATTGTCCCGGTCGCCGACGACGCGCTGGTCGAGTACGCGCGCGCGCATCGGCAAGCGGCGGAATAAAGCGACGGAAGAAGGCGGTGGAATAAATTTTCAGGTTCGTCGCGCCGCCTAGCGCGCGTATTTTTAATTCGAGGCGAAGACGAAACGTTTCTCAAAAAACTGTCGCGTCGGGGCCTTTTAATTGCCGGACTTGCCGCCCTATATCCGGCGACGGCATGGGATTCGGTTGCGAGGAAAATAGATGTACACGCTCTATTCGTACCAACGCTCGGGCAATAGCTACAAGGTTCGCCTGGCGCTGGCGCGTCTCGGCATTCCCTACAAGCTCGTCGAGATCGACATCCTGCAAGGCGAAAGCCGCACGCCCGAATTCCTCGCCAAGAATCCGAACGGCCGCATTCCGCTGCTCAAAGTCGCGCCCAATCGTTACCTCGCCGAATCGAACGCCATTCTTTGGTACGTCGCCGGCGGCTCCATTCTGGCGCCGGAGGAGCGCTTCGAGCGCGCCGAGGCGATGCAGTGGATGTTCTTCGAGCAACACAGCCTGGAGCCGAATATCGGCCAAGCTTATTTCTGGCTGACGCTGGTGAAGGGCGGCCGCGATCTGCAAGAGCACGCGCTCGACGACTGGATGGAAAACGGTTATCGCGCGCTCGGCGTCATGGAAATGCACCTCGCCAAGCACGACTTCTTCGTCGACAAGCGTTTCACCATCGCCGACATCGCGATTTACGCCTATACCCACGTCGCGCACGAATGCGATTTTGACCTCGGCCGCTATCCGGCCGTGCGTAACTGGCTTGACCGCGTCGCCGCCGAGCCGGGTTATGTGGCGATGGACTGGCGGCCGCAGGTGGCGGCGGAATAGCCTGTAAAACTGCGCCGCTGGCGCGCCGTAGCCTGCCGCTAACAATAAATGACACGAAAACGCCTCGGTTCCTTAACCGGTCCGCCTTAATCGGGCCGAACCAACGCCCGTTTCGGGCGTTAGATTCATGACATTGGAAAATTAGTTTTCGACAACAAGTCGCAGGTTGGTCATGCGCCAGTCCGTCAGTCAGTCCATCCGCAGCACTGGTTTCGCCGCCCCGCATAGGCGCGCCGTGGCCGGCCAGTCCCGTTTTGTCGAACTGGCCACCATTGCCGGCTTGGCGATTTCCACCGTTGTCGCATTCACTGCGATCACGGTCGGGGCCGCTCATGCGAGCGTCGCCGACGGTGTGATCGGCAACGAGGGCAGCCTGTTCACGATCTCGCTGCTGCTCGGCCTGATCTTCATCGGTATCGGCGGTCTGAGCATCTTGCCGCAGGGCGGCAAACGTCGGCATCGGCACTAATTTATTATATTTGAACCACTCGCCATCGTGCGGTGTTACCGGCACGATGCCATTTATGCTGCTACGCACAGCTCTGTCCGCTCTGCTGCTGATGCCTGCCGTGGCGTCGGCCTCCCCGACCTATAAATCGTCCGCCGGTCCGCTCGCGGTCGCAACAATCGCCAAAGACCTGGTACATCCGTGGGCGCTCGCCTTCCTGCCCGACGGCCGCATGCTGGTCACAGAACGGCCCGGCCGCATGCGCATCGTTACGCGCGACGGCAAACTCTCGAAGCCGCTCGGCGGCGTGCCGCCCGTTCACGGCGGCGGCCAGGCCGGGCTTCTCGATGTGACCCTTGACAACGGATACGCGCAAAACGGCACCATTTATTTCTGCTTCAACGGCGACGACAGCAACAACGTCGCGGTCGCGCGCGCGCATCTCGATGCCGGCGCGGCGCCCAAGCTCGATGACGTCAAGATCATCTTCCGGCAGAAAGGCCCGGCCGGCGGCGCCAATGTCGGTTGCCGCATGGTGCAGGCCAAAGACAACAATCTGTTCGTCACGCTCGGCGATCATTTCGGCGCGAAGGAAATGGCGCAGACGCTCGACAACACCATCGGCAAAATCGTGCGCATCAAGCTGGACGGCGGCATCCCGACCGACAATCCCTTCGTGAACCGCCAAGGCGCGCTGCCGGAAATCTGGGCCTATGGCCTGCGCAACGCCGAAGGCCTCGCCTTCAATCCCGCCGATGGCAAATTATGGGAGCAGGAGCATGGGCCGCAGGGCGGCGACGAGATCAATATCATCGAGAAGGGCAAGAATTACGGCTGGCCGGTCGTCAGCTATGGCGTCAATTACGACGATACCATCGTCGGCACCGGTAAGAAGACCGCCCCCGGCATCGAAGACCCGGTCTGGCACTGGACACCGTCAATCGCGCCCTCCGGCATGGCCTTTTACACCGGCAATCTTTTTCCAAATTGGAAGGGCAGCCTGTTCAACGGCGCCCTCAAATTCCAGTTGCTGTCGCGGCTCACGCTACAAGGCGATAAGGCCATGAAAGAAGAGCGCATGCTGCACGAGTTAGGCGAGCGCATCCGCGACGTGCGGCAAGGCCCCGACGGCGCGCTTTATCTACTCACCGACAACCCCGCCGGCCGCATCCTGCGTGTGACGCCGGCGAAGTAGCGCATGATCCCGAAAAGTGGGAACCGGTTTTCGGACAAGATCATGCGCAAAATAAAGTCAGAATTTATGAAATACGAAAAACGCCCCGGCGGCGATCAGGGCAAAGCCGAAGCCCTGGCTCCAACTCAGCGCCTCTTTCAGATAGAACGTCGAGAACACCGCGAAGATCAAAAGTGTAATCACTTCCTGAATGGTCTTTAGCTGGGCCGGCGAATAGACCGCGCTGCCGTAGCGGTTGGCCGGCACTGCCAGGCAATATTCGACAAAGGCAAGCGCCCAGCTGATCAGGATGACGCTGAACAGCGGCACCTCCTTGTAGCGCAGGTGCCAATACCAGGCGGTGGTCATGAATATGTTGGAGCCGACCAGCAGTGCGACCGGCAGCAGATAAGCGGACATGGCGGGCATAAGACGGGTCCATCGTTCAGTGAAAGGCCGCCCTCATGAATGAGGACGGCCCGCCGGAAGAAGCCGGTTTCACAATTTAGCGCAGGCTCACGAACCTCCGCCAGCCCGGTCCTTTTTCAATTTCTGGCGCATGTCGCGCACCTGGCCGGGATCGACCGGCGGCGCGTGATTGCCCCAGGCGTTGCGTACGTAAGTCGCCACCGCCGCGATCTGGTCGTCCTTCAGTTTCCAGTTGAAGGCCGGCATCGCAAAGGGCGTCGGCTTGGCATCGGTCGCCGCCGTCTGCGCGCCTTGCAAAATGACGCGGATCACAGTCGTCGGGTCGCGCTGCTGCACATTGGCATTGTGCTCAAGCGGTGGGAACATGTGCGGCACGCCCTTGCCGTCCGGCGCGTGGCAGGCCGAACAACTGTCGGCGAAGATCGCCGCGCCGGCCACCGTCTTCGGATCGGATTTCTCACGCTCCGGCGGCGGCGGCGGATTGGGGCCGCCATCGACGTCCTTGATGTAAGTCGCGATCGCCTTGAGGTCGGTGTCCGGCAGCTTCGAGGTCGAGTCTTGCACAACCTCGGCCATCAGGCCGGCGGTGCCGCTGTGCTTGTTACGGCCGGTCTTAAGGTACTCGACGATGTCGTCGACGCTCCAGGCACCGGTGCCGTCGCGCATGTTGCCGGCGATCTTGGGCGCGAACCAGTTCTGAACCGCGCCTCCCTGCAACGCCTGATCCGTTTTGTCGCCGCCGAGCGCATTCTTCGGCGTATGACAGGCCCCGCAATGGCCCGCGCCCTGGACCAGATAAGCGCCGCGATTCCACTCCGCGCTTTTGTTCGGATCGGGCTTGAAGGCTCCGGGCTTGAAGAACATCCAGTCCCAGCCGCGCATGACCGTGCGGTGATTGAGCGGCCAGGTGAGCGCCGCCTCGCGCCGCCGGTTCTTTACCGCCGGCAGCGTATTGAGATAGGCGCGGATCGCCATCACGTCGTCGCGCGTCATCTTGGTAAAATAGGGATAAGGAAACGCCGGATAAAGCCGCGTGCCGTCCGGCCGCCGCCCTTCATGAAGGGCACGATAAAAATCTTCATCCGACCAGGCGCCGATTCCGGTCTCGGGATCTGGCGTGATGTTGGGCGAGTAGATGATGCCGAACGGCGTCTCGATGGCGCGGCCGCCGGCGAACGAGCGGCCGCCATCCTTCTGGGTATGACAAGCGACGCAATCGCCGGCATTCACCAGATTGCGGCCGCGTTCGATAGTGGCGAATGACGTGTCGGCGGCCTGCGCCGCGCCGGCCAACATGCCGGCAAAAGCCAGCACGCCAATCCCTACGATGCAAGTGGCGCTTTTCATGACTGCACCAGCGGTCCGGGGTTCTTGAGATATTGCGTACGGATCGCGTGCGCCGCCCAGTATGTGAGCGCGCCGACGGTACCGGTTGGATTGTAACCGGGGTTTTGCGGAAACACGCAGGAGCCCATCACGAACAGATTGTGCAGATCCCAGCTTTGCAGATAGCGGTTGACCGCGCTGGATTTCGGGTCGGCGCCCATGATCGCGCCACCGGTATTATGCGTGGTCTGGTAGGGCACGATGTCATAGTGGCCAGTGCGCTTCTTGGGATGGATTTCCCGCGCCTTCATCGCCTTGGCGATGTCGGTCGCGCGCTCGGTGAGATAGTCCGACATCTTATGTTCGTTGTCGGTGTAATCGAAGGTAAGCCGCAGCAGCGGCTGGCCGTAGACGTTGCGATAGGTCGGATCGAGATCGAGGTAATTGGTGCGGTGGCTCATCACCGCCCCGTGGGTCGAAATGGTGGCCGTGGTCAGGTAGTTCTTGGCCACCGCCTTTTTCCACTGCGCGCCCCATTTCGGCGTGTCCTTCGGCGTCGGGTGATGCTCGATCGGCCGGCCGTTGGTGTTCCAGCAGGCGAGATAGCCGCCGCCGATAAAGCCCAAACCGGAATGGTCGAAATTATCGCCGTTGTATTCGTCAACGCCGACGCCGAGCGCGCCGGCACCGACGAAAGGATTGAGAATCTTGTCGTCGAAGAAAACGTCCACGCCGGAAACGATCTGGTAGGCGTAATTCTTGCCGATGAGGCCCTGACCGGTTTGGGGATCGTAGATCCGGCCGATGTTCGACAGCATCATCAGATGCGGATTGTGGTGCGCGAAAGCGCACAGGATCACCATCTCCGCCGGCTGCTCCCACTCCTCGCCCTGCTCGTCGATATAGACGACGCCGGTGGCGCGTTTGGCGCTATCGTCCTTGAGCACCTTGAGGACGTTGCATTCGGTGCGCAGCTCGAAATTCTTCTTGCGCATCAGCACCGGCAGGATGGTGGTCTGCGCGCTCGACTTCGAATAATTGCCGCAACCGAATTTCTCGCAGAAGCCGCAATAGGTGCACGGCCCCAACTGCACGCCGAGCGGATTGGTATAAGGCCGCGACATATTGGCGGCCGGACAGGTGAACGGCTTGTGGCCGGTCGCCTTCGCCGCCGCCTCGAACAAAGTCGGGCCGTAGACCATGTCGAGCGGCGGATTGGGATATTCGCGTGCGCGCGGCCCCTCGAACGGATTGCCGCCTTCCTGAATCTGGCCTTTCAGATTGCCGGCCTTGCCGCTGATGCCGCAGAGATATTCGAATTTATCGTAATGCGGTTCGAGTTCGTCATAGGTGACGCCCCAGTCCTGCACCGTCATGTCGTCGGGCAATTTGCCGTAGCGCTGCTCATTGTGGCTGCGCGCGACGAAATCACTCGGCAGGAAGCGCCAGGTCTGGCCGTTCCAGTGAATGCCGGCGCCGCCGACGCCGGTCGCGGGCAGGAACGAGCCGAGATGGCGCATCGGCAGCGCCTCTTCGCTCGGCGCGTTGCGAAATGTCAGCGTCTCGCGCGCCGGCTCTTCGAACAATGCCTTCCGCCACATATAGCGCAATTCGTCCTGCGCGAAGGTGACGGCGAAATCGGTCGAGGCGTCGCGCCATGAGCCGCGCTCGATCGCAACCACATTCAGCCCGGCGTCGGTCAATTCCTGCCCGAGAATGGCGCCGGTCCAGCCGAAGCCGACCAGCACGCAGTCCACCGCGGGTAATTTCTTTGCCGTGTTTTTTGCCATGTCGAAATGTCCTTGAGTCCGAAAATTACTTACGCGGGATTCCAGCCGGGCCGGCCCTTGATGGCGACCGGCGCGAGATTGAGTTTCTGCCCGTGCTTCTTGACGTAAGGCCGGTAGTCGTAACGCGCGCCCGGGAAGCCGATCAGCTTCCAGCCCGCCATGTCACGGTTGCCGCCGTAAAGCGGATCGGAGAAGAAGCCTTCAATCGTGTTTTGCAAAAACATCGTGAAGAAGGACTTGGCGTCGACCGTTTTCAGATCGGCGTCGCCTTTCTCGATCGCTTTCAGCACCTGGTCCTGGTCATTCGCGGACAACTCGGAAAATTTCTTGCTGGAGAATTTGTCGCCGCAATATTTATCGATCGCCGCGATGGCTGCGCGATACATTTCGGCCGGCGCCATGCGGCTCTGATAGCCTTGCGTCGTCTCGCCTTTCTTCCAAGGCCCTTGCATGTACCAATGCGACCCTTGCCCGTAAGCGCCAGCGAGCTGGCGATCGAGGAAAAACGTGCCGCCAGCTTCTTTGGCGCCGGGCCCGAGTTCGTCTTGGGGAATGAGCCGCGACATGGCGGCATCGAGAAACGCGACTTCCGCCGCGGTCAGATATTCATAGGTGCCGGGGTTGACGATGTCGGGCTTGTTGGCTTCGCCTTCCTGCCAGGGCACTTCGCCGGAGATGGAGCGCGCCTGTGCGCTGTTGATCGCGATGGCCGATCCGGCCAGCACGCCCGCCGATAAAATCTGTCTGCGATTGATTGTGGGGGCCATAAACCCAGCCTGTCATTCCGTACGCGCCCCTGTTCAGCAACCGCCGGCTTGCCACCGGGTTCCATAGCCGTCCAAATTTAATGAAAACTTCAGCAGGCTCCAGCGCCATGGATAGGAACTGGCTATGGCAGCGTTGCCCGGTCCTTGCCGCCGCGCAATGCAGGTCTCATAGTTACGCGTCAGGAATACCGGCACGCCATGACGCCGCGAATTGAAAATCCGTCCGCTGCCAAGCGCGCCGTCGCCTGCGCGCGCTGCGGCGCGGCGTTTGCGTGCGGCCTGTCCGGCGAATGCTGGTGCGCGGCCGAGCCTTATCGGCTGCCCATGACCCTAGCCGCGACCGAAGACTGCCTGTGCCCGGCCTGCCTGCGCAAAGCGGCCGCGCTCGCCGCCAATGCGCCTGCGCGCTGACACCCCCCGCGACAGACCCCGGCCTCATCCTCTATAGAAGACCGCCGCGCTCCGCGGCCTTATTGCAATGAGAGCCCGCCATGATCGACCTCTACGCGCTGACCAGCCCGAACGTGCAGAAAATTTTCATCATGCTCGAGGAATGCGGTCTGCCCTACAACACCAAATTCATCGACGTCTGGAAGGGCGACCAGTTCACGCCCGAATTCACCAAGATCAATCCGAACCAGAAAATACCGGCCATCGTCGATTCGGAAGGCCCCGGCGGCAAGCCTTATACCGTCATCGAGTCGGGCGCGATCCTGATGTATCTCGCCGACAAGACCGGCAAATTCATGCCGGCCGACAAAGCAAAATATTTCGAGGTGGCGCAATGGCTGATGATCCAGATGGCCAATGTCGGGCCGATGTGCGGCCAGCACGTCCACTTTTCGAAATTCGCGCCGGAAGGCGGCGACTACGGCAAGATGCGCTACCGCACCGTCGTCAACAAGCTGTTCGATCTTTATAACGACCGGCTGAGCGACCGCGAATGGGTCGCCGGCGGCGAATATTCCATCGCCGACATCGCCGCCTTCCCCTGGCTCCGCAATGTCGAGTTGCTCGCCGTCGATCTGTCGAGCCGCCCGCATGTGAAAACCTGGATCGACAAAATTCAGGCGCGTCCAGCCGTCAAGGCGGCCTACGCCAAGATCGGCGCCATCAAATCGGTGCGCGACAGCGCCACCGACGATGCCAAGGACCGCTATTTCGCGCGCGGAAAATACGCGCGGGCCTAGAGCATGATCCCGAAAAGTGGGTACCGGTTTTCGGAAAAGATCATGCTCAAATAAGAAGCCGCCACGGTCTCGACACGATACGGCGCTAGCAAGCGCCGACCCGTAAAACAAACCAGCCGCGCGTGACCCCCTCGTGAGGGGCGTTGCGCGCGGCCTTATGCGCCGGCCATGTTTAGTTTTTTCGAACGATCGCTGAAAACCACAACTATTCCGGAGCAGCCGGTACCGCCGGCCGGTCTGGTGGCTTTCTATTGGCATTTCGCGCGCCAGGCGAAGCCCATGTTCATCGGCCTGTTCGCCATTGGCTTTGTGGTGGCGCTGCTTGACGTCACCATCCCGGTTTTCATCGGCCAGGTGGTCAATCTCGTCACCCAAGCCGATCCGGCGACGCTCTTCCGCGAGGCGTGGCCGATGCTTGCCGGCATGGCGGCGGTGATGCTGCTGCTGCGCCCGGCCGCTTTCGTCACCCAGCATCTGCTGATGAACCAGGCGATCGCCGCCAACGTCTCCAACCGCATCCGCTGGCAGAACCACTGGCACGTCGTGCGCCAGTCCTGGGCCTTCTTTCAGAACGACTTCGCCGGCCGCATCGCCACGCGTGTGATGCAGACCGGCCCGGCGATCCGCGAAAGCCTGGTCGCGCTGCTGACCGCCGTCTGGTTCATCCTCATCTACGGCACGTCCTCGCTGCTTCTGCTCGCGCATGCCGACGCCTGGTTGGCGCTGCCGGTCGCGCTCTGGTTTTGCGGTTACATGGTCATGTTGCGCTATTTCGTGCCGCGCATGCGCGACCGCTCCAAGCTGATGTCGGAAACGCGCTCGATGCTGACCGGCCGCGTCGTCGACACCTACACCAATATCCTCACGGTCAAGCTTTTCGCCCGCGCGCGCGACGAGGACGCCTATGTGCGCGAGGCGATCGACCAGCACACCACGCGTTTCCATGCGTCGCTGCGCCTGAACACGGCCTTCGCGCTCACACTGACCTTGCTCAATGCGCTGCTCATCACCTCGACCGGCGCCTTCGCGATCGTGCTCTGGCAACACGGTCACATCACCGTCGGCACGGTGGCGACGGCGCTGCCGATGACGATGCAGATCGTGTCCGCCTCCGGCTGGGTGGCCTGGCAGATCACCGGCATCTTTGAAAATATCGGCGTCGTGCAGGAAGGCATGATGACGATCGCGCGCCCGCACACGTTGGTCGATAAGCCGGACGCGCCGGAGCTTGTGGTGTCGCGCGGCGAAGTGGTCTTCGACAACGTCCGTTTCGGCTATGGCCGCGAAAGCGGCCTGCTCGACCGCCTCACCCTCGACGTCAAGCCGGGCGAGAAGATCGGCCTGGTCGGCCGTTCCGGCGCCGGCAAATCGACGCTGGTCAATCTGCTGCTGCGCTTTTTCGACGTCGAAGGCGGGCGTATCCTGATCGACGGCCAGAACATCGCCGACGTGACGCAGGAATCGCTGCGCGCGCAAATCTCCGTGGTGACGCAGGATACCTCCCTGCTGCACCGCTCGATCCGCGACAACATCCGCTATGGCAAGCCCGGCGCGAGCGACGCCGAGATCGTCGCCGCGGCGCAGATGGCGCATGCGCATGACTTCATCCTCGAACTCGAGGATCAGTTAGGCCGGCGCGGCTACGACGCCCATGTCGGCGAACGCGGCGTGAAACTGTCGGGCGGCCAGCGCCAGCGCGTGGCGATCTCGCGTGTCATTCTTAAAGATGCGCCGATCCTGGTGCTGGACGAAGCCACCTCGGCGCTCGACAGCGAGGTCGAAGCCGCCATCCAGTCCAGCCTCGGCGCGCTCGTGCACGGCAAGACCGTGATCGCCATCGCGCACCGGCTCTCCACCATCGCCATGATGGACCGGCTGGTGATCATGGACCGCGGCCAGATCGTCGAACAGGGCACGCACGAGCAGTTGCTGCGCGCCAACGGCCACTATGCCGCGTTGTGGCGGCACCAGTCCGGCGGCTTCATCGTCGAAGAGCGCC
Organism: Pseudolabrys sp.; assembly: GCA_035648715.1. Classification (GTDB taxonomy): domain Bacteria; phylum Pseudomonadota; class Alphaproteobacteria; order Rhizobiales; family Xanthobacteraceae; genus Pseudolabrys. Next base: position 16,305 of record DASRLA010000092.1, read on the forward strand.
ACCAGGCGGCCGAGTAATCCGGTGGCGACGCGGTCAGCAAGTGGGGCGCTGCGCAAGACGAATCGACTTGGTGCTCGCCTCTGCCCACCCTTGCGCACAATTCCCGGGCGGCCATAATCCACGCGGGCGGAATACGCATCAGCGGAAAAACCAATTTCTCAGGAACGGGCCATGAAACGCAGCATCGAGCGCATTCTCACCACCCACACCGGCAGCCTGCCGCGCACCGCCAAGGTGGTCGAGGCGCTTTTGGCCGAGCAACGCGAGCCCGGCCGGCACAAAGCCGAACTCACCGCCGCCACCCGCGAAGCGGTCGCCCATGTGGTGCGGAAACAGATCGAGGCCGGCATCGACATCATCAATGACGGCGAACAGGGCCGCACCGACTACACCGTGCATGTGCTCGACCGCCTCACCGGCTATGAAGGCGAGAGCGCGCCGCCGATGGGCACCGGCGAGCCGGAATTTCCCGAGCTTGCCGAAATCCTCACGCATTTCGCCTCGCCGTTCCAGCATCGCCCTTCATGCAATGGCGACGTGAAGTGGAAGGACTGGCCGGCGGCGCAGGCCGATATCGATCTCGCCAGGGACGCGTTGAAGGGAGCAAAGGCCGAAGAAACCTTCATGACCTCGCCCTCGCCCGGCCAGATCGCGCGCTATCTGAAAAATCGCCATTACAAGACCGAAGAGGAATATGTCTACGCGCTCGCCGAGGTGATGAAGACCGAATACAAGGCCATCGTCGAAGCCGGCTTTGTCTTGCAGCTCGACTGCCCCGATCTCGCCATGCTGCGCCACATGGTCTATCTCGACAAAAGCCTCGCCGATTTCCGCAAGATCATCGCGGTCAACGTCGCGGCGCTCAACCACGCCGTCGCCGATCTGCCCGCCGACCGCATGCGCATGCATGTCTGCTGGGGCTCGACCGTCGCACCGCATCACACCGACGTGCCGCTGAAAGACATCATCGACATCGTGCTCACCGCCAAGCCGCAGGCGGTGTCGTTCCCCGCCGCCAACGGCCGCCACGAACACGAATGGAAACTGTGGCGCGAGGTGAAGCTGCCGCCCGGCAAGATCATCGTGCCGGGCGTGATCGACTCGACCGTCAATACCGTCGAACATCCCGAACTGGTCGCCGACCGGCTGATGAATTTCGCGGCTTGCGTCGGGCGCGAGAACGTCATCGGCGGCGTCGATTGCGGCTTCGGCACCTTTGCCGGCCGCGTACAGGTCGACACCAAAATCGTCTGGATGAAGCTCAAGTCGCTCGCCGAAGGCGCGGCGCTGGCGACCAGGCAATTGTGGAAAAAGGCGGCGTAGTGGGCGTGGAAGTTTAGCCCAAGCGCCTGAAACACGCGCCGTTCATTCCCGCGACCCGCCTACGCTCACTTCGTGAGCTTCGGCGCGCCTGGAGTCCGCCGAAGCACGGAGTGCGAAGGCGGGAAGCGGGAATCCAGTTCCTGCTTTGCAACCTAAGCACTGGATCCCCGCTTCCGCGGGGACCAGCGGCTTTCGGGCATGGATCGGCGCGCGGCCTATTCCCCGCCCATCCGCTTGAGAAAACGCGCGGATATCCCACCCGCCATTCGCCCGCAAAAAAAACGCTCCGACTTTGTTTTTCTTAGTTTGACAACTTATTGTCAATCTGGCATCTAAGCACCATGAACAACGACCCCGCGCCGCAGACTCTCATTCCCCTGATCGTCGCCGATCTGTTCGAACTGGCGGGCGCGTTCCGCGACCATGGCGAAGGCATCGCCCAAACGGTCGGGCAAACCCAGGCGCGCTGGCAGGTCATGAGCGCGGCATCCGGCGGCACGCTGACGGTGCCGCAAATCGCCCGCCGCCTCGGCGTCAGCCGCCAGAATGTGCAGCGCATCGCCGATCTGCTGGTGGACGAAGGCTCCGCCGCGTTTGCCGGCAATCCCGACCACAAGGCCTCGCCTTATCTGGCGCTGAGCAAAGGCGGCCATGCCGCGCTCGCCGGCATCAACAAGGCGGCCGCGGCCTATCACGCCAGGATCGCCCGCCGGCTCGCCGGCGCCGACATAAAATCGCTCCATCGCCAGTTACGGCGGCTGCTTGAAGCCGCCGCCGACACCCCCTGAACCGCAACCCCGGAGAATCCGATGAACACCGCGACCATCGCCGAATGCATGCAACTGAGCTTCGCCAACACGCCCTTCCCGGCCATCGTCCAAAAGCTCGCGGGCGCCGGCGTCGCTGCCTACACCGCCGATCTGATCGCCCTGCGCAACACTTACTATGACGCCGGCGGCGAAAGCATCGATGAAGCGATGCCGCTCACGGGCGCGCCGGCCGTCGCCGGCATGTTTGACGAAGCGGCGGTAGCAGCGACCGTGAAAACCATTCAACGCGGCGAGGTGGGCTATGCCGAATTCCTGCGCCGGATTATGGCGGCCGGCTGCGCCAGCTATCGCGTCTTCTTCGGCGGCCGAAAGGCCATGTATTTCGGCCGCGACGGCGAATTCTACACCGAGTGCTTTCCCACTCCGTCGAAGTGAAGCGTAAGTCTAAAGCTGCGACGGCCCGAAAGACCGGAGCCGTCGCAGCATTTCAACGCATTCGAGCGATTGCGTTAACGCATTGCTGACCGCAACTTTGCAATACACCGCGTATTAATCCTTCCGCCAGCGTCACTGCCTTAAATACCCCCGCTATCGGGGGCGTCCCATGAGTTTCCTGTCGCGCGGCCTGTTCGTGGTTTGCGGCATCATCGTCGGTTCCACCTGCATCAATTATCTGAGCCTTGGTGAGACCGTCAGCCTGCGCTGGCCGAATGGCCGGCTCGGCACCGCTATTGACGGCAAGGTGCGGCCGGCCTGCTACGCTGCTCTCATCTCTCCGAAAAAAGATCGCGACAATCCCACACTGCCTTTCGGCGACCATCGCATCGCCTGGCGCGACTTCGACCGCATGGTCGACATGACCGCTGCGCTGCATTGTTACGTCGTGACGCAACAGAACGCCGTCTGCGAACCGGACAACCGCGCCTACATCGTCGGATATATCGGCAAATATTTTGCCAAACGCGACGCCATGCTCGAGATCGGCAAAGCCTACGGCGAGCGCGAACTGCGCAACGTGCGCGACCTGTGGGACAACGCCAATAATCGCGCGATCATGGTCGCGCTGGAAATGCACATCAAGTACGGTCGGCTGCGCCAATCCGATTTCGGCTGGAGCGCGCCGGAGCCTATCAAGGCGATGCTGCAAAAATATTCCGATGCTCCCGATTATTGCGACAAGGCCCACCCCTGGGTCGCCATCAAAGTTCCGGTGGCGTCATGACCCCTGCCCGCGAATTCGGACAAAGACGCGTACACCCGCACGAGCCGAACAAGGCGGCGCCGGCGTCCGGCGCCGGCAAAGTACGGCTGGCATTATACGGGCTCGCGTTCGCCGCCATGGTCGCGGCCGGCTGGATGACGCTGGCGGATTCGTCCGTCGTCACGTCGCTGATGTCGCGCCTCGGTCTCGCGGGCAACGGCCTCGATTTTTCCGGCACACGCATCGGCCGCTCGGCGACCGCGCCGGTGCTCAAGCTCTGCCTGACCAAGCAGACCATGGGCATTCGCGCCGACGCCGATCTGTCGCCCGACATGTTGCTGATCGATCTCAAGGCCAGCATCCATGGCCGCATCACGCGCTCGCTGGACGCGCCGCGCGAACATTGGGTCATCGAGCTGGCGCAGATGTGGGGCGAGGTCGCCGACTGCGTCTATCACCAGAACGCGTTCCGCCTGTGCGACATCGACAACCGCACGCTGGCGGTCGAGTCCGGCAGCATCTTCGTGGGTCAGGCCGACAAGATTATCGCGCAGCCGTCGACTACCTACGGCGCCGCGCCGGGCAACATTCACGGCTTGCAGGCGACGCGCGACCGCGTGCTCGATCTGATGCGCAATCGCGTGCAGAACGGTGTGCTGATTGCCGGCGATTTTCCCTTCGGCTTCGCGCCGGAGGCGGTGCGCGCGATGCTGAACGGTACCGAAACGCTGCGCAATGAATGCGCGGCCCATCCCGAGATGAAATCGAATTAGGCGCTCCATGGACACCATCAAGACTTACGTCATTCCGGCCTTCGTCCTGCTCGCCCTGCTTCTGCTCTGGGATTTCGGCAAGCCGACCTATTTTCACGGCATCGCGATTCCGCGCTATGGCGCGCAGCCGCTGGAGCCGTCCGACCTCATGCCGACCTTTCACGCGGTGCCGAGCAAGCTCGCGCGCGGATCGAAGGACATGCCGCAGGAGGCGATGGGCGACGGCGTGCCGCCGAACAACGCGAACGAAAACATCTTCCAAAAAAGCCGCGACAGCACCCGCACGTCGACGATGAAGAGCCTCGAAAAAGCTTGGAGCACGTTCTGCACCGACACCGGACGCCGGCAGCTTGCACAGGCGCTCAATCATTATTTCGAGCAGAGCGGCAATCAAATCGAAAGCTACTCCAAGCGCTGGGGCAAGGAGGGCCACGATTACATCGCCGCGCAATGGTCGACCACCGACGACCACCGCATCGAAAGGCTGGTGTCCGAAACTTACGAGCGCGGCTATCTCGACCTGTCGAGCGTCAGCCGCACCACCGCCGGCCGCATGGCGCCGCTGTTGCAGGGCGTGCGCGTGCAAGGCCAGCCCTGCAAGGACTGAGCTCGCGCGAATAGAGCGGTCCGCCCTTCCATCACTGCCGGACTCGCCCCATATTCGGGGACGATGGCGAAATCCCCTCCTAAAAAGTCGAAAGATCCGGCCCGCCCCACGCGGGCGAAAGCCGCGCGCCCGGACGCGCCGAAGCCCGATTCCGCGCTCGACGCGCTGCTCAATCCGGGCATCGCCAAAGGCACCGCCGGCTTGGGTTCCGGAACCGGCATGTCTTCAGGTTTGCAGCCGCCGCCGGATAATTCCTGGGATCGCCGGCAGGATTTTTCGGCCGCGCATCGCGCAAGGAAATCCACAAGCAAATCGGCGCAGAAGGGTGACGGCTTCGAGGAAGCCCCGCAATCGGAATACACCGGCGCGCCGGTGACCGGGCTTGATCCGGCGCTGGCGAAGGAACTGGGTCTGGGCGACGGAAACGATGCCTCCACACCTACCGAGGACGACCGCGAAAAAGCGATCAAGGACGCGCTGGTCGCGCGTGCCGGCGGCGATCCGAAATTCCGCCTGCCGCGCGCCGATCTGCCGACCGGCCCGGGCGGCCTCGCCTCGATGGGCGTCACCGCCACCGCCGACGCGCTCGAAAAACTGCTGCGCGAGGGCCGCGCCGAATTCCGCGCCGAGGCCGAGACCGGCCAGGTGTGGACGCCGCACCGGCCGCCGCGCCCGGAGAAATCCGAAGGCGGCCAGAAATTTGTCATCAAGTCGGAATTCGAACCGAAAGGCGACCAGCCGGTCGCGATCCGCGAACTGGTCGAGGGCGTCAATCGCAACGACCGCACGCAGGTGCTTCTTGGCGTCACCGGCTCGGGCAAGACCTTCACCATGGCCAAGGTGATCGAGGCGACGCAGCGCCCGGCGCTGGTGCTCGCGCCTAACAAGACGCTGGCGGCGCAGCTTTACGGCGAGTTCAAGTCGTTCTTTCCCGACAACGCGGTCGAGTATTTCGTTTCCTATTACGACTACTACCAGCCGGAAGCCTACGTTCCGCGCACCGACACCTACATCGAGAAAGAATCGTCGATCAACGAGCAGATCGACCGCATGCGCCATTCCGCCACGCGCTCGCTGCTCGAGCGCGACGACGTCATCATCGTCGCTTCGGTCTCCTGCATTTACGGCATCGGCTCGGTCGAAACCTATTCGGCCATGACGTTTACATTGAAGCAGGGCGCGTCGATCGGCCAGCGCCAGTTGATGGCCGATCTGGTGGCGCTGCAATACAAACGCACGCAGGCCGATTTCTTTCGCGGTTCGTTCCGCGTGCGCGGCGACGTGATCGAAATCTTCCCGGCGCATTATGAAGACCGCGCCTGGCGAGTTTCTCTCTTCGGAGATGAAATCGAATCCATCCACGAATTCGATCCGCTCACCGGCCAGAAGACCGACGAACTGGAATTCGTCAAGGTCTACGCCAATTCGCATTACGTCACGCCGCGCCCGACCCTCATCCAGGCGATGAATTCGATCAAAGAGGAATTGCGCGTCCGCCTCGGTCAGCTCAACGATGCCGGCCGCCTCTTGGAAGCGCAGCGGCTCGAGCAGCGCACGCGCTACGATCTTGAAATGATGGAGGCCACCGGCTCCTGCGCCGGCATCGAGAATTATTCGCGCTATCTCACCGGCCGCCGCCCGGGCGAGCCGCCGCCGACTTTGTTCGAATACGTGCCCGACAACGCGCTGGTCTTCGCCGACGAGAGCCACGTCACCGTGCCGCAGCTCGGCGGCATGTTCCGCGGCGACTTCCGGCGCAAGGCGACGCTCGCCGAATACGGCTTCCGCCTGCCCTCCTGCATGGACAACCGGCCGCTGCGCTTCGAGGAATGGGACGCGATGCGGCCGCAGACGCTGGCCGTCTCAGCCACGCCGAGCCATTGGGAAATGAACGAGGCCAATGGCGTCTTTGTCGAGCAGGTCATCCGCCCCACTGGCTTGATCGACCCGCCGGTCGAAATCCGCCCGGCCCGCACGCAGGTCGACGATCTGGTCGGCGAAGTGCGCGAGGTGGCGCGCAAGGGCTATCGCTCGCTGGTCACGGTGCTGACCAAGCGCATGGCGGAAGACCTCACCGAATATCTGCACGAACAGGGCATCCGCGTGCGCTACATGCATTCGGACATCGACACGCTGGAGCGCATCGAGATCATCCGCGATCTGCGGCTCGGCGCCTTCGACGCGCTCATCGGCATCAACCTCTTGCGCGAGGGCCTCGACATTCCGGAATGCGCGTTGGTCGCCATTCTCGACGCCGACAAGGAAGGCTTCCTGCGCAGCGAGACGTCGCTCATTCAAACCATCGGCCGCGCCGCGCGCAATGTCGACGGCAAGGTCGTGCTCTATGCCGATCAGGTCACCGGCTCGATGCAGCGCGCCATCGAGGAGACTAATCGAAGACGGGAAAAGCAGGTCGAATACAATACGGCACACGGCATCACGCCGGAAAGCATCAAGCGCTCGATCCACGACATCATGGATTCGGTCTATGAGCGCGACCACGTGCTCATTTCGACCGGTGGCGCCAGCGAAGGCGAATTCGGCGACGCCGCCACCATCGGGCATAATTTCGAGAGCGTGCTGTCCGATCTCGAAACGCGCATGCGCGAGGCCGCCGCCGATCTCGACTTCGAGGAAGCCGCCCGCCTGCGCGACGAGATCAAGCGCCTGCGCCAGACCGAACTGGCGGTGGTCGATAACCCGACCGTGCGGCAGGTGATGGTGACACAGGACCCGAAACTGAGACGGGTGACCAGCGGCAAAAGTTCAGGCTCGCGCGGCAAAGGCGGCGCCTCTGCTCCCTCTCCCCCCGCGCGGGGAGAGGGTCGGGGTGAGGGGCAGTCTTCTCACGAAGGCCCGCACAAACCCCACCTCGACGAAATGGGCATCGCCACCTGGCACGAATTCAAGCCGTCACGGCCCGGTGATGGACGCCCGAAGAAACCCAGCCTCGACGAGATGGGCCCGGGCGTCGAAAGCGTCCCCGCGCGCAAGGGCGAGGGCTTGCCCGGCGAAGCGCGCAGCGCGAAGACGGGGCCGCGTTCAACGATGGGACGGCCGGGGCAACGGGGCGGGTTTAAGAAAAGGGGGAGGTAAGAAAACTAACCTCACTCAGCCGCCACCAAACGTGTTTGCGAATGGTTGGCATACGTCTTCCACGTCGGCTTATAGCCGTCGTCCGCTTGGTTGCCCCAAGTTGTCCAACCCTTGCGCGTGCCGCGTCCGAATAATTCAAGGAACGGCCCGGGGCTACAAGCTTCGATAAGTTCATACTGTTCATCTGGCTTGCGCGAATGTTCTCGCTTACGAGTCGCCATGAAATTTACTTGGCTTCGACCCGGCGCAAGCGTCCGCGCATTCTTGCCGCGCACCCCAAACAAAATAAGCTCGGTCACGTTGCGAAAATAGAATCCGACACCGCGCCCATCCGGCCCACCGTCTTTACGGATTTTGTGCCAGACAAGGTTCGACTTGTATTTGAAACCCCAAGCCTGCATTACCGCAAGCCCGTCCGGCAACAGTGCGTTCGGACACCACAGATATAGATGCGTCATTGGAGCAGCGAGTTCCTCAACCGGCATCGCCGCAATTTCGTCGAGCTTCATGGTCCCGTAGCGGGCCAATCGCTTATGTTCGGGTGCGACCTTTCCAGTTTTATTGATAAACTGCCACGGCGGGTCCGCTAAAATAGTGCGGAAGCGGCGACCGCCTGTGTAGGCGAGCAGATCGTGACCGACAGGGCCTAACTCTTGACGCATACGCGGGACTCACCATTTTGTTAGGCTGGATTATGGCAAATAACTAGTAAAGAAAACTTAACATGCTGATTTAAAAGGATATTCCGATGACGGCCACCTACTCACCGGGAAGCTTCACCAAGAATTTCTCTTGGGACGAGTCGTATTTGCGTCTCCATCGGTCGATTTCCAACGGATTTGCCGGGGACGACGCGCCAGTTACTCGCGAACGGTGGCGGGCGCAATCAGGCATAGCGGACGCGGACCGACAGCTAATCCCGCTAAATTTCTTTCTTCACTCCATTCACGGGCTACACGAAGATTATGTATTGGTCGACCAATTGGTTGATACCGCGACCGATGCCTATAGCGATCAATTTGCACAACTTGCTCTCTTTTCCTTTCATCTTGCCAATTCGGGCACTTGGCGGAACTCCAAATGGCCAGATGGCCGCGTTGCGGGATGGGCAAATGAATTTATCTGCAATCATGCTTGGATGAGTGATGATTGGGCCTCAGATGCGTTTCTTGATAGCGCCCTGATGACGTTCATCGAAGAAAACATCGATGCCGAGCCGGTTACAAAGCGAAAGGTCTTCACCAACTACCGATATATGCTGCAAAGCGCGGGGATATTGCAGGGCGACGCGCTTCAGCCAAAGAACCTGCGCCAAAGATGGCTGGTCGATGCAATCCAGTTATATTGGGACCGCCAAATTCTCGATGGTAAATTGCCATCGACAGCAAACGCCGCAACGTTAGAAGACTCCCTAGTTGCGCAAGAGATTTATAAACTGCTTCGATGTGACATCGACCAATGCATCGCGTTTGCTCGCGCCGCCTATGCCGAATTCTCGCACGGCCAAGCGGTGCATCGGGCAAACCAAGTTGCGACGCTGAGAGATCGAGGACTTATTGCGGCCTAGTGAGATGCCCAAAACCCTCCCTCCCCTCCACCCCGGTGAAATCCTGCGCGAGGAATTTCTCGTGCCGCTCAGCCTGTCGCCCGGCGCGTTGGCGAAGGCGATGGGCGTGCCGCGCACGCGGGTCGAGCGCATCGCCGCCGACACCGCTTTGCGCCTGGCCAGGGCGCTCGGCACCTCGGCGCAACTCTGGCTCAATCTGCAAAACCGCTTCGACGTCGAAACGGCGGAGCGCGCCATCGGCAAGAAGCTTGGCAAGATCGTGCGTGTGACCGGCGACGCGGCGGCGTAAGGCTGGCGCTATTCGGCCGGAGGGGCGAGCTTGCCGACGGAAACCTCAAGTCTCTTCGTCGCACCGATAAGGTCGGCGAGCAGCTTCTCATCGACGTCGATACGGCCTTCGTATTCCGCCAGGTTCCTTTCGTTATGGGCTTTCAGGAACGTCTGGATGTCCGCGTTACTCGTACTGAGCGTGTGAGCAAGCGTCTGGAAGACGGCATCGCGGCGGTTGTTGGACCGGTATCCTTGGTGGCGAAGTGCGGCGAGCGCGAGCCGATGGGCGGCGCCGTAGGCCAAGGTAAACTGACTGTCGGGGTCTATGCTTCCGCTTTGGGCGTCGGCCAGGCTGACACGAGCCGATGCGACCATATCCATGAATTCTTGCCGTATGGCAGCCTCCGCCTTGAGGCTGCCAATCGTTACGAGATTGTCGAGCTCTTGCCGCCCCATGACTGAAGGTCCTTCTCAGAACCAATGATAAAGATCTTCGGCGAATGGCTGATCTTGTCGAACACGGAGCCTTTATTGGCCGTCTTGCGATTCCAATCCGCCGGCGAGAGAAACAAGGCATGGACCGTTCGCCGCAGCTTGCTCTCGACGCTCTGAGCCGCCGTATAAAGGTCAGCGTAATTCAAATCATCACCGATAACCATAAGATCAATGTCGCTGTTCGCGGTATCCGCTCCCTTCGCGACGGAGCCATACACGAAGGCGCTCTCGATCGAGTCCGCGTAGGGTTCGAATGACTTTTTGATCGGCTCGGCGAGGCCGACGGTTTTTTCAATGAGACCTCGCAGATCTTCAAAGATCGGAGCCGCTTGGTTCGCTCGATAGTGCTTTCGATTGCAGATCCACGCGACAGACACCAGGCCGCTTCGTTCCAGCTTCGACAGTTCGCGGTCAACGGCTCCCACGCCGGAGTCGATGTTTCGCACAATTTCGGACGTGTAGAAGCTACGCTCGGGGTGGCTGAAAATGAGCGCCAGCACGCGCTGCTGAACCTTGGAGAACAGCGCGTTGGACTGACTGATGGTGCGGGAGCCGGTATTCATGCCGGGAAATATAATACCCAAATTGGGTATGATCAATCAATTTGGATAACTTATATTTTTCAAAGAGATGCAGGAGAAAGGGTTGCGCTAGCGTTGAGAGCGGGTTCGGTCGGCCGACGACGAAAGAATTTCGCCCCAACAACTTGACTATCATCGCGATTATATACTTGACAACGGAACGTCAATTGGTAGTATGCGAGGCATAGGAGATAGCCATGCCCGCGAATTTACAAAACCCGATTTTCACCGATGAAACGAAAGCGCGGGAAGCGCTTGAGGCGATGCGCTGGCCGGATGGTCCGGTCTGCCCTCATTGCGGCAGCGTGGAAGGCATTACAAAGGCGCAGGGTAAGTCCGCGCGCCCCGGCCTCTACTATTGCGCCCCCTGCAATGACCAGTTCACCGCCACGGTCGGCACGGTCATGGAGCGTTCAAAAATACCGCTCACCAAATGGTGGCTTGCCATGCACCTTTTGGGAACGAGCAAAAAGGGTATGAGCGCCCACCAACTTCATCGGATGCTTGGCATAACCTACAAAAGCGCGTGGTTCATGTGCCATCGGATTCGCGAAGCTATGCGGGATGACAGCGTGCCGGGTTTTGACCCTCTCGGCGGCAAGGGCAAGGTCGTGGAAGCCGATGAGACCTATTTCGGACCTGTCGAGGAACGCAAACCGTCAAAGCAACGCAAGGGCCGTCCATACACAAAAGGCGGTCGGTCCGGTCCGGGCGGCAAGCGCGCTATCGTCGCCTTAGTGGAGCGCGGCGGGCGCGTTCGCTCGTTTCATCCGGCGACTGCCGACGGCGAAAGCGTGACCGCAATTGTGCTCGAAAACATCAAGCGGGAATCACGCTTACACACCGACGAAAGCCGCCTCTACATGTCCCCCGGCGCGCAGTTTGCCGCCCATGAAACGGTCACGCACTCGCATAAGGAATACGTGCGGGGCGACGTGCATACCAACACGATTGAAGGCGTTTTTTCGATCTTTAAGCGCGGTATGAAAGGCGTTTACCAGCATTGCGACGAGAAGCATTTACACCGCTATCTCGCTGAATTTGACTTCCGCTATAACAACCGGACTGCACTTGGAGTGGATGACGTGGAGCGCGTAGCTAAGATTGCGAAGGGTATCGCAGGCAAGCGCCTCACGTATCGACTGCCTCACTAAGCCCGACAAATCCCGATGGCTCGCGCGCCGTCGCAAACGGACGTGGAAACGCCGTTGGAAAAACCGCAAATTGCGCTACCCTTCTGATCTTAAAAAGGGAGGGTAGCTATGCCAGACAACGCGGCAATCGAAACACGATTACTTGCCTTAGAGTGGCTCACAACTTCGCTTTGGGCGACAATTTGTCTTGCGGATTCTCATCCGGAGCAAATACTGGCAAGCCTGCAACGGAACGTGTTGAGTGATTTGCAAGATCGCGTAATGCACAATCGCCCGGTGGATATTGTGGGACAGTTGGTTGATCTGCCGTCCGTGGTAGATAGGCTAATAGGGATGGCGGGAAATCAAATACACCACCTTCAACAGCGCGGCGGATAAAGCTGATTGTTTTTGACATGCAAAAACGCTCCGGTTAGAGTGACAACCGGGCGCTGGTGCGCTCCTAAATCTTTTTCGTCGGCTCGGATGGCAGTCCGGGCCGATTTCTATTTAAGCATCCTCGATAGCACGCTTTAAAACGGCAATCCACACAGGTCTTTCGGCAACAACCGTCCCTGACTCAAGTGTTTCCGGCGCGTGCATAACATAATTTGCAGAAATAGCTTCCCATCCATCTCCACCTAACTGCGCCAGGTGCATCTGAAATAGTTTTAAAGAGTCCATTCGGACAACGGTATATTCCCATCGCGTCATTTTTTGCGTGCCTTTACGTTCCGTTTTCGTGCCTTTTTATTTGCCAATACCTTCATCTCAGAATGCGGCTTGGGAGGCATCTTTACGACTGCCGCCATGATACGCTTTGCTTGCGCTAGCGGGTCGGGGGACTTGGGCATGGCAGACTCCGAAGATAATTGGCCAAAATGGCATCATAGAAAAGGGCCTGCTAAAAGCCTACACGCGCTTGGCGTAATTTCAAGCAACTACAATATATTTGAATCTGCTCTTTTCGGACTATTTGAACACCATCTAGAAATTAGGGGAGTGTCCGCTGAGTTTTCTAAAGACGTTTATTGGGGAATGGCGGAAAATCAACGTTCCGCTGGGATCACTAAAATATTTACACTGCATGAAAAAGACCAAGCTACGATTGATTGTGTTGAAAAATTACTTTTGTATTTTGGATGGTGCAAGGATTCTAGAAATAAGTTAGTGCACGCCACAATTAACCCGCCAATATTTGGAGGGAAAAAGGACACTCTATATCTAGCAAAGCGGTCAGGACAAAAAGCAGCAAAAATAAATTATACCGCACTCAATTTGCAGGATTTGAGAGACATAGCAGACCGTATTTATGACGGGTCTGAGTATTGTAACGAACTCAAGTATTTTTTGATGGCTCGTGATTACACGGACGCCCAGTTAGAGGACGTTCAAGGTGTTCTTGCTTACGACGCATTGCCAAAAATACCTCCCGTGCCAAAAGAGATAATTCTGTCTGAAGTAAATCATAATCCGCCAATACCGCCGCACCTGCGGAAATCATCTCCTGAGTAATTTCTATTTCGACGGGCGCGCCAGCGCGCTTTGAGGGCTTACTCATCGCGCGCCCTCACGACACAACACTTTGTGCGTCCGTTGTAAAGTATATAATCGCGACTATCATCCTATGACCGTATACCCATAATCCATCCCATCCACCGAGGGGCGTTGTCATGAGACGTCATTTCAGCGGGTGGGGCGCGGCGCCTGCGGGCGGGGTTCGTACCCCCGCTCCCGGGAGGCCCGGGAACCGACCGGGGGGCATTACGACCCCTCCGCGAGGAGCTCGCTGGACTGGGACTGGCCGCAAGGCCTCGTCCCAGGAAGCGCGGACCCGGAGCCTGTGTCTTCGGCCAAGGCCGGGGGCGCGAGCCGCAAGTGGAGCGCCGGGAAGCGCGCCTCTCACGCTTGAGAGGCGGTGCGCTTCGCCAGCGTACCGGGCGGCTTCGCCGGCCGCCCCGGGGGCATCGCCTGCCCCGCGTTTTCCGGCGCTCCGCTCCCCTCGGCTTGGGGAGTGCGACGGAGGGACTACCGGCGTTCCCGGCGCCGGCCAAAAAACACGGGCGATTTCGCGCGCCTCGAATTTGCAGCAAACACAGAATGCCTGCCGCGCCGAAGCGTTAGCACAGACGCGCGCTTTGAAAACCGAATCGCAAACCGGAGACGCGCGGCGCTATGGCCGCGCCACGCAGGAGCGAATGCGCGCCTGGCCTGTGGTGACGTTGCCGCCGATCACCTGTTTCAATTTGCCGGGCGGGCAGGTGCCGTCATCGATCAGAACCTTGGCGCCGGGCGGCAGCTGGCCGATCGGCGGCTCAACGTGCAGAATTTGCGCGGTGAAGGCCGGCGCTTCCGGCGGCGGTGGCGGCGCGGCTGGCGCGGCCGGAGCCGATGGCGCGGCGGTCGTCTGCGCATCGAAGCATTTCAACCGCTCGGCGGAATTGGCAATCGACTTGCAGTCCTTCGGCCGGTCGAAACACTTGAGGCGTTCGCCGGCATCCGCGATCGCTCGGCAATCCCGCGTCTGCGCATTGGCGCCGAAGGCGGAAAGCGCATCAGCGCTGAAGGCGGAAAACGTAAAGCACGCGATCAAGAAAAAATGGCGCATGGCAACCTCCCGATCATGATCAAGCGCGATTCCCGCGGCCCAATTTCAAATGTCTCGTCTTCACCGCCGCCGCGCGACGAAGGGGATCATCCCGCCGATCACCGTGCCGACGACGGTGGCGAAGGCAAAGGCGCCGGCCTCCTTGCCGAACACCAGCTTCAGTCCACCTTCGAGCAGGCCGAGCGCGCCGGCCAGCACGCCGACGACGTACAGCACCTTGGTCAGGTGCGCGGCCGCGTCGCCGGCCTTGCCGGCGAAGACGACGAGATCCGGCGTCGCCAGCAGCAGCACGGCCGAGAACATCAGCAGCCGCGCGCCGGTCGACGTCAGCATCGCACCGACGACAATGCCGGTCGCCGCCAGCAGTTTCGCGTTTGTCGTGTATTGGGCCCAGGACCCGGCGGCGTATTCGCGCAGCGTCGCGAAAAACGGATCGACCATATTCAGGTTCAGGAATTCCACCACGGCACTCAACGTCGTGTCGAACATGACGCAACCCCCACAATATCCTCAGCGGAGAACAGCTTATTATGTCGCAAGCCGGGCGTGCCGCCTAGAGCGTCCGGCGCCGGCACGCGGACGCGCCGCCTTGTTTCGGCTGGCTTTTTCGTAAGATTTTATGCCTCACTTCTCCGCCGGCGCCACCGTCACCTCGTCGCGGCCGCTGCGCTTGAGCGCTTCGGCGTGGTCCTTGGCGTATTCGTCGAGCGCCTGGCGCACGCCGGCGAAGGCGCGGTCTGCGCGGCGGCGCGCAAGCGGGGGTGCGGCCGCCCTGCGCGTGCCGCAAATTTGGCGTCTATTGTTCAAAGTGATTCGCTTCACGCGCTGGAGATTTTCAAATGCCCTGGTTCCGCAATCATTATGTCTGCGCCGTCTGCGAAGGCCATTGGCTGGCCGAACACGCGGAGCCGCGCGAAGCCGATTGCCCGCATTGTCGCGCCTACGACATTGCGCCGTACAAAAGCGACGACTGGAGCCGTGTCATCGACCGTGACGGCGATGGCTTCGTGGTTCTGGAATGCGTCAAGGTCACAGTACAGGGACCGGATTATCGCGCGCGCAAACGGTTTGCCTCGCAGCAGGAAGCGAAGGAATTTATCGCGGCGCTTTGAGGCGCGAAAAAACGGCGCCCCGTGCGGCCACCGTCTTCGCGTTCGTATTAATTTTCGTTCGGTTTGTTCGTCTTACAGAGAAAGAAGTTATCGCCAAAAACGAAATTTAAATCGTCTCGCCCTCGCCTTCCATCACCGCGTATTGAATCATCAGTCCGGACACGCGCTGCCAGGCGCTGCCATTATAGCCGGCAAGGACATTGATGCGCACGATCTGAATCAGTTTGTCGCCCATCGTGCGCATGTTCACGGTCTTATCGCGCGTGAAGGCGACTGCCACGACGCCGCAGGCGCCCGGATCGTGCTCTTGCGCGTTGATCGCATCCATCGCCTGCTTGGCCTGGGTGCCCTTGTTGCGCAGGTTGACGAAATGCTCGGCCTGTTCGGAAGTGTTGCAGATGACGCCGACGCCGAGCGTCGGCGAACCTTCCGCCTGGTCCGGTGCCTGGGCCTTCGCCGCCTGCGGGCCGCCCGTCAAGAAAAGAGCGACGCCGAACGCCGCTATCACGGTCGCGCTTTTGCGCATGACTGCCTCCTCATCATCCCAACACCCCGGCTTCGCAGGATCAACGCCGTCGCTGCGACGCGGTTCGCAAATGCGCACGCGAATGTGATAAGATGGCATCGGGACTTCGGCGGTTGCCCGGCCGCGCCGTTTTCAGCATATTTCGCGATATATGCCCGAATCGGTTCACGCCCGGGGCGGTCGAACATTCGCCTAAAAATCGAGACTGGAAACCCGCCGATGCGACATCCCAAATTTTTGAAACCGCCGGTTCCCATTCGCCGCAAGGCCGCCGCGCTGGCCGTGCTCGGCCTCGCCGCGGTCCTGTTGTCGGCCTGCGAGACCGATGGCTCGACCTCCAGCCCGCTCGCTTCGCTGACCGGGCCTGCGAAAAAAGAAGAAGCGGCGAAGCCGCCCGAGCCGCCGATGACGCGTTCGCGCGCCGCCAGCGAATGCTGGATGGCGACCGAGAAGGGCCGCGCCGACGCCGACCTCGACAAGCGCGCCGACGCGGTCACCAAATGCATCGATCAGAAAATGAAGACGGCCGCAGAGCCGCCGAAAACCTGACGGCCGCGCGATGAGACCGCCGGCCGCCTTGGCCGCAAACGAAGGGCTAAAGCTATCCGGCAATGGTTTTTATCCCGCTTGACCCCGCCTGCCCCCTCTTGCCGAACAGTCTGCGCCGTATCACCATTGCGCCGTCACAACCGCGCCCGGCGCGTCTGAGGCCGGCGCAAATCGCAGGGGAACGTCATGGCAAAAGGTCAGATGCGGGTGCCGAAGGAAAAGAAAAAGCCGAAGGCCGACAAGGACAAGCCGAAGCAGATGTCCGCTTATAAAGCGGCACAATCGACCGGCAGCAGCGGCGGCAGCCCTTACGGCAATCCGCCCGGCAAAAAATAAAGCCGGCTTTCACGTTAACGCTCGGTCGGACTGCCGGCTCGGTCTTCGATACTGGGCTGGCCGGTGGTCTCGCCATTGCGATCGGGTAGATTTTTCGCCGCCTTGTCGATCTCAAGACAGGTCAATAATTCCACATAGCTCGGCGAGCCACCGAGCATCGACAGCCGCGAACAGTGCGCGCGCTGGTCGGCGCTGAATCCGTCCCATTCCTGTTTCAGCTTGTTCTGCGCTGTCAGTTCGTCGCGCTTGCAGCCTGCCTCGTCGCGTTTAAGTCCCGATGTCGCCTGATGGACCGCGCGGCAGGTTGGCTCGACGTTGAATTGGGGCACTTGATCGGCCGCCAGCCAAATATGCGAGCCTGCTAAAATTATTGGCAAAAGCGCCGGCATGGCCTGTCCTTTCCGGTATAAATCGCCGCCTTTGCCAACGCGCGTGTCTTGTTCCGGTTGCATCACACCTTTGCCAAAGTTCCGTGCCAGAAGCTCACCGGTCATTAACGGGTTCGCGCCGAAGCTATCGGGATGTTGCGCGGGTCGAGGGGTTCACGGCGAATGCGGAATACGACGCGCCAATATTGGTCGCGCCATTTCGACGCGCGGCTGGCGATCGCACTGGTATGTGCCTGCGCGGTGACGCCGGTCATGGCGCAACAAATCATGACGCAACAAATCACGGCGCAAGACGAATCTGGGTCTTCGCACCCGGCCCCACTCGCCGCCGGCGAATTGCGTGGTCCGCTGCCGGACGCAGCGCCCAATGGCGAGAACAATGCGCTTAGCGTCGAAGACCTCGCGATCATTCGAAATGCCCTGACCTTCGATCCCAGCCGTGATGCCGCCCGTCCGGCGAAGTCGTTAAAGCAGCCGAGCTTGGTTCAAAGCAATAAACTCGACGTCGCGCGCACCGATCGCGCCGATGGCGGCGCCAACGTGGCGGTGAAAAAGCCGCTGCATACCGAATGGGACACCAAAGTCGGCGTCGATCTCTCGCTCGCCGCACCCGCCCAGGACGACAGGCCGGGGCAAAACCCACTCCCGATCACGCGTGACGGCCGCGGCTCCGGCGCCGCCTGGGCCTCGCTCAGCGTGCCGGACATCGCCACCGTCGATGCGCGCGTCGATCCGACCAAAGACACCGGCCGGCTCGGCACCAAGTTCTCGCGCTCGCTGCCGGTCGGCCGGCAATTCGCCGTCACCTTCGAGAGCGGCTATTCGGTGACCGGGACTTACGGCACGCCACAGGCCGCCGTGCCGGATGTGCTCTTGATGGCCGCGCCGGTCGGCACGCCCGGCGCGCCGGTGCCGCATATTTTCGGCAATGACAATGCGGCCAAGTTCAAAATTCTGCCAAGCGGCACCACGCTGGCCGCCGGCCTGTCGACCACCAGTATCGATCCCGTCACGCATAATTCGCTGAGCGCCGAGCAGAAAATATACGGGCCCCTGAGCGTCACCACCGCCGTCAACGATCTCGGTCAGTCCGGCCAGAGCAAAAGCATCCGCGCCGGCTTGAAGCTGAACTGGTAAGCTGCGGGCGCTTTTGCAGTGCCCCGATCTTGCCGTCGCCCTGCCCAATCACCGCCCTACTCGCATGCGGCAATCGCTTCCGCTGGGGAGCGTCAGCGCAAACTCGAATTGCGCTTCGTGTAGGAGTACAGCATGACGGCCATCATTACCGAGCGGCTAGCGGCGGAAAAGCTTGGTGCGGAAAAGCCGGGACCGGAGAAATTCGCGCCCGGCCGTCGGACGTCCGAACGACTTGCTCCGGAGCGGCCCGCTCCCCAAAGGAATGCGCCGGATAAACTTATCCCTGAAAGACTTGGCGACATCGATCAGGCGGCGGCGAACGCCTTCGAAGGCGAGATCCGCGAATTCGTGCGGCGCGACGTAGCCTTCGTGCGCAGGCAGCGCAACGAGCCGGAAACCGTCGGCGATCCGGTCGCCGATAATCTCAACGGCTTGATCCGCCGGGTATCGAGCGCGTCGATGGAAGAAATCGACCGCGTCATTCTCGAACTGCAAGGCGTGCGCGACATGTTGCGCAACGAAGGCGAACGGGTAAGCCGCGAAGTCGCCGGCTATGCCAGTCTCAGCCACGCGGCGATGACCGCGATGACGGTGATTGGTGACAGCCTGACGCAATGGAAGAGCGTGCCGCCGAGCGCCGGCAAACGCTCGGCCGGTTGAAAGGCAAACTTCGAAAATTGCAGACGATGAAATTCGCCAGTGCCGGTTGTTGCCCGGCGCTGGCGTCTTCCGTCGGGGCAGCCGTGCGATGAGTTGTGGATTATCGAGGCTGCCTACCGGATCACCTCCGGCCGGCGGCGTGCCGCGTTATTATGCAGAGGTTCGAATTGTGTGACGCTGGCGCCTTCGGACACTCCTCCCAACAAACTCGACCCCGCAAACAGCGGGGTTTTTTTATTTAGCGAGCGTTGAGGGGCTGCGCCGCCACGGCCAAACCGTCGTCAATGTGAAGTTTGCCGGTGAGATGATCGGCCACCACGATGCCGCCGGCCATCATGACGAAGAGCGTCGCCGCACCGAACAACAGGCCAATCACTCCAAGCGCATTTCTATCGGCCATGGTGGCTCCAAAACGTCGCAAAGTTCGCTGGGGGCTACGATCCGGGCGGCGCCGGGGTGCGAACTATCGCTGGATAAACGCGGCCAAAGGGTGGCAGTTCCACAACTTCCGCGGCGGCGTAGCGAAACGAGACTAATGGCTAATACGTGCGATAGATCAGTTGGTTGCGACAGCCTTATCCGGCTTCACCGCTTTACGCGGCAGCGGATAATCGGCGCTCTCATAGAGCTGGCGGATGCCGTTTCCGTCAAAACGCTTTTCCTCGACCTCGAGGTACGCGCCCAGCAAAAGCTCTGGCGGCAGTTCTTCCATGGCGAATTGGATCGCTTCCGCCGCGGTCGGAAAGCGCTTGTAGCCGATGGGTCGGCGCGACTTGCGGCTGCGGCTGGGAAACAGTTCGGACGGGGCCCGGTAGTTGATCATCGACATAACGAGAAACTCCTCGGCGCCTAATATGGCCCCTGGAGCGCGGAAAATCCAGCAGTCTGCGCAAGAAGCAGGGCGGCTGTCCGCCGGAACGGTAAACCCCCGGTAGCATTCCGAAAACATGGCGCCCGGTCATAAAAACCGGGCTGCCACCTTGACGGCCGGATTAATCGGCCAATTCCGCGACGACCTGGCTGGTGGCCGGATCGACCAGAAGCACGTGGCCGTTCACCACCATGTATTTATACGCCTGCACCGCCGGCACTTCGACAGCGACCTGCCGCGGCACCGCGTAAAGATGAGTGCTTTCCGGAATACGCGTGCCCACGCGGTATTCGACGGTGGGCTGCGCGGGCGCCACTTGCTCGCGCACGATCGTGCGATAGACGGTCTGGCGCTGCACCGGCGTCAATTGCAACGGCGCCGTGGTAACAACGGTACGGGTTTCGACCGGCTCGCGCGTGATCACGGTCGTCTGCGCCTGCGCCGCGCCGACGCCGGCGGCAAGCGTCAGCGAAGCGGCTGACAGCAGCACGCCTTTCATGAATCGGGACATAAGTTCCTTCTCCTGCCTTTTTGCCTTTGTGGCATGCAAGCACAGGCAACGCCGGCGCGGAGCAAGCGTTCCCGGCGGCGGAACCCGCGTTTTCACGAATTCTGCCCAAACAATTCGACGATTATTTAAACGTTAAAAACGTGAGTCGGATGAATCGCTTAGCGCGATCGCGGACTCTATTCGTCCACCGAGCGGACGTGCGAATGCATCATTTTTGCTGCGGCGTGACTCGGCCTGCGGTACCTCATTAAGAGACTCTGATTCGCGAGGCCGGCAGGATGATCGTCAAATCCCTTGTGGGGTTGTCGCTTGTGTTGAATGTCTCGCTTGATGTGATGCCGCGGACGCCGCCGCAGCGGGCCGCCTGGGCGCAGTTTTCGGCGCGCCACTTCGAAGCCGCGCTGTTGCCGCTGGTCAAACGCGCCACCGATTGCATCGTGCGCCAGGTCGCGTCCGATCCACGCTACACCCACGAAATCCGGTCCGACGAGATCAACGATCTGATTATCGACTCGATCGGCGCCTGCGAGCGGCCGGTACGTGCGATGATCAAGGCGCATGACCGCATGTTTGGCGCCGGCTCCGGCGAGGCTTTCCTGCTCGGGCCTTATCTCGACGTGTTGCCGGCGGCGGTGGTGCAACAGGTCAAGGTGAAGTGACTTCGATATTCCGAAGCGACGGCCGCAGCATCAGCGTGAGCGGCAGCGTCAGCAGTACGACCGCCGCGACTGCCAACAACGCCGTCGGCACGCCGACCGCATCCCCAAGCAATCCATAGATCGCCGGCGATACCGCGCCGGCGCCGATGGTGCCGGTATAAAATATGCCGAAGGCGCGCTGGCGCTTTGCCGGCGTTACCAGCTCGGGCACCGAACCATAGAGCACCGACGAGGTACCGTTGAGCGCAACGCCAACGACCGGCAACAAGACCAGCGCCGGTTCGAGCGGCAGCGGCAGCAAGGCCACGATACCGATCGCCGTTACCGCTTCGGTCAGCCAGACGGTTGCTACCGTTCCGATGCGCGCGCCGATGAATGCGCATACGAGCTTGCCCGCCGCGCCGCCGGCGAACACCAACGTCAACGACAGGCCGATGGTCGGCAGGCTGGCCCCCTTCGCCCTCAATACGAAGGGCAGGAATGTCAAAAAGGCCATGCGGGTCGCGCTGTCGATGACGCCAACCGACAAGAGCAGCGGAAAGCCGTAGCTGTGCAATTGGCGCTTCCCGTTCGCGGCACTTTCGGACTTTACCGGCGCATGAACCTCGGCGCGCAGCCGCGGAATGACAAAGTAAAGGACAATCGCCAGCAAAAGTCCGGCCCCGCCCAGAATGGCCACCGCTTGCCGCCACGGCATCACGATGAACAACAGCGAAGCCAAGGCCGGCACTGTCATCTTCCCGATATCGCCGGCGAAATTATAGGTGCCGAGCGCGCGCAGCGAACGCTTTCCCGCGAAAGCCTGTGCGATCAGCGACGACGCCAGAGGATGCTGCGTGCTGGCGCCGAGACCGGCGATAAACAGCGACGCGACCAGCAGCGGAAAGCCGTGGCTCATGCCGGCCAGGCAATAACCGAAACCGGCGAGCGCGGTGCCGGCCGCCAGCACCAGCGGCGTGCCAAACCGCTCGGCCAAAAAGCCCGATGGAATTTGAAACCCGGCGAGCGTGCCGGAAAACACCGTCTTCATCAGACCGAGCGCGGCGTAGCCGAGACCGAATTCGGTCTGCCAGATTGGAAGCAGTACATAGATCAAATCGGTATAGCCGTCATGAATCGCATGCGCGCCGCAGGCAACGCCAAGCGCGCGTCGCTCTTCTTCTTTTTGCGGTGCACTGTCGGCGATAGCGGTCATGCTGGGCGGCGCTCCACGAAGGTCGTGCTGTAAAATGAAATGACCGGCGCGCCGTTCTGGTTGACGCCGGTGGTGAGTATGGTCATCAACCCGTGCGTCAGCCGGCTGCCGGACATACGCAACTCGGTGATTTCACTTTTGTAATTGATGGCGTCGCCGACATAGACCGGCTTCAGCCATTTCAAATCGCGCAAGCCGAGCGCCGGCCCGCTGCCGGCCATCGGTTCGCCGCGCGCGCGCATGTCTTCTTCCACGGCGCGGCGGTGGTCGACCAGAAGCCGCATCCAGGCCGCCGCGGTGTGCCAACCGGAGGCGCAGAGCGCGCCGAAATGCGAATTCGCCGCCGCTTCCTCGTCGACATGGAAAGGCTGCGGATCGAAGCGGCGCGCGAAAGCCTTGATCTCATCGGCATGAAAGGTGTGCTGGCCGGTCATAACCAAGTCGCCGAGGCGAAGATCGTCGAAATACTTCACGCCGCCGCTCCGGGGTGGCGGCGGCCGAACATCAGCGTCGTGGTCAGGTTGGTCAGCACGGCGTCGTTGTCGTCGATGATTTCAACCAGGAACTTGGCTAGGCCCATCTCCGGCCGCTTGCCCGAGGCGCGCGTCTCCAGAACGGTCGAGCGCAATCGAATGCTCATGCCCGGGCGCAACGGCTTGAGCCACTTCACCTCGTCGATGCCGGGGCTGCCCATGGAGGTCGAGTTAAGAATGAAGCCGTCGGCGATCATACGCATCAACAGGCAGCACGAATGCCAGCCCGAAGCGCCGAGCCCACCGAGCAACGTATTGACGGCGGCGGCTTCGTCGAGATGCATCGGCTGCGGATCGAACTCGGCGGCGAACGCCACGATTTCCTCGCGCGTCACCAGGCGCGGACCGTAAACGGCGACCGCGCCTTGCTTGAAGTCTTCCCAATGCAGTTTCGACATGCATTCCACCGTCATCATCCGCGAAGGCGGATGATCCAGTAAACACCGGCTTCGCGGGGATAACGATCAGTCGCGATTACTGGATGCCCGCTTTCGCGGGCACGACAGTTTATTACACGGCCACCGACGCGATTCCAATCGTCAATTCGCAAACCGGAAATGCATCACGTCGCCGTCGGCGACCACGTATTCCTTGCCTTCCAGCCGCATCTTGCCGGCGTCGCGCGCGCCCGCTTCGCCGCCGGTGGCGATGTAGTCGTCATAGGCGATGGTTTCGGCGCGGATGAAACCCTTTTCGAAGTCGCTATGAATCACGCCGGCGGCGGCGGGGCCTTTGGTTCCCTGGGTGATGGTCCAGGCGCGCGTCTCTTTCGGGCCGACGGTGAAATAGGTCACCAGATGCAAAAGCGCGTAACCGGCCTGCACCAGCCGGTCGAGGCCGGTTTCCTTCAAGCCCACCGCTTCGAGGTAATCGGCGCGTTCGCTCTCGGGCAGCGCGGCGATTTCGGATTCGATCTTGGCCGAAATGACCACCGCGACCGCGCCTTCTTCCTTGGCGCGCGCCTCGACCTTCCTGGAAAAGTCGTTGCCGGTGGCGGCGGAGGCTTCTTCGACGTTGCAGGCGTAGAGCACGGGCGCCGAGGTCAGAAGCCCGAGCGAGTGAAACAGCTTTTCCTCGTCCGGCTTGCGCTCCACCAGCCGCGCCGGCTTGCCGTCGCGCAGCAGCACCAGCGCACGCTTGATCAGGTCGAGCATTTCCTTGGCCTGCTTGGCGTCCTCGCCGGTGCCTTTGGCTTTCTTCTCGAGATTGTCGACACGCTTTTCCAAGGAATCGAGATCGGCCAGCATCAACTCAGTCTCGATAATCTCGATGTCGGCGATCGGATCGATCTTGCCTTCGACATGCGTGATATCCGTATCGACGAAGCAGCGCACCACATGCACGATGGCGTCGACCTCACGGATGGTGGCGAGAAACTGGTTGCCGAGGCCCTCGCCTTTCGACGCGCCGCGCACCAGACCGGCGATATCGACGAAGGTAATGCGGGTCGGAATGATCTGCGCCGAATTTGCAATCGCCGACAGCTTTTCAAGGCGCGGATCCGGCACGGCGATTTCGCCGACGTTCGGCTCGATGGTGCAGAACGGATAATTGGCGGCCTGCGCCGCCGCCGTCTGCGTCAGCGCGTTGAACAGGGTCGACTTGCCGACATTCGGCAGGCCGACGATACCGCATTTGAAACCCATGAGAATTATTCCGCGTCGTGTTCCGGTTAAGCGTTATTTGGCGGCGGGTTCGTCATCATCGTCGAAGCCCTTCGCCGTCATCGTGAGATGCACTTTGTTCGCAAACGTCGAATCCTTACCTGCGACCAGCAGCCCGGCATTGTCGGCGACCACGTCGCAGAGCGCTTCGACCCAAAGCCATTCGTCCTTGGCGAAATCCTGCAACACGTAATTCTCGACCAGCTTCTTGTCGCCGGGATGTCCGATGCCGAAGCGCACGCGACGATAGTCGTTGCCGACATGCGCCGAGATCGAACGCAGTCCGTTATGTCCGGCATTGCCACCGCCGGT
Source organism: Pseudolabrys sp. (assembly GCA_035648715.1). Lineage (GTDB taxonomy): Bacteria > Pseudomonadota > Alphaproteobacteria > Rhizobiales > Xanthobacteraceae > Pseudolabrys. The sequence goes on from DASRLA010000092.1 coordinate 41,183, forward strand.
CTTCACCCGAATTTTGCCGGGCGGCAGTTCAAGCTCGTCGTGAAAGACCACGACGTCGGCG
>DASRLA010000093.1:0-46345 GCA_035648715.1 Pseudolabrys sp.
GGTGACGTCATCTTTTGCCGCGCCGTTGTAATTGAACATCTCCTGCGCCCACGGCACCTTCGCCTCGGGCTTGGCGGTGGACGCGCCGACGTCGGCAAAAACGATCTCGGGCTGAATTGGCACGCTGTCGGCCGTCGTCACGGTCAGCCCGGGAGGCTTGGCGCGGTCGCGCAGCCGGTCGGCCAGCGTATAGCCGCCATCGAAAACGATGCCCGATACCTTGAGCACGAACAGGCAGATCGTCGCCAGCAGCACAATCGGGATCAGCCGGAAATCGCGCGCAAAGCGGATCATGCCGCGGCCTGATTATTCGCTTGCCCTTGCAGGCGCGCGCGCGCGCGCGCGCGTTCGGCGAAAGCCTGCGCCGCCACCGCCACCGATTGCGCATCCGGCGCAGGCTCGGCTTCCGCCGCCGGCTTTCCGAGCGCGGCGATGCGGCTGATGCGCGCCAGCAATTCTTCACCGGCCTTGAGCTGATACTCGATCTCGGCCGAAACCGTTTCGCTGCGTTGCAGCCGCTCGTTCAGGGTCTGCTCGCCTTCGCGCATGGTCGCCTTGAGGCCGCCGATCGCCCGCTCGGCGATTTCAGTGGCGGTGATCAATTCGCCGATGGTCGCGCGCAACGATTGTTCGTCGGCCTTGAGCAGCCGGATCTGCTTATTAAGCCGAACGCAATAAAGAATGGTGAGCATAAGCAGCACCGACACCATGCTTTCGATCAGATAGCCGTAGTGATAATTCACGGTGCCTCCTTCGGTAACCCGGACTCGTCAGCCCCTTCGAACATGGCAAAGGTGGTCCTCGGCTTGCGCAATGACTTGCCGACCCGCACGGCGACGCGATCGCCGACCTTTCCCATGCGCCCTTCGGTCAGCGAAACATCGCCGCAGCGCACCGTTACCGGCGCGTCCGGCTTGAGATCGAGCATCAGCGTATCGCCGATATTGAGCGCCATCATGCGGCGCAGCGGCAGCAGGTTCTCGTACAGCACCGCGTCGACGTCGATCTGCGCTTGCCCGATTTCGGTCGCCAGATGGCCTTCCCAGATCGGATCGCGGCCGAACTTCTCGCCCATGAACATCTGGAGCAGAACGGCGCGGATCGGCTCGATGGTCGCGTAAGGCAAGAGCAATTCGATATTGCCGCCGCGGTCTTCCATGTCGATGCGCAGGCGCACCAGAATGGCGGCGTTGGCCGGACGCGAAATTGCGGCAAAGCGCGGATTGGTCTCGAGCCGGTCGATGTTGAATTTTACCGGCGACAGCGGCTTGAACGCGAGCTCGGCGTCCATCAGCACCACTTCGATCATACGCTTGACCAGATTGGTCTCGATCGTGGTGTAGGGCCGGCCTTCGACGCGCACCGTGCTCTGGCCGCGGCGGCCGCCGAGCAACACGTCGATGATCGAATAGATCAGGCTTGAGTTGACGGTGGCGAGGCCGAAATTGTCCCACTCCTCAGCCTTGAACACCGCCAGGATCGCCGGCAGCGGGATCGAATTGAGATAGTCGCCAAAGCGCACCGAGGTGATGCGATCGAGCGAAACTTCGACGTTGTCGCTCGTGAAGTTGCGCAACGAGGTCGTCATCAACCGCACCAGGCGGTCGAAGACGATTTCCAGCATCGGCAGACGCTCATAGGACACCATCGCCGAGTCGATGATGGCGCGAATGCCGGAATTGTCGTTAAGCGTTACGTCCGCCAGGCTGAAGCCTAGCAGGCTGTCGATTTCTTCCTGATTGAGGATGCGCTCGGCGCCGCCTTTGGCGGATTGAAAATTGGTGCTGTCATCGACCATCGCCGCCCATTGCGCGGCGGCCTGATCGACGCCCTCCTCGGACGCCGGCGTGTCCGCCTGCGGTGCGCCGGATTCGGCTTCCAGCGCCACGCCCCATTCGGCGGCCAGTGCGTCTTGGTCGATGTCGTCTTTTTGCGCCATAGCTCTTGAACGTTGGCCTGTTGCTCAACCGTCTTGTCTTGTAAGCGAACGATGACGCAACAATCTCAGCGCAAACGGCGCGGCTCTACTGGATCACGATCTCTTTAAACAAGACCGCGGTGATCCGGTTGGGCGCCACCGCGACGTTGACGCGCCGCGTCAGCTCTTCCTTGAGACGGTAGAGGCCGGCCGAACCGTCGAGATCGGTCGGACGCAATTCGCGTAAATAAGTCTGGAAGGCGTCCATGACGCGCGGCATCAGCGGTTGGATTTTCGGCACCAGATCGGCGTCGGGCAGTTCGAGCACGATCTTGACCTTGAGATATTGTGTGCGGTCGCTGCCGGAATTGGCCAGATTGACCAGCACGTCGGGCAGATCGACGAAGGTCGCCGGCTTGGCCGCTTCGTGCTTGGGCTCCTCGTGCTTCTTGCCGCCAAGGACCATGTAGGCGCCGCCACCGCCGCCGACCACCAAGAGGCCGGCCAGCGCCATGATCATCACCTTCTTGGACGGAAGCTTGCTTTTCTTTCCGGCCGTTTGTTCGCCACCCGCCTCCAGCTCGCCATCCGCATCTTTTTTCGCCGCTTTGGCCATGGAGAACCTCAAATTCACTATGCTGGCCCGACCGGCGAAGCCGGCGCGGCAGCGAAAAACGCGCGCAGGGTGCGCGCGTACCGCGCCCCCGGAATTTGAAGGTAGGTCGGTATGGTTAACAGATACTTTCCAACCGCCGCCAAGCAGGCATCTTTTGCCGGGTTTTCCTAACAAAGGGCGATATTTGCCCGTTGCGTGGATTGCCTGTTTTTATCTAAGTATCTGATTTTATTAGCTTCTTAATGTTGGCACGGGCTCTGCAACACCCCTTTGCGAGCCACCCCGCTTGGGAGAGCGGAATGGCTCGCATGCTTAGGCGAAGGCTTGCCTCGGGAGGGCGGGTTTTCAGCCAGGGGAGATTCAAGATGGAGAATGCCCTTCTCGTCGGGCTATCGCGTCAGGTCGCGCTCGGTCGCGAGCTCGACGTCGTCGCCAACAATATCGCCAATATCAACACCAGCGGCTTCAAGACCGACGGCGCGGTGTTCGAGGAATTCATCGGCCGCACCGCGCGCTCGGACAACATGTCGGCGCGCGACCGCCGCGTCAGCTTCGTGCGCGACCGCGCCACCTGGGTCGACATGAGCCAGGGTTCGATGGAGCGCACCGGCAATCCGCTCGACGTCGCCATCGTCGGCAAGGGCTTCATCGCCGTGCAGACCCCGCGCGGTGAGCGCTACACCCGCAACGGCGCCTTCCAGATCAACAATGCCGGCAATCTGGTGAGCAGCGAAGGTTATCCGGTGCTCGGCGAAAATGGCCCAATCGCCTTTCAGCCGAACGACCACGACATCAAGATCAGCGACGACGGCACCATCAGTGTGCGCGAAGGCGCCAACGTCAACACCGAATCGCAACGCGGCAAATTGCGCCTGGTCGCCTTTGCCCAGGCCGGCCGCTTGCAGAAAGACGGCAACGGCACCTTCAAGGCGCCGGACGGCGTCACGCCCGACCAGGACATCACTTCGCATTTTTCGCAAGGCACGATCGAGAAATCGAACGTGCGCGCGGTGATCGAAATGACACGCATGATCGAGGTCACGCGCACTTATACCCAGGTCGCCTCCATGCTGGCGCAGCAATCCGACTTGCAGAAATCGGCAATCGAAAAACTTTCCGACGTGCCGAACTGAACATGATGCGCAAACTTAAAACGTCAGCGGGAGAATAATCGATGCGAGCCCTACACACCGCGGCGACCGGGATGATGGCCCAGGAACTCAACGTCCAGGTCATCTCCAACAATATCGCCAACATGCGCACCACCGGCTACAAGCGCCAGCGCGCCGAATTCCAGGACTTGATGTACGAGCACGTCACTCGCGTCGGCACGCAGACTTCGGCGCAGGGCAACATCCTGCCCGCCGGCATCGAGCTCGGCTCCGGCGTCAAGACGGTCGGCACGCCACGCATGATGACGCAGGGAACGCTGGCGCAGACCGGCAAGGATTACGACGTCGCCATCCGCGGCGAGGGCTTCTTCAAGATCACCCAGCCCGACGGCACCACCGCCTACACCCGCGACGGTTCGTTTGAGCTCGACGCGCAAGGCCGCCTGGTCACGGCGGCGGGCAGCCTTGTCCAGCCCGGCATTACCATTCCGCAGAACGCCACCGGCGTCATCATCAACGCGCAGGGCCAGGTGCAGGCGACGCTACCGGGTTCGACCACGCCGACCACGCTCGGGCAGCTCCAACTGTCGATCTTCGTCAACAAAGCCGGCCTGCAAGGCATCGGCGACAACTTGTACCTGGAAACGCCGGCCTCCGGCACGCCACAGGACGGCACGCCCGCCACCGATGGCTTCGGCAACCTGCAACAGGGCCAGCTCGAACAGGCGAATGTCGAAGCGGTGTCCGAGATCTCCGATCTGATCGCCGCGCAACGCGCCTATGAAATGAACGCCAAGGTGATTACCGCCGCCGACCAGATGCTGTCGACGACCTCCAACCTGATGCGCTGAGGCACAGCCATGACAAGCAACATGATCCGCTCATTGCCCGTCATCGTCGCCGCTATGCTCGCGCTGACCGCGAGCGCCGCCGCGCAGAACACCCTCCAGCCGCTGCACCCGCAACTCAAGGCGCAGGCCACCGTCAACGGCCCGGTCGTGAAAGTCGGCGATCTGATCGACAATGCCGGCATCATCGCCAATGTGCCGATCTTCCGCGCACCCGATCTGGGCCAAACCGGCAGCGTGCTGGTCGCGGCGGTGGTCGAAGCGGTGCGCGCGCATGCGCTGGTCGGGCTCGATACCGCCGGCCTCGACGAAGTGACGGTGACGCGGGCGAGCCGCGCCATTCCGGTCGGCACGATCGAGCAGAGCGTCGCGCGCGCACTGTCACTGCGCTTCAATCTCGGCGACGCCAAGGACATCACGGTTCGCTTCGAGCGCGACCCCCGCGTCATCTATGTCGAGGCGAGCGCGCAGGGCGAACCGCGCGTCGCGCAACTGAGCTATGACTCGCAAGGTGGCCGCTTCGACGCCGTGCTCGAAATCCCGACCGGCGGCGGCAATCATAGCAACCTGCGGCTTTCCGGCCGCGCCACGGTCACCGCCGACGTGGTCACGCTGTCGCATCCGGTCGAGCGCGGCGTGCTCATCAAGGCTTCCGACCTCACGGTCGAACGCCGGCCGCGCGCCCAGATCGGCCGCGACCTCGTCACCGATCTCGATCATGCGGCGGGCTTTGCCGCCCGCAATTCGCTGCGCGCCGGCCAGCCGCTGCGCAGCACCGACCTGATGAAGCCGGAACTGGTCGCGCGCAACGAGATGGTCACACTCATCTTCGAAGTGCCCGGCGTGCGGCTCACCGTGCGCGGCAAGGCGATCGAAGGCGGCGCCGAAGGCGATGTGGTCTCGGTCGTCAACGAACAATCCAAGCGCACCTTGCAAGGGACCGTGGTCGGCCCCGGCACCATCGTCGTCTCCACCGGCACGCCGCGGCTCGCCGCCAATCTGCGGCCCGCTTCCGCCGCCGGCAGCCGCTAGGGCTTTCCGTGATTTCGCCAATGGCTCCGACTGTGAAAGTAACGCCGATGAAAATCGTCACCGTAGTGCGACATACCATCCTGGCTTCGATCGCCGCCTCGCTGCTCACCAGTTGCGCGGCCGTCGACCGGCTCAAAAACATCGGCCAGCCGCCGCCGCTCACCGCGGTCGATAACCCGACGGCGCGGCCGGGCTACAAGCCGGTGCAGATGCCGATGCCGGCGGCGCAGCCCGCCTCCTACAATCCGAATTCCTTGTGGCGCAACGGCTCGCGCGCCTTCTTCAAGGACCAGCGCGCCAAGCAGGTCGGCGACATTCTCACGGTTAAGGTCAACATCACCGACAAGGCCAACATCGCCAACGAGACCCAGCGCAGCCGCGCCAACACGGAAGACAGTGGCGTCGATAATTTCTTCGGCAAGAGCAAATTGCCGATCCTCAATACGGCGGTGCCGACGCGCATCTTCACCGGCGACTCCACGTCTTCGAGCGACGGCAAGGGCTCGGTGCAGCGCCAGGAGGCGTTGTCGACCAACGTCGCCGGCGTGGTGACGCAGGTGCTGCCGAACGGCAATCTCGTCATCGAGGGCCGTCAGGAAATCCGCGTCAATTTCGAAATCCGCGAACTGATCGTGGCCGGCGTCATCCGCCCGGAGGACATCGAAAGCGACAACACCATCGACTCGTCCAAGATCGCGCAGGCGCGCATCGCTTACGGCGGCCGCGGCCAGATCACGGATGTGCAACAACCGCGCTACGGCCAACAGGTGCTGGATGTGATCTTGCCGTTCTAGAGCTTCTTATCCCTCCCCGTCTTCGGGGAGGGTGGCCGCCGAAGGTGGCCGGGTGGGGTCTAGTGTTTCCGTTGCAATGCGTCAGTCGAGTTGCGAATGCTCTTTCCGAACGAGGCAATCACTGTAACGCTTGAATAATTTCGACCTCCCGCGCCGTTTTTGTCTCGCGAGCGAACAACGGCGTCAACGACGCGGCCCTCGGTAGCTCCCCTGCCGAGGGCCGTGTTAATTTTTGGTACCATCGTAGGCTGATTAGCGAAGCATAATCCGCCATTCCGCTGACCGCTGCAAATTGCTATAATCGCCCCATGAACGCCAAGATCAAAATCGAGGTGGACGCGCAGACGGCCGATCTGCTTCAGGCGCGCGCCTCTGCGCGCGGGATTAGCGTGAATGATCTGCTGGCCGATCTGGCCGGCGAGGAGAACCTTTTGCCGCCAGACTTGGAAGCGATGCGCGAGGCCGGCGACGGCCCGTGGTCGCCCGAGGTTTTGGCCGAAGACGCCCGGCGGCTGGCGGAATACCACAAGACGCGCGAGGCGCTGCCGTGGGATGAAGTCAAAGCCTGGGTGCAAAGCTGGGGTACGTCGGACGAATTGCCCGCGCCCAAACCGCGCAAGCTGTGAAGCTCGTTATTTCGCATGCCGCGGCCGCCGATCTCCAGCGGTTGCGTTTGTTTTTGGCCGACAAAAATCCCGCCGCTACACAACGCGCCATCGCCGGTCTTATCGAAGCAATCGATTCATTGGCGACGTTTCCCGGTCGCACCAGGGCATCTGGCGTTTCCGGGTTACGGGACTTGATCGTGCCCTTCGGCCGCTCGGCCTATGTGGTGCGTTTTGCGCACGATCCGGCGCAAGACGAAACCGTCATCATACGCATCTGGCATGGTCGCGAGGCGCGTAGTCCGTAGCCCGGATGAACGAAGCGAAATCCGGGGCTTTCATTTACGCAACATCGCGCGCCGTTTTCGTCTCGCGAGCGAACAACGGCGTCAACGACGCGGCCCTCGGTAGCTCCCCTATCGGAGGCCGTGTTAGTTTTAGAGACAAGCGTAGGGCGGATTAGCGAAGCGTAATCCGCCGCCAACTTCAAAAAATAACGGCGGGTTACGCCTTCGGCTAACCCGCCCTACAAAAGATCGTTATCCTAGGTTTATTATCACATTCTCGCCACAATCATATCGTGCATATATTCCTATCCCGCCCTCACTAAGCGAGGGGCGTCTGATCAACGTCGCAAGACGTCGGGGCGGGAAGCGGTGGTCGGGGGTGCGTCGGAGATGCGGCGCGATGAACCTCCCGGCGGTCCAAGCCGCTTCGTCCCGGCGCGCAGCCGCGCGCCGCTGGGCCCCACTGACGATGGTTGCCGGCATGGTCAGATTTGCTGGGCGCCGTTTGGGCCCGCAGCGGTGGATAGGCTTTCCTTCGGTAACGAAGGGAGCCTGAAACGGTACTTCCACCGGGGGCGGAGCGGAGCAAACCTTATAAACACCGCGCGCGGAACGCCATGGCGAAGGCGGAGTCGCGGTCAAAATCTACTCGACAAGCCTCGATGTCGCGAGGCGTCGAGGCCCGTGGGTCCGAGGACTCTTGTTTGCGCACTCTGCGTAAACTTGAGTGCGTCTGGACCCGTGGCGTTCCGCGCACCCTCGTTGGGGGCGCGCAAAGATTGGAAGGTGGCCTGCCCCGGGCCATGCCGCGCTGGAGCCTGAAAGGCGAAGGCGGGCGCAAAGAACAGGGGTGATGACGCACGTCTGCTTTTTATCCCTCCCCTGAAAAGGGGAGGGTCCGGCGCGAAGCGCCGGGGGTGGGGTAAACTCGCCGCACACCCCCACCCGGCTCGCCATAGCGCGTCGAAGACGCGCGTCAACGCGCTTATGGCTCGCCACCCTCCCCGAAGGCGGGGAGGGATAAGAAAAACAAAAACGGCCGGGAAAATCCCGGCCGTTTCGAAATCCAAAAATCCACGCAACGCGTTTATGCGCAACGGGCTCTCAATCGTCCCGATAAATCCGCTCGCGCCGTTCGTGCCGTTCCTGCGCTTCCACCGACAGCGTCGCGATCGGGCGCGCTTCCAGCCGCCGCAGCGAGATCGGCTCGCCGGTTTCCTCGCAATAGCCGTAGGTGCCTTCGTTGATGCGGCCAAGCGCTTCGTCGATCTTGGAGATCAGCTTGCGCTGGCGATCGCGCGCGCGCAGCTCGATCGAGCGGTCAGTTTCCGAGGAGGCGCGGTCGGCCAGATCCGGATGGTTCTGGTTTTCCTCCTGCAGGTGCAGCAGCGTTTCCTTGGCTTCCTTGAGGATATCCTCGCGCCAGTCGAGCAGCTTCTGGCGGAAATACTCCCGCTGGCGCTCGTTCATGAACGGCTCCTTATCGGACGGCCGATAAGGCTTAACTTTGGCCAACATCCCACCCACTCCATTGTTTTATTATTGACCGGCCGAAGCCCCTCCCGGTGCGGCAGGCTTATATACGGGCGACCGCCGGGCGACAATATCCTCGTCAGGATACCTGCTTTGGCAGATTGATGTGAAAGTTCAATGACTTCGGTTAATAGCCGGGCGTCGTTCGCGGTTCGCGGTTCGCGACGGTCCAGCGAGCGCTTCTCGCCTTAGCGGATGCCGGCCTTGGCCAGTTCCACCTCGACGCGCAGGTTGATCTCGCCCATCACCTGGTCGAGGCCGGCGTCGCCCGTTTCCTCGCTCAGGCCGTCGCCCACGACCCTGAGCCGTGCCAGCGTCGAGCCATCGAGCTGGCCATCCAGCAACCCAAGCTTGAGCGTGTCGAGCACGTCGAGCGCCTTGCGGCCTCTGACAACCGCGCGCTTCTTGCGCTCGGCCGGCCCCTCGATCCCCTGCAAGGCGATAAGGCCATCGAGGCTGGAGACCGAACGCAGCGCGCTCGCGCCTGTCGTCTCGCGCGGCGTTTCCTGCTCGCTGACGGTGAAGGTGCCGCCACCGGCGCGGCGCGCAGACGTTGGCGCGCTGGCGACCTTGGCTCCCTGGGTGGCGTTGATGCGCATTGCAAATGACTCCAGACCGAGAATTGGCCGGTCTCCGAATACCCTGGAATCTGCTCCGGTATGGTTAACCGCGAGTAAATTGCCCGGCAAAAACTACCGTCCAGTACCTTTCCTGCCGGGCGCGCCGGCGCACGCAATGCCTCCATAAACCCAAACCCAAAGCACTGTCAGAGTCTTAGACCTGCGCCACGGTTTGGCACGGCATTCGCAATGATTAGAGCAGTCAACCGTCACATTGGGGAGCAGTGATGACGCGGACGTTTTGGACTGCCGTTTCGGCGGTAATGCTGGTCATGTTTGCCTCGGCTCACGCCGGGGCGACCTCGCGCATCAAGGACCTCGCCAATATCGAGGGCGTGCGCCAGAACCAGCTTATCGGCTATGGCCTGGTGGTCGGCCTCAACGGCACCGGCGATACCCTCAATAACATTCCTTTCACGCGCCAGTCGCTGCAAGCGATGCTGGAACGTTTGGGCGTCAACATCCGCGGCCAGACACTGCGCACCGGCAACGTCGCCGCCGTGATGGTAACGGCGAACCTGCCCGCCTTCGCAACGCAAGGCACCCGCATCGACGTAACCGTATCATCGCTCGGCGACGCCAAGAGCCTGCAAGGCGGCATGCTGCTGGTCACCCCGCTCCTGGGTGCGGACGGAAACGTCTATGCAGTCGGCCAAGGCTCGGTCGCCATTGGCGGTTTCCAGGCCGAAGGCGAGGCCGCCAAGATCGTGCGCGGCGTGCCGACGGTCGGCCGCATCGCCAACGGCGCGCTGATCGAGCGCGAAATCGAATTCAATCTCAATCGCCAGAACCAGCTTCGCATGGCGCTGCGCAATCCGGATTTCACGACGGCCAAGCGCATCGCCGCGGCGATCAACGATTATATCGGCGTACCGACCGCTGAATCGCTCGACCCCGGCACCGTCGGCATCACCGTTCCGCAGCAATACAAGGGCAACGTCGTCTCGCTGTTGACCGAAATCGAACAGCTCCAGGTCGAACCAGATCTCAGCGCCAAAATCGTCATCGACGAACGCTCCGGCATCATCGTCATGGGCCGCGACGTGCGGGTCTCGATGGTGGCGGTGGCGCAGGGCAACCTCACCGTTACCATCTCGGAGACACCGCAGGTCAGCCAGCCCGGCGCCTTCGCGCCGCGCGGCGCCCAGACCACGGTCGTCCCGCGCACCCGCATCGGCGTGCAGGAAGACGGCAAGAAACTCGCCGTGGTCAAAGACGGCGTCTCGCTCCAGCAACTCGTCGATGGGCTCAACGCCCTCGGCATCGGCCCGCGCGACATGATCGCCATCCTTCAGGCGATCAAGTCGGCCGGCGCGATCCAAGCCGACATCGAGGTGATGTGATGGCAACCGGTATCGCCATGCCGCCGCCGGGCCTGAGCGCGCTCGATCTGATGAAGGCGCAGTCCGTCGCGCAAACCACGTCCAAATCCATCGCCGGAAAATTCAGCGAGGGCAGCAAGGCGAAAGCCAAAGCGGCGTCGCAGGACTTCGAGGCGGTATTCCTGAACTCGATGTTTCAGCAAATGTTTACCAGCTTGCAAGGCGAAGGCCCGTTCGGCGGCAGCGGCGCCACCGGCGTGTGGCGTTCGTTCCTGACCGACGAGTATTCCAAGTCGTTCGCCAAGGCGGGCGGCATCGGCATCGCCAACCAGGTCTATTCATCGTTGCTGCAGCAACAGGAGGCCCATCAATGAACCCCGCCCCGAAACTCGCGCCGATTGCCAGCGCGAGCGAAGCCGAAAAGGCCATCGCCAATCTCAATACGATCATGGACCGGCTAACCGCGGCGGTGGAAGAAGAAACAAAGCATTTGCGCGCCGGCCGCCTGGTCAACGCCTTGGAAAAGGACGAGGCAAAAGTCGAACTCGCCCGCGCCTATGCCGCCGAGACGGAGCGCGTGAAAGCAGCGAAAGACATCATCGCCAAGAGCCTTCCCGATGCGCTCGAGCAATTGCGTAAGCGGCATGATGCATTCCGCGCATTGCTGCAAACCAATCTGACCGTGCTGGCGACATCGCACGCGGTATCCGAGGGCATCATCCGCGGCGTCTCCGGCGAACTCGCGCGCAAACAGGCGCCATCCACCTACGGCGCTTCGGGGCGCACGAATACGCCCGGTCCCAAGGCAAGCCAGCCGCTCGCGATCAGCCGCACGCTCTAAAAGACCGGACGCTAGCGCGCTTTATCGAACAAAAGAACCCGCCTTGCCGACCGGCCAAGGCGGCCTTTTCCTTTTCGCCGCCGCCTCAACTCACAATAATTCGAAGCATCCGATTCAATTTTTATCGACTCGGAACCACCGCCGGGTCGTGAACGTTCGGCGGAAATCCCAGGCGGATCAAAGTCGCGATGCCGCCGATTTTAACGGTGCGTTAGGAGACATGAATATCCGGTAAAGATGCCGGCGGCAAAATTCAGCATCAAAATCGCGCGCTATTAACTCGTTAACCATGCGCTTTTACCCTCCGTTACATTCCTTATGCGACTTTTTGCGAGAAGCCCACGCCGTCTCGTTGGATCGGCGCGGGTTCAATAGCCAGAATGGCAAACCAGAAAGGTTCTTGACATGTCATCGGGTATCACTCTCTCCGCCGGCGTTCGGGCGAACTTGCTTTCGCTCCAGAACACCGCGCAACTGATGCAGACAACGCAAAATCGTCTCGCCACCGGTAAGAAGGTCAACTCGGCCCTCGACAATCCGCTGAACTTCTTCACCTCGTCCTCGCTCGGCGCCCGCGCCAGCGATCTGAGCGGCCTGCTCGACTCGATGTCGAACGGCATTCAGACCATTCAGACCGCCAATAACGGCTTGACCGCGATCACCTCGCTGGTCCAGCAATTGCAGGCGACCGTGTCGCAGGCCCGTTCCGACTCGAGCACCGGCACCGCTGCCGCTACGCCCGGCTCCAACACGGCCACCAACAACACCTCGACCCAGGCGAACAACACGCTGACCTTCGATATCGGCGGCGGCGTCAACGTCTCGGTCGGAACCTATACGCACACCAACGCCACGGTCACCACCCTGACCGGCAGCGCCGCGGTTGACACCAGCAACGACAACTCATCCGACACGCTGACGATCAACGGCACCTCGATCGACACCAGCACCTTCGACAACAGCGAAAGCGCGCAGGACGTCGTTGACCAGATCAACTCCGACCTCGGAGCCGCCAGCTCGACTGTTCTGGCCACTCTCAGCGGCGGCAAGATCTCTCTGAGCGACACCGCCGGCGGCACCATCACCGTTGGTGGCACCGGCACCGCCGCGGCCGATTTCGGCTTCGGCACCGGCAACACCACGTCGAGCAACGGCACGGCGGCGACCAACCACGCCCTGACGACCGCCGAACTGGCCGATGCGATTAACACCAACACCCAGTTGGCCGGCAAGGTTTCGGCTTCGGTTGCAGCCGGCACGCTGACCATCAACAACCTGTCCACCACGACCGCGCTTGGCGTGACCGGTTTCGACGGGTCGGGCCATCATGTGACGGGCGCATCCACTGACACCGCCACGATCGCTGCCGGCAGCGGTGGTACGATCAGCAACGTGCGCCAGAGCTTGCTGACGCAGTTCAACAGCCTGCGTACCCAGATCGACACCACCGCGTCGGACTCGGGCTACAACGGCGTTAACCTGCTCAACGGCGATACGCTGAAGCTGTCGTTCAACGAAACCGGCACCTCTTCGGTCGATATTCAGACCAAGGACGCTTCCGGCAACAGCTTCGGCATCACCAGCTCCAGCCTCGGCATCTCCGCCGGGACCGCGGGCCAGTTCGGCGACAACACGCAGCTCGATACGCTGAGCACGAACCTGACCGATGCGTTGACCACGCTTCGCACCCAGGCTTCGGCGCTCGGTTCGTCGCTATCGGTCGTGCAGACCCGTCAGGACTTCACCAAGTCCATGATCAACTCGCTACAGACCGGCGCCGACAACCTCGTCCTCGCCGACTCGAACCAGGAAGGCGCCAACCTGCTTGCCTTGCAGACCCGCCAGTCGCTGTCGACCACGGCGCTGTCGTTGTCCGCCCAGGCCGACCAGGCGGTGCTGTCGCTCTTCCAGTAAGAACGTCAAATCCGAGACATGGCGGAACGGCGGGGCCTCGGCTCCGCCGTTTTGCTTTTGTGGAAGCGTGAAATCGGGATAAGAACCGGCGTATAATTTGCCTTCGCACATCATCGCCCGAAAGACAGCCATGGCATTGAAAGTCGAACTCAAACCAGGCGAGCGCATTCTGATCGGCGAGTGCGTCCTGACCAATTCCGACCGGCGAACCACCTTTCTAATCGATGGCAAGGTGCCGATCATCCGCGAAAAAGACATCATGACCGCGGAGCAGGCCAATACCCCCGCCAAGCGGATCTATCTTTCCATTTTATTAATGTATACGTCGCGCGACGCCCGGGAGCAGCATGGGACCTATTTCGCCCTTGTCCGCGACCTTGTGCAGGCGGCGCCAAGTACCTGGGGCCAAATCGAAATTATCAATAATCATATCTTAACGGGCGATCTCTACAAAGCTCTCAAGCAGGCAAAACAGTTGATCACCTACGAGCAGGAGCTCCTCAGCAAATGACGAATGCGGCGAAAGCCTACGGAAAAGTATCGAACCAAATCTCAAGCCCGCGCGAGATGGAAGCCGACAAGCTGCTGTTCGCGGCATCGCAATTGCAGGCCATCCGCGACTCCTGGGACGCCAAAAAGTCCGAACTCAGTGCCGCGCTGTTGAATAACCGCAAGCTGTGGTCAGTGCTGGTGACCTCTGTGACCCGGCCGGAAAACCCGCTGCCGGCGCCCGTGCGCCAGAACGTCGCCAATCTCGGCATCTTCGTCCTCAAGCAGACGATCAATACCTTGGCGGACCCCAAGCCGGAAAACCTCGGCTCCCTGATCAACATCAATCGCGAACTGGCGTCCGGGCTGCTCGGCCGCGCCTGAACGCACCGGCTTTCGGCGAGGATATCGTAGATCGACGAAAGGCCGCGGCATTTGCCGCGGCTTTTTTTTATATTCGTTATTTTAATTCGCCAAGCCGCGGACGTTTAGCCGCCGGGCGGCATGTAGTTGACCAGACTGGTTTGATAGAGCATCGCGGTCACCTGCATACTCGCCTGCAGCCGCGTCTGCAGCGTCAATATCTCGGCGCCAACTTGCTCGTTCGACACGCCCTGGATCTGATCGAGGTAAGTCGAGAGCGTCGAACTTTGCTGGGCATGCCGCTGCGTGGCGCTGTTGAGTGCGACTTGCGCATTGGCGAGATCGGTCTGGATGTTGGAAACGGTCTGGCCGCCGGCGGTACCATTGAGCGACGGAGCGACCCGCTGATTGAACGCCGAACTCAAGGCGCTCGTATTGGCGTCGTTCGGAACGGTCACAGCCGCCATGGTTGCAACGCCTTGCAGCAGCGAACGAATGCCCTGTTCATTGGCGCGCACGCCATAATTGACCGTGAGCGAAGGATCGATACGCGCGGTCGCCGACGAGCGCGCCGGATCGCTGCCGGTCTCGCCTTGGTACCAGATCACCGAATTCGCGGAGGTCCCGGCCACCAGCCCGCTCGCACTGTCGAACGGGGGACCATCGACGCGCAGCGGCGGATTGTTGGCGTCGGCGTTGAAAAACTCGTTCGACGCCTGTACCGCCGACGCCGCCGTCAGCGAGGTGGCGGCGAGCGTGCCAAGAGCGCTGGTCATCCCCGACTGGAAATTGGCCGCGGTATCGGACGCGTTGGCGCCGATGGTAAAAGAGTTTGCCCCCGGCGGATTAGCCGTCGTGGCGGTCATGGTCATATTTTCGGTCGAGCCGTCCGGCATTGTGAAACGCATCGTAATGGCATCGCCGGGACTGGGGTTGCCGCCAGTGAAATCGACCGACATCGTCGCCGGCGAACCGGTCGGGCCGGAGACCGTGGCATTGCTCAACGTCGAGGTAACCGACGCTATTTTCATGCCGAATGTAGTGGCATCTTCGGTCAGAGTCGCCGTACCGGCGCTCGGCGAACTTAACGTCAGCCGTCCGAGTCCATTGGCGCCGAGGTCGGCCTGATTGCGCTCGGATATGATCTGCTTGAGGCCGGCCTGGCTGCCATTGCCGTTGAGGATATGATCGTAGGTCTTGACCGGCGCCTTGTCGGTATCGCGACCGGAAAACAAATAGCCTGCGCCGGCCTGAGTGTTAAGATCGCCGATCATCTCATCGAGCGAGATATTGGCGTTCTGTTGCACGGCGGTCGCCCCCAGGGTTCCACCGCCGGAATTGCCTTGCGCCATCGCCGTCTTCAGGCTGTTGCCGATGTCGAACATATTTCCGAGCGACAACTGCGCCACGCTGATCTTGGTCGATACGTTGCTGATGGTCTGGTCGAATGAATTGATCGCCGAAAGCTGGGAGTTCAGGCTGACCGTCACGCCGCGGCCAAGTCCGAGGCCGGCATAAGTGGTCGACTTCTTGCCGGTGCTGAGCTGGCGCTGAAGATCGTCGAGCTGGCTGCGCAGATTGATGAGCGACTGGATGTTGGCCGCGGTTGTTCCACCGATTGTTGACGTCGTCATATCACCCTCACATCTGCATCAGCGTATTGATCATGTCGCGCACCGCCGACAGAACGCGTGCGTTGGCTGCGTAGGCGTTTTGCAACTGGATCAGATTGGCCATCTCCTGGTCGACGTTGACATTGGCGCTGTCGTCATAGCGCTGCTGCAACGAATTGAGCACGACGTCCTGGCCTTGCTTCAAGCTACTGGCGGTGTCGGCGGCCTGGCCCTGCACGCTGATCATCTGCCGTACGAAGGTCGTGATCGTGCCGGTGAAGGGTGCTGCAGCCGTGCCGAGGCCGGACGTCGGCGCGAATTGCAGCGAACTCCCGGTCAGTTGCTGGTAGAGAAAATCCGGTCGTGTGCTGTCGGCGGCTGCCGTCGTACTGGTCATTTTAACCAGTAGCGACGGATCGGCCGTGAGCGAACCGTTGACCGTGATGCGCGAGGAAAATCCAACGCCCTGCGAGCCGGCCGGCCCGATCGCGCCGGTATAATTCGCCGAGCCATCGGTGAAAAATGGCAATTCGCTGCTGCCACCTTGCAGCGTCGTCGCCGTCTGCGTTGTCGAAACCCCGGTGACCGCGACGATATTGCCGGGCCCGTCATTGAGAACGCGCAGCGTCGTGCCGCCCGTATTGGAAGCGACCATGCCGGTGGAACCGATGGCATTGGCGATCTGGCCATAAACCGTGGTCATGCCAGCCGAAAAGTCGATGCCATAGACCTTATCATTGGGCGAAGCCGTGGCGGTATCGGGTAACGGCAGCGCGGACGGATCGTCCACCCGGACCAACGAAATGGTGTGCGACGTATTCGTGAGTTGGTCGGTGTAGTTGATGGTGATCTTGTTGCCGGTCGAAAGGCCGGAAATATCGATGTCGAAACCCTGTTGCAGGCCGGGCGACACCGCGACGCCCTGCGTCGTTTTGTCGGACAGCGCGCCCGCCAGCGCCGACGCTACCGCGTCGAGCTGGTTCTGCGCCTGCACCAGGTCGCTGTCGCGCAATTGCAGGTCTGCCGCGATGGTGCCGGAGCGAATGGATTTCGACTGAATGAGATCGACGGAGCCGCCGTTCGGCGAACTCAGCACGATGGTGCCGACGCCGCGCGTCGTCGGGTCCGGCGTCCACAACGCATTCGCCGCCATCGTGCCTTGCGGGTTGAAATCGAGATGGGCGGCCTGGTTGCCGACCAACTGAATGCCGGAATTGGTATAGACCGAGACCTGGTTATGGTCGCCGGCGATGACCTTGACGTCCATGAGCTGGGATAACTGACCGATATAATTGTCGCGCTGATCCTCCATGGTCGCGGTGGCGCTATCGTTGAGTGTCGATCCGGCCAGTTGCTGGTTAAGCTTGGCGATCTGACTCATGGCTTCGTTCGCCTGGCTGACCGCGTCGCTCAGCCCAAGCTCGGCGTCCCCACGCAGGCTCTGGATACCGTTGCTCATGCTGTTGAGCTGCTGGGTCAGCAACTGTCCCGCGTCGAGCGCCTGGTTGCGTGCCGCCGGATCGTCCGGGCTGCTCGACAGCGCCTGCAGCGCGCTGGTGAAATTATTGTAGACCGTTTCGAGTGACGCGTCCGAGCCGGGATCGCCATAGACCGTTTGCAATTGGTTGAGGCTGTTGGCGCGGGTGGTGGCGTAGCTGGCGCCGGCGTTTTCTGTCCATAACTGGCTTTGTACGTATGAGTCGAATTGGCGCTGGATCGAACTGATGCGCACGCCAATGCCGGTGCCATTGCCGGCGATTGCGACCTCGGTCGCGGTCTTGCGCACATAGCCGGGCGTGCTGGCATTGGCGACATTCGCCGACACCAGCGCGAGCGCGGACTGATTGACCTTCAGCCCGGAGATGGCGGAGACGAGCGCCTGTGTCAGACTCATGGCCGGCTGCCGTTCCTGCTAACTTGTCCGCGCCCGAACGGGAGCGCGAATTACCGCAGCATGTTCAGAAGATCCTGAACCATCTGGTTGGTGGTGGTGATGACCTTGGTGTTGGCCGAATAGGCTTGCTGGGTGACGATCAGCTTGGTGAATTCGTCGGCGATGTCGGTATTGGAGCCTTCCAGCGAGGAGCCGATGATCTGTCCGGAGCCGCCATAGGTCGGCGTGCCGGATTCGGCGGTAGCCGAGAACGAGCCGCCGTCAGCGCGCTTGAGCATGTTGGGCCCGTTGAAATTGGCGAGCGTGACTTCGGCGAGATCGATGGTGCGGCCGTTCGAATAAGTGCCGGCGATGCGGCCCTTGTCGCTGACCGAGATCGACTGCAACTGGCCGGCGGCATAGCCGTTTTGCTGCAACATATTGACCTGAACGGTGCCGTTGGAATCGGCGAACTGGGAAATGCCGCTGGTGTTGTGCACCAAGCGAATATCGCCAAGCGGAATGCCGTTGACCGTCACGTTGGAAAGCGTGACCGCGTTGACCGGCGGGTTGAGCTGGCCGTTAGGGCCGAAAGTGTAATCGGTGCCGGCATTGACCCAGGACGGGTTGATTCCGGTGGCATTCGAGTCGGCCTGGTAAAACAGATTCCAGGTGTCGGAATGGCCGGCGCCGAGCAACGATGAATCGACTTTCGCCCAGCGCAACTGGATGTTCACCGCCGAACCAGAAGTGTCGTAGGCGGTGATGGCGCCGCCGGACATCGATTCGTTCAGAAACGCCGTGACGTCCTGGCCAACGACGCTGCCGTTCGACGGCAGCGCGGTCGACGTATGGATGCCGAAATTGCTCGCTGTGGCGTCGCCGCCGACCGTGATGGTATCGGTGCTGGACGAGGCGACCGCATCGATATTTCCGTTGGTCGGATCGACCGACGCAGTGCCGCCAGCCAGCGTGGCGAGCTCGGTGTTCAAATCGGCCAGGGTCACGATATTGCCGGCGCCGAAGTTCAGCGTGAGTGTGGTGTTGGCGCCGACGGTAAGGGTCATCGTCTGGCCGCTCGCGGCGATATTCTGCGTCAGCAGGTTAGTCGCATTGGTAGTGCCGACCGAGAGGCCGAGTTCTGTCAGCAAGCCAAACGTGCTGCCGCTGCCGATCGCGATATTGGTCGATGCGTCGGCACTGGTGAGAACGAGCTTGCCGGTAGCACCGCCATCAAGGGTTGCCGTAACGCCGGTGAGCGCAACTGTGGCAGGGGCATTGATGTCTGCCAGAATTGCAGCAGCGTTGTCGCCGGCATTGATGGTGACACTTGTGCCATTGATATCAAGCGTGCCGCCGGCAGAACTCAGGACCGGCGTGGTCAGCGATGCCGATCCCGTCAGTACCGCCGCGGCGTCCGGCAACACCGAAGCGCCGCTACCGGTAAATTTGGCGTTCGCCAGAACGCCATTGATCGGATTGGCGCTGAAATTCGATGGGTTGAGCAGTTCCGAGCCTGGCACGCTGGTGTCGTGATCGACCGTCTGCGGATAGCTCGCTAGGTTGGCACGATAGTCGATTTCGGTGGTCGCCTGCGCCGGCAGGAAGCCGTTCTGGAATTGCAGCATCTGCGGCACGCTGCCGGCGAGGTTGCCGGTGGTGGAGTCGATCGGGATGCCCATCAGGTAATAGCCGGCGCCATTGACCAGATAGCCGTTCTGGTCGAGCTGGAAGTCGCCGCGCCGCGTATACATATCGACGCCGGAGAAAGTCGGGCGATTGTCGGCGAAACTTTCCGGCTTCTCCACCACGAAGAAGCCCTGGCCGTTAACCGCGATGAAGGTCGATACCGAGGCGCTCTGGATGTCGCCCTGCACCGTGTTGGTCGCGAGTGAAGTGGCGACCACGTTGCCCGCCTTTTGCTGCGACGGGATGTTGTCCTGGATCAGATCTTCGAAGCTGGTGTCGGTCCGTTTATAGGCGGTTGTTTGCGAGTTTGCGATGTTGCCGGAGATGTTCTGCAGCGCAAAGGCTTGCGCCTGCATACCCGTAACGGCCGTGGTCAGCGCACCGAAAATACCCATGACACTTTCTCCAATGTCGGCCGCGCGCCCCCCGAATGGGCCCGCGCACACGAAGCCATGGAGACCATCGCAATCCCTATGCCACGCCGAAAGGCTAAGTAAATCAATAATTTAACGCAAACGGCGACCCCTTAAGGGCCGCCATTGAGGGTGCTTTCTTGCCTGATCCGGCAGATTTTGCCGGTGCCGGGCTAGCTGTTGGAAGCGGATGCCGGCTCGAACTTTAACGCCACGCCGTTCATGCAGTAGCGCAGCCCGGTGGGCTTGGGGCCGTCGTTAAAGACGTGGCCGAGATGACCATCGCAGCGGCTGCAATGCACTTCGGTGCGCGTCATGAAGAACGAACGGTCGCTCGTCTCGCCGACCCCGCCCGACAGCGGCTGGTAAAAGCTCGGCCAGCCGGTGCCGCTCTCGAACTTGGTCGACGATTCGAACAGCGGTAGATCGCAGCCCTGGCACGCGAAGGTACCTTTGCGCTTTTCGGCGTTGAGCGGCGAAGTGCCGGCGCGCTCGGTGCCGTGCTTGCGCAACACGTAATACTGGTCCGCATTAAGCCGCTTGTGCCACTCCGCGTCGCTCAAGTGCTTGAAATCGACTTTGGTATCGGTGTCGGTTGTTGTCATTGTTGTTGTTCCTGCCTGACTGAGCTTGCTCATCGCGGCGAACGCGCAAAGCGCAACGCCGGCCTTCAACAGGGCGCGCCGGTGGATCATATCAGCCTTCTCCTTTGTGCGAGCCCCAAATCTGTTCCAGCCGCTGGTCGCGGCCGCAGTTCCAGCGGTAGAATTTATATTTGACGGCGTTCTTTTTGTAGAAGTCCTGGTGATATTCCTCGGCCGGATAGAATGTCCCCGCGCCTGCGATCTCGGTATAGATCGGCTTTTTCAGTTCGGCCTCGACCTGTTTCTTCGAGGCTTCCGCCAGTTTTCGTTCTTCCTCGTTGTGCACGAAAATCGCGGTGCGGTACTGATTGCCGTGGTCGCAGAACTGCTGGTTCTTCACGGTCGGATCGACGTGGCGCCAGTAATAAGTGAGTAACTGCTGGTACGACACTTTGCGCGGATCATAGACCACCTCAACCGACTCGGCATGGCCGGTGCCGCCGGCCGAAACCTGCTCGTAAGTCGGATTGACTTTGCTGCCGCCGGTGTAGCCGGAGGTGGTCGAGACTACGCCCGGCACCTTGTCGAAATCGGCTTCCGTGCACCAGAAACAGCCCCCGGCGAATGTGGCGACCGCCTGCCCCGGACCCGGCTTCGGTAGCGGCGCCATTTGCGCAACGGCAAGCCCGGCCGTCGCCAGCACAAAAACCAAACTCATCAGCCAGCGGCGCATTCGTATCTCCCATTCCACGTTGTCATTTTAAGCTACGGCAAAACCCCCCGGAACGATGCAAGCGGGCCGCTGTTTCGTGCGCCTGACATAATACGTTCTGGCATATTAGCCATTCACTTGTGCATCACCGGACGATCACGCTTGTGAGAGCATCCCGCTCAAAAACCACACCAATTCGGCTTGCCGGGCCCCGCGCTCGTCCGTAGTGTCGGCCGCGAAAAAGCGAGGAATTCATGCGGTTTGACGGCACTAAAGCTTATGTGGCGACCGACGATCTGAAGGTGGCGGTCAACGCCGCGATCGCGCTTGAGCGGCCTTTGCTGGTCAAGGGCGAACCTGGCACCGGCAAGACTGTGCTGGCGCTCGAAATCGCCAAAGCGATCGGTGCGCCGCTTCTGGAATGGCACATCAAGTCCACCACCAAGGCACAGCAGGGTCTGTACGAATACGACGCGGTCTCGCGCCTGCGCGACAGCCAGCTCGGCGACGAGCGCGTGAAAGACATCCGCAATTACATCAAGCGCGGAAAATTGTGGGACGCCTTCACCGCTGACGAGCGCCCCGTGTTATTGATCGACGAAATCGACAAGGCCGACATCGAATTTCCCAACGACCTGCTGCTCGAACTCGACCGCATGGAATTCTTTGTCTACGAAACCGGCGAGACGGTGAAAGCGCGCCGCCGTCCGGTCGTCATCATCACCTCGAACAACGAGAAGGAGTTGCCGGACGCTTTCCTGCGCCGCTGTTTCTTTCACTACATCCGCTTCCCCGATCCCGGCACCATGGAAGCGATTGTCGAGGTGCATTTCCCCGGCATCAAACAGCGGCTAGTGAGCGAAGCGCTCAAGCTGTTCTATGAAATTCGCGACGTGCCCGGCATCAAGAAGAAACCGTCGACCTCGGAATTGCTTGACTGGTTGAAGCTTCTGATGGTCGAGGATATCAGCCTGGAAATTTTGCGCGAACGCGATCCGAAAAAACTTATTCCACCTTTGCATGGCGCGTTGTTGAAAAACGAGCAGGACGTGCATTTGTTTGAGCGGCTGGCGTTTATGGCGCGGAGAGAAGGTCGATAAAAACTTCTTTAATTTTCAAACAGCAGACGCGCGTCATCGCCCCTATTTTTTTACGGCGCGGGGGCGCCGGTATTCCCTTTCGCTCCCCCGGCAAGATGCCGAGGGGATGGAGCGCCGCGAGGCGCACATCTAATTCCGCACCTTGCGAGGTGCGCGCGTCCTTTGGCGAAGGACGCTGCGCCCCGCGGCGCTCCATGCGGTGTCTTCCGGCGGCCGGGCCGCGCTTTCGGCAAAGGGTTTCCCCCACGCCGTCAGCCAGCTTCTGGCGAGGGGTCTTATTGCCCCCGGGCGGAGCCCCGACGCCGCCCGAGCGCGAAGGATGCGTTTTCCTTCGCCCGCGGGCACCGACCGCCGATGCCGGGTCTACCCGGTATCGGCCCAATCAAGGTTGTCCCATCGTCGTGACGCCTCGCGAAGACGCCCTCAGCAGGACAAGGCACGTAGAATATACGCCTAATATAGGATTGATGTCAAGGTACAAAGGGCGCTGCCCTGGCGGGCGGGCTTTGCGTTACGCTTCCGGCTTTTTCGCCGGATGCGGGGCCGGCAGCTTAACCTTATCGGAGGCTGCGTCCGGCTTCGCGTCCGGTTTCGTCTCCTCGGCACCGCCTTCGCCCGGGTGCGCGAGCCAACCTTGCTCGCTCGCATAAGCCACGATCTTGTCGCCGGCGGCGCGGCCGATGGCGCGCGCGACCGTCTCGACGTCGGGCGATAGTTTCACCGCCGCCTTGTCGCCAACCGCCGCAGCAATCGACGCATTGAGCGCGGCAGCCGTCTTGCCGCCCGGACCTTTCTTGCCGCCCGTGGGCGAGACATCGAACCCGATCAGCTTTTTCTTGCCGAAGCTCGACAGGCTGGACAGCGCTATCTCTGCCGCCGCGCCACTTTTGCCGCCGCCGATGCCGGCCTCGTTTTTCTTCGCCGACGAACCCGCCGGAACGAGCCGCCCGCTCACGATCAGCACGCGGTCGGTGAGCGACACGCCCTCCTCGGCGCCGGGCTGCGCATCGAGGCCGGCCTCGCGCAGCGTGGCAATAATGGTGGCGACGATTTCGTCGTTTACCCGCTCGAGCGTGCGCTGCTTGCGCTCGAAAGTGGGATATTGCCCGATCTTGCGCTCCACCCGCGCGGTGTAGCCGCGGTCGATGACCACCAGATCGGACGATACGGTGAAATCGGAAACCACGATGGTCTTGGGCCGCGGCGATGCGCTGGCCGACAGCCCGCCAATCCCTTGCGTTGATGTGGTTTCGGCGCAGCCGGCCAGAAGCAAAGCGGCGGCGCAAAGAGCGATCGGGCGCATGGATACGGATTGCCTAAAGGAGGGACGGCAGCGGCGAGCTTATCTCATGGCCGGCGCGCTGGCGGAATAGGGCATTCCGATACCCACCTAATTTATTGAAGGCGCGCCGATTATGCCGGCGCGGTGGGCTCCGTCTTTGGCTCGGTTTTGGGCTCGTTTTTAGGCTTTTTCGCGCGATCCTCTTTGCGCCGCTTGCTGCGATTTCCGCGCCGCTCACCCTCGCCCGGCGGCGGCGCACCGGTCGGCGGAATTGTCGACACAGCCGCCTCCACGAGCAGGGCCATCGCCAGTTCGGCCGCCGGCACGATCACGGGCGGCAGCACCGGTAAGGCCCGCGCCAACGCCGCCTGCCGCTCGCGCTTGGCGATTTTGCGGCGTTCGCGCCAGCGCGCCAGCCCTTGCGCGAGCCGCTCGCGCGGCGTGCGGCCCCAATAAAGTCCTTGCGCCAGCACACGGCCCAATTTGCCGCCGGCCCAGACCAGTTCGTAAGGCGCAAACAGCCGCCAGGTCTCATCGCCTTCGACAATGCCGCGCGCCACCAATTCGCCGCCCATCGCCGTTGTGTTGAGCCCGTGGCCGCCGAAGCCGGAGGCGAGCCAGACGCCCGGCGATATTTCGCCGATTTGCGGCATGCGATGCACGGTGCGGCCGAGCGTGCCACTCCACAGGTGCGCGATCTCGACCGGGCCGAGTTCGGGATAGTTACGCCGGATGTCCGCGACTAGTCCGTTGCCGATCCAGCGCGGGTCGGCCTGCCAGGCGCGCATGCGCCCCGACCATTGCAGGCGGTTGCCGCCGACGATGCGGTAATGATTGTCGGCGCGGTTGGTGTCGGAAATCGCGCCGCGATAGCGCACCAGTTCGTGCAGTCTGTCGCCGAGCGGCTCGGTCACCATCACGAAGGTGGTCACCGGCAAAAGCGTCGCCGCGATTTCCGGCATCAGCGCGCCCAGTTGCACATTGCCGGCGAGCACCACGCGCGCGGCGCGCAGGCGTCCGTTCGGCGTCACGATCCGTTTGCGCACACCGGCCGGATCGATCGACAGCGCCGGGGTGTCCTCGAAAATGCGCGCGCCCGCCTGCTCGGCGAGCGCGGCCAGACCAAGCGCGTAATTGAGCGGGTGAATGTGAAAGGCGTTGCGGAAATGAACGGCGTTGAAATAACGCGGATTGACGAGTTGCGCGCGAACCTGTTCGGTGGTCCACATTTCTACATCGGCGCCGATCCAGCGCAGCCGTTCGACATAAGCGCGCAGGTCATGTTCATTGTCGGTCTGATAGACGTGCAGCCAGCCTGGCGTTGGCTCGACGCCCGGCATGTTGTTCTCGTCAATCGTGCGGCGGACATAGTCGAGCCCGCGCTCCGACAGCGCCCAAAGCTGCTTGGTATGGTCGAGGCCGATGCGCTCGACCATCTCGTCGATGCCTTCGGAATATCCCGGCAGCACAAAGCCGGTGTTGTGGCCGGAAGCCGCCTGCCCGATCCGCCCGCCCTCCAGCACCGCCACCGACCAGCCGCGCTTGGCCATTTCGCGCGCCGCCGTCAGCCCGGCCAGCCCCGCGCCAACGACGCAAACATCGACATCGAGGTCGAAAGTCAGCCGGTCGCGCTCCGGGCTGTCCACACGGGTCGCCTCGTACCAGCCCGCCGTCGTGCTATTGCCTTGGTTCATTGCTATCCGTGCCATACGCCAGTTTTAAGCGGCGCGCATGCTAAACTGCCATCGACTCGAAATCGATCCTTAGCCTTTGGCCGCCTTTTATCTTCCAGAAGCAAGCCATGCGCCGACTTTACCTGCTGCGCCACGCCAAGACCGAACCGGGCGAGCCCGGCAAGCCGGACCGCAACCGCGCGCTCACCGAGCGCGGGGAAAGCGACGCCGGCACGATCGGCGCCTATATGGAGAGCCACGCGCTTATCCCCGATCGGGTGGCGCTATCGTCTTCGCTGCGCACCCAGCGGACCTGGAAACTAATGGCCGCCGCCATGCGCGCGACGCCGCAAGCCGTCACGGCCGACGGGATTTATATTGCCGCGGCTTCCGACATTTTCGATTTCATCCGCGATACGCCGGCCGATACCGGCTCGCTCATGATCCTCGGTCATAACCCGACGCTGCATGAGGTCGCGCTGACGCTGGTCGCCACCGGCGACATCGATACCCGCGAGCGCCTGCGCGAGGGCCTGCCGACCATGGGCCTGGTGGTTATCGATTTCGCCTTCGACGCATGGAAAAAGCTGCATCCGCAGTCCGGGCGGCTGGAGCGCTTCGTGACGCCGAAGTCGCTCGACCCGGCGACCAGATAAGATAAAGTCGCGCGGTTACGAGCGGCGCCACTGGCGACCGCCAAGCCATTTTCAAGCCATTTTTCGCGTCAAGCACCTGCCGCTCTCCTCGATCGGGACTCTCGCACCGCCGCATCGGTATGCGTTACGTCTGACCAGTTCTCGGCGCGTGCGCCAACCTAGAAATCCGAAACGCCGACGCGGTGGCGATAGACCATTTCCCAGCCTTTCCAGCCGGTGGAGAGCAGGATCAGCACCACGATCAACGATAAGACGAGGCCGGTCGGTATAATCGCCGCGGCGCCATGGTCATAGCGCGAGTACCAATTATAGAGTTCGATCACGACCACCACGACGTTACCGCCGGCATGCAGCCATGCGTCGGACAGGTTGCGGATCTGGACGTCACCGAGAACGTCGATGAGACCCATGACGGCCGCAAGCGCCGCCATGATCAGTCCCGCACCCAGCAGCCATACCGTCGCCGTAGCCCACGCCGCCGAACCGGTCTGCCAATAGATCAGGTCAGCGACGAAGGTGGACACGAAGAAAGCGATCGGGAACGGGATCAACATCGGATGAATGGGATGGCCCGCAATCTGGGCTGTCGATTTTGGATTAGACATGGCCGCCTCCAAGGTTAAAAACCAAGCGCTAAATGAAGAGATGCGTGGGAACCAAAAAGGTTCCCTGGACTGGGCAAAAAGGTTCCCTGGACTGGGTATCGTCCACGCCGCTAACCCTTGGGCATCAACATTTCCGGCAGCGCATCAGCGCGATAGACGCCGGGCCGGTTGCGGCGGAAAAAGTTTCCGCCCTGCCAAAGAAACAGCAGCATGAAGGCGCCGATGAAAACCGCGCCACCTCTCGCGTCGGCCTGCAAGGTGCGCACCGTCAACCACGCAAGCCCGAGCGCGACACCGGCAAAGACCGTGAGCCCTGGCCAATAGAGCAGCGGCGCACTGCCATGTTCAAAACGGACGGTTTCATTCGCCGACGATTGCGCCAACGCGATACGGCGATGCAGTTCGCGCACGAAATATGCATAGGCTTTGTCCAGCCGCTCCTGCTCGACCATGCTTTTCCACGAACTGGAAACGATTTCGAGCTTGGGCGCGTTATCGGCCCAGACTTCGAGAAGGAAGCGCTGCGACTGCATGCTCACCGGCTTGTATGACAACCGCACGCGGCGGATCGCGCGATAGGGAATGCGGCCGGATCTACGCCCCGCGTCCCAGATCAAACCCTCTTCCGTCAGCCGGAATACCCAAGCCGCGCCCAGAAGCGAGGGACGGTAGGAATAAGCGACATCGCTGGCGGCGGCGGACGTGGAAAGGTCAGTCATAGCCATCGTCTACAAGACAATGACACCGCTGCCCAGATTTTCAGCCGTATATGGCCATTAACCATGATCGCGGTCAGCAGCGCCCGAGGCGTCGCCGCGCCGTCGTGAGTGTTCCAATCGCCAAAGGTATATAATATCTTAACCGTACGTACGTGGCGCTCGCCGTCGTATGATGTGCGTGTCCCGAGTTGGAGAGTACAGTCATGGCTAAGTTCTCGGAATTGTTCGGCCGCAAGGGCGAACTCGGCCCGCCGCGCAGTCATGGTAACGGCAACGTCGTCCATCGGCCGATCAGTGTCGAGAATATTTCCGACGTCGGCTCGCGCATGGGTGAGGAAAACGAAGTCCTGCGCAATCTGTTGAGCGACACCGGCCGTAAGATCAACGAACTCGACGAACTCAAGGACGCTTTCGACAAGATCGTGCAGCCGTTCAATTTGACGCTACGCGCGCTGGAGCAGGAAAAATCGCAGACCCTCGGCCTGTCCGGCATGCTGGCTGAATCGCGCGCCGCCTACGACACGCTGCGCACCGAATTCTATCAGGTCGAGCGCAAGGCGACCGCGCTCGAAGCCGAAACCGAGAAATTGCGCGAAGACCTCGAACTGGCGCGCGAGTCGAACCGCGGCCTCGAAAGCGTCCGCATCGAACTCTCGGACGACATCAACGCGCGCGCGGCCCAGATCGCCGAACTCGAGCGCCAACTCGCGCAGGAAACGGCGCAACGCCGCTCGCTCGGCGAGGCCCGCCGCACCGCGCAGGATCAGCTCGACGCCGCCGAAAAGCGCATCGTCGAACTGGAAGGCGAACTCGCCGCCGCGCAGGAAAAGCTGGCGTTGCTGGAAGACGAAAAGCGTTCGCTGCAAGCCGCCGTTGACCAGGCGCTCAATGAAACCGCCCGCCTCACCCGTCGTCTAACCGAATCGGAAAACACGCTGACCGCCACCCGCGCCCAGCTCGGCAAGGTCGAGTCGAGCTTCGCCGAGGCCTATGCCGAACGCGGTCGCCTTTCCGCCGCGCTCGATGAATCGAAGGAACATCATCAGGCCGAACGCAACAGCCTGAACATGCGTCTCGACGCGCTGCAATCGCGCGCCGCCACCGCCGAGCGTCTGCTCACCGAGGCGCGTCAGAACCTGCTCGCCCGCACCGAAGAAGTGCGCGCCTTCGACCGCAAGTCGGTGGAAGCGACCATTTCGCGCAACAACGCCGAAAAGCGGCTGGCACAGATCGAAGCCTCGCACGAGGCGCGCGAACGTCAGATCAAGGACCTCGAGCAGGCGCGCGTGGCGCTGACCGAGCGCACCAATGCGATGACCAAGACGCTGAAGGCGCGCGAAACCGCGCTCGCCCGCGCCGACGAAAAAATCGCCGCGTTGACCGAGCGCAACGGCCATCTCGAGGCCGACGTGCAGGTTTCCCGCAGCAACATCGAAAAGCGCGTCGAGGATCTCAATTCCGCGCTGCAACGCGAGCGCATGGAACGCGCGGTGGTGGAAGGCGCGCTGGAAGCCGCGCGCAAGGACAATTCGCGCCTGCAAAGCGAGGTCGGCACGTTGCGATCGGCGCTGCGGCGCGGCGTCGTGGTTGAAGAAGTCGCGGTTGCGGTCGAAGAAACCGGCGACGACGAGACGCCGGCCAAAGGTAAGCGCGCCAGAAGTTCCGAGCCGGCGCACAGCGCCGACAAGGAATAACGCCGTAACGCCGCCGCTCAGGCGCACGAACGCGCGATATTCATTTTCGCAACAATGGAACGCGGGGCCCTCCCCCGCGTTCTTGCGTTATGTGGTGCTCGCGTATCCCCGCAAGCGCTGCTTCTCTGTTTGCAAATCCAATTCCGATGTGGAGGAACGCTCAATGATGAAACACACCCTTACCGCTGCCGCGCTCGCCGTCGTGCTGGCGACCCCGGCTTTCGCGCAATCCGCCAAGCCTGAGACTGCGATGAAACCCGATACCGCGACGCAATCGCAGATGAACAAGCCCGATACGCAGATGAATAAGTTGGATACCCAGATGGATAAGTCGGCCACGACGTCGAAGTCCTCGACCTCGGGCGCGGCCACGGCCGACCAGGCCAACTTTATCCAGAACCAGGATTCGACCGACTGGCGCGGCTCCAAACTGATCGGCGCCACCGTCTACGGTCCGGATAACAAATCGATCGGCGACATCAATGACGTGCTGATCGCCAATGACGGCAAGATCAACGCCGTCGTGATCGGCGTCGGCGGCTTCCTCGGCGTCGGCGAAAAGAGCGTCGCCATTCCGTTCGACAAGCTGCAGGTGTCGCGCAAGGCCGACTCGTCCGCGATCGAGAAGGTCACCGTCAGCTATTCGAAGGACGAACTGAAGAACGCGCCGAAGTTCGCCTATTATGAACCCGCTTCGAAATCCACTTCGACCACCGGCGCCGGCTCGAACAGCGCGACAAAGCCGATGACCCCGATGGGCAGCCCGACCAAGAAGTAAGCTCGACCAAGAAGTAAGGCGTCCTTCGTCTGCTTTAACGCGGCGTCCGGCCGGAAGGCCGGGCGCCGTTTTTGTGCGCCGGCGCCCTGTGACAAAGCCAGGCCGCGTCCTATATCAAGGCTATGCGCAAACTTTATATCCTCGTGCCGCTTTTTGCCCTCTTGGCCGCCGCGCTTTGGTTTGCCGGCAAAGCCTGGATGCATTTCGGCGGCGCCGATATCCCGGTTTACGGTTATGTCGCCATTGCGGGTGGCGTCCTGATGTCGCTTCTGGTCGGCGGCGGCCTGATGGCGCTGGTGTTTTATTCCAACCGTCATGGCTATGACGACCTGAGCGGCGGCGACGGCTCCGCCGGCTGAGCTTACTTAAAGCTTTTGGAAAAGCTGTCCGGCCAAAACAGCCGGTATCGTTTGCGATGCGAACCGGCTATGAATTCGGCTTTCCACCGCGGCGCATGCCGGACGCGCGCAGAAACCGGAAATCTCTAATGAGCCAGACGCTATCGCAGCAACAGTTCGGCAAGAACGCCGCCTTTTATCTCACCTCGACCCCGCATTCGCTCGGCAAAAGCCTGGAGCGGCTGGTCACCCTTACCGCCCCCGATAAAACCTGGCGCGTGCTCGACATCGCCACCGGCGGCGGCCACGTCGCCTATACCTTTGCGCCGCATGTCGCGCGCGTCTGGGCGACCGACATCACCCAGGAAATGCTCGACATGGTCAAAGCCGAAGCCGCCAAGCGCGGGCTTTCCAATCTGCGCACGACCTATGCGAAAGCCGAGACGCTGCCGTTCGAGGATGGCAGTTTCGATCTGGTCACCTGCCGGATCGCGCCGCATCACTTCGATTCAATTCCCGACTATCTCGCCGAGAGCCATCGCGTGCTCAAAGAAGGCGGCACCATCGCCGTTGTCGACAATATCGTGCCGGCCGGACCGGTCGGCGATTACATCAATGCCTTCGAGCGCCTGCGCGATCCCAGCCACTTGCGCGCCTGGACCATGCCGGAGTGGCGCACGGCCATCGCCAAGGCCGGTTTCAAAATCGCGCACGAGGAAGAACTCGACAAGCGCATGGAATTCAAAAGCTGGTCGCAGCGTTACGACGATGTCATGAAGGCGCTGCTGCGCGCCATGCTTACCCAGCTCACGCCCGAGGTGAAGGCGGCGCTCAACCCGGAAGATGGCGCCGACGGGCTTTATTTCCACCTGCGCGAAGGATTGTTCATCGCCAAACGCGCGTGAGCGCAAAGAGAACGAAAAACGCCGGCGCCGATTTTCACCGGCCCGGCGTTTTGCGTTGCGCGCGGACATGACGCCCGGCGGCGACTATTTCTTGTGATGCTTGTGGTGGTGATGCCTGTGCGGCTTATAGCCCGGCTCCCATTCCGGATGGGCGTCATAGGCCGCGTTGACCAGCCAGCCGCCGACAATCGGAATGACGCAGGAGCCGATCAGCACGCCGGCCTCACGGTTGGAAAGCGGCCGCTTGAGCACCGCCGTCGCGACAATCGGCGAGACCACCACGCAGCCGATGGTCGTGACGCCCCAGGCGCCGAGCCGCGTCAGACCGCTGCCGTTGCTCCAGCCGTTCCATTTCCAGTCATTGATGGCGAAGAAGGCGGCGGTCGATGCAACGCCGGCTCCGATGGCGACCGCGGTGACGCGCTTGTCGAGGTGGTGGTGGTGGTGCCGTCCGCCCGCTTGCGCGCTCTGGCTGGCGAGGGCGAAGGCCGCGATCGCGGCGACCGCGATGGCAAATTTCCTAATCATCCTGGTCTCCCGGTAAAACATGAAACTGGTATCGCACGGAACTTGTCGGCCGCTGCGGTTCCATTGTCTAGGCCAGCCGTGGGGCAGTAGCCGGCTATCCCCCGGCAAATCTTGCCGCTCGACGCCCCTTTTTGCACCGTCGAGGCTCGCCGAATCTTCGTCCGAAATGACACTAAGCAATTGATTAAACGGGATATTCGTGGACACCCCGCAGGCCGTTAACTCGCCGTTTACCGACTTTGTTCACATTCCGTTAGGAGAGATTACCAAGTGATTCTGCGTCGCTTCGGCCGGGCGGATCGGCGCAAAAAGGATCACGTTTATGAACAAATTTGGGGGCCTTTTCGCCCGCAAGCCGGACGCTTTCGAAGAGTTGGCGCAAGTCTCGCCAACCGCCGCCAGCCTGCCCGAAAACCCGCTTGAACTCGACGAGGAGCTGTTCTCCGCGCTCGGCGCCCAGATCGGCGGCGACAACGAAACGCTGCGCAACCTGCTGGTCGATGCCAACGCCAAAATCGCCGAGCTCGACTCGATCAAGGCCGCCGTCGGCAAACTGGCCGACCCGGTCAGCAAAACACTGCGCGCCTACGAAGCCGAGAAGTCGGAAAAGATCAGCCTGCAAACGCTGCTGAACAACACCCGCGCAGCCTACGGCAAGGCGCGCAACGAACTGGCCGAATTCGAAAAGAAGATCGCGGCCTCCGAAAAAGACTGCAACGCGCTGCGTCAGGATCTCGCCACCACGCAGAATCTGCTGCGCACGGCGGAAGCCACCAAAGCCGAGATCGCCATCGATATCGCGGCCCGCCGCGCCCAGGTTATCGACCTGGAAGGACGGCTGGCGCATGAGACTGGCGAAAACGCCGCCCTGCGGGACGAGAACAAGCGGCTCGACGAGCGGCTCACCGCCACCAACAAGCGCATCATCGCGCTCGAATCCGACCTCAACGCCGCCCGCCAGCGCCTGCTGATGGCCGACGACGAAAACCGCGCGCAACAGGCTTCGCTCCAAAAGGCATCCACCGACGCCGCCCGCCTGGCGCGCAAGCTGACCGAGACCGAAGCGGCGCTCAACGCCTCGCAGGGCCGCCTGCGCCACGTCGAAGCCAATTTCGCCGAGGTCAATAACGAACGCGCCCGCCTCACCACCGCGCTCGACGAAACCAATGAGCGCCACGATCACGATCTCACCAGCCAGCGCATGCGCTTCGAAGCCTTGCAGGCGCGCGCGCTGTCGACCGACAATCTGCTCACCGAGGCGCGCGAACACCTGCTCGCCCGCGCCGAGGAGATCCGCGACTTCGACCGCCGCCTCAGCGACGTCGTCAACGAGCGCAACGTCTTGCAATCGCGGCTGGCCGAACTGGAAGCCGACCGCATCCGCCGCGAAAGCGAGTTTAAGGAAATCGACCAGGCGCGCGGCACGCTGATGGAACGCGGCGCGGCGCTCACCCGCGCCTATACCGCCAAGGAAGCAGCGCTGGGACGCGCCGAGGAATCGATCGCCGCGCTCAACGCCCGGATCAAAACTTTGACCGTCGAGAAGGCCAACGACAAGCAACTGGCCGAACAGGCGATCGAGGAATTGAGCGCCGCGCTGCGCCGTGAAAAGCTCGACCGCGCCGTGGTTGAAGGCGCGCTCGAAACCGGCCGCAAGGATCTAGCCCGCGTCATGCGCGATGTGATGAACCTTCAGCGCCAGCAGCAGACGCAGGAAGCGCCGGCCGAGATCAAGGCCGCTAACGCCGCCTGACGCTTTCGCAAAATTCGAACCGACGGATCGCCGGGCCGCAACGCCCGGCGATTTTTTTATACCCGCGCCGCGCGCACGCACAAAAAAGAAGGGCTGCCCTTATCGGACAGCCCTTCCATTGTCAGACCGTGGCCCGGTCGTGTGCGGCGTTACCCCTCCGCACACACGTGAGCCAGGCAATCTAAAGAGCGATCTTCAGATCACCTGAGTTGGACCTCGGCAGAGGCGAGGATCCAGTTCACGAATGCCGGCGACCGCGGCGATAGACAATGAGACACTGGATCACCTCCTTTCGGTTGTTGATGGACGGACCAATTATAGGGCCATTCCGCCGATTCGAAAGAGCTATCAGGCGATAGCCAAAGGGTCCTGGCCGTTCGCGCGCTATTGCTGCGCGGCGACCGCAGGCGTTTCGTCCGGCTGCCGCGGCATCGGCACGACGACGACTTCGGTCAGGTCACAGGCGTCGCACACATAAGTGAGGACCTCGGTATGCGGCTCGACACCGTAAAGACGCCGGCCTAAAATGGCAGCGCGGGCCGTGCGGCCAGCGCCTCGAAAAACAGCGCCAGCGCCAGGCAGGCGATCACGAATGCTGTCACCGGCGCCACCAGGCGCGCGGCGCTCAATGCCTCAACGCGCCGCGCGATGCGCGGATTGCTCAGTGCCGTGAAGATCGCGATCAGCGCCAGCGCCGAACAGATGACGAGATAGAACGGTCCGAAGCCGAGTCCGATCAGCCCGGCGATCAGAAATAGCGCGACACTCGCCAGCACGATGACGATAAGCGCACTGACGGTCGCTTTGGCGCGCTCGCGCGTCGTCGTTTTGGCCGCTGGTTTTTGGGCCGGCACGACCAGCCGCGCGTGCAACTCCGCGATCAGCATCAGACACGCCGCGCCTGCGATAGTGAGCAGGATGATCTGCGGGATTTGGGCGGACGCGATCGGTGGGATGGACGGCAAGGACATCGCTTCAAGTTCCGTGAGCGCACGACACAAAACGTGTCCGCGCAGCGCCGCCGTTTAGCACGCATCGCAACCGTACCAAATTTAATGCGAGCGGGCCGAACTACACGCGTCGCATCACGTTGGCGTCGGACGGGGGAAACAAACCCAAGGAGCCACCAAATGCAACCTAAACAACTAATGCTCGCAGTGCTCAGCGCTGCGTTTATCGCCGGCAGCGCCGGTTTTGCCGTCGCGCAATCCGCTGGCGGCGCCGGCAGTGCAGCCGGTGGCGGAGCCACCAGCGCGACGCCGGGCGGCACGAGCGGATCCAGCAGCGGTTCCGGCTCCCTCAACAGCAGCGGCTCGATGAGCAATCCTAACCTGAGCGCGCATCCCTGCGGGTCGGCTTCCGGCAGCACGGCCGCCAATGGCTCGCTCGGCACCAGCAACCAGGCGCTCAACAGCCCGACCGCCGGCACCAATCAGACCGGCACCGGGCTGAATTCGACCACCGGCTCCAGCACGCCGAACTCCTCGGCCAATTCGAGTCTCGGCGCCAATTCGGCCACTGGCTCCGGTTCGACCACCGGCTCGGGCTCGACCACCGGCTCGGCTTCCGGTTCGAGCGGCTGCTAAGTTTGATCTGACGTGGATTTCAACGGGCCGGCGGATGAAGCGCCGGCCCGAATTGGAACGTCTTTGCGTCACGAATTTGTGGCTCGCCCCGGCCAGTCGCGTGATATAATTGAACCTATGAGTCAGACCAAAACACTTGAAGCCCTGATGGAACGCGCCGCTACGTGGCCGGACGAAGCGCAGGCCGAGTTGGTGCGCTTCATGATCGACACCGAGGCCAAGCATTTTGGGGTCTATCGGCTGACCGACGAAGAACGCGCCGCGGTTCGCAGGGGCCTCGATGATGCGCGCCACGGTCGCTTCGCGAGCGATGAAGAAGTCGCCGAACTATTCAATGGCTTTCGCCGGACGGCATGAGAGTTCGCTATTCAGCAACAGCCTCTAGCGACCTTGGTGATATTCTTTCTTATTTGATCGAACGCAATCCGCGCGCGGCTGCGACTGTCGGCTTGGCAATTGAAACGACGTTTCCCGCGTTGCAATGTTTCCCAAATCGGCGGAGATGACCGACGAACCTGACGTAAGGATGGCGCCTGCCGGCCGATTTCCTTATCTAATATTCTACACCGTCGAGCAGGACGACGTGCAAATTCTCCGTGTTTTACATGGGGCGCGGTTGCGGCCAGGCGAGACGGAATAATGAAAGCGCAGCGCAAGCAATGGCAACTGGACCGGTTACTCGATCGGATAACGGATCGGTGACGCTGGCGACACTGCGGCGAGCGCGGTGGGGAGGAATTTGCGGATGGAATTGGAGTGAGCCTGTAGCCCGCATGGAGCGAAGCGAAATGCGGGATATAACATAACGCGAGCAACGCCCCGGATTTTGCTGCGCTCATCCGGGCTACCGTTGTCGCGTCAAGTGTTAGCCCTTAGGGCGGATTAGCCAACGGGTCGGCGCAAGGCGCCGCCCGATGACAGGCTCCGCGTAATCCGCCAATTCAATCGATTGCTATTCAATCTGACGGCGGGTTACGCCTTCGGCTAACCCGCCCTACAAATTTTATCGCTCACCTCACCAACCCCCGCATCGCCCGATCAAGCCCGTCCAGCGTGAGCGGATACATCCGCCCGCCCATCAACTGCTTCACCATCTGGATCGAATGGGTGAAGTCCCATTCGCGTTCGGGCACCGGATTGAGCCACACGCTCGAAGGATAAGTGCGCAGCACGCGCTCCATCCATATCGCCCCCGCCTCCTCATTATAATGTTCGACCGAACCACCGGGCGCCGCGAGCTCGTAGGGCGACATCGAGGCATCGCCGACGAAGACGACTTTATAATCGTGCGGATAGGTGCGCAGCACGTCGAATGTCGGCGTGGTCGCCTGGAAGCGCCGGCGGTTTTCCTTCCACGCTTTCTCGTACAGGCAATTGTGGAAGTAGAAATGCTCCATGTGCCTGAACTCGGTGCGCGCGGCCGAGAACAGTTCCTCGGTCGCCTTGATGTGCCAATCCATCGAACCGCCGATATCGAAGAACAGCAGCACCTTGACCGCGTTGTGGCGCTCGGGGCGCATCTGGATATCGAGATAGCCTTTATGCGCGGTGCCCTTGATGGTGCCGTCGAGATCGAGCTCGTCGGGCGCGCCGGTGCGCGCGAATTTGCGCAGGCGCCGCAACGCCACCTTGATGTTGCGGGTGCCGAGTTCGATGTCGTCGTCGAGATCCTTGAACTCGCGTTTATCCCAGACCTTCACCGCGCGCCGATGCGTGCTCTCGCCGCCGATGCGGATGCCCTCCGGGTTGTAGCCGCTGTTCCCGAACGGCGACGTGCCGCCGGTGCCGATCCATTTCGAGCCGCCCTGGTGGCGTCCCTTCTGTTCGGCCAGCCGCTTTTTCAGGGTCGCCAATAATTTGGCGAGGCCGCCGAGCGCCTCGATCTGTTTCTTTTCTTCTTCGGTGAGATATTTATCGGCGAGCTTCTTCAACCACTCAGCCGGGATGTCGGCTTCCATGCCCGCTTCGCCGATGTACTCCAGCCCCTTGAAGGCGTGGCCGAAAACGCGGTCGAACTTGTCGAGGTTGCGCTCGTCCTTCACCAGCGTGGCGCGCGCCAGATAATAAAAATCCTCGACCTTGCGCTGCGCGAGGTCGGCCTGCATCGCCTCCATGAGCGTGAGGTATTCGCGCAAGGAGACCGGCACGCCAGCGGCTTTCAAGTCGTTGAAGAAGGAGACGAACATGGCCTTGAGATTTCCCCCTAGCCCGCGCGGCGTCAAGCCGGGTACAAAGGCGGCGCCGGGAGACCTTAACGATGCACCTTAGCGACCGCTCGAAATGGGCGCTGGCCATTGTGGCCTGCGCGTTCATCCTGATCGCGCCCGCGATCTGGAACGGCTTTCCACTTCTGCAATACGACACCGGCGGCTATCTGGCACCCTGGTTCGAGCATAGGCTCGAGATCAACCGCTCAGTGCCTTATGGCCTGCTGCTGGTGGCGGGCGGCTGGTGGAATTTCTGGCCGGTGCTGGTCGTGCAGGCCGGCCTCACGATCTGGGTGATGGCGCTGACACTGCGCGCGCATGGCCTCGGCAATCGCCCCGGCCTGTTCACCGCCATGATCGCCGCGCTCTCGATCTTCACCACGCTACCATTCCTCACCACCATCCTGCTCACCGATATTTTCGCGGGGCTTGGCGTGCTCGCGCTTTATCTCCTGCTGCTGCGCGATGACGCGCTCACCCGCGGCGAGCGTATTGCGCTCGCTTTGCTGGTCGCCACCTCGGCCGCCACTCATTCCGCCACCATGGCGGTGCTGCTCGGGCTTGCCGCGGCCGCTGCCCTCATCCGCCTGATCGATCCCGCGCGCATTCCGATTACCCGCATGCCGCCCGCGCTCGCAGCATTAGTGCTCGGCTTTGTCATGGTCTTTGCCGCCAACGGCGCGGTTACCGGCCGCATCGGCTGGACGCCCGGCGGCATCGCGCTCACCTTCGGACGCATGCTGGAAGACGGCATCGTCACGAAATATCTCGATGACCATTGCCCCGACCCCAGCCTCAAACTGTGTGCGCATAAGACCGAACTGCCGGCCGACGCCGATGATTTTTTCTGGGGCGAAGGCGTATTCGACACACTCGGCCGCTTCGACGGGATGCGCGACGAAATGCGCCGCATCGCGCTCGAAAGCATCGTCGATTATCCGCTTCTTCAACTCCAATCGGTTGCCGGCGAAACTCTCAAGCAATTGACGCTGGTCGATACCGGCGCCGGCATCGTCAACTGGATCTGGAACAGCTATCACGAGATCGAAGCGCACGTGCCTTCGGCCGTGCCCGCGATGAAGGTTGCGCGCCAGCAGCAAGGTACGCTGTCCTTTACCCTCATCAACGACGTTCAGCGGCCGATCGCCTGGCTTTCGATGGCGCTGCTGCCTTTGATCGCCTTCGCCGCTTTAAGACGGGCGCGCTTTAACGACATCGGCGAATTCGCCGCCTGCATGGCGCTGGCGATCCTCGGCAATGCGCTGGTGTTCGGGATTTTTGCCACGGCGCATAACCGCTACGGCGCGCGCATTGTCTGGCTCGCCGCCTTTGCCGCGGCGGTCGCGTTGGTGCGTCTATACGAGCGGCGCGCGACGGCGGCCGGGCCAGTTGCCGCCCGCGACATTTTGCCGGCCTGAACGAACGCACGAATTTCGAACCATTTTGCGTCCGCCGCGTTCATCCAGCGGCGCGTTTTTTGCATTGCAAAGCATTGGATTGCAGGCACCGGGGCTGTGCCGGCGAGTCGGATGGGGCATACGAATGGTGGACATACCGGCGACGAGACGCGGTGCGCGGGCCATCGCGGTGCAAGCCACCGGCGTGCGCCCGGCCTTTCCGGCCTTCACAATCGCCTGGTCGCTGCCCTGGGTCATAGCCTGCGCCGGCATGATGACCGCGCTGCTGGCGCCGGCGATCTGGAACGGCTTCCCGCTCATCTTTCCCGACACCGGCGGCTATTTTACCGCGCCGATGCTCTACGCCATAGCCAACGGGCGTTCGGCGCTGTACGGATTTTTCCTCGATCTCGGCATTCCGTTCGCCTTTTGGCCCTGCGTGGTGGCGCAGGCGGCGATGATGGTCTGGCTGTTTATGATCGCCTTACGCGTCAATGGATTGGGCGGGCGGCCCTGGCTCGCCCTCGGCATCGTCGCGATGCTGAGCGCGGTCACCAGCCTGCCCTGGTTCGCCGGCCAGTTGATGCCGGATATTTTCTTTCCCGCCGCGGTTCTTTCGCTTTATCTGCTCGCCTTCGCGCATGAACAATTGTCGCGCGCCGAACGGTGGGGGGGCGCCGCCATCATCGCATTTTCCATCGCCAGCCATATGGCCCTTGCCGGTCTGTGCGTCGGCATCGTCATCGCGCTCTTTATTCTCATGCGGGTCGCGCGCCGGATTACCTTGCCGGCGCTGCCCAAGCTGCGGTTGAAATTCGCCGCCGCCTCGGTTGCCGCCGGCATCGCGCTCTGCCCAATATCGAACCTCGTGCTCACCGGCAGCTTCGCCTTCACGCCCGGCGGCACCACTTTCCTCTTCGGCCGCCTGATCGAAGACGGCATAATCGCGCGCTATCTCGAAGACCAATGCCCGGACTCGACCATCCGCCTGTGCGCCTATCAATCGAAACTGCCCGCCCTCGCCGACGATTGGCTGTGGGGCAATTCACCGCTCTACGAACTCGGCGGCTGGGAAGGCTACGAGCCGGAAGAAAAACGCATCATCAACGCGACCTTGCTGCGCTATCCGCTGGTGCACATCACGTCCGCGGTCAAGGCGACGCTGGCGCAATTTGCTAGCTTCGCTACCGAGATCAGCCTCGATGATAACGAGCCGACCTTCAATTCCTTCCGCGAGTTCATTCCCCAATTTTTGCCGGCGCTGATGAGTGCGCGCCAGCAGGCCGAGCGGTTCGATGTCGCCCCGCTTAATTGGCTTTATGTGCCGGTGGCAGGTTTTGCCGTCGCGGGTCTGGTGCTGGCGCTCGCGTTTCGCCGGCGCTTGCGCGTAGCGCCGCAGCCGGCCGCGCTCTGTCTCATCATCTTACTGGCGCTCGCCGGCAATGCCGCGATCTGCGGCGTGTTCTCGCATCCGGTCGACCGCTATCAGAGCCGGCTGGTGCTGCTTGCTCCGTTCGCGGTCGCCATCCTGCTGGCGCGGCGGTGGAGCGCGGCGCAGCCCCGGGTGAATCCGCCATCCTGACATGCTAATGAAGGCGCGGGCGCCGGTTCACGGCGTCTTTTCCCGGTCAGGAGCTAGCGCCGCCAATGTCTTCCAAACCCGATGCGGCCGTGCTGCGCGACCTTGCGCCGACCGGCCGACTGCGCGCCGCCATCAATTTCGGCAACGGCGTGCTGGCGCAGAAAGACGCCGCCACCAGCGCGGCCAAAGGCATCACGCCCGATCTCGCGCGCGAGCTCGGCAAGCGGCTGGGCGTTCCGGTCGAACTCATCCCGCATGAGGCCGCCGGCAAGGTGTTCGATGGCGCCACCACCAACGCCTGGGACATCGCCTTCGTCGCCATCGAGCCGGTGCGCGCCGCCGTGATCGAATTCACCGCGCCTTACGTCATCATCGAAGGCACCTATATGGTGCCGAAGGATTCCCCGCTGAAGGCAATCGCCGATGTCGACCGCGCCGGCGTGCGCATCGCGGTCGGGCTCAAGTCGGCTTACGATCTTTATCTCTCGCGCACGATCAAGAACGCCACCCTCCTGCGCGCTTCGGGGGGCGGCGGCAACGTCGGCATCGACTTTTTCATCGCGGAAAAGCTCGAAGCCGTCGGTGGCGTGCGGCAGGTGCTCGAAGCCTATGCGAAGGCGCATCCTGAAATGCGCGTGATGGAGGGGCATTTCATGGAAATCCAGCAGGCCATGGGCACGCCCAAAGGCCGTCTGGCGGGCGCCACCTATTTGCGAACCTTCGTAGAGGACATGAAAGCCTCCGGCTTTGTCGCCGACGCGCTCAAGCGCAGCGGTCAGACCGCGAGCGTCGCACCGGCTGCGAACTAGGGGGACGGATTCAAGATTTGGCCGGCGAGGCCTCCGGCGTATGCACGTGTTCGGGCCGCACGCCAAGGCCTATCAGGCGCGCCGGCAGCCGGCGCAGCACCGGAAACCAATCGAGCAGATTGAGCACCCAGGGTGGCTTTATCCGTTTGTCACTTTGCAGCACTTGCGCCAGCACCCTTTCGTGGATCTGCACTTGCAGCCACTGGATCACGCGCATCGCCAGCGTGCGCCGCGCCTGCACCGCCGCCAGCAGTTCGCCGGTGACGCGGCGTTCTTTCAGCGGCTGCCATAGGATATTGGCGGCGGCGACCGCGTCCTGTATGGCCAGATTGACGCCAACGCCGCCGACCGGCGACATCGCATGCGCGGCGTCGCCGATGCACAGGAGGCCGGGCTTGTGCCATTGCCGCAGGCGATCCACCGTCACGGTCAGAAGCTTGATGTCGTCCCAACTTTTCAATTCGCCGATGCGGCCTTTGAGAAACGGCGACATTGTAAGGACATTGTCGCGAAATTTGTCGAGGCCCGTACGCTTGACCGCGTCGATGCCGCCTTTCGGAATGACGTAGGCGCATTGCCAATAGTCGCCGCGGTTGAGCATCACCATCATGCGGCCGGCCTCGATATGGCCGAAGGTCTCCGGCGTATCGCTGTCCTTGCGCGATACGCGGAACCACAGCACGTCGATCGGCGCGCCGAGGTTTTCGGCCGCAAGCTGCGCCTTGTCACGCAACGTAGAATGCCGGCCGTCGCAACCGACCGTGAGATCGGCGCGGATATCGATCGTGCCGTCCGGCGTCTTCGCCCGCAGGCCCACGACGCGCCCGCCCTCCTCGATCAGGTCGACCGCCTCATGCCGCATGCGCAAATCGAAATTCGCGAAATGTTTGCCGTGATCGGCCAGGAAGTCGAGAAAATTCCATTGCGGCATCAGCGCGATGAATTTGCACATCGTCGGCAGATGCGAAAAATCGGCAAGCGTGATGCGCCGGTCGCCGACGAGGCCGGTCAGATGGTCGATTTCGTCATGCGGCAGTTTCAGGAACGCTTTGAGCAGGCCCAGTTCGTGCATCAGCTCAAGCGTCGAGGGATGGATGGTGTCGCCGCGAAAATCGCGCAGGAAATCGGCGTGCTTCTCCAGCACGGTTACCGCGACGCCGGCGCGCGCCAGCAGAAAGCCCAGCATCATGCCGGCCGGTCCGCCACCGGCAATGCAACACGTGGTTTTGATCGCGGCAGCCGCCATTCTTGCTTCTCCGTTGCCGCACGCGCCCCGCAGACAGACCGTCGGTCAAAGCCCTTGCCGCTGTCAACGCCGCCCGGCTATGGAGGTTGCGAACCGAGGTGCCCCCGTGAACGACCCGTCCGCCACTTCCGCTGCCAAACCGCGCAAGGCCGTGCCCAATTTCGCCGATTATCCGCACCGGGTGCG
The DNA here is from genome assembly GCA_035648715.1 of Pseudolabrys sp. Taxonomy (GTDB): domain Bacteria; phylum Pseudomonadota; class Alphaproteobacteria; order Rhizobiales; family Xanthobacteraceae; genus Pseudolabrys. The sequence goes on from DASRLA010000093.1 coordinate 42,223, forward strand.
CGACATCATTCGCTTCGCCGATCTCGATCCGCAGGGTCACGTCAATAACGCCGTGTTCGCGACCTATTTCGAAACCGGCCGCGTCGCTATGTTCCGCGATCCCGACCTCAGCATCGGCATCGCCAACGCGACCTATGTGCTGGTGCGCCAGGAAATCGATTTTCTCAACGAGCTGCATTGGCCGGGCGAAGTCGAGATCGGCACCGCGCTCGCCGAATTCGGCCGCACGTCGTTCGTGGTGGTGCAGACGGTTTTCCACGGCGCGGTTTGCGCGGCGGCCGGTCGCGCCACCCTAGTGATGCTCGATACCACCACACGCAAGGCGCGGCCGCTGACGCCGGAGGCAATGGCGCGGCTGGAGCAGTGGAAATATCGGGGGGTCTAGTCCGCCCCTGGCTCTGAGCACACGGCGAGACGCCCAGGTACAAAGCTAAAAACAATCCACGGTTGTCTTGGTAGCTTTTTTATACTAAAATGGCATTGGCACGTAGCAATTCGAACCGTGGAGCGAAAGTTCACGGCCAATAATCGACGGTACACGCTGTGGGGCGTGACATGGTGCGTAGCGTGTGTATTGCTGCAATCGTCGCCGGCGGCGTCGTCGCCTGCTCGCCGGTGCCGCGCTTTAATGTCGATCCGCGCATCAGCCCGTCCGACGTGGCATCGCGTGTCCAATGCGAGTTGAAACTTGCATCTGAGAATCCGGCGAACGAGTCGCTTAAACTCAATACTTATATTGTAAGTTATTCACTGGGCCTGAAAGTCGAATCGGACGTCAATCCGAATGTGAAAGCGGATTGGGTCATTCCCTACCATCTCACCGACACATTCAACCCAAGTCCGAGCGCGGGTATTGAAGACTACGTTTTACGCGACAGCAGCACCAAATATTCGGTCTCGATTGCTAATCTCACAGACTACCAGTGCCCGCATTACTTGGCAGCGGCTTATCGCGAAGATGTCGACGCGGCGCGGGTGTCGTATGGAAGCTTCGGAATCATGGACTGGTTGAGCCAGACGTCCGAGTCCGCCAAATCCTCGCCGGTGGCGCCTTCATTGGACTACTATACAGTTAAGTTCGCGGTTACCGGGACAGCGAATCCAACACCCGGTTTTAAAATCGTCAATTTAATGGGGACCATTAACCTGGCTTTGAAGCGCATCGACACGAATACCCTCAACATTGTTTTCGTTAAAGACAAGCCGGCAAAGCCGCAAGAGGTGTGCGTCACCAATCTGCCAAACGCCACCGAATGCAAGCCGCTACCGTCGGCAATAGTAAAACCAAAAGCGCCGATTGCCAGTTCCAAAAAGCGCGAGCTTCAAAATCTGAACGCGACGCCGCCGCGAACCGCTAAGCCGAAACAACCCGAGCGCATTCCGTCGGACGTCCAGGACCGCCTCGACAAAAAATTGGAAAATCTGCAACTGCGTGACATCCTACGGCCGTAGCGTCAGCGGCATCGCTCGCGGCGATGAGCGATCGTGTAGCCGGCACGCTGATCGAGCCACCCGTCTGGCGCTAACCCTGCTTCTCCGGCGTGGTCACCGTGAGGCCGTCCAGTTCGTCGCTCACTTTGATCTGGCACGACAGCCGCGAATTTTCGCGCACCTCATAGCCGAAGTCGAGCATGTCCTCTTCCATCGGCGACGGCGGCCCAACCTTCTCGCGCCACTCCTCAGCGATATAAACATGACAGGTCGCGCAGGCGCAGGCACCGCCGCATTCGGCCTCGATGCCGGCCACGTCGTTGCGGATGGCCGTTTCCATCACGGTCGCGCCATTATCCGCTTCGATTGTACGCCGGGTTCCGCTGGAGTCGATAAAAGTGATTTTCGGCATGATGGATGGTTCGCAATCTCGCACGCTTGGCAATGACGTAAAGAGCAAGACGCCGGAACCGGCGTTGCGCGCATCCTATATCGTCATTCGAGGAAACGCGCCAGTCCGGCGCAACACCCACGTCCTAGGCGTCGCGCAGCAGCAGCGCGATCAGAGCGCGCGCTTCCTCGACCTTGGCGGCGAGCCGGTCGATAGCCGCGCTGACGTCGCCGGCCGAACCGGCGGCTGCCTGCCCGACCGCATTTTCGACAGATTGCGCGGCGTCCGCGACCGGCCCCGCGCCAATGCCTAAGGCCGAGCCTTTCAGCGTGTGCGCCAGCGAGCCGACAACGGCGGCGTCGCCCGCGCGCATGCGGCCGATCAGGATGGTTGCCTGCCGGTCAAACAGTTCCAGCACATCTTGTTCGAGTGTGCGGTCGCCGAAGGTCATGCGGCGAAGATGGCCGCGATCGATGGCGGCGTTCATATCAATTGCTTCGCTCGCGCCTGCCGCCATGAGAAACTTCCCGCCGGTTCCGCCTTGTTTCGTTGCCGGCGATTGTGACCGCCACTGGCGAAATTCCGGTAAATGCCGACGCCATGCGGGCGGTATTAGGTTAAGCGCGGGTCCGCCTGGTTAACGACCTTGAAACCGCCGTCTTGCCGCATTCGAGATCTTTCTTCCTCAAGGCCGCCTAATCCGGGTTTCTATGGTTAACAGCGGGTTAACGATGATTAAAAACTCCTTACCACTTCGGTTTCCTTCGCTTTGCCAAGGCGATAGGATGAAAACTCGCGGTTAGATGGGGCGAACTACGGCTAATCCGTAAGCCCAACGGATCAGTGGCTCCGGCCTGGCGCGCTTTTTACCGGCGCGCCGGCTGGCAATCTTTAAGTCCTGCGTAACGACGAGGCGACGAGCGAAATGGCGAACAACCCGCAGAAATCCAAAGACGCGAAGGATCCGACGGAGCAAGCGATCTCAGCGATCGAGGACGCGCTTAACATCCGTCATCCCGACACTCGCGATTCCGACCTGCGCATCGAGCCGACATTCGAACGCGACGCCGCCGGCGACACCAGCCATGAACAGGCGGCGGGCGCGCCGATCACCGCCGATCTTTTTCACGAGCCCAAACAGCCGACGCTGTGGGCCTCCGACGAACCGGCAATGCGCCAGCCCGCCAATGACGACCGCGCCAACATGGGGCAAATTCTGCAAACGTTGCGGCGGCGCCGTGCGCGCGCGCCTTATGTCGTCGCCAGCATCGCCGCCTTCGCCTGGATCGCCGGCGGCGTCGCGCTCGCCTATCTCTCGACCGCCGAATTACAGACGCTGCTCGCCACCCCGCGCGTCGGCCTTGCCGTCACCGCCGGGATCGCCAGCGGCATCGTCGTGCCGGTCATTTTCTTTTACGTCATCGCCCACATGTTCAGCCGCTCGCAGGACATGCGGCTGGTCGCCGAGTCGATGGCGGAAGTTGCCATGCGGCTGGCGCAGCCGGAGACCGCCGCGCGCGAACAGATCGTCTCGGTCGGCCAGGCCATCCGCCGCGAAGTCGCCGCCATGGGCGACGGCGTCGAGCGCGCACTGGCGCGCGCCGCCGAACTGGAAGCCCTCGTCCATAACGAAGTTTCCGCGCTCGAGCGCGCCTATAACGACAATGAAGTGCGCATCCGCGATCTTCTGAGCGAGCTCACCAACCAGCGCGATAACCTGGTCAGCCAGTCCGAACAGGTACGCAAGGCCATCGGCTCGGTTCATCTCGACCTGTCGCACGACATCACCTCGGTCGGCGATCTGGTCGCCGAGAAAGTCAACGAAGTGGCGCAGCGCGTCACCCGCTCGCTCACCGAAAAGGGCGAGCACATCACGCTCGCGCTCGGCCACGCCGGCGACTCGATGATCGACGCGCTCAGCGAGCGCGGCTCGACCTTGCTCGATCGCCTGGAGACCACCAGCGACCGCGCCACCACCGCGATCGCCTCGGCCAGTGACCGCCTGTCCGACAGCCTCAATTTCAAGACCGAGCACGTGCACGACGAATTCGCCAACCTGGCGGCGCGCCTGCAACAGATGATGACCACCCGCCTCGACGCCGTCGCCGCCGGCTTTGCCGAGAAGAGCTCCGTCACCATCGAGAATATGGCCAGCCGCTCCGTCCAGATCACCGGCGCCATCACCGAAACCGGCAACCGCATGGCCGAGCAGATCGCGGCGCGCGCCGATGGCGTCAACCAGACGCTGCGCTCGACCGGCGACGCCGTCGCCGACACCTTCCGCGGCAGCACCGACGAACT